>NZ_JAILNU010000058.1 GCF_024691275.1 Ruminococcus sp. | reverse complement strand
CGTGAGATATTGAGGAAGAACCCTTTTGAAAAAGGGTTCTTCCTCAAACTCCTTTCCTAAAACTTCCAGCTTGAATTTTTCTCTGATAGGGCGCTCCCTGCATAACTTGCAGGGCTTTTTTATTATCATGAGCGCCCTATCTGCGAAAAATTCGTGTTAAAAGTCTTTGGAAAGGGGTACGGGGGAGAACCTTTCCTCAGAAAGGTTTCCCCCGATAATTTCGTGTAAAGTTTCTATATGAGTACTCCGCTTAACGAGCGGGCTTTATTTCATATCTTTACGACTACAGTTATATCGTCGTCAACAGCTCTGCTGAACTTCCAGCCGTCTTCGGGAACGCCTGCAACGGTGCCGTAATGTATCGGTATAGCATACTGCGGACGGATAGTATTTGCCAGTTCTGCAGCCTGCTTATGGTCCATAGTATAAGTACCGCCAACAGGAAGCATTGCTATATTGCATCTTACAAGCCTGTTCTCCTCGGTGATATCCGTATCTCCTGCAATATATATGCGTCCGTGACTGCTGCTGTTGATGATATATCCCAGCCAGCCGCTCTCCCTGGTATGGAAGGACTTCTGAACGTTATACGCAGGAACTGTTTCGATGCTGATGCCTTTAACATCTAATTTTTCGCCCACTGCCGATTTTATGACAAAGAGTCCCTTTGCCTGTATCTCCATAGTCTCAGGGCAAACAATGACCGTATCCTGCTTCATGACTTTTTCGATATCTTCCAACGAATAGTGGTCAAAATGATCGTGAGTTACAAGAATTATATCCGCATCAGCTGTTTTCTCCTTGATATCATAAGGGTCGATGTAGATGATTATTCCGTCGTCTATGCGTATACTGCTGTGTGTGTTGATAGTAATAAAGTCAAGCATTTTTATCCCTCTCCGTAATTATTTTCAAGTCTTAGTCAAGCTTCTCTATCAAAGCCTTCTTCATCATGCACAGATCAAATACATTAAGCTCATAGTCTCCGCATATATCAGCTGCATTCCAGTCGGCAAGCTTTACATCGGGAACTCCCAGCAGCCACTTCTGGAGCGTCACAACGTCTGCAACGTTGAATTCGCCGTCAAGATTAACGTCATAGCGCAGAACTTCGGGCATTGACTCAAGCGGTGTCATCTGAACGGCTTCTTTGTCCTCAAAACAGTACCTCCACACCGAACCGTCTTTGCGTATGAACCATGCATAGCCCTTATCCTGATACTTTACAAATTCCGCACCAATGACACGCTCCACATCAGATATGGCAAAATGTCTGCCTGCAAGGTCGAGGGTCAGGGTGCTGTCATCGGTAATGAACCAGTCTATGAGGAGGTCGCTGCCGTCGCCGTACTTGCTGTCGTACTCATGCAGATAAAAGCAGCCGTCCTGCAAATACGATCTCTTGATAACACCGGGAGTATCCTCATATATCTCAACTTCCTTCTTGTCGGAAGCGCAGTAGGACTTTCCGTCAGAAGTAGTGTATACATAACTCCTGTACCCGATCGAAGAATTATAATATCCTATGCCGATAACATCATCTGCTATCTTGTTCTTGCTGAAATAGGAGTATCCCCGTACATTCCAGAGAATGCCATTTTCCTCAAGGAAGTAGCCGTCCCTGACGTACTGCGGATCCATGATACCTGTATCCCTTGTTTTAAGAATAATATTCCCCTTGCTGTCATAATCCACATTGTACCAGACGACCTCGCCGCTCTCCGAGAGATAGAACCTGTCCTCAGTAATGAGCGACTTGCAGTTCTCACCTGCTTTTACGATAACAGGTTCTTTGCCGTCAGGGTATATCGAATACAGCGTACCGTCGGCAGTCACTGCACAGCCGTCAAGGATATAGTCGAACTTCACTCCCTCAACGACCTTATCGTTAAGAATGAGAGTTCCGTCATTCTTCATCACAAGGTCTATGTACACATAGTCCCCGTCGGCGTTCTTCTTGTAAGTGGTGGAGCAGTACTTCACATTCTCCATAACCTTATAGTACTTATCCCCTCTTATGCCGTAAAGAATACCGTTATCGATCACTACATGGCGGCTTCCGTAATAATAGCTCTGATACACCTGAGGACTTGTGGTCTTGTCATTCAGGGGCGGAGCTATGCGCTCCATAGGCAGAACCGTTATCTTTGCAGCAAACTTCTCCTCGCCGTCGATATACGCACGGCAAGTCGTACTGCCTTCCTTAATTCCGTACAGCTCACGCTGTATCTGATATTGGTCCTTAGAGCTGCCGATCTCTTCCACGATCCCCGTATCATCATACCTGAGCTCTATTTTGCTGTCGCCGAAAATGCCTATAGGATAAACTCCGATAATACTCTGGAAGCCTTTTTCAATCTCCACATCACGAAACACTGCGACTTCCATGCGCTGTTCCTTTGTTATCTGATCCATATTTTTCAGATTGCATTCGTAAAGATTCATGTCCTTGACAAATGATATATCCGTAAGCGGAACAGAATCAAAAGTTACTTTTTTCAGCTTCGGCATCAGCTTCAGCACGGAAAAATCCGTGAGAGTTCCGCCTTTTAAGGTCACGTAACGGCAGTTCGTCATTCTCGGCAGCCACGAGATATCCTTGACCCCTTCAAGATCGAGATCCAGCGAAGTGGCTCTTTGAAGCTCGCTTTCATCAATTATCTTGTCTCCGTTCCAATCGACGTAATCCTTCATAAGCGCCGCATAAGCCTGTTCATCAATATCAACAGGCACAGGAGCTTCAGCCGACGCAGTAAGCCCCGACGACAAAGCTATCAGAGCAAGACCTGTGAGCAGCGATAATGCCTTTCTCATATGCAATTCCTCCCCTATACTGCATTCGTTTTTATCCACAAAAAAATGCAACAAAGATATATTTTTTTAATTATAACATAAATTGATTTACAAATCAACCCATTCGACAAAAAAAAGAACAGGTACTCTGATTTTAAAAAAATCAGAAGTGCCTGTTCTCTGGGGGGGCGTTTGGAAAAAGAAAACTATTTTAAGCATCGGATCACACTGGAGATATGCGATCTTTTGCGGAATCAGGATATATAAAGTGCTGTTTTCCAACCGATCCGAGACCTTTTAACTGTAACGAAACCCAAGGTCGATCCTTCCCTTTCCACCATGTCTTCAAATACAGCAGGCTTATCACTTAAAGCTTCTCGGATCTCTTTCTCAACAACTTTTTTTATCTTTTTGGCTTTCTCCTTTCCTCTGGTTATATAATACCATATTTTTCGCCAGAATATGTATATATTCTGTGAACTATGCACTAAAATCAAGAAATTTGTAGCATTGAACAATGAATAGTTATCCTCAGCGTAAAAATTGTGATAGTTCACAATCGAAAGCAATACTATCTGTAATATCTCTTGAAAAGACCATATATCCGTATAAACGACGTTTTCCACTCTGTATCATAGCAATTTTTTATTACACCCGACTTGTCAGAAAATGCTGTCCGACAGATGCCGTGTTCACAGAATATTAAAAGTACCGACATAAACACAGTGCTCATATAGAAACTTTACACGAAATTATCAGGGGAAAACTTTAGCTGATTTTTTCTATGATAAAGCCCCTTTGTAATTAATACAAAGGGGCAGTTTATTAATGGGCTTTATCAAAGAAAAAATGAAATAACGTTCTTGAAGGAATACAGAGAAAATCTTCTTCAAAAGGGGTTTCCTCAATATCTCACGTAAAAACTTCTGTATAAACACCGTGCTTAATCTCGGTACTTTTTAACTCTCAATATTTTGCTTCTGCTGCTTTGCTCTGATAAACCGAATAGTCTGCGATCGTAAGACTGTTCATCCTCCACTCTCCACAGGATGGATCAAGAACAAAATCAACTATATCGCAGCCTGTATACGGCTCTGTAACGAACTCGCCTGTAAGGCTCGGATAATACGCTCTGAAAGAGTTCGATGTTATATCTGTTATAACGATTGGCTCACGAGGCTCAACATGACCCAGCCAGCCCATAGCAGGTGATACGGTATTTGCATACAGATGACCTCTGTAAATGATAAAGCTCTGATAATACAAGCCATCTTCGGAATAGGGATCTGCCTCAGGTATTTGATCGCCGCTGTTGTAGCTGTCATCAATGGTCTTATATTTAGGCACGAGTTCTCTTTTTGCTAAGCTCTCGGAATATACAGTCCTTCTGTAAGCCATGATATCTTCAATTGAATCGAACTCAAAACCATTGCCTGAGATACGCGCAAAAGTAACGTCTTCTATTTGTCCGTTTGAATACGGATTTGCTATCTTGAATGTAACGCTGTCGTTGAGGTCAAGATAACCATGGAATCTGAATTTTATAATCGGCATCATCTTATAGTATTTCTCAACGAGCTCATAAGCTGTGTTCTGATATTCGCATCTCTTTATAATATCATCTCCGCGGACGAGACGTGCAGTGCCGCCGTTTCCGATGTTTATCTCATAAGGCTTGCTGTCATCGTAATAACCGCCGAATTGATAAACTCCGCCTACATAGAAATTTACTGTTGTTAAACGTGTACCGCCTATTTCCTCAGTGCTTATCTCAACTTTACCCGATGAAGTATAGCCGTTAGTGTCTGTATAGGAGTATGTTCCGTCCTCATTTACAATAACGGTACCGTTGTCTCTTGAACTTACGTCAACCAAACCATTGGTTGCGATCTGATACTGCCACTTGCCTGCATAAGCCTTGACGCTCTCAGAGGAAACAGCAGCGCCGCCGCCTGATGTTCCTGTGCCGCCTGACTGCTGTTTATTTGCGTCCTTTGCAGTCGAAACAGCTGTAACCACGGTCGTGATAGTTGAACCGTTCTTGTCGGTCGTGCCATTCTTAATGGTCGTGCCGCTTGAATTTGTTGTTACGTGAGTAGTGCCCGAACCTTCTGTTGTTGTAGCTGTAGCAGCTGGCGGTATCTTGCCGCCGTCGTTTACTATGCCGCTGTTTCTCCTGAGCATAACTGTGCTTCCGATAGCTACGCCTGCAACAAGTACTAGCGATGCAGCTATACGAAGCGTAACCGCCCATGTTGGTCTTTTGCTGTGCTCAACACCTGAAACATCGCTGTTCTCGGTCATTTTTATATTGTTATCTTTCTTGTTCCCTGTTATTTCTTTTTTTCTCGTTTTATATTTTTTCTCGCTCATGGCAAGAATCCTGTCGAGCTGTGCGTCCGTTATCTCGGGGCATTTATCGGTAAGTCTTTCCATTGAATCGTCCTCTGCATTTTCAAGAATGTCGAAAATATTGTTCATTTTCATTACTGCTCCTCCTTACCCGTTTATCCCAACTTCAACAAGCTTTGCTCGAAGCTTGTTCATAGCTCTTGAGCATCTTGCTCTTACAGCAGTTGCTGTCATTGAAACGCTCTTGGCTATTTCGTTTGAGTTTCGGTTATAATAGAATTTCTGGATAAGTATAGTTGAATCAGGCTCCCCGAGTTCATCTATCTTATCAAGGAGCACACGTCGGAGTTCAGAACGGTCAACGTGATCGTCCACGCTGAAGTCTGCGACAAGCTCATGAATGTCGTCTTCGTCGGCATCTGTCATATGGTTTGCCCTTGCACATAAGCTCCTGAATCTGTCTATAGCCTTTCTCTTTGCGATAGTTCCGATGAGATACTTCACATCATTATCCAATGACAGATCAAACTCACATTTCAGGAAAACGTCCGCAAAAACATCACTCACGCATTCTTCTACATCTTCATTAGTGCCGCAGCCTCTGAGCTTATTGTAAACGATCGCATAAACATATCTGCCATACTCTTTGACGAGAGCTTTATGACATTTGGCAGGTGAATCCTGTATCATATCTGCCAGTTCTCTGCTTGTCATTTTCATTCCTCCTTGCATTTATATCATAAGGTCGACCTTTCATCACAAACAATCGTACCTCGTGTATCAAATGTTACAGTGCCTATGAAAAACATTTTCTTTTAATCACATTGTACGCATAGCCAATAAAAATGAAAGCGGCTGAATACATCAGCCGCCCTCATCATGAACACACTTCTATATTTATTTCTTCTTTAGTAATCAGACAAAAGCATTTCCATCGTCATTGGCAGCGTATGATAGTCGCCGAGAATATACTTCCTGAGAACTACCGCATCTGCTGAGGTGATGTGTCCGTCCTTCAGTGTATCCGCGCTTTCGATCTGGAGATCATTAAGTAACGTTTCGTTTGCAAGATACTTGTTTATAGTAATGAGATCGAAAGTATTTATGGAACTGTCACCGTTGATATCGCCGGAGCCCTTAGGTACGGTCTTATATCTCTCGGTAACGTACTCGTCCTGAAGCTCACCGTCATAGCCTATGAAGAGCTGTTCCCAGTAATACTTGTATTCGCTGTCAGGCTCATATCCTACGCCCACGCCAATATGAGTATACTTAGAATTCATGATAGCCTTCCAGTGATTAGGAGAGTTTTTCCACTGATTGAACGTACCCTCCGCTGTACTTGAACCTGCTGCGATATTCTCTGCTGCGCAGGAATATGGAACAAGATTCACGTCAACGGCGGAAATGAACAGATTGTCATCTGTATGCTCGCTTGAGCGCCAGTGACTGAACTCAAAGATACACTCTCTTGCACGTACCTGTGCCACATCACAAAGATACGGAACAGCCTTGAGGGGCTTCAGACCCTCTGCCACACGCGCTTCATTCACCAGCCAGATGATTTCTTCGGCCATAGCCTTCAACTCTGAATCATCAACAGCATGAGTTCTGCGAGAGTAACTCACTGATGATCCCAAAGTCAAAACAAAAGCCAAAACAGCCGCCACCATTTTACAAGTAAACTTTTTTACAGTACTCATACCTACACCCCCATTATAGGAATTTCTTGTGTAATTATATTTTAGCACAAGTTCATATAATTTTAAAGGTGTTTTAGTGCAATTTGGCATATTTCACAACGAAATTCTACGTTTTGTACAATAAAATAATACCATCTGTAATACGCCAATTACTTTATCCGTTTACTAATTCAGATATTTTGCTATATATCGTTAATTATTATTTTTATTTTCAGCCACTTCAGAAATTCTTCCCAAATATTTATCAATTGCAAGGATCGAGATATTAAGGTAATCTTCGATCTGGTCTCTCGGATCGTCACCTGCAATGACTGCATTAACGAGAACGATTATCTCACCTGCATCGTCAATGAACATCTTGCAGGCAAAATTTTCAGGGTCTGCATTGAAGCTGTTGATAAGCTGATAAAGCTCTACGGGAACAGTGTTGAAGTGTACCATTCTGCTCAGAGCAAGTGTAAGAGCCTGATTTGCAGGATTATAATGTATGAATACCACGGGAGCTACCTGATGATGAGGAAGCCTTGTTTTGAATCTTATCATGTTTGCATCGTTGTCGTTGAGCTCATATGGAACACCGTGGCTTTCAAGAAGTCCGCAGAAATCTGCTACCACTTTATTCATTACTTTCATATCGTCCATTATTATTTCCTCCGTTATTCGGTTATTTTTAGGTTAATTTGCTATAAACCAATTATATCACAGCACCTATAATTTGTCAATAATGTTGAAGCATCTTTTTAAAAAAGAAAAAAGCGCTCGTTTCCGAACGCCTTCTCCTGTTAGGGTGGTTTATATGAAAAATGAAGCAATCTACGTTATGAAAGCTTTCCTTACAGATCTTTGGAGGGATAAGCTCTGTATCGCTTCCATGATTGTATTATAACTCCGCCATATGTTTATTTTGTGATAGTAAGCTGAATGGGGAAAAAAATCCTCACGGTAAAATTGTGAGGATGATGTTATAGTTTATATTACACAGCGTATCACGAAGCAAGTCCTGAAACTGTGAACGTTACTTCTACCTTTGTCCACTCTGCAAAAGCCTCAGTGCCGATCACCTCAGCCGAATAGCTTCCGTCATTTATCTCAGCAGGTGAAGCTGTATTGAAATCATTGAAAAGAGCGCCCTCGGCAGATCTTGCATCTGCCGGAAAGCTGTCGCCTACCCACGCATTAAAGATATTTGAACGAACTTCTCCGCTCTCGGTGTTGGTATAGTTCTTCTTTTTGAGTTCAACGTCCTTGCCGTCCACCTTGACGCTCTTGACGGTTATTATAGCGTCAGGAACTGCCTTTTCGCCGTCATTGATAACAACAGCCAGAAATCCCAGACCCTTGGGCTTATATTCCGTATCGGGGTTGCCTGTGGCTCTGTAGCGCAAGCCCTTGGTATCGGCATTTACGCTGACTGTATAGTCGCCGTTTTTGTCGATATGGACTACTCCCGCATCGTATGTGAGCTGATTGTTCTCGTCGCTGCCGCCCCAGTACTGCATCTTGTAGTCTTCGTCAGCAATAGCGAGGTAAGCATCGCCCGACTTTGCAGTCACGGCGTCCTCCAGCTCAACGCCTGCAAGATCGGCAGCTGTAGGGAGCTCGCCGTCCGCTAAGGAGCTTTTCTTAACATCAGCCGCAGTATTCTTGCTTGTTTTCACCTTGTCGCTGCTGCATGAAGAAAGAGCTCCGCACAGCATTGTTGAAACAATGATAAATGTAAGTATTTTTGTGATCTTCATATCCGATTCTCTTTTCCAGGTCATAAGTATTATTAAGACAGCTCCCGTAACACAGGCAGAACCGTCCTTAACTATAATACACAATTAGAGCCGCAACTTCAAGATGTTTATTAAACAAACTTTATTATGCGGCTCAAAAATGAATTGTATAAATTTACTTACGAAAGCTCAAACATTCCCGTGTAGAGCTGATAATACTTGCCGTGCTGAGCAATTAGCTCATTGTGATTTCCGCGCTCGATGATCTTTCCGTTTTCGAGGACCATGATCGCGTGGGAGTTGCGTACCGTGGAAAGTCTGTGAGCGATAACGAATACCGTTCTGCCCTCCATGAGCGAGTCCATGCCCTTTTCGATAAGAGCCTCCGTGCGCGTATCGATAGAGCTTGTAGCCTCATCGAGAATGAGCACAGGCGGGTCTGCAACGGCTGCACGGGCGATAGCAAGGAGCTGTCTCTGTCCCTGTGAAAGGTTTGCGCCGTCAGCCGTGAGCATAGTGTCGTAACCGTTTTCCAGATGCTGTATGAAGCTGTCGGCATTTGCCAGCTTAGCAGCTGCCCGTACCTCGTCATCGGTGGCATCAAGCTTGCCATAGCGGATATTCTCCATGACCGTGCCTGTGAAAAGGTGCGTATCCTGCAAAACTATGGACTGTGAACGGCGCAGGTCGTCTTTCTTTATCTTGTTGATATTTATGCCGTCATAGCGTATCTTGCCGTCGGGCACATCGTAAAAGCGGTTTATGAGGTTGGTGATAGTGGTCTTGCCCGCTCCTGTAGAACCGACAAATGCTATCTTCTGTCCGGGCTTTGCATAGAGTGATATACCGTTGAGAACGGTCTTGTCCGGCTCATAGCCGAACACCACGTTGTCGAACTCCACCTTGCCGCGCACTTCGGTATAAGTAACAGTGCCGTCAGCCTTGTGGGGGTGTCTCCACGCCCAGCGTCCTGTGCGCTCGTTTGTCTCTGTGATAGAACCGTCGGGAGCGATATCAGCATTCACAAGGGTAACATATCCCTCATCAGCTTCGGGTTCTTCGTCAATGACGCGGAAGATACGCTCTGCACCTGCAAGAGCTGTCAGCACCGAGTTGAGCTGCTGAGATACCTGTGTAATAGGCATTGAGAACGAACGTGTGAACTGCAAATAGGAAACTACAGTACCCACGGTCATGCCGCCGATGCCCTTTACAGCCATGATACCGCCTGCGATAGCCGTAACTGCATAGTGGATATATGAGAGATTGTTCATGATAGGCATGAGGATATTTGCAAAGGTGTGCGCGTGTGTAGCAGCCTTGCACAGCTCCTCATTGAGCCTGTCGAACTCCTCGTCAGCCTTTTCCTCGTGGCAGAACACCTTCACGACCTTCTGACCGTCTATCATCTCCTCGATGTAGCCGTTCACGCTGCCGAGAGCCTTCTGCTGTGCAACAAAGCCCTTGCCGCTTCGTGAGCCCACAAAGCCTATGACCCTGAATATTATGAACAGCATGACCACAACAAGTATGGTAAGTCTCCAGCTGTATATGAGCATTGCCGTAAATACGCCCACGATAGTTATAGCAGAGCCTATGAACTGTGCGATACTGTTGCTGAGCATCTCGCGGATAGCGTCCGTATCGTTTGTGTAAAGGCTCATAAGCTCGCCGTGAGTATGCTTGTCGAAGAATCGTATCGGAAGCATCTCCATTTTGCAGAAAAGGTCGTTTCTGATACGCATGAGGGTAGTCGTTGATATTTTCAGCATTATACGCTGATAACAAAGCGACGAGATAGCTCCCACAGCATAAATGACTATCATGACAGTGATTATGCCGATAAATTTGCCGTAATCCCAGTCACCTGTATTCAGAGCGTCCTCGATGTTGTCGATAATGGGCTTGAGCAGGTAGTTGCCTGCGATACCCGCAAACGAGCTGAACGCGATGCCTATGATAACAAATACGAACTGTACGCGGAAGCCGTGCATATAGCTGAATATGCGTTTAAGCGTACCCATAGTGTTTTCGGGCTTTGCCATTGGTTTAGGAGTTTTCGTAGGAGGCATTATTCATCAGCTCCTTTCTGCTGCGAGTCGTATACCTCACGGTATATCTCGCTGGACTGCATAAGCTGTTCGTGTGTGCCGATATCGGTTATTTTTCCGCCGTCCATAACGATTATGCGGTCAGCGTCCTTGACTGAGGAGATACGCTGAGCTATGATGATGGTCGTGGTCTCCGAGAGCTTTTCGCGGAAAGCCTTGCGGATACTGCTGTCGGTAGCGGTATCGACTGCGCTGGTGGAGTCGTCAAGAATGATTATCTTCGGCTTTTTGAGGAGCGCACGGGCTATACAAAGTCTCTGCTTCTGACCGCCCGAAACGTTTACGCCGCCCTGTCCCAAGTCGGTGTCGTAGCCGTCGGGGAAGCTCATAACGAAGTCGTGTGCGCAGGCAGCCTTGCAGGCTTCGATGATCTCCTCGTCAGTGGCGTTCTCGTCGCCCCAGCGGAGATTGTCCCTGATAGTGCCCGAGAAAAGCACGTTCTTCTGCAATACCATCGCAACCTGATCGCGGAGAGTTTCAAGGCTGTAGTCCTTTACATCGTGACCGCCGACGATAACACGTCCTGCTGTTGCATCGTACAGACGTGGTATGAGCTGTACCAGCGAAGTCTTTGACGAGCCTGTACCGCCTATGATGCCGATAGTTTCACCTGACATTATGTTCAGGTCTATGCTGTCGAGCACAAGATTATCCATATCGCCGAAATAGCTGAAGCTCACGTTCTCAAACCTTATCGAGCCGTCCTCAGCAGATGCCTGAGCGCCCTCTTTATCCTTGATGGAAGGCTCCTCGATAAGAACTTCATATACACGCTGCAATGAAGCTCTTGATATTACGAACATAATAAACAGCATGGAGAGCATCATGAGCGACAGAAGTATCTGTCCCACGTACATTATAAAGCTCGAAAGCTCACCTGTGGCGATATCTCCGTCAACAGCCATATGACCGCCGAAATAGAGTATCGTAACTATGCTCGCATACATGACAAGCTGCATTATCGGCATATTGAGTATTACCAGCTTTTCTGCGGCAAACTGCGCAAAGCGTACTGCTGCCGTGTTCTCCTCGAAACTCTTTTTCTCATGCTCTTCACGGGCAAAAGCCTTTACTACGCGGATACCTATGAGGTTTTCCTGTATCTTTCCGTTCATCTTGTCGTACTGTCCGAGCATCTTCTCGAAGCGCGGGTGCGCCTTTGATATGATAAAGAATACCGCAAACGCCAGCACAGGTATCGCAAACAGGAACACCAGCGAAAGCCTTGCATTCTGCCTTACAGCCATAACAGTCGCAAGTATGAGCATTATCGGCGAGCGGAATGCCATACGCACGAACATCATGAACGCATTCTGTATATTCGTCACATCAGTTGTCAGTCGTGTAGTCAGTGAAGCTGTGGAGAACTTATCCACATTTGCAAAGGAGAAGTCCTGCACCTTGCGGAAAAGAGCGCTCCTGAGATTCTTTGCGAAGCCCATTGCGGCAACTGCGCTGAAACGTGCTGCAAGAGCACCGAAGCACAGCGAAAAGACCGACATGAGCACCATAAGTCCTCCCATTCTTGCAACATACCCTATATTCCCCTTGTCTACGCCGTTATCAATTATAAGTGCCATTACCGCTGGGATCAGCACTTCCATAAGCACTTCACCGATAATGGTCACAGGCGTTAAGACAGCCTGTTTTTTGTACTTCCCGATATGAGAAAATATCGTTTTATACATCGGCATACTCCTTTCTTTTCTTAAATGGTATAAAAATAATTTTAACACTTTTGTGCTGTTATGTCAAATAAAAGCGGTTAGTTTAGAAACAACTAACATCGGGATACGACTGCGCAGCTTTGCGGCTCAGTGAACTTACTTGACAACTGCCGTATATTATAGTAAAATATATTACGGAGGTGTTCAAATGTTAGATCACAGACCAAAGATGTTTGAAGAAGCTTCAAAAACTCACACTTCAAAGAATCTTTTCGTTATTATACTGAGCTTTGCCGCAGTTTTGATAATAATACTGGTGCTCGAATCCATAGTTCCCGGTATAGTCACTACCAAGCCCATGCTTGAGGAAATGCAGAAGCAGGGATACCTCGACGGCACACAGAAGCTCTCGCTGAAGGACTCGATCGCAATAGCCACTAAGGTATCGGCAATACCAAAGGTAATGATACCGTCGCTCCTGTCAACGATATTCGGCACTGTCACAGCTCTGTTCTACTGCCGATTCATCGAAATGCGCCCTGTCCGCTCAATGGGAGCCCGCAAGAGAAAGCTTATACCGCATTATATGCTGGGACTTGCTATCGGTATCGCACTCATGACAGCGATAACACTGCTCAGTGTTGCCTTCGGAGCAAACAGCATAAGCGTTTGCAGCGGTGTAAATTACAAGATCATCGCACTGTTCTTCATCGGTTTCTTCGTGCAGGGCATGAGCGAGGAATTCATCTTCCGCGGCTATTTTATGACTTCTATCGGCGGCAGCGGTCAGCATACTTTAGTCGCTGTAGGCATAAGCGCTGTCGGTTTCGCACTTGCTCACGCCGCAAACCCCGGCTTCGGACCTGTTCCGTTCATCAATCTCACGCTTTTCGGCGTATTCGCAGCACTGTACATGATACTTTTCGATGATATCTGGGGAGTTTGCGCGATACATTCCATCTGGAACTTCACACAGGGCAACTTCTACGGCATTAGCGTCAGCGGTACAGGCGATACAGAGTCGGTGTTAAAGACAACAGCCGTATCGTCAAAGGACTTCCTTACAGGCGGTAAATTCGGCATTGAGGGCAGTATTTTCACAACAGTGGTACTTGTTATCGGTACAGGCATACTGATATACTTCCTCTCACACAAAAAGCCGCAGAATGCAGCGTGACGCTGCACCCTTTCCACGTTGCCGCTCGTTCCACTCGCTCACTCTATCAATTATTCCTGCACGTACTCGCTTACGGCACATTGATCCATTGCAAGAGCTGATGCTCATATCAGCGTGACGCTGCACCCTTTCCACGCTGCTGCTCGTTCCACTCGTTCACTCTATCAATTATTCCTGCACGTACTCGCTTTCGGCACAATAACGTTACATTACACATCAGACAGGAGCGATACCGATATGATCGAAACGCAAAGACTTATCCTCAGAGAATACACACTTGACGACTTCAACGCTCTTTATGAAATAGTGTCCGATCCCGAGACCATGCAGCACTACCCTGCTCCATTTAACGAAGAAAAGACCCGTAACTGGATAATGTGGAATCTGGACAACTATGATAAATATGGCTTTGGACTATGGGCGATCGTCCTGAAAGAGACAGGCGGATTCATCGGCGACTGCGGCTTGACCATGCAGAATATCGACGGTGAGATGCTCCCTGAGATAGGATACCATATCAGCAAAAAGTACCAACGGCAGGGCTTTGCAAAGGAAGCCGCACGGGCTGGCAGGGACTGGACGTTTCAAAATACTGCCTATAACGCCGTATATTCTTACATGAAATACACGAATATCGCCTCGTATTCCACTGCCGCTTCCGTTGGCATGAAAAAAGTCAAGGAGTACTCCGATGCCCAAAACGTCATCTCCTTCGCGTACTCCGTCACAAGAAGCGAATGGGAAGCTCTGAAAGCCGATAATAAATAAAAACAAGCCCGAAAACAGCTTTGCGAAACTGTTTTCGGGCTTTTCACGTTATGATTTTGTCTCGAGGATACGCAGCACAAGATATGCGATCTGTACTGTGACCGCTGCAACCAGACCTACAGAGCTCCTGGCTATCGCTATACCTCTGCGGGACTGCGCAGGCGTTGAAACAGGCAGTTTGTCTTCCTTTCTGAAAAACAGGAGAAGCACCAGACCTGCAAGTCCGCACACTGCAAGAGCGGCTGTAAAGGCATTGAGTGCAACCGTATTGCCTTTAAGTGCCGACATTATACTAACGATCGTATTTATAAAAATGTGTACTATCACCGACGGAACTATCGAATTATGCTTCATGTCGATATGTCCCATGAATATTCCAATTGAGAAAGCCAGCAGGAACTGCGGCAGATTGCCGTGAGCAAGTCCGAAGAACACCGCCGATATAAATATTCCGAACCGCTGATTTGATTTCGAGAATATCTTCATAAGAGCTCCGCGGAAGAATATCTCCTCGGTAAGCGGTGCTATTATACAGCTGTACAGTGCCATAACCGCCATGCCTATGCCCGTTTTTCCGTAATCCGAATCCGAAACCTCAGTAGTGAAGCCGTATTTCGAGAATATATCCTCGATACCTGCCGAAGCATACGCTGCAAAGAACCAGATAAACAGTCCTATAAGGCAATATTGCATTCCTGCTCCGAAACAGAAATCCCGCGTTTTTATCATCGAGGAGGGCTTTATCTTCGCCCATTTCAAGCCAATGAACGCAAACAGCAGATTCGACAGCAGAAACGTTATCAGGTTTATCGCGGAAAATATGGAACTGCTTTTCATATAATGCGCTACTGCACCATACGCAGCATTCGGATTTATGCCGCTGAGTATCGACCTTATCAGCAATATAAGACCAAGGGCTATGACATTTGAACCGATAAACTGGAAAAGTGCAGTAAGACCGCCGATGTTGTAATACTTTCTTATAGCGCTCCTTTCGACCTTTGCAGGCTCAAAAGGCACTGAAAATTCCGGCATGGTTATCCACGGAAGTATCTCTGTATAATCGTCCCTGTACCACTTGAATTCCGTGGGATTTTTGAAGGGGTCATATACATCGGTCTTCGTGTAATCAAGGAACTCCCTTTCCTTGGCTTCAAGCTGTCTGGTGAGATCATATATCTCATGGTTCAGCGCAGCATATTCCGCTCTGTCAGCCGCTGTATCGTCAATTTCCGTCATTTTATCCCTTCCTTTCCTGTACATCTGTTTATTATTTTATCACAAAAGCCTGCAAATGTAAAGAGAAAGAACAAATTTGAGTACCTTATAAAAACCCCACTGCACAATGATGTTCATGTCCTGATCTCAAGTCCCTGCGAACTTTCGGCTGTAAAGGGCTTGTCAGTACCCCTGACGGAGAGCCTTATGACATTTCCGCTGCGTGTGGCTTTTATATGCACAGACTCAGAAATATCCCTGCCGTACACCGTAGTCTCACAGCTCCCGCCGTCTTCGATGCCGTAAACGACAATGCGCATATTGCTGATATAGTCATAGTCGGCAGTATCATGATGATCTCCGTAAACGATGACAGAACGTGGCTTCGCAAACAGCGGCATACCGAAGTAGTCGTATTTCCTCGTGTACCATTTTCCGCCATGAAGCTCCTCCCCTGTCTGGATATCTGTCCATATGCCGCAGTCGGGCAGATAGAAGCTGCACTCGCCGTCCTCGCTGAAAACAGGAGCGACAAGCAGGGAATCTCCCAGCATATACTGTGTATCGACAGTCAGTGTACTGCGGTCATAGCCGAAGTCCATCATCATAGCCCTCATCACTGGAACGCCTGTAAGGTGCGTCTTAACGGCATTTGCCCATATATACGGCATGAGCCTGCCTTTGAGTTTTACGAAGTGCCGCGATACATCACAGCTCTCCTCGTCGAAATGCCACGGCACACGGTATGAGCTGTTTCCGTGATAACGTGAATGAGAGGACATAAGTCCGAAGGCTGTCCAGCGCTTGTAGAGGTCGGGAGTGCCTGTGGACTCAAATCCGCCGATATCATGGGAGAAAAAGCCGAATCCCGACAAGCACAGCGACAGACCGCCGCGAAGTGTCTCGCCCATGGACTCATAGTTCGAGAAGCAGTCTCCGCCCCAGTGTACAGGGAACTGCTGACAGCCTGCGGTCGCCGAACGCGCAAAAAGGCAGGCATTTCCCTTGCCTTTTGCACTTTCCAGAGCTTCAAAAGCGGTCTTATTGTACAGATAGGAGTAATAATTATGCATCTTGAACGGGTCTGAGCCGTCGTGATACTGAACGTCTGTGGGGATACGCTCGCCGAAATCGGTCTTCACCGCATCAACTCCCATATCTGCAAGAGCGCGTATTTTCGCTGCGAACCACTCCCTCGCATCGGGATTTGTGAAGTCGATCACTGCCATGCCCGGCTGCCACATATCGCACTGGAAAACCGAGCCGTCCCTGTTTTTTATGAAGTAGCCCTTTTCGGCACACTCCGCGAATGCAGGCGATCTCTGACCGATATACGGATTTATCCACACGCATATCTTCAGTCCCATTTCTTTCAGTCTCGCAAGCATCGCGGCAGGGTCGGGGAACTTCCGCTTGTCCCACTCAAAGCCGCACCACTCGAACTCCTTCATCCAGAAGCAGTCGAAGTGGAAAACGTCGAGAGGTATATCGCGGCGCTTCATTTCGCTGATGAATGAGGTCACGGTCTCCTCATCGTAGTCCGTAGTGAAAGACGTTGAGAGCCACAGTCCGAAGGACCACGGCGGCGGCAGAGCAGGTCTGCCCGTGAGAGCTGTGTACCGCTCGATGACATCAGCTGCCGTATCACCGCCGAATATAAAATATTCAAGGGACTCCCCCTGCACGGAAAAAGCGGTTTTCGAGACGTTCTCGCTTCCGACCTCAAAGCTGACTTTTTCGGTGTGGTTCACGAATACTCCGTAACCGCGGGACGAAATAAAGAACGGCACAGACTTATAGCTCTGCTCGGTGCAGGTGCCGCCGTCATCGTTCCATACCTCAACGGTCTGACCGTTTTTGACGAAAGGCGTGAATTTCTCGCCGAAGCCGTAGATATACTCGCCAACAGCGATATTCAGCATCTCGCGCACAAACGAACCGCCGCCGCTGTCCGAGCGGGAGAAGAACTGCTCTGCCGCCTGTTCACGGGAAGTCATCTGCCTGTGCCATTCCTCCTCGGTTATCAGCGAAGTGGTGCGCCACCCCGACTTCGTGAGCAGTCTGCCGCCGTAATGATAAGAGATGTCCCATTCCCTGCCAATCTTTCCGACAGTTACCGAAGTTCTGCCCGATATGAGCTTATAGCCGCCCTTGTACTTTTTCACGGTCGGGCAGAAGGCACTGTCTTCATTGAGCGGAAGCACGGGCTTTTTTGCTCCAGCGCCTGCAAAGTGCGTTATATTGACCTTTATGCTGTTTTCCAGTGTGGAAGTGAACCTTATCGTGAGAACAGGTCCGCCGAGAGTCATTCCCTTGTTTGATATAAAATTAGTAGCTGCATAGACTGTCACGGAGCGCTCATCTGCCTCAGCTTCATATATTTGTGATGCCCAGTTCACGCTGTATCCGTTCTTTGTCAGCCAGAATCCGTCAGAAACCTTCATGCTTTCAACCCCTTTTTGATTATATACCATTATGTTGTTAATGATAACATACAAATATGAATTTTTCAATAAAAGCGCACATATGTCATTCTGAATTTGAATATCAGGTTCAAAAAATAATGTTAATGTATCTAATTTTCTCGTTTGTTTTCTTCATTTTTATGAAAAAATTAAAAATGTAATTCATTTACCCATGGTAGATTTGAATTCTGCGTTTACGAACTGGATACTGCAAATTTCATAAATTCTCTGAAGTGCCGATAATTCGGCAAAAATCCAACCTAAAAGCCCCCCGCGGCAGCTCTGTTTTGAGCCTTAAAAGTATCATATCATGCAAAATATCACACTTTTTGTAAAATAGCACTATTATGCTAAAAACAACAAAAATGCAATTGCCTTTTTGGGCACTTCGGCGATTTTACGGGTGCTTCTTCGTTTTGTACACCTAATCTTTATTTTTGGGGTTGCAAACTATAATATGAAAGAGTAAAATGTGTGTAACAGCATAATATGATATAAAATATATCATAACGTTGAACGAAAAATATACATTTTTATAATGAGGAGGAGAATGTATGAAAGTAAAAAAGTTGGTTGCAAGCCTTACGGCTGCAAGCTGCCTTTCAGGGGTGATTGCCGTATTTCCCGAGTACATCCAGCGCACTTATGCTGCAGAGATCGTTTCAAATGATTTCGAGCGCAGTTACGAAGGTTGGTACGGTTCAAGCGACACAGTTGAACTCACCGCTAATTTCGGAGCCGGTGTTGATTCTTCACGAGGCATGAAGGTATCAAACAGAACCGCTTCAACAGACGGTGCTGCTTCATCAAAGGGTCTTTATCTCTTCGGGGGCGACGAGTACACTTACAGTGTAAAGGTCTTCAGCAACACACTCGAAAAATTCCATTTCACACTTCTGACCATTGACGAGAAAACAGGCGAAGAAACAACTGTCGAGTTAGCATCTCAGATAGTTGCTCCCGGTAAATGGACAGAACTCAAGAACACTTACACAGCTCCCGAGGGAAGCTACGAGTTCAAACTCACCATCACAACAGATTCTACAAGTGATTTCTTCTTCGATGATGTCAAGATCATCGGCGATAAGGCTGCTAACGAAGCTCATGCTATCCCATCAGGCAAGGGACTTAAAGATGAGTTCGGCGCTTACTTCCGTGTAGGTAATATCCTCAACGGTTCTACAGTAAACAACAGCGGTATCACAGGTCTTATTCTCAAGGATCACAACGCCATCGAGTGCGAGAACGAGACAAAGCCTGATGCTACTATCGTTCAGAACGGTTCTACAGATACAAACGTTAAGGTTTCTCTCAGCAGATGTGCTTCTATATGCGACTTCGCCGAGAAAAACGGCATCGCTTTCAGAGGTCATACTCTCGTATGGCACAGCCAGACTCCTGACTGGTTCTTCAAATCAGGATTCAGCAATAACGGTTCATGGGTTAATACTTCTACTATGAATCAGCGTATGGAAAGCTACATAAAGAATATGTTCAACGCTTTCGCTACACAGTATCCAAACCTTGAACTCTACGCTTACGATGTATGTAACGAAGTTATCAACGACGGTACTGCTGCACAGGGTGGTCTCAGACCTACATCAGGTAACGGCAGCTCCAAGTGGGTACAGGTTTACGGTAACAACAGCTTCGTTGAGAAGGCTTTCACATATGCAAGAAAGTATGCTCCTGCCGGCTGTAAGCTTTATTACAACGACTATAACGAGTATGCAAACGATAAGAAGAACTGCATCATCAATACTATCCTCAAACCTCTCAAGGCTAAGGGCCTTATCGACGGTATGGGTATGCAGTCACACGTAAACTGCTCGTCAGGTCAGTATGACTGGGGCGGAACTCCTTCTTACCTCGCTGCTATGGACGAATACCTCAACCTCGGTCTCGACGTTCAGGTAACTGAGCTTGATATCTCCACTGAAGGCGGCAAGTATTCATTAGATCAGCAGGCTACAAAGTATAAGGCTATCTTCCAGCACGCTAAGGAATGGAACGAAAAGCATCCAAACGGTCCTAACGTAACTCTCGTACAGGTTTGGGGTCCAAACGACAACAACTCATGGGTAGCTACAGATAAGGGCTCGGGCAGAAGCAACCAGCCACTTCTTTACAATGGAAGCAACCAGCCAAAGTCAGCATACAATGCTATCGCAAGCATCATTCCTGACAGCCAGTGGACAACAGGTAAGCCTTACACAGGCCCGGGAAGCTCAGGCTTCACAGTAAAGGATCCTGAGCCTGATGAGAACGGTTACTGGTTCCACGATACATTTGAAAGCTCTGAGGGCGATTGGTCAGGCAGAGGCTCAGCTAAGGTCGCTGTAAGCTCAAGCGCTAAATATGAGGGCAGCAAGTCACTCTTCTGCAGCGGTCGTGAGGCTTCATGGAACGGTGCTTCAATGGCTCTCAATTCCAGGATCTTCGAGCCAGGCAAGGCATACAGCTTCTCTGTAAACGCTATGACAAATGACGGCGATGAAACTACAGAGTTCAAGTTCACTCTCCAGTACACAGACGCTTCAGATGAAGCACAGTACGTTGAGATCGCAAGAGCTACAGCTCCTAAGGGTGAGTGGGTACAGCTTGCAAACACAAACTATAAGCTCCCTGCAGATGCTACTAATATGCAGATCTATGTTGAAACAACTGACGAAAATAATTTCGTTGACTTCTTCATCGACGACGCTGTAGGCGCTCCTGCCGATACAGTAATTACAGGCGCAGGACAGCCAAAGGTTCGCAAGGTAGTTCTCGGCGATATCAACTTCGATGAGCGTATCGACTCTCTCGATATGGTCGCTGCAAGAAAGGGTCTCCTCAAGGAAGGCTTCTCTGATTCAATGACTCAGAAGGCTGCTGACGTAGACCAGAACAAGGCATTCGAGGTCGCTGACCTTGTACTTCTCCAGGAATACATTCTTGGCAAGATAGCTGAATTCCCAATCAATAAACCCGCAACTCCTACAGTAGATCTCTCAGCTATGGCAAGTAAATTCGGTAATATAACTTTAGCAGAATCCTATAAAAAGGATAACGAGAACAACCCGATCTATACTCAGCGTTTCGGCGCAGACCCGGGCTGGCTCGTATATGACGGAAGACTTTACGTTTATACAACAGCTGACGAATTCGCATACAAGAACGGTCAGCTTATCGAAAACGATTATTCTTCAGGCTATATCAACTGCTTATCAACAGCAGACCTTGTAAACTGGACTGACCACGGTCAGATCCCTGTTGCAAAAACAAGAGTCAACGGCACTCCTATTGCAAAATGGGCTAACAATGCATGGGCTCCTGATGCTGCTTGGAAGAATATCAAGGGACAGGATAAGTTCTTCCTTTACTTCGCAAACAATGGTTCAGGTATCGGCGTTATCACAGCTGATGACCCGACATTCACTAAGAATGTAAGAGATCCTCTCGGACACGAACTCATTTCCAGAAACACACCTAACAGTAACGTAACTTGGCTCTTCGATCCGGGCGTTTACTATGATCCTGAAACAGACACAGGTATCATTGCATACGGCGGCGGTGTTCCAAACGGACAGGCTGCTAATACAAAGCAGGGACGTATCGCTCAGCTTGGCGACGACATGATCTCGATCGTAGGTACTCCTATTGATCCTGGTACACCTTACCTCTTTGAAGACTCAAGCATGATAAAGATCGGTAACACATGGTATTATTCATTCTGCCACAACTGGAACGTTCCTGGCGGTACAAGTGTAAACGGTCAGTCATTCAGCAATGCTGATATCGGTTATATGACATCAACAAATCCTCTCAAGGGATACACATATCAGGGCGTTGTATTCAAGAACACTGGTACACAGAGACTTGACAACGGCGGTAACAACCACCACTCGATCATCGAATTCAAGGGCAGCTACTATGTTCTCTATCACTCACGTCAGCTCGAAATGCGTATGGGCGTTAACGGCGGCAAGGGTCTTAACTACAGATCACCCTGTATTGATAAGGCAACTTTAAACAACGGCAAGATCACTTGCGGCGGTTCACAGACAGGTGTAAGCCAGATCGAGAACCTCGATCCTACACAGACAATACGTGCAGCTACAATGTCTAACCAGTCAAAGGGCATCAGCGTATCAGGCGTAGGCAACTCAACACTTGAACTCAAGAAGGGCGAATGGGCTAAGGTAAGCAAGGTTGACTTCTCTAAGGTTGACGGCACACTCACAGCTAAGGCTTCTTCTAAGAACGGTGCTATAATAAAGGTTGTTGCTGGTTCAAGAACAGGCGACGCTATCGCTTACATCGAAGTACCTGCAGGCGGCTCAATGTCTGAGATCATCACAGGTATTCCAAATGTTCCAAACGGAGCAAGTGACATTTACTTCATCGCTAACGGCGACGTAAGCTTCGACAGCTGGTCAATGACATAATTATAATTCCTTTTCGATGTTGGTCTGTGCGGTGCATCTGCACAACGCGCCGCACAGATTGATATAATTCCAAAAATAAATTGTAAGGGACAAATCAGAACAAGAAAGACGTGCTTAGGCGGCACGTCTTTCTTGTTTTTATGAACAAAAACTTAAAATTTTGTTTCTTCGATTATTTTTATGAAACTTTACCAATCAGCAGTATCACTCCACTGTAAAAATCGTCAAAATTTATCATAAAATATTGACATTCCACTTCTGAAATAGTATAATGTAAGCATAAAATATAGAGATATTAAAACATAGAAAACAATAAAATTACAGAAAGGAATCAAACACATGAGAGAAATAATACAATGTTTACTTTGTGCTTCCGTTGGATTCATTACAGCGTCACTGCTCGCTGCGGGCAAACACAATTCAACAACCGAAGCCGATATGGACAATTCGCCACAAACCAACATAATATCAGAAATTCCTGCTGCAAATGCAATGTCGGAAATTCATAACGGAATCTGATATTTTGCGCTGAATCAAATATTGCGAAAAAGGAGTACCGCACAGTACTCCTTTTTTATATTTCAAATATATCATCGTAGCTCACGTTCAGAAGCTTTTTCAGCAGAATGATCTCGTCGGGGTAAAGGTGGCGCTGTCCCACCTCTATCTTGGCAAGAGCGCTCCGCGTAATGTCGCAGCCGTTCACCTGCAAACGCGCCGAGAGCTGCTCCTGCGTGATATCGGCTTTTTCTCGGAGCCGCCTGATGTTGCTGCCGACCGCCTTTTCCACCTCTTTATTCATAGTGCACAAATCCTCCTGTTTATATTTTGCACTCAAATAAGCGCAAAAGTGTTGATTTTATTATATCCATATGTTATAATATAATTGCACCTAAATAGGTGCAAAGTATGGAAAACGTACAACACGCAGGAGGTGTTCTTTATGTTAACCGAGCTATTATTATTAGCAGGTGCAGGATTTCTTGGAAAGAAAGCACTTGAAAATCCAGACAAAGCCAAAGCCGTAGCAGGAAAGTTTATGGACAACGCTATGAAGGAAACAACTAAAAGATACAAAAATGGATCCATAAGTGAAGCCGATTATTATGGCTTTAAAGAAAATTACTCTAAAATTCAAGGCTTAGCAGGAGAGTGGCAAATCAAGGATCAAATGAATGATTTCAAAAAAGAAACAAGTTATAAGGAAGATTCTCCAGAATATGCAAACAAAATGAAACAATTATATTCAGAACGCAACTCATATGACGAGAGAATAGCACGTGAACAAGAAGAAATTGAAAGAAGAAAGGAACTTTAAAATGGAACAATTATGTAAATCAATATGCCAGTGGTGTGGTAAACAAGGAAAAATAGCATATACCGAATGTGGACATATGCCAAATCAAACACCTTTTGTCCCTGGCAAATGCAATTGTCACCCGTCAGGAAAACCAGATATGCCCCATTCACCAAGATGGGAGAAACAATAATATAAAGGAGGATTTTTATGAACCATAATTATCGTTATCAAGTAATTTTAAGCATACCAGGTGGCGGAACAACAACTCGAACAGGTTTATTTACAAATCTTCATTCTGAAAGTGAGGCAATTGCAATTTTAAAACGACAATATAATAATTTGATTGATTACGATGTTTGGGAAGTTTAAATGTAAAGAATAAATGGGCGAATAAAATTCGCCCCTACAAAGTTTATATTTACAAGCGGGCGGCGGAACGCCGCCCCTACATGGCTAAAGGCTAACGGCTAACGGCTGAAAAAAGGAGTTCCTCACGGTACTCCTTTTTTGTGCTGTAAGCGATGTACAATTATCGTTTTTGATGATAGTAAGTGAGTTTACGAACGGCAACGGGGCAAGGGTGCAGCGTCACGCTGCCTTTTTTCATAGTATGAAGCAGATAAGTCCCGAACAGCCTTCGTTTATCACGCGCTCCAATGTCTCCTGAAGCTTCATTCGCGCGTCAACAGGCATCTTGAACAGCTTGCTGTGCAGTCCCTCGTTGACCAGCTCGTGCAGCGACTTGCCGAAAATATTGCTCTCCCATATCTTCTTCGGGTCGTCGTCAAAGCCGTCAAGCAGGTACATCACAAGCTCCTCGGATTGCCGCTCAGTCCCCACAATAGGACTGACAGTGGTGTTGATATTGGCTTTCATCAGATGTATCGACGGTGCGGAAGCAGTGAGCTTCACGCCGTATTTGCCGCCCTGACGGATAATTTTCGGCTCTTCGAGAGACATCTCCTCCAGCTCAGGCATAACGATACCGTAACCTGTCGCCTCGACCTCCGCAAGAGCCGGCTCGATGCGCTTGTACTTTCGGCGAATATCGTTGAGCTCCGATAAAAGCGGCATAAGGTCGCTTTCGCTCTCTATCTCGATACCTGTAGTCTCGCCGAGTATCTTATAGAAAAGGCTGTTGTCAAGCTCCACCGTGATAGTGACCGCGCCTTTTCCGAGGTCGATACTGCTCACCTCTGCCTTGATAACATTAGGACACTCCCCCATTGCTGCCGCAGCCTGCTCCACCTCACGTACAAGGCGGATATCCTTTGCAGCATTGCGTATGCAGTCCAGTATCTCCGTTTTCAGCCAGTGTCCCTTTCCGAGAGTATTTATCCAGCGGGCTGTGCGGATATTTATCTCCTTTATCGGGAACGAAAAGAGGATCTCACGCATGATGCCGCGGATATCTTTCTCTGAGAGGTCAAGACAGTTCACAGGTATGACCTTTGCATCATAGCGGTCGGTCAGCTTCTCCGCAAGAGCTCTTACCTCTGAGGAATTAGGGTCAACAGTATTCAGTATGACCACGAACGGCTTGCCAAGCTCTTTCAGCTCACGGATAACGCGCTCCTCACACTCCTCGTACTCCTCACGGGGAATATCCGTAACAGAGCCGTCTGTGGTTACGACCAGTCCTATCGTGGAGTGATCGGTTATGACCTTCTGCGTACCTATTTCCGCCGCCATATTAAACGGTATCTCCTCATCGAACCACGAAGTCATGACCATACGCGGCTGCTCGTTCTCGATATAGCCCATAGAGCTGGGAACGATATATCCCACGCAGTCTATCAGCCTTACGTTGAACGCCGCACCGTCGCCGAGGTCTATCTGCACAGCTTCTTCGGGGATAAACTTAGGCTCGGTAGTCATGATAGTCTTGCCTGCTGCGGACTGCGGCAGCTCGTCGAGAGCCCGTTCGCGCTTGAACTCGCTGGTAATATTGGGTATGACAAGCGACTCCATGAATCTTTTTATGAATGTGGACTTTCCCGTGCGCACAGGGCCGACCACTCCTATGTAGATATCGCCGCCCGTGCGCTGAGCGATATCGCTGTATATATCTTTTGCCATGTTTTGCTCCTTAATCTGTATTTATAGGGGCTGATGCAGGCATCAGTCCATGATTATCAACGTTTTGCGGGACGATGCAGACACCGCCCCTACAGCATTACTTCACGATACTATGGGTATCAGCAGCATACCGCCGCTTTCAAGACGTTCTCCGCTGAGCTCGTTTTCCTCCATGATAGCAGACACGCTGGTGCTGTAGCGCTTGGCGATATCCCAGATATTTTCGTTCTCAATTCCGAAGTAAAGCTTTATGGCGTAATCACCGTCGCGCGCTTTTTTAACAGTTTCATCAACAGTAATGTTCGTTACAGCTTTTATTGAATCCGAACTGTACACGGAAAGCTTCGCTGCGATGTCTGATCTTGCCGTAAGTACGCCTTCTGCGGAGATATCATATGCAGTTTCGCGGACGCTCACGTCAGCTGAAACAGCTGAGCCGCTTATGTCATCGGGGAGAGCTATAGTTTCCTCAAACGCCTCGTCGCGGTCAGGCATCATTATCATGCCTGAATTGTCCTTAGCTGCCATAGAATAGGATAGCATACCGCTCAGGATCACCGATCTTCCGTCATCGCCTATACGCGCATTGATATTTTTCGGCTCGCTCCACATAGCGTATATAGTCTGGGGAACGCTTTCACCTTCGGCAAGTTTTGCGCTGTATCTGAAGCTTTCGTCGTATATTGCAGGTATCTGTTCAGCCTTGATGTCGGACATTTCAACATTGCACGGGTACACTGTTGAAAAAGCGTCCTCCGCTATCATAGCCGAGGCTGTCTTAACGGCTCGGCAGCACAGTCTCAGCTCAGTCTCGCAGCGTATAATGCGGCTGCTGCCGTCTTTATCAGCCACTGCCGTAACATCGCAGCTCACAACCTCGGGAAGCACATTGCACTCAAAGCTCTCGTCGAGACCGTCCACGTCGATTATCTGGCTGTAGCTCAGGGAAAACCTCACAGGCTCAACCGCACCTTCGCCTGCATACAGCAGCTCCACATCTGCCTCGCCTTTTGCAAGAAGCTTTCCTGAGATAAGCTTCATCTCGCAGGAAGAAGCCCTGCACCTGCAATTGAGGATACCCGTGATATCGGGCTGTGAAGCATTCAGCTCGATGTCTTCCTCGATATGCACGTTCTTGTCCGCAGACAGCCGCTGTGCCGCGAATTTTACAGGAGCTTTCTTCAACTGTATATTCATGCCGAATGCATCTGATATCACTTCCTGATCCTGCTGTCCCGTTACGGACACCTTAACGGATACAGCTCCGCGCAGATCAAGCCGCCTCTTGTTCACAGCACGGCAGTTCACATGGTCTGCCTTGGGTATGAGCCTTACCACAGGAGACTCCACATTTTTCTTCAGCTCTACGGTTTTGGTGAAATTCCTGCGCTGCTCAACCGACTGGACAGCCGTACCCTCCTCGCCGCAGTAGAGTATACGTACATCGCATCTCAGCTCATAGGTGAGCCTGTCGCCGCTGACGCTCCAGTCCGTGACAACGGGAACGGTCTCACAGCGGATAAGGCGAAAGATATCGGGACAGTAATCAGGAAGAATGTAATCAAGTTCTATGGACTGTTCCTGTACACCATCGAAGATGACCTCGTTAGCAGGAACAGTCGCTCTGTTAAGTTTTAAGTCCATAACGGTGACCTCCTTGAAGATTGCTTTACGAAATTATATTCAGACTGTCCGCAGTTTATTCCATATGGGACGGCGTGTCTGCGGCGCTAAAATACGACATTATCATGCCAAAATTTCCTGCAAATTTACAAAGACGGGTATAGACAAAATAGACAAAATATGCTATAATAATTGTGAACAACATAAAAAAGCAGCGCCTGCATTAACGGATATACAGACGATCTGCTTTTATTCTGCCCGATTTTTCGGACAAGAAAGGATAAAATATGCTTCATGAGAAATCATGCGGCGCGATTGTCTACAGGAAATACCACGGCAATACGGAAATTCTGCTGATAAAGCATATCAACAGCGGTCACTGGTCATTCCCAAAAGGTCACGTTGAAAAGGGCGAGACTGAGATCGAAACTGCTCGTCGTGAGATCATGGAGGAGACCTCCATTGACGTGATTATTGACCCCACTTTCAGAGAAACAGTGACATACTCGCCAAAAAAGGACACTGTCAAGGTCGTCGTTTACTTTCTCGCAAAGGCAAAAAACGTCGATTTTATTCCTCAGGAAGGCGAGATCGCGGAAATACGCTGGGTAGACATTTCTTACGCCGCAAATATTCTGTCATACGAAAACGACAGGACGATCGTTGCCAAAGCAAAGACCGCTATTAAAGAAAACCACTAAAAAAGATCCCTCACTTACCGTGGGGGATCTTTTTCTGTATGCTTTTATCAGTTTATAGGACAAATGCGGATATGATTACCGATCTCGTCCCAGACGTGAACACTGTATGAGCCGCCATGGTTATCATAGGTCAGGATACTTGTTTCCTCATCGAACCACCATTCAAGAGTGCCTGTTTCGTACCAATTGGTGATCTGTACATCGCCTCTGAATCTATACTTACCGAAGCCTCCGGTTATCTTTTCACGAACATATAACTTTCCGTTATCACCGTAATAATAATCAATATCATCGCTCTTCAGCGGTTCGGTGATGTTAAGTTCGCTTGTGGTCACAGCGCCGAGATAATTGTTGTTTTCATCTAAAGTATATATGGTACAGCGTATTTTCTTGCCGGCATATTTCTCCAGTATTAAAGTCTCTGTATGTGAAGTTTTATTTGAAATTTTACTGTGGTACTGTTTCCAGTTATTCTGACCGATATCAGCGTACTCCCATACATATCTGTATTTTCCGGTACCGCCGCTTACTTCAACTGTGAAAGAATCTTCCATATTTCCTCTGGTATTAGCAAGTGTCGGCAGATCCTTTACAAGGCTGAAATCACTGACATATACCGTTTTGCTGGTGACTGTTCTGCCCTTTTTATCCTTTACCACGCAGTAATAATTTCCCTGCTCCTTAGCGTTATATGTCTCTCCTGTACCGACTTCCGTACCGTTCCTATACCATGTGTATTTATAAGGTGCACTACCGCCATTTACAGCGATACTAAGCATATATCCTGTACGAGGATCAGAGATAAAACCGCCTGCAGGCTGTCTGCTTATGGTAAGATCAGAAATCACCTTTACAATTGCCACATCGGTATCATAATAAAGAGAATCACGCAATTTAGATGGCTCCTTAGGGAATCTTTCAAACTCCCCTGCCTTTTTCAGCAATTCCAAATCATATAAACGGCAGAAGTATTTTCCTGCTTTGGTTACTTCAATAGTAGGCTCTGTTTCACCTTTTATAATAGTGTTATCTCTATACCACTGGAACGCATACTTTTTCTTTTGTTCGTCAGTGATCTGCTTGAATAACTTGATTTCATTTTTCTTACCTGCCTGCACATACGTTCCAACTTTGAGAGTTACGGACTCAGATGATGTTATTTCGACATTGGTTTTATTGAGCTGGAATGAAGGTGCAACTTTTATATTTGCAAATCCCGGTATCTTGTCCCCCGGGAATGGTGTCGCACTTGCTGTCATAGTTGAAGCACCGCAGAGAAGGATCGCACTTGAAAGTAAACATAAAAGCTTTTTTGATACATTTTTCATAATATTACCTCCGTATAGTTATTTTGGGAATTTGGGGTTTATTCAAATCATTCAGCGCTGAATATCATTGACCTGTTTGGTATGGTCTTATTATATCATGCATTTTCGTGATTTATAAGGTGTCATTTGTCACTTCCACGGTTACATATGTAATTTCCTCGGTGACAAATGTAACTCGGGCTCAATGTCTGCTGCTACTAGATGAAGAAGACCAACTTTGTTCGGCTCTACTTACCTTTTTGATCTCCATTTCATTTGTGGTCCTATAATATCCCGATTTACCCTCATCGTCCACACAATATATCCTGCAACGATACTTTTTATCGGTCGAATACAGGTATATGTCGTAATTATAAGCTGGTGCATTTGTAGTCACGTCATCCATAGTGACCCAGTTATCGCTGCCCTTATCTGCTATCTGCCATACGTATCTGTAGGTTCCTGTACCGCCGCTTACTCTGACTTTAAAGTATTCAGTATAATTCAAATTATAGGTATAATAAATGCTTGGCAGCCCCTTATCAATGTTGAAGTAGTTTATCTTAACGTAAGCTTTTCTGCTTGTCGCTGTATCTCCGTACCTGTCTTTTACGACGCAATAATAATTACCTGGGTCATATACAGTTATCTCAGAATCCCTGCCAACGATCTTGCTTCCGTAATACCATGTATACGTATACGGAGAGCTGCCGCCGCTTACTCCGACAGAAAGACCAGCACCATATTTTGCGCTGCAAATAACAGCGTCCTTCGGCTGCTTATCTATACGCACCTTGACAGGTCTTACGTTAACTACTCCGCTGGTCTTCACACGTCCCCTGCTGTCCGTTACGATGCAATAATACTGATCGGGCGAAGTTACAGTTGTTGCCGCACTTGTTCCTACTACATTGCCGCTTGAATTTTTCCACTGGTACGAATACGGGGCACTTCCGCCGCTTACAGACACTTTAAGCTCAAATTTGCCATTGTCGTCGAGTGGTCCGCTGTTTGACAGTACTCTAACATTAAGATCGCTCACTCTCTTTACATAGGCTTCTTCCGTATTATAAACAGTTGGTTCGGATTCTTGTTCGCTGGGCTTATATTCACATACTTGCGAGAATGAACGATTTGATTCTGAGACAGTTACAGTTCCCAACTGATTTTTTCCCTTAATGCATCTATAAGTTCTTGGCATATATCAGCATTTTTTGCCGCAGTATTATTTGACGTACCCTCAAAACTGCTTTTTAAGATAGATTTGACAGTTACCTCGCAGGAATACCGTCCTTCTTCAGATGCCTCGTAGAATGAAGATGTTGCACCATTGATGATACTGCCGTTGCGATACCACTGATATGATTGGGCGATAAAATTTCTTCCGGCAACATGAGACATAGGAGTTCTGACCTCTATCCTTGCTTTTTCAGACCTTGTTATCTCGAAATAATCCTCATTCAGAGTATATTCCGTTGTTCCTAAATCAATAGTATTACCTGAAAACGCATCAGCAGGGAGCTGAAGCGGTTTAGCACTTGCAGGGATAGCAGAAGCACCGCAGAGAAGTATTGCGCTTGAAAGGGCGCACAAAAGCTTTTTTGATACATTTTTCATAATAACTACCTCCGTTTAATAAAATAATGGATAATTGGGGCGTAGGATCATAGTATTAAAAAAGTTCGGCGCCTGAACGTTTTTCCTGTTTGGTATGATCTTATTCTATCATGTTTTTGCATGATTTATAAGGTGTCATTTGTCACTTTCCCGATGACAAACGTCCTCTCCTAAATGACAAATGTAACGTCAGCAGCTATTATTGGCACAGCCAAATAAATTAGCCCCTGCGTATGCAAGGAGCTTATACAGAAGTTTTTACGTGAGATATTGAGGGGGGGAAACCTTTCATCAGAAAGGTTTCCCCCGATAATTTCGTGTAAAATTTCTATATGAGCACCCTGCCTATGCAGAGGCTTCTCTCATTATAAAGTAACAGGCAGTCCGTTTATCTCAATAGTAGGGTCGTCGATATCTATAAGGAGACATCTTCTGCCGTCAACTACGCTGGTACGGACTTTATCAGCAGCTGAGGGTTTGATATTGACAGTAATACCGGGAGAAGTGAGCACTGTCTTTGTTTCCACAAGATTAGCAGCTGTAAGGGGAGCGGTTCCGCAGACCTTCTCATAGACAGGCTCGACCATATTCACGCGCTCCTCGGGAAGTCCCACGTCCACGAGGATATCCTTCAGCTTTGCATTGTCGATGACCACCTTATCGGTATCGTCCTTGTTGTCATCAACGACCTCCTGTATCTTCTCGTTCACGGTCTTGATGAGCATATAATCGAGGTCGTCGCCCATAACGTTCTTGAGTATGCTCTGAAAGCTGCTTTTCTCGCTCTCGGCAGACATAACGAAGGTGCAGCCGAGGACGTTCTCAACCACCGATACGTTAGGGTCTTTCACGTTCTTTGTGTAGTACATAACGTGATTGATATCGGAGCTTCTGTTACTGAAAACAGGATACAGGAAGCCGTCCGACGGAGCTTTGCTGATGATAAGCTCTGTATTCAGCTTCTTTGTTATCTCGTTGTTGAAGCTGTCGAACACGAAACCGTCCTTGCTCGTATTCACAGGACAGATAGCCGTCAGGATATAGCGGTATATCTCGTCCTCACCGTCTGCGAACTCGTCATTCTTGTCCTTTTTGCGGATAGTATAGGTGCAGTAAGATGTGATAACTGCAAAAGGGCCTGTATAGGCGATATTATTTGCGATATGGTTGAGGAACTCCTCACATACCAAGTCGTCTTTAAGCTCGGAAGTGAGAAGCGTATAGAGAATATTCTGGGGCTGTCCCTCGTCGTAAGCCTCGTTCGGGAACTCATACTCGATAAAAGCCTTGCCCACATTGGTATTGAGCACCTTCTTCAAGGTCTCGTCGTACACATCATGCTCCTCGACGGGCATGGTGAGACATGAGTTCACATGGTGGTAGCGGAGGTTCTTTTCAGCGTCGATGAACGCTGTAAGAACTCTCTCCATTATGAAAAATCCGCTCTTGTCGGAAAAATTCTTTTTTATCTCTGCTGTTTCTTTTTTATTCATTATGTAACGTCCTTTCAATTATTCTGCCGAAATATATGGAGCTACAGCTCTTACCGCCGCAGCTCCCATATAATAGTTTTATCTTACAGTTATGCTGCCGTTTTTCAGGTGCTCGAAGGCATACTTTTCAAACGACATATCGTTCTCATAGTTGCGGAACATATCCGATTCCATATAGAAATACCCAAGCTTATAAACAGTACCGGGCTGAGCGTCGTCAGGAACTTTAAAGAAGAAAGTAGCTATATCGCCGTCCCTGCCCTCGTTTTCCTTGAACAGCGTAGTAAAGAACAGCGAGCGCTTTTTCTGTCTTACAAGCTCGTCGGCAAGGTTTTTCTGCCAGTCCATAGCCACAAACCCCGAGTTTTTAGCCGAAGCATCGCCCAGCTCATAATCAGCTGTAAGCTCATCTTCATCAAGGAGCCTGCATTCCAGAACATCGGGATATGTGATATGGATACCGCACATATTCCACTTTTTGTCCGCACCTGTCACAGATACCGTAACTTCCGCAGTACCGCCTGGTTTTGCCTCGGTATCGCTTATTTTTATAACAGGACCGTCATCTATATCAGGAACGTCCTGAAACTTTATGCGCATAAGCTCCATGCTCTCGGATATCTCATCGCCGTCCTCGTTAGTCACAGGCTCAACAGAAGCAGCAGTAGTAGGCTGAGGCTCACTCTTTTTGACTTTTCCTGAATCAAGGCAGCCTGTAGTGCCAACAGCTGCTATAAGCATTGCTGCAACAGCTGCTGCGAACTTACGCTTCATCTTCGGTATTCTCCTTTCTGCCCTCCACGACGAGCTCGCCGCTTCTTGCAGATATCTTGATATTATTTATTTCGGAAGCCTTCTCGATGATGATATCAGCTACCTTATCCTCGATCTCCTGACGGATAACACGGCGGATATCTCTTGCGCCGTAGGGCTTGCCGAATGACTTCTCGGCAATAAGCTCCAGAGCAGCCTTTGTATAATCAAGGGTGATATTCTTCTCGCCGAGAGGTTCCTTCATCTCGTCAAGGTTAAGGGCAGCTATCTTAGCGTAGTCCTCCTTGCTGAGCTCCTTGAATACAACTATCTCGTCGATACGGCTGATGAATTCAGGGCGCAGGAAGTCTCTCAGGCCCTTCATAGCCTTATCCTTTGTTATCTCCTCAGCGGTACGGTTGAAGCCGACACCGATGCTCTTATCGGTAGAACCTGCGTTAGATGTCATACAGATTATGGTATTCTCAAAGTTTACTGTTCTGCCCTGAGCGTCGTCCACCTTACCCTCGTCGAGTATCTGCATGAGAATATTCATAACATCAGGGTGAGCCTTTTCGATCTCGTCGAAGAGTATTACCGAGTAAGGCTTGCGGCGAACCTTTTCAGTGAGCTGTCCTGCTTCCTCGTAGCCTACATATCCCGGAGGCGAACCTATCATACGTGCAACAGAGTGCTTTTCCATATACTCTGTCATATCAAGTCTTATGAGCGGATCAGGCGAGTCGAAAAGCTCCTCGGAGAGCACCTTTACCAACTCCGTCTTACCCACACCTGTAGGGCCTACGAATATGAACGAAGCAGGTCTGCGGCGCTTACTGAGCTGTACTCTTGTACGCTTGATAGCCTTAGTGAGCACGCCCACAGCCTCGTCCTGACCGATAACACGCTTCTTGAGCGATTCCTCAAGTCTTGCTATCTTCAGGAACTCATTCTCTGCTATCTTGCTTGCAGGTATACCCGTCCAGCGCTCGATAACCTTTGTAACGTCTGACTCCTGAACCTCTACGCTCTCAGCCTTTTCCTTCAATGCAGGCTCATTTTCACGTATGTGTATGAGCTTGCCCTTGACCTCGGCAAGAGCCTTATAGTCGATCTCCTCCTGCTCGGAGATGGACTTCTCCATATCTTCAAGTACTTTTATTTCCTTTTTGAGCTTCTCGTACTCGCCTATTTCGGGGGAACGTATGGAAGCATAGGCGCAGCTCTCGTCAAGAAGGTCGATAGCCTTATCGGGCAGGAAACGGTCTGAAATGTATCTCTCTGAGAGAACAGCACAGGCTCTTACCAGATAATCGGAGATATGCACCTTATGGAATGCCTCATAGTATTTCTTTATGCCGACAAGGACATCAACTGTATCCTCGATAGTAGGCTCATTTACAGTAACAGGCTGGAAACGGCGCTCCAGAGCGGAGTCCTTTTCGATATACTTGCGGTACTCGCCGAAGGTCGTTGCACCTATCACCTGTACCTCGCCTCTTGAAAGGGCAGGCTTCAAGATATTAGCGGCATTCATGGAGCCCTCCGAATCGCCTGCGCCAACGAGGTTATGCACCTCATCAATAAAGAGTATGATATTTCCCTCTTTCTTAACCTCATCAACGAGACCCTTTACACGGCTCTCGAACTGTCCGCGGAACTGAGTACCCGCAACCAGTGCAGTGAGGTCAAGGAGGTATATCTTCTTGTCAGCAAGATTGAACGGTACATCTCCCGAGTTTATACGCAGAGCTATACCCTCAGCGATAGCGGTCTTGCCGACACCGGGCTCACCGATAAGACATGGATTATTCTTTGTACGTCTTGAGAGTATCTGTATTACTCTTGCGATCTCATTATCTCTGCCGATTATATTGTCGATCTTTCCGTCTGCTGCTTTCTGTGAAAGATTTGTGCAGTAGCTTCCGAGGAATTTGAGCTCCTTTGCCTTCTTATCCTTATTGCGTCCGAAAAGACCGCCTTTTTTCTCCTTGTTGTCGGTAGAGCTTTCATCTGACGAGCTGCTGCGGCTGCTGAAGATACTTCTCGGGTCGAAGTCGCCCTTGCTGTCATCGCTTTCATTGCTTTCGTTTCCGCCGAACATATTTGTGATGAAGTCAGGCAATACTCCCGAGCCGCCCATTTCAAAGCTGTCGCCGTCGAGCATACCCATCATCTGGTCAGAGAGCTGGTCGATCTCTTCGTCGGTTATACCGAGCTTATCCATATATTCCTTGATCTGCGGGATATTCTGCGCTCTCGCACATGAAAGGCAGAGTCCCTCGTTTTTCTTTTCGTTGCCCTGAACAGAGGTGATAAATACCACCGCTGGTCTCTTTTTGCATTTACTGCACATTATCATCAGGCAGTTCCTCCTGTCGGTTAGTTTATATATCGCTCCCCCGCATAACACGGGGGAACGCAAGGTATCATCATTCAGGAGCGTTACATATCCGCTACGAAGCTGTAAACGTACTTGAAGATGTAAGAATTGTCGATTGCCTCATGGTTGAAGAAAAGCATCTTGTTGCTTCCGAGAACAACATACAGACGTACCATTACTGCAATAAGGAATACTACAACGGCTCCCTTTGCGATTCCGATAAGTCCGCTTATCACATTGGTAACAAGGCTCGCTTCGATATGATCTCTTCTGTTTGCGATCGTTTCAACAAATATCGTGATAACAATGAAAACCACAAGCAGGAATATCAGGCAGACAAGTCTGACCTGTGTCTTGTAAGGCTTTTCAAGGTATGTATCAACGAGAAGCTCAGCAGCAGGTGTTTTATAATCAGGATCCTTTACAAGCTTCATATACTTGTAAATAGCTGTTGGCTTATTTCTTATCTGTTCTGCTGCATATTCAGCAGAATACTCACTTAGCTGTTTTTTTATCAGGTCGCTTATTACCGCAGCATAGCCCTCATGGAGCTTCTCCATGAATATGCCCTCGGGAGCGACCACTCTGTTATTGATATTATTCAGGTAAGTGTAGATCTGATTGTCGATATCCTCATCTGACCCGCCTATTGCCTCAAGTCTGAACTGATCGACATAAACGTCGTATCCGAGATTGTTGAGATAGGTGGCGAGGTCGCCGTAAAAATCACCATTTGATATATTATAGTCAAGTTTTTTGATATTGTTCGTTCTGACCGAACCCTCATAGAATGAATTTGCCACCGATGAACTTGCTGATAGTGCTATAACAACTGCAAGCACATATCCCACAAGGGATATGGCCGCTTTCATCAGACCTCTCTTTACGGTCAGAAACACACATACGAGCACCGCTGCAACAGCGATAACATCGTAAAACCACCAGAATTGTACTCCCATATATGTTGCGCCGCATCATGCTCTGCGACGCAGCCTCCTTTCGACTTGTAAATAATATGTATCAAAAGTCAGCTTTCATAATCTATACGATCTATTTTATTATAACCTTTCAGGAAAATATGATCTTCGCTTCTTACAAAACCTGTGTAGGAATCGCTTACATCAGCAACTGAACGCAGTCCGCCGTTGAAGTCATAAGCTTTTATTCTTCCCTCACACAGTACATAAGCAAGCTCATCATAGATAATAACGTCTATCGACGGTTCTTCAAGGTCAATGATAAGGGCTTCCGAGCTTCCGCCGCTGAACAGTGCCATGACGTATTTTCTTCTGTCATCGTTATTTATGATGACAGCCGATTTTCCGTCCTCACTTGCGCCTGCTGCGAGCACGCCGTCATAAGTATAGAATGAACTTATCTGACCGCTGCCGTCAACATATCCGCAAGCGTCATCGCCAAGCACAAAAGCGCCATTTCCAAAACCGTAAACGTCAAGACCAACAGTATTCAGCCCCGGAGAAGTCCAATGATCTCCTTCCTCGCTGAAGCTTATTTCCTGAACATTTGTAACGAGCTGACCGTTTTCGGCTGAGATAAAGCTCAGCACACATCCCTTGCTTCCGTTTATGAAGCTAAGGTCGCAGACTCTTTCGATACATTTCCTTTTGTATATGCCCTTTCCCCATTTATCATATACTTCAAGTTCGCAGCTATAGCTGTCTGAGGTAGTAACCACAGCAGTATAGCCCTGTTCACTTATTCTCGCAAATAGTATGAGCTTATCTGCATAAGTTTTAGTGAAGTAGACTTGTTCTTCGTCCTCAACACTAAGCTCTTTTCCGTTGTGCTCATACAGCAATGCACGTCCGCCTGCTGCACGGAGCACTGTATTTTTGTAGGTATGCTGACGGCGTTTCAGTCTCTTGCCGTCTGCATCGTAAAAGTAAGCATACGTATCACTTAGAACGATCACCCTCCTGTCCGTAAGTTCAAGCTGATAATCCGAACCTCCGCTTACCTCGATAGGGAAATTTCCCTCTGCGAGCTCACCGGAGTTAACGATAGTTCTGTACTGTTCTCCTATTCCCCTGAGTTTATTATACCAACTGTCACGGGTAAAATATAGCCCCGTGGCAAGTGCGGCTGTAAGCAGTATCGTAAGAAACCGTCTCAGCCTTTTGCGCCGCCTTTTTCGATTTTTAAGATCGACGATATCATCGGCGTCATACATTTTCGGCACGCTGATACCTCCTTAGCTTTGTTCTGCCGTCTCACCGAACATTTCTTCCTCGCTGTAGAATACGCGATTGAGATACAATCCGTGAGCCATTGCTGTTCTGCCTGCCTTCAGGCGGTCTTTTGCGTCCAGGATAGCGGGGATATCATCGGGAGCGAGCCGCTTCTCACTCACGTCGATAAGAGTGCCCACCATTATCCTAATCATATTATACAAAAAACCGTTGCCTTTTACAAGCATTATCACAGAATCTCCACTTTTTTCTATTTTGAAAGAATAAATAGTTCTTACCGTTGTTGAAACATTTGTACAATCGGCACAAAATGATGAAAAATCATGCGTTCCCACGAAATACTGTGCAGCCTTTCTCGCTGCTTCCACGTCGAATTTCCTTCTGTAATGCAGCATAAGGTCTGCTGCAAAGGGATTTTTTGATTCGCTGCAATGCATTTTGTAAACATACTCCTTGCCTTTGCAGTCGAATCTTGCGTGAAAATCAAGCGGTACGTCCTCACAGCTCAATACAGATACATCATCGGGCAGTTCTCCGTTCACTCCCCTGCAAAAGCCGAGGCAGTTTATTTTGCTGTTCGTTTTCACATTGAAGCAGAACTGATTGGCATGGACACCTGTATCCGTCCGTGAACAGCCCGTTATGGTTATCGGCTCATTGAGCACCTTTGAAAGTGCTTTTTCAAGCACCTCCTGAACCGTTACTGCGTTGCTCTGCCGCTGAAAGCCATGGTAAGCAGTTCCTCTGTAAGCTGCCATTACTTTCAGATTACGCATCTTCCGCCTCCTTTTCATCTGATTTGGTTCCGTCATAAAGAACGACCTCTGAGTCCTCTACCCTGCCGATATCCTCGGCGAGGAGCGACTCGCTGACCTGATCGTATATCTCTGCTTTATTGCCATACGGGAATTTCGGATAATTCTCTTCTGCCTGCCGCGCCTCAGCAGCTGCCTGAGCTGCCTGTCTGCGTCTGAGCTGCCTGCGCTTTCTTTCGCATACCATAAGAAGTACGATAAACAACAGGCTCAAAAATGTGAATGTAACACCCAGCCAGAAGCCTTCAGGCGTATACTCTATCCTTATGTCATGTTCGCCGCTTCCGACCCTGAATCCCAGCAGTGACTGCATGAGCTTGAAGGTCTCCGCCTTTTCGCCGTCAACATATACCTTCCAGCCCTTTTCGTAAGGCATGGAAAGCATCATGATGCCGTCCTTCTTTGCATTTACCTTTCCGCATATCTTGGTATCAGAAAAGCTTGATATTTCGAGCTGTTCATCTGCAAGTGCGTCATAGGCTCTCTCAAAGACATCTTTATTCAAAGCGTAGATCATGAGCTTAAAATTGCCTGACTTATTTTTTTCGTTAGACGTTAATCTGACAGTAGAGGTGCTGCCCTCCTGTCCGTTGCCCATGGGGAACACTAAAGGATAGCTTTCGATAAGCTTTCCCGAATCGACAAGATTGCCGTCGCATCTTATCTCAAGGGAATCGCAGGTGCCGCCTGTGCCGTTAGCATAACCGTAGAGGTAGCTTCCGTCGATGCAGCTGTATGAATAGGTAGCGCTTCCTGTTACTCTGTTTTCCTCAGTCTGGAAGGTGTAATTTCCGTAACCGTTCTTGGTCACTTCAAGTCCTTCGTACTCGACCAGTGCCACAGGCTGCGGAATGAAGAGGCTGTCTTCAACGCCTGTTGCACGGCGGACGAGGTCGTTCTGGTACTCAAAGGGATTAGCGCCGCCGTTGTCTTCCATCATAAGTATCTTCTCATTGACCATATAGCCCAGCGACAATGGGTAGCGGTTCTTATACAGCTGAGAATCATCGGCTGTATGAACATTGTCGAATACCCATTCCTCTGTGTTGAGGTCGCCGTTCTTTTTGATGAGGTACTTTATTCCGAAAAGTGAATTAACTACAGGAGTAGATGTTCTGTAGTAATATCTGTTTCCTGCCTCTGAAGCGTATAGACCAAGTCTCTTGCACAGCGTCGTCACGGAGACATTTGCTGCTGAGGAGAACTGTGACAGACCGCGGTAGCCGTAAAGGGCGCTGTCATTGAGAGTATATGTCTGTGTCATCTCACTTCTGTAGAACAGGTCTTTGTCTGTGTTCCTTTCGTATTCAAGGAGCTCCTGGACCTCTGCGTTTTCGGCAGGGTAATCACTGTAGCCGGTGGTATCAACTGTCTTGACACCCATCTGAGCATTGCTTATGAACTCGCTGAAAACAGCTGCCGCAAGGGCAAAAGTCATGAGCACGTTGCGCTTGTTCTGGGTCCTGAAGGGGAATATCTTCGCCGCTATGAATACCAGCCAGTACGCTCCCGTGATTATTGCGGAGCTCTTTACTGCTCCTTCAAATTCGTAATCCACACCGCCTGTCATACGATTAAGTACGAATACTGCCGCAGGAACTATGAGCATCAGCACCAGCTGGTACACCTTTATACCCTTTGACAGGATAATGTCGTATGCCCTGAAAGCCGCTGCTGCGAGCACAAAGCTGAATATGAACGCAAAGCGGTACGGTATCTGGTTGGTGAAATGGAAGCCGTGCCAGATGTAGTTGAGGATATTCATGTTGCAGCTCACAACTATGAGTGCAAGCATGAGCAGTGAAGCGATCTTCTCCCTTATCTTTATGCCGAATGAGAACAGGAACACGCCGAAAAGCAGCACTGCAAGCATTCCGCAGGCGTAGTTCGGGAGTCCGTCCACCTTTGTAGGCGCATCGTAAGAAAGTACATGGGAGATTATCTTCTTCCAGTCCTCGTAGAAGGTCACAACAGTCGGCATGGTGTTGTTTGCGCTGTATGTGAGTTTCAGTCCGAAGTATGCGGGCAGGAGTATGAATCCGCCCAGCCATATTCCGAGTATAGATGAACGCAGCATAAGGAACAGCTTTTTGAACCAGTCCTTGATGCCCTTGCACTCGATAATGCTTGCCGCAGCAAACATGAATATCGAGAACACACAAGTGAAGTAGCCGATGTAGTAGTTGGATATGAGGGAAAATGCCAGTGCAAAGGTGAATACCTTCCATTTCCCTTCGCGGCATATAGCCACAATGCCCATCATTACCAACGGGAACAGTGCTATAGTATCGAACCACATTACGTTCCAGTAGTATCCCAGCGTATAGCTGCAAAGAGCATACATCACCGAGAACATACATATCGAAAAGTCCTTGCGCTTGTAGGTATATCGCAGGAATGTGCTGAAAAACGCTCCCGCAAAGCCTATCTTTGCCGCAAGTATGAACGTGAGCGCATCACGCTCGTTCCCCTCGCCGAAAAATACCGACAGCAGGTTCAGCGGACTTGCTGCGTAATAAGATATCAACGACAGGAAATTCGTACCAAGTCCGTTTTCCCACGAATACAGCATCGAGCCGCCTGTGGTGAGCTTTTCGCGCAGCACCCTGAAAAACGGATAGTACTGATGCCAGAGGTCAACGACAAGTATCTGCCTGTCTCCGAAAGGGTGTATCCCGTACTGACCAAAGGCATAAAGTATTATCGAAAATGGGATAAGGAACGAAAGGATAAAATAGAATACTCCCTTTTCGTACATTATCCGATAGAATTTACCTTTCCTGAACCGCTCCATACGACTGTGTGCAGCGGTCACTTTTTCCTCATTGTTCATTTTTTCCCTCTCTTTTGTTCTGCTCAGGCGATCTTGCCGAGCACGATCACTCCCACAAGGAAAAGAACCGTTATCGCAAGTGCGATATAGTCCCTCGGAGCAGATCTGAGTTGTCTTAATCTTGTTCTTCCGTCTCCGCCGTGATAACAACGGCACTCCATTGCTGTTGCGAGCTCATCTGCGCGTCTGAATGCTGATATGAACAGCGGCACCAGTATGGAGATGAGATTCTTAGCTCTTGTTGTAAAGCTGCCTGTGTCTATTTCAGCTCCGCGAGCTTTCTGTGCAGACATTATCTTGTCGGTCTCCTCAATGAGTGTCGGTATGAAGCGAAGTGCGATCGACATCATCATTGCCAGCTCATGCACCGGGAATTTCACCTTGCGCAGCGGCGAAAGGAGCCTTTCAATAGCGTCTGTAAGTGTTATTGGTGAGGTGGTATATGTCAAGAGAGAGCTTCCCATGATGAGGAGCACTATCCTTATGACCATGAATAAGCTGGTGTTCAGACCGCTTTCGGTTATTTTCAGAAATTTCCACTGCCAGATCACATCGCCTGTGTTCATGAGCAGCAGGTTCAGCACCGCCGTTATTATCAGGAACGGCAGCAGCGGTTTTACACTCTTCCAGAACATCCTGACGGGTATCCTCGAAAGCAGGATAGCTCCGAAAGTATAGACAGCTCCTACAACGAGGCAAAGGTAACTGCCTCCCGAAAAGAGCATTACGATGTAAAGGAGCGTTATCACGATCTTGAATCTTGGATCGAGCTTATGGATAATGCTGTCCCCGGGGAAGTACTGTCCGATAGTTATATCTCTCAGCAATTCAGCGTACCTCCCTTTGCGTTCAGGTGCTTCAGAAGCAGGTCGCGGGCATATCCCACGGTATAGACTTCCTTGCCGAAATCAAGTCCCCTGCGCCTTAGCTCTCCGAAGACCTTGGTTATCTGAGGTACATCAAGACCTATGTCCGATATCTCATCAGCTCTTGCGAACACATTCACTGTCTCATCATAGCAGAAGAGCTTAGCCTTGCTCATGACAAGTATCTTGTCGGCAAATGTGGCAATGTCCTCCATGCTGTGGGAGACTATGAGTATGGTATTCTTTGTGCGCTCGTGATAGCGCTTGATATGGGAGAGTATCTTATCTCTGCCGGCAGGGTCGAGACCTGCGGTAGGCTCGTCCAGTATGAGCACTCTCGGCTCCATAGCCATTACGCCTGCAATAGCAACGCGGCGCTTCTGACCGCCTGAGAGCTCAAAGGGCGAACGCTCCATAAGCTCCTCTTTAAGTCCGATATCACGGGCTGTTTCGTATACACGGCGCTTTATCTCGGCTTCGTCAAGTCCCATATTCTTAGGTCCGAAGGCGATGTCCTTGAATACAGTCTCCTCGAATATCTGATATTCGGGGTACTGGAAAACAAGTCCCACCTTGAAGCGGACATCTCTTATCTTGTCCTTGTCTGCCCATATGTCCTTGCCGTCAAGGAGCACCTTGCCCGAAGTCGGTCTGAGCAGTCCGTTGAAATGCTGTATGAGCGTGGACTTGCCTGAGCCTGTGTGACCCATTACGCCCACCATCTCACCCTCGTCTATTTTAAGGCTCACATGGTCTACAGCGGTCTTCTCAAAGGGAGTTCCCATGCTGTAGGTGTATGTAAGCTCCTGTGTTTCAAGGATAGCCAATTCTATTCTCCTTTTCTTTCTTGTGCGAGTACGTCCGTACTCAGTCTGCAAAAAGCTTCTGTATAGCTGCCACGCACTCTTCCTCCGAGATTATCTCGGGGGATATGTCGCAGCCTGCCTTGCGAAGCTCCCATGCAAGCTCTGTGACCTGCGGTACATCAAGCCCGATAGCTTTCAGCTTGTCCACCTGCGAGAACACCTTCTCAGGCACATTGTCAAGGACTACCTGCCCCTTGTCCATGACCACAACGCGGTCACAGTTTGCGGCTTCGTCCATATAATGAGTTATGAGCACTATTGTTATGCCCTGCTCTCGGTTCATGCGGTGTATCGTCGCAAGGACTTCCTTGCGTCCCTGGGGGTCGAGCATAGCCGTCGGCTCGTCAAGGATTATGCACTTTGGCTGCATTGCGATAACGCCTGCGATAGCCACTCGCTGCTTCTGTCCGCCCGAGAGCTGGCTGGGCGAATGGAGTCTGTACTCGTACATTCCCACGGCTTTAAGGCTCTCGTCCACTCGTTTGCGCATCTCCTCATAGGGTACGCCGAGATTTTCCAGAGCGAAGGCTACGTCCTCCTCGACTATCGAGGAAACTATCTGGTTGTCCGGATTCTGGAATACCATTCCCGCGCGCTGACGCAGCTCGAACAGCTTTTCCTCGTCCTTTGTATCTATCCCGTCCACCGTGACCGTTCCCTCAGTGGGGAGCAGTATGGCGTTCAGGTGCTTTGCGAGGGTAGATTTTCCGCAGCCGTTATGCCCAAGCACTGCTACGAACTCACCCTGCTTTATGTCAAGGTCTATTCCTTTGAGTACTTCCACGGGCTTTTTGTCCTCGCCGTCGGACTCATAGGCAAAGTGCAGACCTCTTATTTCGATTATATTTTCCATATTTATACCTGTTCTTTAACTAAAGGATAAAGTTGAGCAAATCATGAGTAACTCTTCCTTTGTAGGAGCCTCTACTCTTACACTATACTCCTTGTTGCTGTCGGCGAAAATGAGCGCATAGGCAACTCTCATCTCGTCCTCATTCATGTATTCGCCGAATCCTCCTTCTATATAAACATCATGTCCGTCTGACAAATTATGAAAGAGCGATCCATAATATCCTAATTCGATTCCCTTTTCGATCGAAGCTATTCTGAAGGCTTTCTCATTTTCAGCTGTCTTATCGTCACTTGTGAAAGAGGATATAGCCTTCAGGAATGAAGCTCTTGAACCGTCGTAATCAACTCCAAGCTCTGAAAAAGCTGCCTTAACGTCCTCTCCTGTAAGATCCGGGTAGGATGGATGATAAACCCAGCCCTCATCCCATTCGTCCAAATAATGGAAGATTATATGTACGCTGTTATCTTCATTCTGATACTCATTTTCAACAGATACCGAATCCGTCTTTTCCTTTTCCGTTTCCGATACTTCGGGCGGCACAAGCATTTTAAGTGTTCCGTTATTTATTTCTTTCCAGTCAGTTGGAATATCATACTTGGGAAGCTCCTGCAAAGTGATATCGACACATCTTTCGATATTCTCCTCCAGCTTTTCTCTGAGGTGTTTTGTCAGTTCGTCCTCAGTTTCTTCCTCTGTTGCCGCCTCATCAGTAACATCTTCCGTTGAAACAGCTTCGGAAGCCGTTGTGTTCTCGGTTTCCGAAGGTTTGTCTTCCTTTTTATCACTGCATGACACTGCGGCAAATGTCATTGCAGCCAAAACTGCTGCTATAATAGTATTTTTCATTCTATTATCCTTTCCTTCAAACAGAAGAAAATTTCCGCCTGTAATATATTATTTCTTTAAAGCTTCTATCTCCGCAGGAGATGATATAACAGGCTTGCCGTCCTTGTCGAGAAGAACTGTCATTCCGCCTGCGTAGCCGTCCTCATGGAAGAAATAGTTCACACCTGTAACTGTGTCTACCCATATCTGTGAAACGGTGAGCTTTCCCTGTGAATATACTTTTATGAATCTTTCGTCTTTTGCCATAATTATTACTCCTTTTTTAGTGTATCACGGGCGGATGATATCCGCCCTTACATGGTTGATCACACGGAACGCCGAAGGCGGCGTTCCCTATAAGCGGCGCAGTCGCGCCCTAACAGCTTAAACGTCACGCTGCTGCCAGATAGCAGTCGAGCCGCATGGCAGCGTCATTCCCGTGGACTTTACGGGAAGTCCTATCTCGTCGAAGCTTACGCTGCCGCCGAATTTATCCGTGAGAACTGTTCCCAGTATATAGCCCATTACCGAGGGAGAAAGTCCTGTGGTATAGCTGTTTATCAGGAAGAACAGCGGATCGTCGGAGAGAACTCCCGAGCAGAGCTTAACGAGGTCGTAAACGCAGTTTTCCAGCTTCCATACCTCTCCTCCGGGCCCTCTGCCGTAGCTGGGCGGATCCATGATAACTGCGTCGTACTTACGTCCGCGGCGTATCTCACGGGCGATGAACTTCTCGCAGTCGTCCACTATCCAGCGGACAGGCTTCTCGGTAAGTCCCGAAGCTGCGGCGTTTTCACGCGCCCACTGCACCATGCCCTTTGAAGCGTCAACATGGCACACCGAAGCACCTGCTGCTGCACAGGCAAGGGTAGCTCCGCCCGTATAAGCAAACAGGTTCAGTACATTTATCTCTCTGCCCGCACTGCGTATCTTATCCGCCATAAAGTCCCAGTTTACAGCCTGTTCGGGGAAAAGTCCCGTATGCTTGAAGCCTGTGGGGCGGATATTGAACGTCAGGTCGCCGTAGCTTATATTCCATGATTCGGGAAGCTTTTTGCGGAACTCCCACTGTCCGCCGCCCTGATTTGAGCGGTGATAGTGTCCGTCTGCATTCTTCCAGAGCGGATCTTTACGCTCGGTCTTCCAGATTATCTGCGGATCGGGGCGCACGAGGCTGACATCGCCCCATGTTTCCAGCTTTTCTCCGTCAGAGGTATCTATTATCTTGTAATCCTTCCAGTTATTTGCTGTTCTCAAAGTAAATACTCCTTATAAGAATTCTCCTGCGCAGGTTCAGTATGCGCAGCTATCCTTGATACACTGTGCTATTGCAACAGCCATATCATTTATCCTGCCGAAGTCGCTTCCCTCGGTCATAATGCGAACTATTGGCTCTTTGCCGCTCTCGCGGACAAATATCCTGCCCTCGCTGCCAAGCTCCTTCTGATATCGCTCTATCAGCTCCGTGACAGCCTTCTCGTTTTTCCACAGTTCCCTGAACTTTGGCGGTATCCTCACATTGAGCTTGACCTGCGGATATGCAGGCATATCTCCTGCGAGCTCGCTGAGCTTTCTGCTGCCTGACTTTAATATTTCCAGCAGCCGAACTCCTGCAAGCTGTCCGTCGCCCGTCTTACACTCATCAAGGAAGATGATATGTCCGTTCGGTTCGCCGCCCAGCTTGTAGCCGCTTTCGAGCATACGCTCCAGCACATACCGCGCTCCTGCGCCTGCGCTGACCAGCTTTATACCAACAGAATCCGCATACTTCCGCAGTCCAAGACTGCTCATGACAGTTATCACGGCTGTATCGCCTTCAAGCCTGCCCCGAGCTTTCATATTCTCGGCGAATATGGCTATTAGCCTGTCGCCGTCGATTATGCAGCCCTTTTCGTCAACTGCTATGCACCTGTCTGCATCGCCGTCAAAGGCAAGTCCGCAGTCGCAGCCCTGCTCCACTACGTACTCCATGAGGTGGTGGATATGGGTGCTTCCGCAGTCTTTGTTGATATTCGTACCGTCGGGCTTGTCGGCTATGACAAGCACCTCCGCGCCAAGTGCTGTAAACAGCTTTTCGGCTGTATACGAAGCGCAGCCGTTGGCACAGTCTATTGCGACCTTCAGACCGCTCAGGTCTGTTTCAGCCGCTTCCTTTAAGCTTTCAATATATTCATCAGCAGCATTTTCGCCGTGTATGACCCGTCCCACTTCATCATGGGAGCAGAGCTTCATCTCCTCGGGAGAAGTGAGCACCAGTCTTTCTATCTCGTCCTCGGCTTCTTCCATGAGCTTATGTCCCTTTGCGGAAAAGAGCTTCAGACCGTTATACTCGGCGCTGTTGTGGCTGCCTGATATCATTATACCGCCGTCTGCACCGTATTTCACGATAAGCCGCGCAAGTGCAGGCGTGGGGACTACTCCGAGCAGTTCAACGTCCGCGCCCACAGAGCATATCCCCGCACATACAGCTGCTTCCAGTGCGTCCGAGGAAAGTCTCGTGTCCTTGCCGATGAGTATTTTAGTTTTTCCGCCGTCCTTCTTCGCAAGCACAAGAGCAGCAGCTCTTCCCGTCTGCATCGCAAGCTCGCAGGTGAGGTCGGTCACCGCAATACCTCTCGGACCGTCGGTCCCGAACAGTTTTGCCATCAGTAGTCTCCTTCTTAGTAAGTTCAGAGTTAAAAGTTGAGGATATTAAAGGGGACGGCGTTATCGACGTCCCGACAAATGCCAACTCTCAACTCTGAACTCACAACTCTCAGCTTATTTTGTATATCGCTATGGGTCGGCGCTTTCCTGCGACCTCCTCAAAGCTTCTGCACATCTGCGCAGCCGAACAGCCGTTATACCTGTTGTACACCTTTATGCTGCTGCCCTCGCGGACGCAGAATACAGTGTGTATAGACGACAGGAACGGTCTTTTCGTCCAGAATGTGACAATGAACGCCTTTGCGTCAGTTATATCATTCACTCGCTCATACTCCGCACCGAAGTATGCAAGCGCTTTCCCTATTTTATACGCATTGCAGCCGAAAAATCCCAGCAGCATACGGAAGCGCTCCATGTAAAAAGCTATCTCGCCAAGCGGGTGCGGCTTTTTCAGGTAAACCAGCGCGTTGTGAACAGCTATGACCTCACAGCCGTTGAAACTCATACGGCATATCCCGTATCTCAGCTGCGAGACCTTTCCCACGCCCTGTCCGTTTATCATTCTGCCGAATTCGGGCTGCTCAGTCCTCTCGGTGTTATGTCTGAGATTATATCTCCTCGAACCCTTTATCAACATCTTTTATCCCTCGTGTCCGCTTTTCGGGAAGGTTTCAGAAGGTCATCTGCCCGTCATCTGATGCCGAAGACTGCTCGGGAGCGGCTATGCCAAGATGCTCATACGCCAGCCTTGTGGCAACTCTGCCGCGTGGAGTTCTTCCGAGGAAGCCCAGCTGCATGAGAAACGGCTCGCAGATATCCTCAAGGGTAACGCTTTCCTCGTTTATGGCCGAAGCAAGCGTTTCAAGCCCTACAGGTCCGCCGCCGTATCCTTTGATTATCATTTCAAGCATACGTCTGTCAAGTCCGTCAAGACCGAGATCGTCTATATCGAGCCTGCTCAGTGCGATAGAGGCTATCTCCTTCGTTATCTGACCATTGCCCATTACATCTGCGAAATCGCGGACACGTTTGAGCAGACGGTTGGCGATACGCGGAGTACCTCTTGCTCTGCCTGCTATCTCGGCAGCTCCGTCAGATGTACAGGGGATACCGAGTATCATAGCACTTCTTCTCACGATATCCGTGAGCTGTTCCTTAGTATAAAGTTCAAGGCGCTGTATAACGCCGAAACGGTCGCGGAGCGGTGCAGAGAGTTGTCCTGCTCTGGTGGTGGCTCCGATAAGTGTGAACGGCTTCAGATCCATGCGTATGGAACGCGCCGAAGGGCCCTTGCCTATGATGATATCAATAACTCTGTCCTCCAATGCGGGGTAGAGTATCTCCTCGACCGCTCTTGACAGGCGGTGTATCTCGTCGATGAAAAGCACATCGTTGTCCGAAAGGCTGGTCAGGAGCGAAACGAGGTCGCCGGGCTTTTCAATGGCAGGACCTGTTGTAACGCGGAGATTCACTCCCAGCTCATGGGCGATTATCGAAGAAAGGGTAGTCTTTCCAAGTCCCGGAGGGCCGTACAGAAGCACATGGTCGAGAGGTTCGCTCCTGCGCTTTGCAGCCTCGATATATATGGCAAGATTCTCCTTCACCTTGTCCTGTCCGATATACTCATGGAGGGTCTGCGGTCGGAGACTTATCTCCACATCGCTGTCCTCTGTGGTATTCTCGGGCGAAATTATTCTCGGAGCGAACTCCATATCCTCTGTCTGTATCAAATAAACACCTCTTGAATCATGTTGATATTACGAATTATTTCTCGAAGAATCGCTTCTTGCGGACATAGAACGGCTCAACGGTCGACGCTGCCTTCTTGCCCATGTCCTGCTCATAGCTTATGAAGCAAAGATGCTCGTTAGCCTTTACGGTCTTTGAGAGGTACTTTGACAGCGGCACAAAGAGCTTCCTTGTGCTGCCCATCATATCGAGAACTATGAGTATCTGCGGCTTTTCGCAGCCTTTTATCATCTCCATAATATAAGCTCGGTCAACATTCGGCTGTTTGGACAGGAACTTTGTCGCTGCCTTTATCAGGTGGTCAACAGAATGCTCGGCAGGGCGATAGGAGATGATATCCGCTTCGTTATACGAAATAGCCTTTATCTTCAGGTTTCTGGCTATCATCAGTATGCTCTTTATCTCATGGGACGAGAATTCCTTGCCGTAGGAATTGGGATTAAGCACCGCAGATACGGACTGTATAAGGTCAAAAAGTCTCAGACAGTTGATCTTATAGCAGTCAACATAGCGCTTTGCAAACTGCTGGAGCGCACGATAGCTGGTAAAAAACGGGATAAAAATATCACCGTCGGGGTTCTGGGTAGTGACCAGTTCCAGCTGAACTCCTCCCTCTGACCTGTCGCGCTCCTGCTTGACGGGATTTTTGCATATGACGTAAACGTCGCTCTTTATCAGTGTCTGTAAGAACGTTGAACGATAGGAGGGGTCTTTTATAGCCGCTTTCAGCAATTCGTCAAGATTCATCATAACAGTAACCATCCTTATAAAAAATTATTTTCAACGCAAATTCTTCGCTGCCATCAGTCTCAATGTTTCTTTTATAAGATCCTGTGTACTCAGTGAAGGATCAAGCTTCCCGAGTATGGGAGCAGCCTCGCCCTGCGAATATCCCAGTACCATAAGGGCTTCGAGCGCTTCCGATACAGATGAAGATGCCGCTCCGTCAACTGTACGGGAAAACTCGGCAGCGTCACTGCTTATGCTGCCGCTTATGGACTCAGAGGATATCTTGTCCTTCAGCTCAAGAACGAGTCTCTGGGCAGTTTTTGCTCCGATGCCCTTTGTCTTGGTGAACGCCTTGCTGTCGCCTGACGCTACAAGAAACGCGAATTTTTCGGGCGTTACGTCCGAGAGTATCGCCGTTGCAGCCTTCGGGCCTACTCCCGATACGGATATGAGCAGCTTGAAGCAGCTCAGTTCCTGCAATGTAGCAAAGCCGAAAAGCTCCACAACGTCCTCTCTCACATAGAGGTACGTATAGAGCATAGCTTCGCTGCCTATATCTCCGAGCTGTGCCACTGTATTGTAGGAGGTCTTGCAGCCGTAGCCGACCCCTCCGCATTCTATTACCGCAAATCCCAGCTCTTTTACTATAAGCTTTCCTTTTACGCTGTATATCATTGTATTTATTACCTCTTCTGCTCCGATGCTACAGATTGAAGCGTGTGCTGTGCCCGTGGCAGATAGCTATTGCAAGGGCATCTGCTGCGTCGTCGGGCTTTGGTATCTGCGCAAGCCCGAGGAGCTGCTTCGTCATTTCCATGACCTGTTTCTTTTCAGCCTTTCCGTAGCCTACCACAGACTGCTTTACCTGAAGCGGGGTATACTCAGATACGGGGATATTCCTTGTTGCTGCCGACAGGACTGTTATTCCGCGAGCCTGTGCGACATCTATCGCCGTTTTCTGGTTGGTCGTGAAGTAAAGCCGCTCTATCGCCATACAGTCGGGTGCGAACTTGTTGAATATAAATTCTATGTCCTCATGGATAGCCTTGAGCCTTTCCGGAAAAGGCGTTCCTGCTTCTGTGAGTACCGCGCCGTATTCTATCGGAGTGAACCTTATGCCGTCATAATCAAGTACTCCGAAACCAACTATGGCATAACCAGGGTCTATGCCCAATATTCTGACTTTTTTCACTGTTTTTTACCCTTTTGTCCGTTAAAAAGTTCATGTGGATATAGTTACTCACTATATACTGTATTATTATAACATAAAACAAGTGCCGTTTGCAATATATTTCCCCCTTTTTTATTGATTTCTACAAAAAAAAATGATATAATATGTAAGGTATATCAATATGAGCCTTTAGCCCTCAGCAATTAGCCTTTACAAGCTAACGGCTGACACCTGACGGCTCAAATCGGAGGTTATTTTTTATGGATATTAAACAGCTGCGTGACGGTATAGATGAAATCGACAGCGATATTCTAAAGTTCTTTATGGAGCGCATGAAGCTCTGCAAGGGCGTTGCGGATTACAAGAAAGAGCACGATATGCCTGTCTTTCAGGGCGGACGTGAACAGGAGATCATCGACCGCATCACAGAGCTGACTGCTGATAAAAGGCTGGAAAAAGGCACAGCTGCGCTCTTTACGACTATCATGGATATCAGCAAGATATTGCAGAATCGTCTGATACTCGCGGATACAACAGAGCACGATTATCCTGCCCCCGACTTTGCAGGCGCTAAAAGCGTGGGCTGTCAGGGTACTTCGGGCGCTAACTCCGAGGTGGCTGCACGTTCCATATTCGGCGACAGAGAGTTCACCTTCTTCCGCTCCTTCGAGGACGTTTTCAAGGCTGTCCATGAAGGCGTTATCGACTACGGCGTTCTCCCCGTTCAGAACTCCACCGCAGGCTCTGTCAGCAGCACCTACGATCTCATGGCTAAGTACCCCGTTTACATAGTCAAAGAGGTCATCATCGAAATAAACCACTGTCTCGCGGCTAAAAACGATATCCCTCTCTCCGAGGTGAAAAAGGTCTACTCTCACCCTCAGGCTCTTGCTCAGTGCGATTCTTTCCTGCGTGACAACGGTCTGAAGACCTCGGAGTACGGAAACACCGCAACAGCTGCCGTAAAGGTCATGGAGAGCGATGAGAATATCGCCGCTATCTGCTCGGTACAGTGCGCACAGCAGATGGGTATGAAGATACTCGCTACGGATATCGCAGACGTTTCCGTAAACCGCACTCAGTTCATCGTTATTTCCAAGGAGATGCAGGTAGCCCCCGAGTCCGATTCAGTATCGGTAATGCTCTCTATCCCTCATAAAGAGGGTAGTCTTTACCGTCTTCTTACAAAATTCTACGTCAACGATATGAACCTTATCCGTATCGAGAGCCGCCCTATCCGCGACGGAAGCTTCAATGTAATGTTCTTCCTCGATTTCAGCGGCAAGCTCACCGATCCGACAGTACAGGCAGTTATGCGCGATCTCAGTGAGAATCTCGAAACATTCAGGTGTATCGGCACATTCAAGTCCGAATGACGATAAGGAGTTAATTATGTCCCAAAAATTCTTTTCCCTGCTTGAAAACAACAATTTCGTGTTCCTCGACGGCGGCATGGGCACTATGCTGCAATCTCACGGCATCAAGACCGAACACGTCCCCGAGCTGCTGAACCTCACCGACCCCGAGGCTATAATGAAGATCCACCGCCTTTACGTTGAGAGCGGTGCTGACATAATCTACGCCAACACCTTCGGCGCTAACCGCTATAAGCTCGCAAACAGCGGTCATACCGTCGAAGAGATAGTCTCCGCAGGCGTTGAGAACGCTAAAAAAGCTGCCGCAGGAAAGGCTCTTACGGCACTCGATCTGGGACCTATAGGTCAGCTTCTCGAACCTGCCGGCACACTTAAATTCGAGGAGGCATATGAGGTATACAAGGAACTCGTACTCGCAGGAAAGGACGCCGATGTTATCGTCATCGAGACCATGACCGACCTCTACGAAGTCAAAGCCGCTATCCTCGCAGCTAAGGAGAATTCCGACAAGCCCGTTCTCGTCACCATGACCTTTGAGGAGAATATGCGTACATTCACAGGCGTTTCCCCTGAGTGTATGGTAGCCGTTCTGGAGGGTCTGGGCGCGGACGCTATCGGCGTAAACTGCTCCCTCGGCCCTGACGAGCTCTTCCCTGTACTGGACAGGATATGCTCCCTTACATCTCTCCCCGTTATTGCTAAGCCTAACGCAGGTCTTCCCGACCCTGTTACCAATGAATACAACGTTGATGCTCACGACTTCGCTGCAAGCGCCGTGAAACTTGCTGAAGCAGGCGTTACCGTATTCGGCGGCTGCTGCGGAACAACTCCCGAGCATATCTCCGCTATGATCGAAGCTCTTTCGGGCATGGAAAGAAAACCACGTAAAATCGTCCGCGCAAGTATCGCTTGTTCCGCAGTGAACTGCGTAAACATAAACCAGCCCCGTGTTATCGGCGAACGTATCAACCCTACAGGCAAAAAGCGCTTCAAGGAGGCTCTCCTTGCTCATGACGTGGACTATATTCTCGGTCAGGCTGTCGAGCAGATACACGCAGGCGCGGAGATACTCGACGTAAACGTCGGACTTCCGGGCATAGACGAAAAGGAAATGATGGTAACAGCTGTAAAGGCTATCCAGAGCATATGCGACACCCCCTTGCAGCTGGATTCAACTATACCAGAGGTACTGGAAGCAGGTCTGAGAGTATACAACGGCAAGCCTATCGTAAACTCGGTAAACGGCGAGGACGATTCCCTCGAAAGCATACTCCCCCTCGTCAAAAAGTACGGCGCTGCTGTTGTGGGACTCGCTCTCGACAAGGGCGGTATCCCGAAAACTGCCGACGGACGTTTCGCTATCGCAGAAAAGATACTCCGCCGCGCTATGGAGTACGGCATACCAAAAGAGGACGTTTTCATCGACTGTCTTACGCTGACGGCTTCTGCCGAACAGGACGGCGTTATGGAGACCCTCAATGCTCTCCACAGAGTCAAAACAGAACTGGGACTTAACACAGTCCTCGGTGTATCGAACATCTCCTTCGGTCTGCCGAACCGCGAGCTCATCACACGTACTTTCCTTACTATGGCACTTCACAGCGGTCTTACGCTGCCTATCATAAACCCAAATATCGAAGGCATCATAGGAGCTGTCCGCGCTTACAGGCTGCTTGCGGGCATCGACCGAAATTCCGCAGACTTCATCAGCATATACGCAAATGACGACAGTGCGCCGAAAGCTCCTGCTCCTGCGCAGGACAAGGGAGCTCCCGATATAATGTACGCAGTGGAGAACGGTCTGAAAAATCAAGCCGTGAAAGCTGCCGAGGAGCTTATGAACACTGTTGGCCCTATGGAGATCATCAACAGCTACCTCATACCAGCTCTGGACAACGCAGGCGCTAAGTTTGAAAAGGGCAAGATATTCCTGCCTCAGCTCATTCTCACAGCCGAAGCTGCTCAGGCTTGCTTCGAGGTCATAAAAACAAAGCTCTCGGCTTCAAACGGCGAGAGCGTATCAAAAGGAAAAGTCGTGCTTGCTACTGTTCACGGAGATATCCACGATATCGGAAAGAATATCGTAAAAGTTCTGCTTGACAGCTACGGCTTCACAGTTATCGACCTCGGTAAGGACGTGCCGCCGGAGACTATCGTCGAAGCCGCTATCCAGCACAAGGTCAGTCTTGTGGGACTCTCCGCGCTTATGACTACTACCCTCGGCGCTATGGCTGAAACTATACGTCAGCTCAACGAGAAGTACCCCGAGTGCAAGACCGTCGTCGGCGGAGCTGTCCTCACCGCTTCATACGCCGAGCAGATAAACGCTACATACTATGCTAAGGACGCTAAACAGACCGTGGATATAGCTTCACAGGTATACGGCGCGTGATGAGCCGTTAGCTTGTAGGGGCTGCCTTTGGAAGTCTGCGCCATAAAAACTAAATTTCTGATTTATGAGGATAAACTCATGGAAAAGATCACACTACACGAACTTGATATGCACTCCCGAAGTGAAGTACTCACCTTTCTGAAAAAGCTATGGAACGGCGAGGGGGCTCCATGTCCGCTATGCGGCAGTGCTCTTGAATTGCTCCATAAGAAGACAAAAAAGAGCGACTGTGACTGGCAGTGCAAGAAATGCGAAAAGATATTCAGGACACTCGACCTTCTGAATGAACTAAACGAACAATAACACAAAAAGCAGTCCACTCGGACTGCTTTTTCATATCATTATTACGGGCGAACAATGTTCGCCCGTACATTTTGTTTCATGCTACGTGCTTTGTATAACACGGGCGGCGAAACGCCGCCCCTACATGGCTAATGGCTGTGAACTTGCGGAACGACGAGGAGACGTTCCCTGCTTAATTCTTAGCTCTTACATATTTTGCAGCGTAAAGCTTACCGATGATAAATGCCGCTACGTCAGCAAATACCGATGCTATGCGCATTACCAGCACGAACAGCACTATCCTGTCTGCATATTGGTCGCCGCACACGAAAAGCATTACTCCCTCACGTATGCCGATGCCGCCCGGAGCTCCCGGAGTTACAAAGCCGATTATCCACGCAAACAGAAACGCTCCCGTAAGCGCGAAAAGCTCCTTTGTTCCCGCCTGCGGAACTATGAGGGCTACACAGCCGAGGTACATGGCTGCCGACACGCAGTTGTGTGCAAAATAGTAGAATATGCCGCTTAAAAGCTGCGGGCGGTTGCTCTTTTCAAAAGCCTTTGAATACCGCGAAAGATAGCCTTTTACCTTGTCGCTGAATTTAAGCTTTACGATCATGACCGCCGCTATCAGGAAAAGTACTCCTGCTGCTCCCACGATGAGAAGGTTCCTGCCGTATTTTCCGAGAAGCTCCGCTATCTTGCCGCCGAGGAGTATAACAGACACAACTCCCGTCCAGAACACGCAGAAAAACACGTCGAGAATGGTCGCGCAGGCTACGTCCACATGGCTTATGTCCATATCAGCCGCAAGCTTGTTGCGTCCCACGTACTGGAACACGTTTCCGGGAAGATACTTGTATATATTGGACTGAGTATACACGGGCATCGCCGCCGAGTAGGGTATCTTTCTCCCCGAAAGCGACCTCGTGAACATCAGCCACGGATAGCAGGCTATGATTATCTGCGCAGCCTGTATTACAAGGCTCAGTGCAAAAGCTCCTATGACACGCGGCGAACTCAGGTCGCTCAGCTTAATGTCCATGTCGATGATCTTCTTGACCACAAATGCCAGAGCTGCGATAACTACAAGGTGTCCTGCCAGCTTCAGCAGCTTCTTTAAGTTAAGTTTATCTTTCATGAGCACCCGTCTTTTCTGTAAGGCGCTGAACTACCTCGTTCATTCTGTCCCATGAATACCTGTAGGCTTCCCTGCGCACGTTCTCGGTGAACTCCTCCGCTTTTTCCTCTCGGAAGAAGCGGCATACAGCCTCAGCAAGTGCATGGTGATCCTTCGGCGGAACGATATATCCTGTCTTTCCGTCGAGCACCACCTCGGGAAGTCCACCGACCCTCGTAGCGATAACAGGCTTCTCGAAGCCGTATGCTATCTGAACGATACCGCTCTGTGTTGCGGATTCATAGGGAAGAACAACTATGTCCGCAGCCGCAAAATACTTCTCGATGCCGCTGTCGGGGATATAGCCGTCAACCAGTCTGATATTTCCCGATACTCCGCACTTTTTGATCTGCTCAAGGTAGCTGTCCTTGTCATTTCTGAACTCGCCTACCACCCACAGCTCGATATTCGGGTCGTACTTAACTATCTCGGGCATTGCGCTGATAATATGGCGAAGTCCCTTATAATCACGGATAAAACCGAAAAACAGGAGCATTTTCTTCTCGGGAGCTGCACCTGCCTCACGTTTAGCCTGCTCCTTGCTCATATTCTGTATCTTGAATGCATTATGCACGGGCAGGACTGTCGTTTCGTATACGGGCGACTTCGTTACCTGTTTCAGGTCAGCAGCATCTTTCTCCGAGTGAGTAATATATGCCGCGCCTCTTTTCAGCACCAGCTTCGTGAGAAAGCGATCCATAGGGAAACGCTCGTGTGGAAAGACATTATGACATACAAATATCTTCGGTATCTTCCTCAGCATAAGCGATAATGCCGTATAACACGGCGAAAAATAAGGATGCCACCACTGCACGATGATACGGTCGGGGTGCATCTTCTTGATCTTATATGCAGATATTATCCAGTTCAGCGGATTTGCCGTATTGATAAGGAACTGTGTTTCGGGTATCTTGAAAAGGTCGTTGTCGAAGTCCTTTTGCTCATTCTTGAACAGAAGCTTCGGGTACTGCATCTTGTAGGATACTGTCTCAACATCGAAATCCTTTTTCAGGCTTTTGACCATTGCGCCCGTATAATGCGATATTCCGCCTTTATACGGGTACACAGGCCCTATTACGACGATCTTTTTCTTCTTATTCTTCATTGCGCTTTTCCTCGTCGCTCTTGCCGCACTCCATCTTTCTCACTCTGTACTGAACGTCTTCAAGGAGTTTCCTGTTGGCGGATATAGTATCGCCAAGGAGTCCTATGGTTATGGTCTGGAAGCCCATCATTATCAATATCGCAGTGAGTATAAGGGACTGTACGTGTCCGTCGCCTTCGCCCATTCCCATGAGCACAAGGAATCTCACGCCGAGTACAGCTCCCAGCAGAAGCAGTACCGCACCGATAGTCATGAAGAATTTCAGCGGCTTGTACATTACGAAGGAACGTGTGATAACAGTCGATGAACGCTTCATATAGCGCCACATACTCGAAAACAGGCGCGAAGGTCTGGTCTCGGGATTTGTCCTTATCGGCACCGAAGTCATGGCAGTCTTGTTATTTCCTGCCTGTATTATAGTCTCAAGGGTATAGGTGTACTCGTTCACTACATTGAGCCTGAGTGCAGCCTCACGGGAATACGCTCTGAATCCGCTGGGAGCATCAGGGATATCTGTCCCCGAAGCCACGCGGACTACCCAGCTTCCGAGGTGCTGGAACTTTTTCTTCTTCCATGAGAAGTGCTCTGTCTCGTCTATGGGACGCTCGCCGATGACGATATCCGCCTTCTGGTCGAGTATCGGGCGGACTATCTTCTCGATATCCGCGCCGCAGTACTGATTGTCGGCATCGGTATTGACGATGATATCAGCTCCCAGGTGCAGACAGGCATCTATTCCTGCCATAAAGCCCTTTGCAAGGCCCTTGTTGCGCTTGAACGAAACTATATGATGAAATCCCAGCTCTCTCGCACGGGCAACAGTGTTATCCTGGCTTCCGTCGTTGATTATCAGGTATTCTATGGTGTCGATACCGTCAATATGTCTGGGCAGGTCGTTGTAGGCGAGCTCCAGCGTCTTTTCCTCGTTATAACATGGTATCTGTATGATAAGCTTCATATTTCAGTTCCTTTCAAATACTTTTCCTCGTGAGAGGCTTCATGACGCAGGCGAAAAACGCACTGACTTTATCGGTATGCCCAGTGTACGGGTATCGGCAGGATTCAGTACAGCCGCTTTCCATAAAGGTGTCTGTATCTCCAGAACATTTTCTCCGTCCTTTATCTTGTCTTCATCAACTCTGTAGTGCAGCTTTCCGCCGTTGTTATCGGCTGTTATGAACTGTGTTCCCACTTTCTCGCCGTCAAGAAGCAGTGTGACCTCAAAGCTGTCCGTACCTATCATATCCAGCGGAAGTGCGCCGCCCAGCTCCAGGGTGATGTTGTAATCATCGGGATAGAGCAGACATTCCACCTGAGCTTCTTCACTGTCTGTCCAGCAGAAGCTGCTTTCCAGTCCCGAAACGCCGCTCATTCTGTCGTAGTCCTCCGCGGCTGTATACATGAAGCGGTATTTATCGTAGAAATATATCCTTATGTCCTCATCTACCGACCAGTAGCCCAGCGACATGGGAGCTATCTTTCCCGTGGTATTGAGGTCGTCCTCGATATGGTGGAGCACATTGGAGTAAACAAGGGTATAGTCCTCGGCATAAAGGCTCTTATCTGTCAGCACAAGTACTCCGCCGTATCTTGCCGCAAGTCTTTCGATCTGTTCGGGATCGTTCTCGTCCTCGGGAACGATCTTTGCGCCTGTCATGCTGCGCATCGGCAGCCATAGTCTCGAAACATAGCCGCGTGATATTACGATACAGTCATTTTCGTCCACAAAGTCTGTAAGGTCGGAAAGTATGCTCCATTCGATGCGTGAATCGTCCTTGTTCTGCATCAGGAACGTATCATACGGCACAAGATATATTATGCCTGCCGCTGTGACAGGTATAAGGAGCTTTCCGCCGAAGCGGTCCAGCACTGCCGCACAGAATATCATAGCTATCGGGATAAACGGTGCAAGATAGCGCGAATAGTAGTAGTAGTGCTGTATCTCTAAGCGCAGGAACATGGAATAGAACAGTATACAGTAGAAGAACATGATGAACAGCACCAGCTTCTGGGGACGCTCAGCAAAGAACTTCGGCGATATACAAGCGAATACGACACCCAGTGGGAAGAGTATGAGCCCTGTATTTACCGCAAAGCCAACCAGTGTAAGGTGACTTGCTTCGCTCCAGCCGCTGTACTTCAATACAGCTCTTACGATGATAAATGCGGTCGGAAGTATCAGCATGAGCCTGAGAAGCATATTGAACACCTTTGAATCTCCTGCTCCTCTTGCGAACTTCGTTGCACTGAAGTTACTGGGAGTACGCTTATTTACAATGAACACAAACAGGAGAACTGCCGCAAATGCTGCTGCGGATACTATAGTAATGACTGTTGTGATATTGTTGACGTTTACTCCTGCAAAGAACACAGGACTGTAATTGTTCATGGTGTACATGGGCTGTATCTGACGCATCATGAAGTAGCTTCCGAGATAGCCTGCCACTGTTACGGGCATCAGCACTGCATACTGACGTTCTCTTGTGAATACGTACATACCGCCGTATATCAGCACGAACATTGGCAGCATGGTATACAGCGAAACATGATAGCAGCCGAACACTGCTATGGGTATTACCGAAAGCCACTTGCTGTCGGGAGCTTCGTCGTCCGTAAGGAAGTAGAGGAACAGCACGGGTATGAGTGAGAGGATCATCTCCGTAAGCGATGACTTTGCGACCCATATCACTACAGGTGCAGCAGCTGTACCCACACAGGCACAGAACGAAGTAACGTCTTTGAGTTTAAGGTTGCGGCATATAAAATGCACAAGGAAAATAAGGCAGATGTAAATTATTGTCTCAAAGCCCTGCATATTTTCCATGCCGAAAAGCGTTCCCCACATGGCAAGGAGTGCCGAATATGTGGGTATTCCGTGGATAATGCCCGATACATCGCTGACACTTCTGTCGTATACTGTATCAGAATAATCCTCATTGGGAATATCGTATCCGCGGAGCTCCTCCTCCACGTCATGTCTGAACATTTCGCGCTCATGGTCTGTTTCAAGGTCGGAATACTCGGAAAGATCCTTCTGACGCTTGGTATCGCCGTTCATAAACAGTATTGCCTGGGTCTGGTATACGCCCTGATCCTGTCCCATGCCGAAGAACTCGTTCTTCGCGGAAACGAACGGTACTGCGATAAGACTTATGAGTATAGGTATGAGCATATTCCTGATAGAATACTTATCCTTTATCATGTGATGCAGGCGGAAGGGCTTGCCGTTATACCTAAACAGCATAACTGCGAAGACCGCCGCACTTATGGCTGCTGCTCCGCAGCCTGCACGGAATATGGTGTATCTGTCGATGACGAAAAGTCCCATGCTCGCAACAATATGTGCAAAGAACCACATGATGACTCCCATGACAAAAGCTTCAAGAAAGTTCTTCTTTCTGAACCATGCCAATGTACTAAGAACTGAAAATATTACTCCGACTAAGCAGACCAACGCAAATATCATTCTTTATGCTCACTCCCCGCAGATTTTATGGATAAGATCACTGAAATTACGCATTATTACTTCCCAGCGGTAATTTTTCTCTACGTATGCCTCCGCATTTTTACGCAGCTGTGCATACTCCGCGTCGTGTGAGAAGATATAATCGAGGATACCCTCGAATTCAAAATAATTCATGTAGTAAAGTCCGCCGTTGCTCTTTATGCAGTGTCCTTTCAGGACTTCACATATGCCGTTTACGATAACAGGCACGGAAAGGGTCATTGCTTCGAGCACGGATATGGACAGGCTCTCGAACTTTGACGGCAGTATAAGGCATTTTGCACCTGATATGCCGCTGAACTTGTCCTCCTCGCTGACGAAGCCGAGGCTGATTATGTCCTTGTGCGCAGGTATCTCGCAGACAGGCTTGCCCATGAGCACCAACTTCAGCTTATCGTCGGGACGGCGCTTCTTGTATTCAAGGAAATACTTGAACATGGTCGGACAGTCCTTGCCCTCGTCGATACGTCCCACATAGATGATGTAGTCGCCCTCTATGCCGAATTTGCTGCGGAAGCCTGCTTCATCGGGCTCGCAGGGCACTTCAACGCCCGTACCCATTACGCGGCAGGGGATGTCCTCACAGTGAAAAAGTCCCTGTACAAGGGCTTTTTCCTCATCGGTAAGGAACACATAAGCCTTCGGGAGCTTGAAAAATGTCTCATAGGTCTTGAAATGTATAAAGGGCTCTTCGTGAGCTGTGGGTATGAATACCGCCTTGTCAGCCACCTCGGGAAGTCCCTTTACTGTAAGATAATAGAGGTAGGTAACGAAGATAAAAACGTCATACTTGTCCTTGTTCTCGCGGATATAATTTATAGCCGCAGGAGAGTACGGCCCCTGCTTCTCGAACCACTTTTCCTCTGTTTCAACGTTATAGCTGCCTGAACTGAGGTATTTTCCGTTGAAGTCGTTGAAGTCCTTCGCACGGGGCTTTTCAACGGGGAAACGCAACACGCGCACTCCGTTTATCACCTCTTCGTCTTCCTTGTAGTGATTTTCCCACGTTGTATATTCAAGAGCCTTTGTAGTTATGACATCGACTTCAAACTCTCCTGTGAGCCTTTCCGCGATGAGCCGCGTATAGTACTCCGAGCCGCCGTTTACTTCAAGTCCGTATCTCTGATTGACGAGCGCTATCCTCTTCATTATTCCTTATCTCCGCTTACTTCTCTGAAAAACTTCATATATTTATCAACGATAACGTCCCATGCAAAGTTGCTGCGGACGTAATTTCTGCCATTCTGTCCCATCTGTGCAGCCTTTTCCTTATTGTTCAGGAACCAGTCCGTGCAGCCCTCGAACTCGAAATAGTCGCCGAAATAAAGTCCGCCGTTGGACTCTGATGCGAAATTCCGAGTTACTGCACAGCCGCTGTGTACCAGCACAGGTCTGCCGCACAGCCAGCTCTCCATGATAACAAGCGAGAAGCTCTCGTTCTTTGACGGCTGACAGAGGAATTCCGCTGCTGCCTGAGCGTTATACTTGTCCTGAAGGTCGATGAAGCCCAAGTCGATGATGCGCTTCTGCTTCACAAGGTCATCGGGGAGGTCGATATTTCCGCCGCCGATGAGTAAGAGCTTCAGGTCGGTATCGTGTCGCTTGACGTACTCGGAATAGTACTTCACGAGGGTGTGGACGTTCTTTCCCTCGTCCTTGCGTCCCGCGTAGATGATAAAGGGACTGTCGATGCCGAATTTGCTGCGGAAAGCAGCCGCATCGCTGGTAAGATCGGTATATACGCCCTCTCCGAGGCAGCCCTGCTTCACACGGCTCATGTCGAACACGCGGTTAGCAAGCTCGTACTCGGGCTTTGCATGGTATATGATACCGCCTATGTTCTCGAAAACAGGCTTGAATACGTCCATATACACATAGGATTCGTCATGGAAACACGGTATGAGCACCGATTTTTCGGGACACACCTGCAATCCGTGGTAGGTGGTGCCGAACATATACGGAATGAACACGAAAAGGCTGTACTCGTCGCTGTGAGTTTTAATATACTCGCAGAGGTCGGGACTGTTCACCATTTCCTCAACATATGTGCGCTGCTCATCTGCCGACACGGGCATATTCTTCATGAGCTTTGCATTTACCGCGTCAAACGCCTGTACATTGCGCTTTCTCACCTTGAAACGCCTTATGGGGAAGCCGTGGACCGTATCTGTTCCCTCGCTGAAATAGTTCTCGTTCCAGTCCGCAGAGAACTCCTTTACACAGGTACTGAGCATTTCTATCTCGATGCCTGCTTCATGCAGATGTGTGGTCAGTCCGCGAAGCTCCATTTCAGCGCCTCCCGGTATCTTTTCACTGTACCACGGAATAACAAATCCTATCTTTTTCATTTCAGTATCCTTTATTCAGTAGCTTTTTTTCCGTTTATATAATCTGTGAGCTGCTTATCGAACGTCGCCTTGATGCGCTCATAGGAGAAGTCTTCCAGTCTCCTGCGCTGTCCTGCGATGATGCTCTCGCGGAGCTTCTCATCAGTGAGCACACGGTCGATGACAGCTGCTGCAAACACAGGATCGTTGTTGTCAAGGAGCACTCCGCTGCCGCCGAGAGTGTCTGATATGGCACTGGTATCGTATGCGATAACGGGAACGTTGAAAAACATAGCCTCCACAAGAGGTACGCAGAAGCCCTCGTGCTCGCTCATACAGACGAAAGCGTCTGCAAGGCGGTAATACGCCAGTATCTCGCTGAACTTTATATGTCCGGGGAAGATAACGTCGTCGCCTATACCGAGAGCGTTGGCATACTTCACAAGGCGCTCGTGGTAATTCTCCATACCAGTCGGAGAGCCCACAAGTATCAGCCTTGAATCGGGATTGAGCTTCTTGTAGCAGAAAAAGGCGCTTATAACGTTCTCCTGCTTCTTGTTGGGAGCTATCCTGCCCACGAAAACAAGGTTCTTCTTGCCGTCGCTGTACTTCTTTATGGTAGCTTCGTCGGGAGCCTGATTGTAGTCCTCGAACTTTATGAGTATGGGTCTTACGTCTATGGGACAGCTGTAGCCCATTTTCAGCAGCTCGCCCTTATTGAATGATGAATCCGCAAGAACGTAGTCCACCTTGTCGCGCAGGAACTTTACGCCCTTGTAGCCGTGCTCGGTGAGCTGTGTTGCAGCCGTGCTGTAGGGGCGGAAGAACTCGGGCGGCGTGATATTGTGGTATACCATTATCCTGCGGCATTTGAATTCCTCTATCCTGAAGGTGAGGTCTGTGCCTGTGGACTTGTGATATATGAGCACATCGTCCTTTTTCAGGTCGCGGAGCTTGTCCACCTTCTTTGCAATGCCCTCGGGGAGCCTTTTGTCGATATTCTCGGCGTATATCTCCGTAGAATATCCCAGTTCCTTTATCGCTCCCATAAGAGCGATAGTGTCATTGCCTATTGCGTCGCCGAATGAAAGAGTTGGAAGAAGCTGTATAACGCGCATTATGCATTCTCCCCCGAAAGCTTGCTGCGAAGCTCGTTATTCTCGCGCTCAAGCTTGTCGAGACGGATCATCAGCTCCTTCTGTGCGAGCTCCAGTGTCTCGACCTTGCTTGTGAGGTCGGCTGTCTTTCCGTCGGAAAGTGATCTCATGACAGTTACCGCATTTGCGTTGAAGTCGTTCTGCTCAAACACAACAGGCTCTATATAGAACTTCATGAGCTTGCGCAGGGTCTTTTTGATGAAAACCTTTATGGGATTGCCCTTCAGCTCCTTGTATGGCTGTATATAATAATGAGATGTGAGATAATCCATTGCCTCGGCAGCAGAGCCGCCCTGCGCAGTCTTTCTATAGGGGACATCTTCAAAGCTGAGCATATTCGCTGTAAGTCCCTGTTCCTTGATATTGCGCTTTATTTCAGCCATTATCTCCTCAATATTGATACTTCCGTTTTCCATATTTTAACCTTCCTTTATGGCAACTATCGCATAATCCTGACTTCCGAATATCATGTCGGATACTTGCTTCATAGCTGCATTGAATTCCTCCGTATTCTCGGCGCTTTCACATTTCAGCGCAGGTATCCTGAACGGAGGTCTGCTGTTCTCAGTAAAAATGATCTCTATATTGGTAAAGCCTGCCTTTTCGAGGTAATACTGCATCGTCAGCGGATGCACAGGCTTTATATGCGACGGGTCGATGTAAAATGCATTGGTATATATCGACAGCGATGTGGGATTAGGAGTCTCGATAACTATGCAGCCGCCGTTTTCAAGGCGCTCATAAGCCGTATTGCAGAGCTGTATTATCTGATACGGTTTGAGGTGCTCCACGACCTGTCCGACGAATATGCCGTCCACGCCCTCCGTCTTTGCAAGGAATTCCGAGCCGTCGCCGCAGGTCGCTTTCAGCCCCTTCATATTGCAGTAATCCGTGTACGGCTCGTAGATATCCACTCCCTCAGCCGTTATACCGTTCTCCTGCATGAGCAGGAGAAATTCTCCTCTGCCGCAGCCGACATCAACGACCTTTTTCTTGCCGCTGAAGAATTTCAGGTAGAACTCCTGAGACTTCTTTACGCTGTCTATCGAACCTCGGAAATGGTTCTCGAAGTCGAAATAATCTATATCATCGTAGTCCGAACCGCTGCTGTCAGCAGGAGCTGCCGACGCTGCGGGCTGATCTGCCGACGGCGCAGCAGGCTGCATCGGCGCTGATCTCAGTTTCTTCTCCATGCCCGAGAGCTTTGTTTTTATAAGCTCATCATCGCTTGTCAGCCGTTCTATGCGAGCGTTATTGTTTCTAAGGTTTATGCAGGCATTCTCAAGGTCATCTCTCACGCTTTTTTCCAAAGCCCCGATATCCTTTTCCACAGCTTCGAGCCCTTCAAATATCAAGCCGAAAAGCTTGCGCTTCACCGCGCCCTTCAAGCCCTGCTGTTTCTTTAATTTATCTAAAAACTGCGATATATTGCTCATTTTTTACCTCTGCAAATTCCATGTATGTTCGATACGCGCTATGCCCGCATCACCGTAAGCCGATAACATCTGTATTTTATAAGCCTGCCTGTAGTAGTCCACAGGTATGCCCTCTCCGCGTTCTATCGCAACGTCGATCATATATTCACCTGCAAGAAGCTTTACGTCCTTCAGCAGTATCTCTGCGGTACCGCTTTTGCTCAGATCAAAATCCGAGACTTTGTCTATCCTTGTATTGGTACCGTAGCACTGAACGCCGTTCATATCGAAGACTCCGAAGCCAAATACCGCGTCATGAACAGGCTTGTTCACGTTATAGTCAAGGACGAGCTTTATATCCTCGCCTGTCCTGAAGGTATTCTGCTCGCTGCCGTCCGCAGACAGAGTGCGCACACGCTTGATACGCGCCTCACCGCTGCCCCAGCGCTTGCCGCTCTGTGCAGCAGCCTCCTCGTCCTCAGCACCGCCGTCATCGGACTTCTTGTTCTTGTCCTGCATTTTGCGGCTCATATAGTCAAGGTATTCAAGGTCTATCTCCTTCGGAGCGCCCTCAGCTTTTATAAGGCCCTCATGTATCCATATGGAGCGGTCGCATATCTGCTCTATCTGTCCCAGAGAGTGGGAAACGATAACTATAGTAGTTCCCTGAGCCTTGATCTCTCTCAGCTTGTTGAAGCACTTCGACTGGAAGTTGGCATCGCCTACTGCGAGTATCTCGTCGATAAGAAGTATATCCGCGTCAACGTTTATAGCTACGGAGAAAGCCAGTCTCATATACATTCCCGAAGAATAGGTTCGGACAGGATTGTCGATGAACTCAGCAAGCTCGGAGAATTCCACGATGCTGTCAAGACGCGCATCTATCTCCTTTTTGGTAAGACCGAATATAGCTGCATTGGTGTAGATATTCTCCCTGCCGCTCATATCGGGGTGAAAGCCTGCTCCCAGCTCGATAAGGCTGGATATCCTGCCGTTCATCTTTATTGTTCCGCTGTCGGGGTACATTATCCTCGTCAGCAGCTTCAATGTAGTGCTCTTGCCGCAGCCGTTGTGACCGATAAGTCCTATGGCTTCGCCCTTCTTCACATTAAAGCTTATGCCGCGGAGCACCTTGCGCTCCTCATATCGGCAGCGCTTGCGGAAAAGCAGGCGTTCCTTCAGCTGTGCGCCCTTGTCGAGATATACCTTGAAGCTTTTGGTAACATCTCTGACTTCTATTGCATTTTCTATTTCTGCCATTACAGTTCCTCCGCAAAGTGCTTTTGCAGCTTATTGAATATGACTGCACCGAATATCAGGAAAAATACGCCCAGTCCCGCTGCCCAGAGCAGTGTTGTGAGATCAGGTACCTGCTTCTCATAGAGGACCGTTCTGTAGCACTCGATTATTGGTGTCATCGGGTTGAGGTCATAAAGCTTATGGTATTTCACAGGAACTATATCCTTTGAGTATACTATAGGCGTAAGGTACATCCACGCCATGGATACGATGCCGAGGATATGTTCAAGGTCTCTGAAATAGACCGTTACAGCCGAAGCTATCATAGCCATGCCAAGTGAGAAGATATACTCCACTATCATTATTACAGGTAGCGTCAGCACCGCAAGGAAGTTGATCCCCGTGCCCGTCACTATTATTACCGAAAATATTACTATGAAACACAGCAGCATATTCACAAAGCAGCTGGTCACATAGGATATCGGTATCACCATTCGTGGGAAGTATATCTTTTTGACAAGGTCTTTCTGCGCCACAATGGACGATGCACCGACCGTTATGGACGATGAGAAGAATATCCACGGTATCAGCGCCACAAACAGATACAGGTAAAACTGCGGTATATCATTATGCAGTATCTTCGAGAAAACTATCGTATAGACTATCAGCTGGAAAAGCGGATTGATGAACGTCCACAGAAAGCCCAGCACCGAGCCTTTATAGCGTCCGCGCAGGTCTTTTTTCACAAGGCTGAATATCATCTGTCTGTAAGCATAAAGCTCTTTTATCGTACTCATTTATTACTCCTTGTACGTCGCAAAAGCGGTATTTTCCGCTAAATGCGCATAAAAATCCATAGTACCTTACATTATACCACAGGTGCTATTTACTGTCAAGTACAATGCTGCTATTCATCGGTATGAAGCAAAAAAACGGACATTTCAGTCCGCTTTTTTGTTAACTATATTTTACTTATGATACTTTCCGCCCTCGGCTATCTGGAATGCGCGGTATATCTGCTCCAGCAGCATTACTCTTGCCAGCTGGTGAGGGAATGTCATTTTCGACATCGAGAGCTTCAGCGCTCCCATCGCCTTTATCTCGGGGTCAAGTCCGAAAGAGCTGCCGATTATGAATGTAACGGTACTCTGTCCGCTGACACCCGCAGAAGTTATCTTCTCCGACAGTTCGGGACTTGTGAGCTGCTTTCCCTCTATACACATTGGTACTATCATGCCCTTTGCATACTTCTTTATCTGATCGGCTTCCTTTTTCAGTGCAGCAGATATCTCCTTATCCGACGGAGAATCGCTGAGCCTGCACTCGTCGAGCTCATGCAGCTCAAATGTGCAGTACCTCCCGAGCCGCTTTATGTACTCTGCACAAGCGCTGCGGAGATACTCCTCTTTGAGCTTGCCTATGACTATAAGATTGATATTCATCAGAAAATAACAGCTCCTCCCTTTGTTTCCACGGGAGCTACTCCGAGGAGATAGTCCCTTCCGCGCGTGAACTGCGGCAGACCGTTCTGAACTGTCCTGTCCGCGATATCGGGGCGATTGTTGTCCTGACTGAGATGTCCCAGCAGGAAATGCGTAGTTCCGCGCTCTATGAGCTTTCCCACCTGCACGGCGCAGTCGTCGTTGGAGAGATGACCGTTCATGGAGAGTATACGCTCCTTGAGATACAGGGGATACGGACCTGTGCGCAGCATATACTCATCGTAATTTGCTTCGATAAGCACCATTCGGCAGCCCGTCAGCGCTTCGTCCACCTCTGGGGTAATGTGTCCGAGGTCGGTGCATATGGCGCAGTACTTGTCGTCCTCGGTATGTATGCGGTAGCCGCAGCTCTGTATAGCGTCGTGAGGCGTATTGAAGCAGCTCACCTCGCTGCCGCCGCAGCTTATGGTCTTGCCCGTGATGTCGATGACGTGAGAGCTTACTGCTATCTTTCCGCTGTCGCAAAGCCTTTGCAGAGTGCGCTTCTGTCCGTACACGGGAAGTCCCGTCTTTTTTGTGAGCATTGCAAGTCCTGCAACGTGATCGGAGTGCTCATGGGTTATGAATACTCCCTGTATCGCACTCAGGGGGATGCGGTTGACTTCGAGGGCTTCGCTGAGCCGCTTGAAGCTTACTCCGCAGTCTATGAGTATACCGCCTTTTTCGGTGCCTATGAATGAGGAATTCCCCTTGCTGGAGCTAAAAAGGGGATAAAGTCGTGCCATTGGATATTCTCCGTTCTATATATATTGACAAATAACGATAATGCAGATATAATGATAAAAGAGCATACTGTAACGGTAGGCGGTCAATTCCTGCTCCCCGAAAGGGGGGAGTCTGACCATGACATGGAATGATTTCTTTCAATTCATTATTGCATTATCCAATGTACTTCTGGTATATAAGGCTTTTAGCAATTGTGATAACACAAGGAAATAACCGCCCTGCTTGCCATTAGGACGGTTATTTCAATAACTAACTAATTGGGAGCGACCGTCTATCGGTATGCTCTTTCTTTTATTATATGCCTTTTTTCAGCTTTTGTCAAGATTCTCTCAAAGCTTGTTTATTTCAGTTCCCTGTCTTGTTTCCTTGACTTCATAGCCGAGAGCCGCTATCTTGTCGCGGAGCTCGTCTGCAAGTGCGAAATTCTTGTCCTTACGTGCAGCCTTGCGCTGTTCAACAAGTTCGAGGACCTCAGCAGGGATATCAGCAGAAGCCGCACCGACATTGTCAGCAAGCTCCTTAGCATTTGCGATAAGGTCAAGTCCGAGAACCTTGTCGAACTCTGTGATAAGCGCGAGCTTTGTTGCAGCATTTGCCTTTGATTTCAGCACGTCATATATAACAGTGATACCCATAGCGGTATTCACATCATTGCCGAGAGCTTCGTTGAAATCTCCCATAAGACGGTCATACTCAGCCTTGTCGATATCTCCGCCGTTCTCCTTTGTGAGAGAAGCTATCTTCTCGATGAGCTTGTCGTATGCAGTCTTTGCATTGTCGAGGTTCTCCCATGAGAATACCAGCGACTTTCTGTAGTGGGACTGCAAGCAGAAGAAGCGGTATATAACAGGCTTGTAGCCCTTCTCTTCAAGGAGAGATACTGTCAGGAACTCGCCCTTGCTCTTGCTCATCTTGCCGCTGTTGGTGTTGAGGTGGAGTATGTGGAACCAGTAATTGCACCACTTATGTCCGAGATAAGCCTCAGACTGAGCAATTTCATTGGTATGGTGCGGGAAAGCGTTGTCGATACCGCCGCAATGGATATCAAGGTACTCGCCTAAGTTCTTCATACTGATGCATGAGCACTCGATGTGCCAGCCAGGGTAGCCAACTCCCCATGGTGAATCCCATTTGAGCTCCTGATCGTCGAACTTTGACTTTGTGAACCAGAGCACGAAGTCTGCCTTGTTGCGCTTGTTCTCGTCAGCCTCTACGCCCTCACGAACTCCGACAGCGAGGTCTTCCTCGTTGAAGTCGTTGAATACATAGTACTTTTCCAGCTTAGAGGTATCAAAGTAGATATTTCCGCCTGCTTCGTATGCGTAGCCCTTTTCCATAAGGCTGCTGATAACGCGGATAAATTCGTCGATATATGTAGTTGCAGGCACTACAACGTCAGGCTTCTTGATGTTGAGCTTTCTGCAATCCTCGAAAAATGCGTCTGTGTAGAACTTTGCTATCTCCATTACTGTCTTGTGCTCACGCTTTGCGCCCTTGAGCATCTTGTCGTCACCTGTGTCGCCGTCGCTGGTAAGGTGTCCCACATCTGTGATGTTCATTACACGCTTAACGTCATAGCCTGTGAAGCGCAGGTACTTTTCGAGAACATCTTCCATGATGTAGCTTCTGAGGTTGCCTATGTGTGCGAAGTGGTACACAGTAGGTCCGCAGGTGTACATACTTACCTTGCCCTCCTCATGGGGAACGAACTCTTCTTTCTTGTGTGACAATGAATTGTATAACTGCATATTTTTCCTCCAGAATATATTTTTACAGGGACGTACACTGTGCGTCCACAATTTTTTTTACGTATTTATCGGGCGGATAATATCCGTCCCTACAAAGCTGACAGCTTTCGGAACAGCGGTAACGGCGTTCCCTACATATCAGAACTCCCATATTTCAGGGGGAGCATTCTTTATTTTAAGCTTTGAAAAATATCCGAACATCACCAGAAACTCGGGGATCAGCCGCAATCCGTCGCGGTAGTATATGTCCATGCGCTCTTTTTCTGAGAATATCCCGTTATAATTGCGCGGACATGAGAATATCCACTCGGCAGTCAGACTGTCAAAGCTGAGTCTGAAAAAGCCTGCGGGACTGAACTCGTCAAAGGCTTCAAGCAGCGAGATATGATCGCCTACGGTCTCGGCTGCTCCGACATAAGCGGTCACGCCGTCAAGACTTACAGCTCCGAGAAGCTTTTTGTCTGCTTTTACAGCTTCATTTACAGCCTCGTCCGAGGGATACTTTATTATATTCATGCAAGCCTCCTTAATAATAAAAGCCTCCGAGGGTATACCTCGGAGGCGCAAATGCTCGTTTCCACTCCGTCTTGAACTCATCTTATCCTTAACGCGGACGATACGCCGACAGATACTCACGCTTATGCGCTTCCCTGCCGAAGCTGACAGCCGCACTTCACTTTTCCCGACTATGTGCTCACACCGCCCGCACACTCTCTGTAAGTCCGCAAAAAAGCTACTCTGACTGCTATGCTTTTGAGTTATTAACTGTTAGTGCATAGTGCTTAGTCCTGATCACTATGCGCCGATCACTAAAAACTATTATATACTATCGTCGGTGGGGTTGTCAATACTATTAACGGCGATTTTTATGCCTTTCGCTCCACTGCACAAATATGAACAAATTGTAAACATTTCTTTTCGCACTTGACTTTGTACATCTAAAAGTTATATACTTGTTTTAGCACTCTAAGTGAGAGAGTGCTAAAAACTACTACGGAGATGTTTTATATGGAAACAAAACAGTTCAAAGCAGAGTCCAAAAGACTGCTGGATATGATGATCCACTCTATCTATACTCATAAGGAGATCTTCCTCCGCGAGCTTATCTCCAATGCAAGTGACGCTATTGATAAGCTTTACTTCAAATCCCTTACCGACGACAAGGTCGGACTCAATAAAGATGATTTCGCTATATGGATTTCAGCCGACAAGGACAGCCGTACCCTTAAAATTACCGATAACGGTATCGGCATGACCGAGGAGGAACTCGAAAACAACCTCGGTACTATCGCTAACAGCGGCTCATTCAAGTTCAAGAACGAAAACAAACTCGAAGAAGACACCCAGATAATCGGTCAGTTCGGTGTCGGCTTCTACTCGGCATTCATGGTAGCTAAGAAGGTCACTGTCATCTCCAAGGCTTACGGCAGCGATAAGGCTTATCAGTGGGAGTCCGAGGGCGTTGACGGATATACTATCACTGAGACCGAAAAGAAGAACGCAGGTACCGAGATAATCCTCGAACTTCTCGACGACACAGGCGACGAGAATTACGGCGAATTCCTCGACCAGTACAGAATAAAGTCACTCATCACCAAGTACTCCGACTATATCCGCTTCCCTATCAAGATGGAAGTTTCCCACAGCCGTCCAAAGGAGCAGACCGAGGAGGAAAAGGAAGCTAAAAAGCCCCTTGAATACGAGGATTACATCGAAGTTGAAACTCTCAACAGCATGACTCCTCTCTGGAAGAAGAACAAGAACGAGCTCAAAGAGGAAGATTACAAGCACTTCTACACAGAGAAGTTCTTCGATTATAACGCTCCTCTCAAATATTCACACATCAGCAACGAGATGCCTGCATACAATGCATTGCTCTATATACCGTCAAAAGCTCCTTTCGACTACTACTCAAAGGAGTACGAAAAGGGCTTGCAGCTCTACTCAAACGGTGTCCTCATCATGGACAAGTGCGCAGACCTGCTCCCTGACTATTTCAGCTTCGTAAAGGGTCTTGTTGACAGCGAGGATCTGTCCCTCAACATCTCCCGTGAGATGCTCCAGCACGACAGACAGCTCAAAACTATCGCAAAGAGCATCGAAAAGACTATCAGCAACGAGCTGAAAAAGATGCTCAAGAACGAGCGTGAGAAGTACGAGGAGTTCTGGAAGGCTTTCGGTTTACAGCTCAAATACGGTATCTACAGCGACTTCGGCATGAACAAGGAAAAATTACAGGATCTGCTCATGTTCACTTCTTCAAACGAGCAGAAGCTGGTAACTCTTGACGAGTACGTTACAGGTATGCGTGAGGATCAGAAGTACATCTACTACGCTACAGGCGAGAGCGCTGCACGTATAGAGCAGCTCCCGCAGACCGAGCTCGTAAAGGAGAACGGCTTCGAGATACTCTACCTCACAGACAATATCGACGAGTTCGCTGTAAAGTCTCTCGGTCAGTACAAGGAAAAGGAATTCAAGTCTGTATCTGCTGACGATCTCGGTCTTGAAACTCCTGAAAAGAAGGAGGAGATCAAGGCTAAGGAGGAGGAGAGTGCAGACCTTCTCGGCGAGCTCAAAGAAGCTCTCGACGGCAAGGTAACTAAGGTTACGCTCTCACAGAGACTCAAATCCCACCCTGTATGCCTTACAAGCGAGGGCGAGATATCTCTCGAAATGGAAAAGGTTCTCAATTCTATGCCTACCGACCAGAAGATACACGCACAGCGCGTACTTGAGATCAACCCCGATCACGAGATCTTCGGCAAGCTTCAGGCTCTCAGCAAGGACGGCGACAAGGACAAGCTCGGTAAGTATGCTAAGCTCCTCTACGATCAGGCTCTCCTTATCGAGGGTATGAGCATCGAGAATCCTGTTGAATTCTCAAACCTCATCTGCGAGCTTATGTAATTAATATGTATACAAAAAGGGACTGCAAATGCAGTCCCTTTTTTCACATAAATATCCCCCTCATCGGGATAAGACCCGATAGGGGGTATATTTTTATATGAGAAACGAATCCAATGTTATGGATCAGCAGTTCCAGTCGAAGTAATGACGTCCTTCATATCTTACAAGCCATAATACATCATCAGTATCAACATTGCCGCTAAGATTGAGATCTGCTCTTCTGAATTCAGCATCTGTGAAGCGAACTGATGAATCTTCTGCACATAATCTTGCGAGCTTCTGTGTGTCAGCTTCGTTTATAACGCCGTTGCTGTCAACATCGCCCCATCTTACATAAAGAGTAGGAATCATGTCCTGATCGTAACGAGCAATAAGAACATGGTCAACAGTATTTACCTTACCGTCGCCGTTAACATCTGCTGCAACGAGATTGATCTGACCAACATAGCTGCCACTGTGAACATACTCATACACCATGTATGCGTCTGACATATTTACTCTGCCATCGCCGTTAGCATCGCCATAGACCTTATTATGACATACAACTTCATCTGTATAATATGCAAGAATCTTATTTGCATCAGCAACAGAGATATTTCCGTCACCGTCAACATCTGCGCGCTTCTTCTTATCTGCGCTTACGCCAACTACGCCGTTGTTTGCCCATCTGAGAACAGTCTGAGCGTCTAATGATGTGATTTTTCCGTCAAGATTTACGTCACCGAAATAGTATTTTACCGTATCATCTGCAAGTGTTCTTGATGCTGCATTTGCTGTGAGAGAACCTGTCATAGGGAGTGCGCCGAGGATAGATGCTGAAATAACAGCTGCGATTTTTTTCATAGAGTTTTTCATTTTTATTATTCCTTTATCATTTCATATTTTTTAGTCATTAGCGAGAGTGCGCAATCTCTATAAAAAATTATAGCTTTAATATGTCAATATTGAACAGATGTTGCACGCGGTTAACATTTTTTTGTTCAACAAGCTATACGGCGTTATACTATATTCAGCAATTTAACTAAAAATCATCGTATATGATGTGTTTTGACTCACTTTTGTTAACAAAAAGTAAGAGGTACACTTATGTGTACCTCTTTGTTTACTTATTCTTATTGAGTGTACGCTTTACGAGCGCTTTAAGACGGTCGCAGGTATCATGCGGAAAATCGGTAATAAACTTTATAGCCTGTTCACGAGCTTCCTCCTTGGGCAGCTTCAGGAACTTATTGAAGAATATATTTACCTCTCTGAATGATGAGAATATCTCATCTACTGCCGCTTCACCCTCCGGTGTAAGGACTACACTGTTGCAGAAATCCTCATACACATAGCCGCTGTTCACCAGACAGCGCAGCATCTTGCTCACGCTCGGTCTTGATACGCCGAGATGACGTGATATATTCACACAGCGAACGTACTCGTCCTTATCCGAAAGCTCCTTTATCGCTATCAGATATCTTATCTGACCGGAACAATGTGTCATACTTTTCTCCTTTCGGGAATGTCTTACTTATCCGAATCAATAAGGTGCCAGTAGCCTTTGAGGTATACACCGCCTGAGATTATGGTAAGAACTGTGGATATCCATATAAGAACAGGCACTGCCACGTTATCTACTGCCGACTTTACCGAATCAGCTATTGAATAATCAAAGTCATAGCATACCGACAGCCAGAGGAGTATCACAACTATAGCCACCATGGTAAATGCTGTTTTGAGCTTGCCCCAGATGCCTGCCGCTACTACTATGCCGCTGTTTGCAGCAAGAAGGCGCAGTCCGGAGACCATGAACTCTCTTGCGATGATTATGATGAGCGGTATCGCGCTCATATTTACTTCCGAAAACTCAACACACACTGTCAGGGCTGCGATAACCAGCACCTTGTCAGCCAGCGGATCGAGGAATTTTCCGAAATTCGTTACAAGATTCCTTGCTCTTGCGATCTTTCCGTCAAGTGCGTCTGTTATTGAAGCCGCCGAGAATATGAGCAGCGCTATCAAAAAGTGGTACGGGATATCCAGATACATAAAGAGCAGAAAAAACGGTATCAATACAACTCTCAGTAATGTTAATTTATTTGGCAGGTTCATTAGCCGATCACCTCTCCTATCAAGTCATAATCAAGTGTATCTGTTATTCTGATCTGAACGTATTCGCCTATTTCAAGAGGCTTTTCTGATGTAAAGAACACTTTTCCATCTATGTCGGGGGCATCGAGGACTGTACGTCCGAACCAGCATTCGCCGAACTTGTCAAAGCCCTCGACTACTGCGGTGAACTCACTGCCCATGAGCTTTTCGTTATTCTCACAGCTTATGAGCATCTGCTGCTCCATGATTATATCAGCACGGTGTGCTGCAACTTCTTCCTCGATCTGATCGGGATAATCGTATGCCTTTGTGCCTTCCTCGCGTGAATACGCAAAGCAGCCCAGTCTGTCGAAGCGGACTCTCTTGACGAATTCCGCAAGCTCCTCGAACTGTTCCTCTGTCTCCCCGGGGAAGCCTGTGATGAGGGTAGTTCTGAGGGTTATGCCCGGCACTTTCTCGCGGATATGAGCAAAGAGCGCTTCAAGCTTTTCGGTATCTCCCCAGCGGTTCATGCGTGAGAGTATCTCGCCGTTACAGTGCTGTATCGGTATTTCGAGGTACTTCACCAGCTTTTCCTCGCGGGCGATGACATCAAGAAGCTCGTCGGTGATACGCTCGGGGTAGCAGTAAAGTGTGCGTATCCAGCGCAGACCGTCTATCTTGCACAGTTCGGTGAGAAGCTCGGCAAGCTTCGGCTCGCCGTAGAGATCATTGCCGTAAAGTGCGGTATCCTGTGCTATGACCACAAGCTCTGTAACGCCGTGCTCGGCAAGGAAACGCGCTTCCTTCAGAACGTCCTCCATGGGGACGCTGCGGAACTTTCCTCTGATAAGAGGTATCGCGCAGTAGGTGCAGCAGTTGGAGCAGCCCTCTGCCACCTTCAGGTATGTGAAGAACGGCAGTGTGGAGATTATCCTTTCGCCGCAGAGCTCCGCATCGAGCTTAGGTGCAAAGCGCACAACTCTCTCGTTTGCAAGAACATGGTCAAGGACATCAACGATATCCTTTGTATCACCTATGCCGATAACGGCATCAGCTTCGGGAAACTGCTCGGCTGCCTCCTCCTTGTATCGCTCCACAAGACAACCTGTGATTATGATCTTTTTAAGAGTACCTTCCTCCTTGAGCTTACCCAGTTCAAGGATAGTGTCTATCGCTTCTTCCTTTGCAGCCTTTATAAAGCCGCAGGTATTGACTACCGCAACATCGGCAAGTCCGGGTTCGGTAACAAGCTTGTAGCCGTGGCTTTTCAGCTTGTGGAGCATACGCTCCGAATCTACCAGATTCTTCGAGCAGCCAAGGGATACCATACCCACCTTGATCGCCATGTCAGTTTTCCTCCTCAAGCTCCTCTGCGTTCTCGAAATAGTCCTTAACGGCACGGTTTATCTCTGTGAATTCATAACCGTAACGCACAAGAGCACTTTTTACTTTTTCTATTGACCTTTTATCTTCGCGGTCTGTTAAATATCGGGAATGTTTTGTCCTGAGAAGCTCCATGAGGTTCTCCTCAAAGACTTCGGAATAAGGTGCAAGAGCGTCCTCTGCGATGAAATCGCTTATGCCCTTCTGCATGAGCTCGCGCTTTGAACGCCTCCTGCCGAAACGCTTTATCTCCACGAGTTTACGCGCCATACGCTCGGCATACCGCACATCGTCGATGAAGCCGTGCTCCGTGAGCCGCTTCATGACGGCAGTACACAGAGCCTCGCTCTTGTAGTTTTCGACAAGCTTTTTGAACATTTCCGAATATGTGTAATCTCTGTAATCCAGCAGGTAGAGTGCCCGCTGATAGGCTCTGCGGAAATTAGAGGCATATATTATCTTTCTGAGCGTTTCACGGTCGGTCTCCATACCTGCGTGTATGCCGAAATCGGTGATGATATCCGCATGGAGGTACAGCTTCCGTCCGTCGTCCAGCTCCGCCTCATAGGTCGAGCCTTTATATCGGGTGACCGATGTTATCTTCATTATTCCTCAGCAGGAGTGAACTCGTCAAAGTCCTCGTCAAAGCTTGCAAGAACGTCCTCGCTTTCTGCTTCTCCGCTGTTTTCGGCAGCAGTCTTTTCGGCAGGAGCTTCCTCCTTCTTGCTCTTCTTTGGTGCAGCAGCCTTCAGCTCATCCTTATGAGCGAGTATCTGCTCCTCTATCTCCTTCATGAGTGCTTCGTCATTCTGGAGAAGCTCCTTGACGTTATCGCGTCCCTGTCCCAGCTTCTGATCCTTGTAGCTGAACCATGAACCGCCCTTCTTTATGATATCAAGGTCTACAGCAAGGTCGAGCACCTCGCCTGTACGGGAAATGCCCGTACCGTACATCAGGTCGAACTGGCACTCCTTGAACGGCGGAGCTACTTTGTTCTTGACTATCTTGCACTTTGTGGTAGCACCGATAACGTCTGTGCCTGATTTGAGTATCTCGCCCTTTCTGACCTCGATACGTACCGATGAGTAGAACTTCAGAGCGCGACCGCCCGGAGTAGTCTCGGGATTGCCGTACATAACGCCGATCTTCTCACGTATCTGGTTGATGAAGATAGCAACACAGTTGGACTTTGATATAGCTGCCGTGAGCTTTCTCATAGCCTGAGACATAAGTCTTGCAAGCTGTCCTACGTGGAGATCGCCCATTTCGCCGTCTATCTCTGCACGGGTAGTCATAGCTGCAATGGAGTCAAGAACGATAACGTCGATAGCTCCCGAACGTATAAGAGCTTCGGCAATTTCGAGAGCCTGCTCGCCGCTGTCAGGCTGTGATACCAGCAGATCGTCGATGTTTACGCCAAGAGCCTGCGCATATACAGGATCAAGAGCGTGTTCAACGTCGATGAATGCAGCTTCGCCGCCTGCCTTCTGAGCCTGTGCAACAATGGAAAGAGCTACAGTAGTCTTACCTGAGCTTTCAGGTCCGTATACCTCAACGATACGGCCTCTCGGAACTCCGCCGATACCCAGAGCCATATCCAGTGTCATAGAACCGGTAGGTATAGCGTCCACATTCAGCGTCTTTGTCTGTCCGAGGCGCATTACCGCACCTGCACCGTATTTCTTCTCTATCTGCTTGAGAGCACCGTCGAGGGCTGTTTTCTTGTCTTCCTTTGTTGTTACCCTCACAACAGTTGGTTTCTTAGCAAGTTCCTTTTTTGCCATTAGGTTTTTCCTCCGTCCTGTACTTATATATTGATATCAGGTTTACATAGTTATTGTATCAGGAACCGAAACTGCTCCTGATGATATTTTTCGCTGCGGCTGTCCTGATTATGCCGCCGCCGTCCCTGCGAAGCTCCACATCTGTGAAGCCGCTGCTTTCGAGTATAGCTTTGACAGCATCGTGCTGTCCCATACCGTATTCATAAGCGATATAGCCGCCGTCCTTTACGGAAGTTTTCCACAGCTCGGTGATAGCTCTGTAGAATCCCAGACCGTCCTCGCCGCCGAAAAGCGCTGAAGCAGGTTCGTGTCTGACCTCGGTCATAAGCTCGCTCATATCCTGAGAAGTAAGATACGGAGGGTTGCTGACAAGGATATCAAGTCCCATGACAGCACGGGCAGTTTCCTGCCGAAGCACATCGCCGCTTATAATATGTATGTCACCGCAGCCGTTGAGCACGGTATTCTGCCTGAGATAATAAAGTGCCTTGTCCGAGAGCTCTACCGCCCAGACATCAGCCTGCGGCAGTTCCTTTTTCAGGGCAACTGCGATACAGCCGCTGCCGCTGCACAGGTCTGCTATCTTCGGCGCTGTGAGATGCTCACGGCGGCAGATATCCAGCACCTGCTCCACAAGAGTCTCGGTATCGGGACGGGGTATGAGCACGCCCTCTCCCACCTTGAAATTGCAGCCCCAGAACTCCCACTGTCCCAGGAGATACTGCAACGGATAGCCCTCCGAGCGTCTTTTCGCAAGGGAGCGTATCTCTGCTGCCTTATCATCGGGAACAGGCTCTTTCGGTGCAAACATGGGAAATTTATCCCCAAGCAGATCCTGAAAGATGCAGGTGGTATCGAATTCTGCTGTCTCGTCATCGCGCTGTGCGATAAGTTCGCGGCACTCCGCAAAGAGTTCGCCCCGACTTACCACTTGTCCTCCTCCTTATCCTGAGGGATACACGGAGTCATTGCTGCGATGGCTATTTCTATCATACTATCGTCAGGTTCACGGGTAGTTATGCGCTGCATAGCAAGTCCGGGAGCTGACAGTATACGTGTGAATGCGTTATCGTTATTGCCCGCAAGTCTTATGAACTCATAGGAAATGCCGACTATAAGCGGGAGCAGTATCAGCGAAGCCACTATACGCTGCCATGTAACTGTGAACGGAACGAAGCACATCACAAATATGCTTACAAGAAGCACTATGAATATGAAGCTCGTTCCACAGCGCTTGTGGAAGCGTGACTGCTTGCGGATATTCTCCACAGTAAGGGGAAGCTCCGCTTCATGGCAGGCAATGGTCTTGTGCTCTGCACCATGATACATAAATTGTCTGCGTATGTCCTTCATAAGGCTTGTGAGGTACATATACAGCACAAAGAGAACTATCTTTACTACGCCTTCAAGAAGCGAGCGCAGGATATTATGTGATTTTATGTTGGGGATAAAAGCAACTATCCACTTCGGCAGCATTACGAAAAGTCCGACCGCCATGACAACTCCGATAAGGATACCGAGATACATAGCTATATCATAGCCCGAGCTTTCCTTTTTCTTCTCGTCGGGAGCTTCCTTGCTGCTTGTCTCTGCTGCGTTCACTTTTTCCTCAGCAGCCGCACCGTCCTGAGTCTGCTCCTTTTTCTTGTCCTTATCGTCTTCCTCGTCCTCGGGCATCTGCTTCTCAGCAGACTTCATCATATACTTATAGCCCTTGACGAGGGATATAGCAAAGTTGGTACAGCCTCTTACCAGCGGCACTTTTCTGTACCACGGAGCGCTCTTGCCGTTATTCTCCTCCCATGTTTCCAGGTCGATAGTACCGTCGGGGAGTCTGCAAGCCATTGCGCCCTTGCTCGGCCCGAGCATCATTATTCCCTCAATGAGAGCCTGACCGCCTATTTTTGATTTAAATTTTTCCTGTGAAGTATCGCTTTTTCCCATTTTTTCACCTTATAGAATATAATATTACTGCTTAACGGCAGGCAGGGTTATGATAACAGTTGTTCCCATGCCTTCGCCCTCACTGGTGATCTCCATAGTACCGCCGTGCATACTGATTATCTCATCAGCCACGGCAAGACCTATGCCTGATCCTCTGCGCGTATGATTAGCCTTGTAAAACTTGGTCTTTACCTTTGAAAGATCCGACTGCTTGATGCCGCAGCCCGTATCCTTCACCGTTATAACGACGCTTTCGCCGTTTTCGTATGCTTTTATGGTAACGGTATCCCCTGCCGAGGAATACTTTACCGCATTGTCGATAACATTTATGAATACCTGACGTATACGGTTCTTGTCGCCGTAAACGAAGGGCAGCATCTCCGGCTCATTGTAGATTATCGCCTTCTCCTCACGCCTTGCCTTGTCGCTGTATATGAGCACCGCATCGCCCAGTTCGGCAAGTATGTCCATATTTGCGTTCTGGAGGGTGAAGTGACCGTTCTGCATACGCGAGAAATCGAGGAGCTCCTCAACCATCTGCGAAAGTCTTTCAGTCTCGTTGACGATAACGCCTACGCCCTTTTTCATGGTATCGGGACTTCCGCCGCCGTCTATCATGAGAGTTTCTGCCCAGCCCTTTATAGCTGTGAGCGGCGTTCTCAGCTCATGGGAGACTGAGGATATGAACTCATTCTTCATAGCCTCGGCAGTTGAAAGCTCGTCCGCCATATTATTTATAGCTGTACACAGCTCGCCTATCTCGTCATCGCTCTCGCTGTCGATACGTGTAGAGAAGTCTCCCATTGCGAATTTATGGGCGATACCGCTTATCTGACGTATCGGGCGGACTATAGAGCCTGCAAAGTACAGACCCGTTATTACGATAATGAGGATAATGATGACGCATACCAGCGTTACAGCTGCTGTATAACCTTTTATGGTATTGTCGATCTCGGTCAGTGATGTGACCATTCTTACGGCACTGTACTCGTTGCTCATTGAAGAAATGGGCACGGACACTGCCATAATTTTCTCGCCGCCGCCTATTTTTCTTACATCATAGCCCTCATTCTGCTCCATAGCCTCTTCATAGTCAGGCATCGGCACGTCCTCGTCGGGAGAGAATCCCGATGAAGTCAGCACTACTCTGCCCTTTGAGTTGATAGCCATGAGCTCTATCTTGTCCTTCTCATTGAAGTTTTCGAGCATTTTTCTCATCTCTGCGGAGAAATTTGCGGAGCTGTCCTGAGAATGCATACTCAGAACACTTGTTACTGCGTTTATCTTCGAGATAAGGTACTGCTTTGCGGAACTGTAGAAGTAATTCTGTATAGCATAGACGATCGCCATATCTATAACCAGCAGCGCAAGTACAACAACGCCGAGATTGTTGAATATCCAGCGCTTGGTGATACTCTTTTTAGCCATTACTGCATATCATTCCATTTATAGCCGTAACCCCATATAGTAATGATGTATTTGGGGTTAGAAGGTTCTTCCTCTATCTTCATACGGATACGTCTGATATTTACATCGACGATCTTATCGTCGCCGTAATAGCTCTCGCCCCATATGTGGTTGAGTATGCTTGCACGGTCAAGAGCCGTATTCTTATTGTTCATGAAGAATTCGAGTATCTGGTACTCGACCTGTGTAAGCTCTATAGGTGTACCGTCCTTGGTGACAGTCCTGCTTTTCAGGTTGAGGACGAAAGGGCCGCTCTCTATAAGCGACTGCTTCTCGGTCTTGATAAAGCTCATGCACACACGGCGGTATATCGCATCGACGCGGGCAGTAAGCTCAGAGGGTGAGAAGGGCTTTGTGATGTAGTCATCAGCACCTATCATAAGACCGCTTACCTTGTCCATTTCCTGGGTCCTCGCGGTGAGCATTATGATACCGATGGTAGAGCTTTTTTCACGTATCTTTTTGCAGACCGTAAAGCCGTCTATACCCGGCATCATTATATCAAGGAGAACGATATCGAAGTTGCCGTGTTCGGTCTCAAAGGTCTTGAGAGCCGCTTCGCCGCAGTTGACATCAACTACATCATAGCCTGCACGTTTCAGGTTTATGACAACGAATTCACGGATAGTATCCTCGTCCTCACATATGAGTATACGTTTCATCAGAGTTTCACTCCTTATGTATGGATTTGTATGTATTATAAGCAGCCGCAGTATCAGTCTCTTGTCCTGAAGCCTATGGCTGCATCGCCTGCTGTTATTGAAAGTCCGTCGGGGTCGTTATCGGCGGGGATAAACGCCAGATAAGACGCTTCGCCCTTGGTATGCATGAGCATATATCCGCCGGATATCCTGTCCTCGCGTGAAGGAAGATCCTCGGCGCAGAAGATACGCAGGAGCTCGCGCCCCATGCCCTCATCGCTGTACTTGCAGAACACGATCTCATCGTTGACGATATCACGCATTACCGAGACTTTTCCCACCCACTTTTCGGGAAATATGAAAATATAGCCGTTATTGACGCTGTAATACGAGGTATACCGCTTTTCGAGCCTGTAATCGTCGGTCACCTGCATCCAGTCCGTGAGCCTGAGCTGTTCGCTCTCGCCCTTTGCCTCATATCCCGGAGCTGTGGTCTGTATAGGTATCTCTATACTTCCGTCGCCGTCAACATCAAAGGACATACAACCTGCGGGACGGATAGTTCTTGCCGACTCCTCGGGAGTCTGAAAGACCTTTTCCATGCCTTTTTCGTCCATATAAACGATATCGGACTGTACGTAGCCTGTTCCCGAAACTGCATCTATATACAGTCCCTTGCGGCTGCCCACCATGCCGTAGCTTATACTGTCGAAATCGGTAAAGCTGCCGCTGAGGGACTGTGCCAGCTTATGATACATACCCTCGCTGTCCAGCTTATAGGCTTCTGCGGCGGCAGGTTCACCGTTCGATGCACCTTTCAGGCGCAGGAACTCATTTTCGCCGTCATTGTCAAGGTCGGAAACTCCGATGAAGGAGTATGACTCGGAAAAAGTAGGATTTTCCAGTATACCGTTGGCATAGTTGTATATATATACGTTCTTTTCCGAACGGTTGATAAGGCTGGTACCGATTATGATATTTATACGGTCATTGGAGCCGAGCTTCGATATCATTACTTCTTCAAGCTCGCTTCCGAAAACCGCGTCGTCAACTACCGAACGCCAGCGTCCGCCCTCTTTGTCAAGAATGTTTATACGCAGCGGATTTTCGTCAGCCGAATGATTCCTTCGCTCATAGAACACTATTGCCTCGTTGCCGCCGTCGCCGTCTATATCCTCGATTATGAATGCCGAGAGATACTTTCCCGATTTCGGATATTTAAGGCTGATGTTCGATGCTCCGAGAGAATCTGTCAGCTTTGTATATATCTGTTCCTGCTCCAGACCGAGCTTAGGCGGAGTCATCAGTGTGTCGATGCTCGCGCCGAAGGTGCAGCCCGTAAGTGCGGCTGTCGTACAGACAGCCGCAGCAAGCTTTAATAGTTTTTCCATATCAGCATGATCTGAGCATCATTCACGCTCAGAGAGCTTTATATAAGCCTTTTCCTTTGCAATAGCCTTATATGCGGGACGGATTATCCTGCCGCCTGTGAGTATCTCCTCCATACGGTGAGCAGCCCAGCCCGACATACGAGCGATAGCAAACAGAGGTGTGAACAACTCATCGGGGATACCGAGCATACGGTAAACAAGTCCCGAATACATATCCACGTTTGCGCACATAGCCTTTGTGCTGCCCTTCATTTCGAGGAATATCTCAGGTGTAAGGCGCTCTATGGTCTCAAGGAGACGGAATTCAGCTTCGATATCCTTGCCGTGAGCAAGCTCGAAAGCCTTCTTCTTGAGTATCACTGCACGGGGGTCGGAGATAGTATATACTGCGTGGCCCATGCCGTAGATAAGACCCGAATGGTCGTTAGTCTCCTTGCGTATCGTCTTGCGCATATAATCAGCGACTTCGCCCTCGTTATCCCAGTTCTTGATATTAGCCTTGAAGTCATCGAGCATATGTATGACCGCAAGGTTCGCACCGCCGTGACGGGGACCTTTCAGTGAGCATATAGCCGATGAATAAGCAGAATACGGATCTGTGCCCGATGATGTGAGTACACGGCAGGTAAATGTTGAGTTGTTTCCGCCGCCGTGCTCAGCCTGTAACATGAGCAGTCTGTCCAGCATCTGTGCCTCTTCCTTGGTGTACTGTCTGTCGGGACGAAGCAGTGAAAGGATACACTGTGCGGTGTTCTCCTCATAGTTGATAGGGTGCATTATCATGCTCTGGTTATCGAAAACTCGGCGCTTTACCTGATAAGCGTTCGCCATGATGACAGGCATCTTTGCGATAAGGCTCACAGCCGTGCGCATCTCGTTTTCAAGCCCCTTGTTCTCGCACTCGTCATCGTAGGAATACAGAGCCAGTACCGAACGTGCCAGCTTGTTCATGATATTCTTCGACGGAGCTTTGAGTATCATATCCTCAACGAAGCCGTTGGGGAGGTCTCTTTTTACCGAAATATAGGAACTGAAAGTCTTGAGCTCCTTATCATTCGGAAGATGTCCGAAAAGCAGAAGAAATGCAGTTTCCTCATAGCCGTAGCGGTCATCAGCTTCAACATTCTCAACGAGGTCGTTGATATTGTAGCCTCTGTAGATGAGCTGACCCGGAATAGGCTCCTTTTCGCCCTCATTCACCACGTATCCGTGAACATTGCAGATATTTGTGATACCTGCCATGACACCTGTGCCATCACTGTTGCGAAGACCTCTCTTAACGTGATATTTCTCATAGAGTTTTGGATCTATTGCGGTATTATCTGCAAGTCTCCCGCATAAATCTGTAATATTAGCGCCTGAAATGAATGACGGCATTGCGATCACACTCCTAAAACATATTCATATCCAATTATACACCAAATCACGCTTAATGTCAAATATAATTTAAAATATAAAATAAGCAGTTCAAACGAAAGGAGAAATCTATGAAAAAACTAATTGCTGCCGCATTATTGCTTGCGGCTTCCGTTACCGTACTGCCCGCTGTTCCTGCCTGTATATCGGGAGATTCACACATTTCGGCAGCTTCGCGTTCACCCGAGGACGAAGCTGCCGCCCCTGCGCTGAAGGTAAAAAATCCGAAAGAGAGCTTTTCCCCAAAGCCGTACAAAGTGCTCGATACTGTGAGCGGACAGGTGATAGAAGTGCCTGTACGTGACTACGTGATAGGGGCAGTCTGTGCGGAAATGCCTGCTTCATTCGAGCCCGAAGCCCTGAAAGCACAAGCCGTCGCAGCTCATACCTACGCTGAAAGACAGCGTATGCGCAGAGGAGACAGCTCTGCCGCTGAGCTGAATGGCGCCGATTTTTCCAACGATCCATCAAAGTATCAGGGCTATTACACGAAGGAACAGGCAAGAGAACATCTCGGAGACAGCTTTGCCGAAAGCTACCAAAAAATCGCCGCAGCTGTGGACGAAGTTCTCCCGTACATAATAACCTACGACGATACGCCTATTATCGCCGCTTTCCACTCCATGTCATCAGGCTTTACGGAAAGCGCCGAGAACGCATGGGGCGCACCCGTGGAATACCTTGTGGAAGTGGACAGCCGCTCCGACCTCACTGCTCCGAAATTCCGCGAGGAAAAGCGCTTCACCATAGACGAGATGAAGACCTCTCTCGAAGCCGCCTTCCCCGATGTCACCCTGAGCGAGGATACGGACGCATGGCTCGTACCGCAGACCATTTCCGACGCAGGAACAGTCCTGACCGCTTCCGTGGGAGACCGTACCGTCACGGGAAACGATATCAGAACTGCTCTTTCCCTTCGGTCTGCTGCCTTTGATGTGCGCTGCGAGTGCGGAGAATTCGTCATAACCACAAAGGGCTTCGGACACGGCGTGGGCATGAGCCAGTACGGTGCCAATGCAATGGCTGCCGACGGCAGGAACTGGCGGGAGATACTTCAGCACTATTACCCCTCCTGCACCATATCCGAATGCTGATATTTTTGTGCAAAACGCTACAAACTCCTTTCATTTATTGCCAAATACGTCAATTTATATTGACAGAGCGATATTGATTTGTTATAATGATTTTGTGCCGCTATTTGCGGAATTCACAGAGGAAACAAACAAAACACACAAAGGAGACTGTCCGCCGTCAGGCGGATAACAACTATGAATAAAAACAGAGACTTATATAAAAGATTCGTAACTTTCGTCTCGGGCATATTCCTTCTCGCAATGCTCACGGGTATTTTCGCCTATGTCTGGTACAAGGAATACAGCAAGGAGATCATATTCCCGTACTACAGGCGCGGAAACTGGGTCCTCATCGCTATATACTGCCTTCTCGTGCTCCTGTTTTTCAGAGCATACGGCGGCTTCAAGCTGGGCTACCTGAAAAAAACGGATATGCTGTACTCGCAGATGCTGTCCATGGCTTGCGTAAATGCTGTATCCTACTTCGTTATCAGCCTTATCGGACGACATTTCATGGCTTTTATGCCCGTAGTGTATATGACCTGCTTCGATTTCGGCATCATCGCCCTGTGGACGCTGTTTGCCGGCAGGCTTTACTTCATGATATACCCTCCGCGAAAACTGGTCATCATCTACGGAAGCCATCAGGCTGCCTCGCTTGTCCTGAAAATGAGCCAGCGCGTTGACAAGTACATGATATGCGAATCCATAAGCATAAACGAGCCCGAGGATAAGGTCAAGGAGCTTATAATGAAATACGAGGGCGTTATAATATGCGATACTCCTGCCGAGCTGCGAAACGATTACCTGAAATTCTGCTTTGCACACTCAAAACGTGCGTATATAGCTCCTAAAATATCCGATATTATAATAAGAGGAGCAGATGATATCCGTCTGTTCGATACTCCTCTCATGCTCTGCCGCAACTACGGCCTCGACTTTGAACAGCAGCTTTTCAAGCGCGTCTTTGACGTCGTATTCTCGCTGATCGCACTTATCCCTGCTGCTCCGTTCATGATAATATCCGCCATCGCGGTAAAGCTCTACGACGGCGGCCCCGTGCTGTACAAGCAGAAGCGCCTGACCCTCAACGGCAGGGAATTCTTCGTGTACAAGTTCCGCAGCATGATAGTCGACGCGGAAAAGGACGGCAAAGCCCGTCTTGCTTCCGAGGAGGACGACCGTATAACTCCCGTGGGAAAAATACTGAGAAAATTCCGCGTGGACGAGTTCCCACAGCTTCTCAATATCCTCAAAGGAGATATGTCAGTGGTAGGTCCGCGCCCCGAACGCCCCGAGCTTACGGCTGAATACGAAAAGGATATGCCTGAATTCGGCTTCCGCCTTAAAGTAAAGGCTGGTCTTACAGGCTATGCGCAGGTAACGGGTGCTTACGACACCACCCCCTATGACAAGCTGAAAATGGATCTGATGTATATAGAAAATTACTCTATACGTCTTGACCTTCAGATAATTCTAATGACTTTAAAGACCATGTTCTTCCCACCAAAGAATAACGCAGAAATTGAAGAAGCTCTGCTCGTGCCGAAGAACAGCGATAAAAAAGGAGAACACAGCAAATGAAGACCACAGCAGTTATCATGGCCGGCGGACGCGGTGAACGTTTCTGGCCCAAGAGCAGAAATGCCACACCAAAACAGTTTCTCTCGCTCACAAAAGACGGCGAGACCATGATACAGAAAACCGTAAAACGACTCCTCCCCTTAGTGGAAGCCGAGGACATTTTCATCGTTACCAATGCAGCTTACATTGATCTCGTGCTCGAACAGCTCCCGAACATCCCCCGCGAGAATATCCTCGCAGAGCCATGCGCAAGGAACACAGCTCCGTGTATTGCCTTTGCGGCAGCTGTTATCGGCAGGAAGTATGAAGATGCGATCATGATGGTGCTCCCGTCAGACCACCTCATCGGCTATGAGGATATATATATAAATACCCTCAAAAAGGCTATCAAGGCTGCCGAAAAAGGCAAGCGCCTCGTTACTATCGGTATCACTCCCGAGTATCCCGAAACAGGCTACGGCTATATCAATTTCGGCGAGGAAAAGGGCGATGTCTACGCCGTTGAACGCTTCGTCGAGAAGCCCGATCTCCCTACAGCCAAGGAGTACCTCGCTTCGGGCAAGTACCTCTGGAACAGCGGTATGTTCGTATGGAAGGTTTCCTCCATCATGTTCAACCTCCAGAACCTCATGCCCGATATCTATGAGGGCGCTGTACGCATAGGACAGGCTTTCGGCACACCTGAGTTCACGGATATACTCGTCAAGGAGTTCACTGCCTTCAGAAGCGAGTCCGTTGACTTCGGCATCATGGAAAAGGCTAAACACATATATACTATCCCAGGCAGCTTCGGCTGGGACGACGTGGGAAGCTGGCTCGCTGTCGAGCGCATCAACGAGACCGACGACGACAAGAACTTCATCGACGGCGACGTTATCACCGTAGACTCAAAGCGCACGACTGTCTGCGGCGGAAAACGCCTTATCGCTGCTGTCGGAACACGCGATATCATCATTGTGGATACCGACGACGTTCTCCTTGTTTGCTCAAAGAACAACACCCAGGACGTTAAAAAGGTCATTGCTCAGCTCAAAGAGCAGAACAGAAACGAACTTGTATAAAAGTAATTATTATAAAGGAGAAAAATAATAAATGAAAAACGCACTTATTACAGGAATCACAGGTCAGGACGGCTCTTATCTTGCAGAGCTCCTTCTCGAAAAGGGCTATAACGTATACGGCATCTGGAGAAGAAAAGCTACTGCCGATTACGGCAACATCGCTCACCTCAAGGACAAGGTAACTCTTATCTATGCCGATATGACCGACCCTGTTTCCCTTATATCCGCTATGAAGATATCTCAGGCTGATGAGGTATACAACCTCGCTGCTCAGTCCTTCGTTGCAACAAGCTGGGACACTCCTCTCGGTACAGCTGATATCGACGCTATCGGCGTTACAAATATGCTCGAGGCTATCCGCATAGTTAAGCCCGAGGCTCGCTTCTATCAGGCTTCTACATCAGAGATGTTCGGTCTCGTTCAGGAGATCCCGCAGAAGGAGACAACTCCTTTCTACCCAAGAAGTCCATACGGCGTTGCAAAGCTCTACGGTCACTGGATCACCAAGAACTACCGCGAGAGCTACGGCCTTTTCGCTTGCTCGGGAATCCTTTTCAATCACGAGTCCGAGCGCCGCGGAATCGAGTTCGTAACACGTAAGATCACTGACGCTGTTGCTCGTATCAAGCTGGGCGTTCAGGAGTACATGGAGCTCGGAAATATGGACTCAAAGCGCGACTGGGGCCACTCAAAGGACTACGTCCGCGCTATGTGGCTCATGCTCCAGCAGGATAAGCCCGATGACTACGTTATCGCTACAAATGAGACAAGAACTGTCCGCGAATTCGTTGAGACTGCTTTCAAGCACGTTGATATCGAGATCGAGTGGAAGGGCGAAGGCGTTGACGAGATCGGCATAAACAAGGCTAACGGCAAGACTATCGTTAAGGTAAACAAGAAGTTCTTCCGTCCTGCTGAGGTAGATATCCTCCTCGGCGATCCTTCAAAGGCTGAAAAGGCTCTCGGCTGGAAGCGCGAGATAAACTTCTCACAGCTCGTAGAGCGCATGGTCAAGAACGATCTCGCACTCGTTGAAAAGGAAATAAAGATCAAAGAAGTAATCGGCTGAAACGCCGTATCATAAACAAACAGTCAAGGGAGCGCCTTTTTTCGGCGTTCCCTTCTGCCTAAGGTCTAAAAGGAGGGGCTTTATCATGGAAAACGAGGTGCTTAGAACTGTAAGAGGCGGTTACGACAAAGGTGCTGTAATTTCAAAGCTTGACAGCTATAATACGCTTTTGCTCATGATAGAACAGGGCGCTTTATCTGACGCAGCGATCAACGCTGAGCTTGCAAAGATAAGAGCCTCTCCGATCCCAAAGGCAAAGGGCGGTCTTATCCTGAAGGGAAGTGGTTTCTCTGTCGAGGATACCGATAAATATATAGCCGATCTGGAGAAAAAAATATCAGAGAAGATAATGCTCTGATACACCTTGTCATATTCTTAGGCAATAAAACAATATCTGCATAATGCGGCAGTCTGCCGTTCAGAGTTCACACGATCACAGACATTTTTATAAGACAGCTTAACAAAGTTTCGTTCATTTCAATCAATATAAACATATATCAGTCAAATAATCATCATTTTTCAGAGGGAGAATAAATATGGAAGCAGAGATCTTGAGAAGTGTAAAAGGCGGTTACAACAAAGAATCATTCATAACCAAACTTGATGCATACAACAAGCTTATCACAGCTATGCAGAACGGTATGCCAAGCGAACAGGCAAGGCTTGAACTCGCACAGATCCAGCAGAAACCAATGCATAAAGAAAAAGGCGGCTTCTTCGGGAAGGTGGGCTACTCTATCGAGGACGCTGACGCATATATCGCAGACCTGGAAATGAACATTGTCAGAACTTTCAAGTAAGGAGTCGATTTCATGGACTTTACGGTACTCAGACAGATCCGCAACGGATATGACTGTCAGGAAACTTTGCAGCTCATAGCCAAATATCAGGCGATCATAAGTGATCTGCAAAAAGGCAATACAACTGTTGACAATGCCATTATGGCCGCAGAACAGCTCAGAGAAACTCCTCTGCCCATAAGCGCAAGGGGCTTTGAGCCTCAGGACGTGGAAAACCTGCTGAACAAGCTGGACAAGGAGCTCAGACGATATAATATATCAGACTATTATGCCGTTAAAATGGTAAAGGGCGGCTACAATAAGGCAGCCTTCACAGCAAAGGCTGACGCTTACAACAACCTTATCATCAGCATAAACGGCGGCATGAACAAAGCTCAGGCAATGTCTGATCTGGAACGCATAAGAAATATGCCGCTGCCTTGCGAGAAAGCAGGCTTTTTCGGCCAAAAAGGCTGCGAGCAGTCTGCTGCCGACGCTTACATCGCAGACATCGACGCTTATGTCTCCGATCTGATATGACCTGCCCCTACAGCAGGGCTCGTCATTTATCCCTTTGCATTATTTTACATTGTTAGGAGCAATTATGAAGATCACTTTCGACGCTGTACCTATTTGCAGCGATAAGATCACGGGTATCGGCTGGTGCGAGGTCGGACAGACCCAGACCCTTGCTCAGCTCCACCCCGAACATGAATATGAGTACAGCTTCTTCACAAGCGGCAACAAAGAGCGCATAAAGCGCGTGAAAAAGTTCGCAGGGAAGCGCATAAAGCTCAATACCTCCGACTTCTCGGGCTATCTTTACCGCGCTGCAAGTACGTTTCTCCCTATACCGTACTCCTTTTTCTTCGGCAGGAAAAGCAATATAACACACTTTTTCAATTACATCGTTCCGCCGTTCGTTCACGGAAAAAAAGTCGTGACCGTTCATGATATGGTTTACAAGGCTTTCCCGGAGACTGTCCGCGGAAGAACACGCTTCATGCTCGAAACAGGGCTGAAACGCTCCATGAAACGTGCGGATATCATAGTTACGGACTCTGAATTCTCAAAGTCTGAGATAATCAAGTACTTCCCCCAGCATGAACACAAAATAAAGGTAGTTCCCTGCGGCGTTGACCTTGAGCGTTTCCACCCATGCACCGAGCCCGAGCGTATACCCGAAGTAAAGAAGTCGCTGGACATCGAAGGCGATTACTTCCTCTATCTCGGTACTATCGAGCCGCGAAAGAACCTCGAACGCCTTATCACTGCCTATGCAGCATTCGCAAAAAAGGTCGGCGGCAAAGCTCCTAAGCTGGTCCTTGCAGGCGGCAAGGGCTGGCTCGACAACGGCATCTACAGCCGTGTTGAGAAGCTGGGCATGACTAAAAACGTGATATTCACGAAGTACGTTCCCTCCGAGGACATGAACCCGCTCATGTGCGGCGCTCTGGCATTCGTTTTCCCGTCGATATACGAGGGATTTGGTATGCCGCCGCTGGAAGCTATGGCTTGCGGTGTCCCCGTGCTGGCTTCAAGTGAAGCTTCTCTCCCCGAGGTCACAGGCGACTGTGCCGTTATTTGCGACGCTTATTCCGTAAAAAGCATCGCACAGGGACTCTACAGACTGTACAGCAGCCCGAAGCTCCGCGAAGAACTCAGCCGAAAAGGTCTTGAAAGAGCCAAGGGCTTTACATGGGAGCGCTCGGCAGAAATGCTTCTCGATATCTACAGGGAGCTTGAAAAATGAGTAAGAAACTGAACATACTTGAAGTCAATAAGGCTTATTACCCCCATATAGGCGGAATCGAAACGCTGATAAGACAGTATTCCGAGGAACTGGGCAAGCTCGGCGGCGTAAACGTCAGAGCTCTCGTCTGCCGCGACGGCAGGGGCGGTACTATCAGGGAACGCATGAACGGCGTTGAACTGGTGCGCTCGGGCAGTCTCGGAACATACTTCTCATGTCCGCTGTCACTGTCATTCATACGGCATTTCAGAAAAATGGCGAAAAAAGCCGACGTTGTGCATATCCACGTCCCGTTCCCTCTGGCTGACGCAGCCCTGCTGCTGTCGGGCTATAAGGGCAAGGTGGTCGTTTCGTGGCACAGCGACATCGTGAAACAGAAGAAGCTCATGCTTTTCTACAAGCCATTCATGCGCTATCTGCTCAAAAGAGCTGATGTGATACTCACGGCAACAGAGGGCCACGTAAAGCACTCCCTCTATCTGCCCGAATTTGCGGAGAAGTGCAGAGTGCTCCCCTACGGCATAGTCCCCGAGGAATACCTCTCTGTGCCCCGAAAGCCCGTCCTCACAGAAAGAGCTGCCGACAAGAACAGCGTAAAGGTGTTCTTTACGGGAAGACTTGTCTACTACAAGGGCGTGGACGTGCTCCTGAAAGCTTTCACCAGAGTCGAGGGCTGCGAGCTCTTTATCGCAGGCACAGGCGAGCTCGGCGATAAGCTGAAGCACTACTGTGCAGAACATAGAATGGACAAAAAGGTGCATTTTCTGGGATTTCTCCCCGATGTGGAGCTGCGTCAGGCTTATGCCGACTGCGATATATTCGTACTCCCGTCGGTAGCCCCCAGTGAAGCGTTCGGCATCGTCCAGATAGAAGCTATGGTCTACGGCAAGCCCGTGATAAATACATCTCTCAGCTCGGGAGTTCCATATGTAAGCCTTCACGGCAAGACGGGTCTCACCGTTCCGCCGTCATCGCCAAAGGCTCTCGCTCAGGCGATAAACCACCTTGCAAAGCACAAGGAGCTTCGTGAAAAATACGGAAAAGCTGCCGCAGAGCGCGTTATAAGCGACTTCAACGAGAAAAAGATACTCGGCAGACTGTACGATATACTAAAATAACTGTAAACGGAGGGCAGACTATTGAAAGCATTGATAATCGGTGCGGCAGGCTTCGTGGGAGGCTATCTCATAAGAGAGCTTAAAGCCGCTGAATGGGAAGTTCACGCAACTTGTCTGTCAAATGAGAAAATAAATGAGGACTGTCCCGTGCATACACTGGACATACTGCAAAAAGACGATATATCGGCACTTCTTGACGAGGTATCCCCCGATATCGTGTATCATCTCGCCGCTCAGAGCTCGGTATCCGTATCATGGAAAAGACCTCAGCTCACCGCCGAGATAAACGTCATCGGCACTATAAACGTGCTGGAAGCTGTCAGAGAAGCGCAGAAAAAGGATATCCGCGTGATACTCATAGGCTCTGGCGAGGAATACGGCTATATCCGCGAGGGAGCTTGTCCGCTTTCCGAATCGGAGCCGCTCAACCCGGGCAACATCTACGCAGCTACAAAGGCGTGTCAGGGTATGCTCGGAGAGATATATTCCCATGCCTATAAAATGGATATCGTAATGGTACGAGCTTTCAACCACTCGGGTCCGGAACAGAGCGATCTTTTCGTGATCTCGGATTTCTGCCATCAGATCGCAGAGATTGAAAAGGGTCTCCGCGAACCCGTCATGAGCGTAGGTAATCTCTCGGCAATGCGCGATTTTACCGATGTACGCGACGTTGTGAGAGCCTACAGGCTCCTCGGCGAAAAGGGCAAAAGCGGTTCTGTATACAACGTGGGAAGAGGAAAGGCTGTATCCATACAGTTCATACTCGATACGGCGCTGTCCTTCGCAGAATGTGACATCAACGTAAAGCAGGATCCCGCTCGTATGAGAGCTTCGGATATACCTATAATAGAGCCCGATGTTTCGCATATCCTCGCTGACACAGGCTGGTCCGCAGAGATAAGTATGGAGCAGACCGTCAGGGATACCCTCGACTGCTGGCGTAATAAACTCATGTCCTGAGATGCGTCAGCAGGCAAATGACCTCTGTTCTAAGTTCAAAAAAAGGAGTGAACAAATTGTCCGATCTAAAGCTTACAAATGAGAAAATGAAGACCTTTACGGGACATCAGAAAGTCGGAACGTTCAAGGCAGGCGAAAAGCTCACGGAGTTCGGCGAAAAACAGAACTACGCCAACGAGATACTCGCAGCAAACGTCAACGACCTCATAAAAAGAGTGTGCGCCCTCGAAGAAAAACAGCTCCAGAACGAGGATATCATGCGCAAGATCGCCAATGAGCTGGGCGCATTCAAAAAAGAACTGGACAGGATAAGGCTTTCGGAAAAGCTCAACTCGGGCGCTATCGAACGTCTTGACCGCGCTGTCAAGCTTGCAGAAGGCGACGGAAAATGACGATTTATATATGTTATCATTCCTAAAATGATTATGTGTTTTTTCGTCAAACTCTTGACAATATATGTTTTTTGTTATATTATATAATAGTGTGGGACAGAGTATTCCCGCTTCTTGAAAAAGTCCGCAGGGACGTATATCTGTACCTCATCAAGACTCAATCAACGGAGATTTGTGTAATTGCAGTCTCCGTTTTATTATTTGGCGATATGCCAACTGAAAGAAGGTGTTATCATGGACAATATCATGGAGGATCTGGAATCCAAGACCGCGTTTACGATACCTATATTCGGCGGGATACCTGTTGCCGATTCATGTGTTGTAACATGGATAATAATGGCGGCAGTAGTTCTGTTGTCCATAATCCTGACACATAAGCTGAAAAAGGTTCCCACAGGTTCTCAGTGCATACTTGAGGGCGTGATAGACTGGCTGGACAATTTCTTTACGGGAATTCTCGGACATAAGGGCAAAAAGTATCTGCCCTTCCTTGAAACGCTGATAATTTACATAGCCTTTGCGAACCTGATAGGTCTGTTCGGCTTTGTACCGCCTACAAAGGACGTTAACGTTACGGCTGCTCTGGCAGGCATTGCGATCATATTTGTTCAGCTCGCCTTTGTGATCGAAAAAGGTTTCGTAAAATGGCTGAAAAGTCTGCTCAATCCGATAAACCTGCTCGACCTCGTAACAAGACCGCTGTCACTCTGTATGCGTCTTTTCGGTAACGTACTGGGTGCATACGTCGTTATGGAGCTTGTCAAGAAGGGGATCTGCGCAATAGGCGTGCCCGTCATCGCAAGTGCTTACTTCGATATTTTCGACGGACTTCTTCAGGCATACGTATTCGTATTCCTTACTTCTCTTTACATGGCTGAAGCCATTGAAGAAGAATAATATCAACTTCACGGAGGTATAAATTTATGGGACTCATCGCAATAGGCGCTGCTATCGCTGTTCTTACAGGTGCAGGCGCAGGTGTAGGTATAGGAATCGCTACAGCTAAAGCTACAGAATCCATCGCTCGTCAGCCCGAAGCTAAGGGCGATATCAGAACAGCGCTCCTGCTGGGTTGTGCCCTCGCAGAAGCTACTGCTATCTACGGATTCGTTATCGCTATCATGATAATCGGTAAAGCATAAGACTATATATGGAGGTATATAAAAAATGGGACTCATCGCAATAGGTGCTGCTATCGCCGTTCTTACAGGTGCAGGTGCAGGTGTGGGTATCGGAATCGCTACAGCCAAAGCTACAGAATCTATCGCTCGTCAGCCGGAGGCTAAGGGCGATATCAGAACAGCGCTCCTGCTGGGCTGTGCTCTCGCAGAAGCTACCGCTATCTACGGCTTCGTTATTGCCATTATGATAATCGGTAAAGCCTGAGAGCAACTTGACCTAAGGAGGGCACATAATGCTTAAATTTGAATTCTGGAGTATTTTCGAGGCAGTTGCAAACGTTCTGATACTGTTTGTGCTGCTGAGGATCTTCCTTTTCAAACCTATTAATAAAATGAAGGCAGAGCGCACACAGACTATTCAGGATAACCTTGATTCAGCCGAAAAGGCAAAGGCAGAAGCAGAAGAGCTTCGCCAGCAGTATGAGGATTCTATCAGCGTTGCAAAGGAGAAGGCTAACGCTATCATCATGAAGGCTCATGAGGACGCTGAATCCGAGCGCTCGGCTATTATCAAGAAGTCTCAGGAGGAAGCTGAAAAGATCGTTTCCGACGCTGACAAGACAATAGAAAACGAGAGAAAGCGCGTTCTCCGTCAGGCTCAGTCCGAGATCGCCGACCTCGCTATCGAGGCTGCTTCAAGGATCGTCGGTGAAAACCTCGACGACGAGAAGAACCGCCGCCTTGTTGACCAGTTCCTTTCTGATGAGGAGGGCAAGAAATGAGAGATACAGACAGAGAACTGCTGAAGGAGCTTGTCCGTCTTGATGTATCCCAGACAGACTGCTCCGAAACAAGAAAGGTACTCGAAACTTGTTCCGATGTTGCGGATACTCTCGCAAATCCGCTCGTTACATACGACGAAAAGCGCGGCATAATCAGCAAGCTTTTCCCCGAATCCATGCATAAATTCATGCTCAATACCATCCGCAGCGGTGCTGTTGAGCATATCGGCGATATCCTCGATGAATATGAGGAGCTCCTCCTCGACAGACAGGGCAGCATCAAGGCTGTAGTCCGCTATGTTACGCCTCTTACAGAGTCGCAGCAGGCTGACCTCCGCAAATTCATCATGGAGAAATTCGTAAAAGAAGACGTTGATATCGAGTATAAGCACGACCCCGACATCATAGGCGGCTTCATACTCAATGCAGGCGACCTCGAATACGATAAGAGCTTCCGCACCAGCCTCCGCCTTATGAAGGATACCCTTCAGACTAAGGCTGCTGAGTACGTTGACAGCGGAAGTGCTGCTAAAACAGGCAAAAACAGCGATATCATCTCTGTCCTCAAAACAGAGGTGCGCGACTTTGAAGTAAAATCGGGTGCTACCGAAACAGGCTTCGTTACCCGTCTTGGTGACGGTATCGCAAGAGTTTACGGCATGAATTCCGTAATGTACGGCGAACTCGTGGAATTCGAGACAGGTATCAGAGGTATCGTTCAGAACCTCGAAGAAAAAACCGTCGGCGTTGTTCTTCTCGGCGACGATCACGGTCTTACAGAGGGATCTTCCGTTATCAGAACAGGCAAGAGAGCTGGTATCGGCGTAAGCGACGAGCTCCTCGGACGAGTTGTTGACGCTCTCGGTTCGCCTATCGACGGTCTGGGACAGATAAAGGCTGACGACTACTTCCCTATCGAGCGCGAAGCTCCGGGCGTTATCGAGCGTAAGCCCGTAAACGTACCGCTCCAGACAGGTATCCTCGCTATCGACTCCATGTTCCCTATTGGACGCGGACAGCGTGAGCTCATCATCGGCGACCGCCAGACAGGTAAGACCTCTATCGCTGTTGATACTATCATCAACCAGAAGGGTCAGGACGTTATCTGTATCTATGTTGCAATAGGTCAGAAGTCCTCAACTGTTGCACAGATAGTAAATACACTGAAAAAGTACGGCGCTATGGATTATTCCGTAGTTGTATGCGCTTCTGCAAGCGATCCTGCGCCGTTCCAGTATATATCACCGTATTCGGGTACAGCTATCGCCGAATACTTCATGTCAAAGGGCAAGGACGTGCTCATAGTATACGATGATCTTTCAAAACACGCTGTTGCCTACAGAGCAATGTCACTCCTGCTCCACCGTCCGCCGGGACGTGAAGCATACCCCGGTGACGTATTCTATCTCCATTCGAGACTTCTCGAACGCTCAAGCCGTCTTGACGACGAACACGGCGGCGGTTCGCTGACGGCTCTCCCTATCATCGAGACCCTTGCAGGCGATATCTCCGCTTATATCCCGACCAACGTAATATCCATTACCGACGGTCAGATATTCCTCGAAAGCGAGCTTTTCAACTCAGGTCTCCGTCCTGCGGTAAACTACGGACTTTCCGTATCCCGTGTCGGCGGCGCTGCTCAGACAAAGGCTATGAAGAAGGCTTCGGGAAATCTCCGTATCGACCTTGCTCAGTTCAAGGAAATGGAGATATTCACTCAGTTCTCGTCAGAGCTTGACCAGTCCACAACAGAGCTTCTCGACCACGGCCATATGCTCACAGAGCTGCTCAAACAGCCGCTCTACAATCCGCTCCCGCACTATGAACAGGTAATACTCCTGTATGCGGCTCAGCACGGATTCTTCAAGGGCATACCGCTGAAGGAGCTGCGCGAATACCGCACAGACCTCATGACATACATCAGAAGCTACGGACAGGATATCATCGCCGAGATCGAGGAGAAAAAAGTCCTCACGGACGATCTCGCCGAGCGTATCGAAAGAATTCTCACAGCTTTTGAAGAATAAGGCGGTGGATCACTATGCCTAACATGAGAGAGATCCGCGAAAGGATCGGAAGTATCCAGCAGATACTCAAAATCACCAATGCTATGTACCTCATGTCGTCTTCCAAGCTCAAAAAAGCAAGGAAATCCCTTGAGTGTACAGAACCTTACTTCTATAAGCTCCAGTCCACTATCGAAAGCGTTCTGGAGCATACTCCGCACACCCGTCAGTTCTACTTCGACAGACGTAAGGATATCCCCGAGGATAAGCGTAAAAAAGGCTATATCGTCATAACGGCGGATAAGGGTCTGTGCGGAAGCTACAACCATAATATGCTGAAATATACCGAACAGAAACTGGACGAGGCTGCCGATATCGACAACTGCTACCTGTTCGTTATGGGGCAGGTGGGAAGAATGTACTTCCAGCGCCGTAATAAAAACGGTAAAAAAGCTGTTGTGGACGGCGAATTCCTCTACACCACCCAGAACCCTACGCTCTACAGAGCAAGTGAGGTGGCTGAGCTGGTGCTCGACAAGTTTGAAAAGCGCGAGCTCGACGAGGTATACCTCATCTATACCGACATGATAAGCTCAAATGTTCAGGAGCCAAGAACGCTTCGTCTGCTCCCCTTTGAGCGAAAACACTTCGGAAAAGCTGCCGACGGTACTATGAAGAAGCTCCCGAAAGCTTCCTTTATGCCTTCCCCTGAGGAGGTAATGAACTACCTTATCCCTCAGTACGCAAAGGGCATCATCTACGGCGCTATGGTCGAAGCCTTCTGCTGTGAACAACAGGCTCGCATGACCGCTATGGACGCTGCTACTACCAGTGCAAAGGACATGATAAAAAACCTTTCACTGCTCTACAACCGCGCAAGACAGGCGGCTATCACTCAGGAGATAACTGAGGTATGCGGCGGCGCGCAGTCTCTCGTTGAATGACTGTAGGGACGCGCATTGCGCGTCCGCATACAACAAACATAAAACAATATATGTAGGGGCTGATGCCCACATCAGCCCGTCAAATTTACACAATACCCACGGGGCGATGCTCACATCGCCCCCTACAATACGTTTCTTTTTATTTATCCGAAAGGCACGGACGCCCATTGGGCGTCCCTACAAGTTCTCTTAAAAAGGAGAAAAAAATGGAAAAAGGCAGAATCACTCAGGTCATAGGACCTGTTATAGATGTCGAATTCGGCGCCGGAAAGCTCCCTATGATAAGGGACGCTCTCACTGTCGAAGTTGACGGCAAAAAGCGCGTTATGGAAGTTGCTCAGCATATGGGCAACCACATAGTCCGCTGCATCATGCTCGCGTCCAGCGAGGGACTGAGCAAGAATATGGAAGTCACTTCCACAGGCTCTTGTATCAAAGTACCTGTTGGCGAACAGACCCTCGGACGTATGTTCAACGTTCTCGGCGAGCCTATCGACAAGAAGGGCGATGTCGAAACAGAAGAAAAATGGGAAATACACCGCAAAGCTCCTACCTTTCAGGATCAGAGCCCTGTTGTCGAGGTCCTCGAAACAGGCATCAAGGTCATCGACCTTATCGCTCCTTACGCTAAGGGTGGTAAGATAGGTCTTTTCGGAGGCGCCGGCGTTGGCAAGACCGTCCTCATTCAGGAGCTTATCAGAAATATCGCTACCGAGCACGGCGGATACTCCATATTCACAGGTGTCGGCGAGCGTTCCCGTGAGGGCAACGACCTCTGGAACGAAATGCAGGAATCGGGAGTTATCTCCAAGACCGCTCTTGTTTTCGGTCAGATGAACGAGCCCCCCGGATCACGTATGCGTGTTGCTCAGACAGGTCTTACTATGGCGGAATACTTCCGTGACCGCGAGCACAAGGACGTTCTTCTCTTTATCGACAATATCTTCCGTTACGTACAGGCAGGCTCGGAGGTATCGGCTCTTCTCGGCCGTATGCCTTCTGCCGTTGGCTATCAGCCTACCCTCGCTACAGAAGTCGGCGAGCTGCAGGAGCGTATCACCTCTACGAAAAACGGCTCTATCACTTCGGTACAGGCAGTTTATGTCCCTGCGGACGACCTCACTGACCCTGCACCTGCCGTTACATTCGCTCACCTTGACGCTACGACCGTTCTTTCCCGTAAGATAGTTGAACAGGGTATCTATCCTGCCGTTGACCCGCTTGAATCGAACTCCCGTATCCTCGAACCCGAGATAGTCGGCGAGGAGCACTATACCGTTGCAAGACGTACTCAGGAGCTTCTCCAGAAGTACAAGGAGCTGCAGGATATCATCGCTATCCTCGGTATGGAAGAACTGGACGAGGACGACAAGCTCGCTGTATACCGCGCAAGAAAGATACAGAAGTTCCTCTCGCAGCCTTTCAACGTTGCCGAGAACTTTACGGGTCTCAAGGGTAAGTACGTTCCCCTCAAAGACACTATCGAGGGCTTCAAGGCTATCATCGACGGTGATATGGACAAGTACCCCGAGGCTGCATTCCTCATGGCAGGAACTATCGACGACGTTATCATGAAAGCACGTCAGATGGACGAGGCATAAGGGAGGCGGCTGACTATGGCTAAGACCTTTCACCTTGAAATAATCGCTACCGACCGCGTTTTCTTCAGCGGAGAGACCGAGCATCTCGTTATAACTGCTATAGACGGACTTCTCGGTATAATGGCAGGTCATGAACCGCTCGTAACCTGCCTGCCTACAGGCGAGCTGAAATACCTCGTGGACGGCGAATGGAAGTATGCCGCGATCTCAGAGGGATTTATACAGGTAATGCCCGATTCTTCCATAATACTCGCAGATACCTGTGAGCTTCCCGAAGAAATAGACATCAAACGCGCTCAGGAAGCCAAAGAACGTGCCGAGGAGCTCCTAAGGCAGAAACAGAGCATCAAAGAATACTATGAGACTCAGGCTGCGCTCAACCGCGCTATCAACCGCCTGAAAGTGTCTCAGAAACACTTCAAATAAGTACGAAAGCACTCCAATGGAGTGCTTTTTTGTAGTGCGGATAGTATCCGTCCCTACAGTCGTTCCATATTACTTATCCGAATATATTTTGCCAATGGCAAAAGCTATGGACTTAATTTGTTCATAATTCCGAAATTTTCTCCGCGTTATTGTGCATATTCTTGAAATGGCAACATTTTCAGGTCAGATGCTTGACTTTTTTATAAAAATATAGTACAATAATTGTAATTGTCAATGAGACAGGAAATAAAAGTCCTACGCCGTTTCCGCAAACACGCAGAACAGCTGAAAAGGGCTTATTTTAGGAGGCATGACTGTGAAAAAGACAGGCAAAAAAACTTTCTTCATCGTCGTTGCTTTTATCGCAGTGTTCGCGGTTACGTCGGTAATGGGTATTGATAAACTGTTCGGCGATACCAGAACTACTTACGTCAAGGGCGTTGACGATATCCGACTTGGTATAGATATCAAGGGCGGCGTTGACGTTACTTTCGGTCCCGCAGACGACTTCGATGCTGACAAAGACCAGCTCGCTTCTGCTACCGAGGTCATCAAGACCAGACTTTCTTCACTCGGTATCACCGATAACGAAGTCTACAGCGATGAAAAAAGCGACAGAATTATCGTTCGTTTCCCTTGGAAGGTCGGCGAGACCAACTTCGACCCTGAATCTGCTGTAAAAGAACTGGGCGAAATGGCTGAGCTTACATTCCGCAAGGGCACCGATACCGAAAAAGATGAGGACGGAAATGACATACCATCAGGTGAGATCGTTATCAAGGGCGACGATATCGCTTCTGCAAAGAGCGCTTATATCCCCGACGACAACGGTGATCCTCAATACGTAGTATCCCTTGAACTCAATGATTCAGGCAAGGATAAGTTCGCTGAGGCTACAACAGAGCTTGCAGGTTCTTCGACACCTATCTCCATCTGGATGGACAACACCATGATCTCAGCTCCTACTGTAAATACTGCTATTACAGACGGTAAGGCTCAGATCACAGGCAACTTCGACCTCGAGTCTTCAACAAAGCTCGCTAACCAGATCAATTCAGGTGCTCTCCCGTTCAAAATGGAGACAAAGAGCTTCAAGACTATATCCCCTACAATGGGTGAAGGCTCACTGGACGCTATTCTCCTTGCAGCTCTTATCGCTTTCATCGGAATAGCTGTCTATATGGTATTCCTTTACAGACTCCCGGGCTTTGTTGCTGTTATCGCTCTCTGCGGTCAGATCGCAGGCTCTATAGCAGCTATCACAGGCTGGTTCGGATTCATGAACGGCTCTACACTTACTATCCCGGGTATCGCAGGTATCATACTTGCTGTCGGTATGGGCGTTGACGCTAATATCATCACGGGCGAGCGTATCAAGGAAGAGCTCAGAACAGGCAAGTCCCTCGACGCTGCTATCAAGATAGCTTACAAGAGAGCTTTCTCCGCTATCCTCGACGGTAACATCACAAACGTTATCATCGCTGTTATCCTTATGGGTGCGTTCGGAGTTCCTGACAGCTTCTTCTCAAAGATACTCAACAAGACTATATTCTTCGCATTCGGCGCTACAGCTGAGGGCGTTGTTTACTCCTTCGGATTTACCCTGCTCGCAGGTGTTGTCTGCAACTTCATCTTCGGAGTATTTGCTTCAAGACTTATGGTAACTTCACTCTCCAAGTTCAAGTGCTTCAAAAACAGAAAGCTTTATGGAGGTGACGAGAAATGAGCAAGAAAAATACTCAGAAAGAAACCGTTGCAATTCCCGCTAAAGTTTACAACTTCTGTTCAAAGAAGAAGCTTATCCTCGGCGTTGTGATCGCAGTTGTACTCGTATTCATTTGCGGTGCGATCATCAGAGGCATTCACCTCGCTATCGAATTCAAGGGCGGTACGCTCATTACTTATTCGTATCAGGGCGATATCAATTCAAACGATGTCGCTTCAACTGTAAAGGACGTTGTTGGTTCATCTGTTACAGTAAGAACAGGTGAGAGCCTCGATTCAGGCGGAAAACAGCTCACTATCTCCTTTACTTCGGATCAGGGTCTTACAGCTGACAGACAGACTGAGCTCACTTCAGCTCTCAGAGACAAGTTCGCTGATAACGCTCTTGAGATCTACGATTCAAACGATGTAAGCCCTTCTTCAGGACGTGAGTTCCTTCTCAAGTGCCTGATCGCTGTACTCTTTGCAGCATTCATCGTTATCATCTATATCGCTATCCGTTTCAAGAATATCGGCGGCTGGTCAGCTGGTGTATGCTCGATCTTCGCACTCTGCCTTGATCTTCTCGTAGCATTCACCGCTACAGTGGTATGCGGCTTCAATATCGACTCGAACATCGTTGCCGTATTCCTTACTATCCTCGGTTATTCTATCAACAACACTATCGTTATCTACGACAGAATCAGAGAAAACCGCAAGCTTATGCCAAAGGCTTCTCTTAACGAGCTCATAAACGCAAGCTGCACACAGTCTCTTACACGTTCTGTCAGAACATCTATTACAACTATCGGCACAATGCTCATCGTTACAATAGTTGTTATCGTAACAGGCTATGATTCGCTCCTCAGCTTCTCAGTACCGCTTATGATGGGTCTTATCTCAGGTACATTCTCATCACTCTTCGTTGCACCTGTAACATGGTCATGGTGGAAGAATAAGTCAGCAGCTAAAGCAAAGAGCAGCAAGTAATTTTCAGGACCGTCCTTCGGGGCGGTCCTTTTGTATTATTTAGTAAGTAGTTTATAGGAGTTCATGTTGCGCGTCGTGTAAGGCACGGGCGCACACTGTGCGCCCCTACAATCTACTTACTGCTTTCTACTCACTTACCCGCCCCGACAGGCGGCAAAAGGCGTAACAATTAACAATTGACTTTGAGAATAGAATATTGTATAATAATATTGCAAATAGTAAAAAAGGGGCGAAAAAACGTGGCAAAGCTGAAATTTACGGAAAAGAACGGCGAGGTGTGCATAAAATGCCGATTTACAGGCAATGAAATGCTCAACGATGCCGAATACAGATACTTCATAGACAACAGTATAAAGGGCTGGCTCGTCCCGTACTCAGAGGGCGAGGGCAAGCTCGAATTCACAGGCGCATCAGGCGTTCCTCTCATGTCTGTCCTCAAAAGCAGGAGCCTCGACAAGGAATGCTACTTCACTATCGTTCTCAGTCTCCTTGAACATATGCGGCTCGCAGAGAGCTGCGGCTTCAATATGCAGAATATCGTTCTCGCACCTGAATTTATAACCATAGATGTCGATTCACTGGAGCTCTACCTGTTCTATCTGCCGCTGTGGTACAACGAGAGCGTCAACGACGGCATAGTGAACTGCCTGCGCCGTATATCCACCTACGCGACCTATACCTCGCAGGAGGACTTCAAGAGCGTGGACGGCTTTATGAACTTCGTGTGCCGCGCCAACGGCTTTACCGTCACCGAAGCCGAGGAGTATATCCGCAGAGATGCTCCGTCTGTGTTCCCGCAGACACCTCTGCGTCCACAGCCGCAGGCTCAGCCGAAGACACAGTACTTCACCAGACCTGAGCCCCGTCCTGTACAGCAGCAGAACGCTGCACAGACCATTATAAACGAAATAAACAAGGGCTCTCAACAGTTCATGCATTCCCCTGCACCTGTTATCCCTGAGCCTAAGATAATCCCCGCCCTCGATACCGCAAGCAGGAACGCTCTCCCAGAACTCATGAGGAACAGCCATCAGCCGCACACCGAGGTGAATTACCCTAAGCTGAAAAGACGCGCTACAGGCATTACCGTCAATATTGATAAGCCTGTGTTCAGGATCGGCAAGGAACGCGACCGCGTTGACTTCTGCGTCACCGAAAACAGAACTATCAGCCGCCTTCACGCAACTATCTATTACCGTGACGGCTCATGCTTCGTTGAGGATAACAACTCAACAAACAGAACATATATAAACGGCACTCCCGTTCTGCCCGACAGAGAGATCAAGCTGAAAAACGGCGACGTTCTCAAGCTTTCGGACGAGGAATTCGACTTCATCGACGCATAAGCATCTGCACTAAGGGGGAATATATGGAATATATTGCAGCCTGCGATACCGATATCGGTATCACTAAAAAGAATAATCAGGACAGCGTCTGCCTGAAGATCGCTCAGACAGCTAACGGCAGAGCTGCTCTTATGCTGGTCTGCGACGGCATGGGCGGTCTCTCCCGCGGAGAGCTTGCAAGTGCCGAGGTGGTCAGAAGCTTCGCGGAATGGTTCGACAACGAGTTCCCCTTCGAGCTTCCCGACTGGGACTGGCAGACCGCTGCCCACAACGTTATAAGCCGCCTGAGAAGACTCAACGCGATGCTCATCGACTACGGTGCAAGACACGAGATTCAGCTTGGAACTACCGCAACGGGTCTCATCGCTGTTAATTACGATTTCATGACCTTCCATGTGGGCGATACACGTATATATAAAATATCCGATAAGCTCAGCCAGATAACCGACGACCATACCTTCGTCAACCGTGCAGTCAAAATGGGGAAGATGACCCCTGAGGAGGCTCGCACAGATCCGCGCCGCAATGCCCTCGTTCAGTGCATCGGCGTTACAGGCGATATCTCTCCCGAGATAAGGCTGGGAACGCTCGAAAATAACACCGCTTATATGGTGTGCTCGGACGGCTTCCGCCACGTTCTCACGGAAAAGGAGCTCTACGAAGGTCTTTCCGCCGAAAATACCTCGACAAAGAAAGATATGCAGAAAAGAATCCGACAGCTTATCGAAACTGTAAAAAAGAGAGAAGAACGCGACAATATCACCGTCGCAATGCTGCGTGTAATGCCTTGACCGCAGCACCGTTCCGCAGATCACATCAAACGCCGAAAGTACCTTGTTTTTGAAGGAGGCTGACATGAAATTCAGGATCAAACATACTACTCCCGCTCTGTGCTATGGGACAATCATACCCTGGTTCATCGCAATAGCTGCATTACTGTTATTTGTATTTTTAGATTTTACTATCAATGATAAATACCCTACGATTATTTTTGGCGGTATACTTGCTCTCTGCCTCGTAGTTGATACCGTATTCGTCCTTCTTCTCGCAATTGAAAAGATCTTCGGCACAAAAATAATCGTCGAAGCCGATCATATCAAGATACATACGCTGCTTCGCCGCCGAAAAATTTATTACGACAATATCTCTGATGTAAAATATTCTCATTATGAATGTTCAAAAAGCCGCAAGTACCGCAAAGACAGGTCAAGCTCACTGTTATATAAGTTATTTCAAGATGATGAAGATGTCTGGATACGTGCTCAGCTCACTATTTATCCTGTTTTGGGCAAGGTCATAGAACTTAATGACGATGCTGCAAATTATGAACAGAAACGTAAACGCTGGATAACCGACCCGCATCTCGACCCCGACGAGGACGTAAAGCTGTATCAGGCATATCTATGCTACAAAAGCGCATACCGTCAGTACAATAATATGATACGGTAACATGGGTCACAAACAGAGGAACACGGCAATATCACCGCCGCTGTGTTCCGTATAAAGTCTTAGCATCAAAGAGGTGGATACCTATGACTAAAAATGAGATGATGATCGTCGCAATAGCTGCTGCGGTATTCATCATAGCAAATATAATTATGTGGAGCGTTATCATCAGGAAAGAACGAAAACGCCGCGAGGCAACTACTCCTCCGCCCGATCTCGGCATAAGACTGCCCGACGGAGTTCCCGATGCCGCAAGCGCTCTCGGATTCAAGCTCTTAGAGAGTACCGTCATAGTCCACACCGAAGACAGGCTCAACGACGGCTGATACCCTCATATACTAAAAAAGAAGGACTAAATATCATGACAAATTATGAAGAATTAGCGTACAACCGTAACCTGAAATCGCAGGAATTCGCGCATAACCGCACTCTTATGAACAAGATAAACAAGACACGCTCTGTACTGTTTTTCTTGTATTTCGTGCCTATGATAGTGTATATCCCCACTGCCTTTTTCATGGGATTTATCACAAATATCTCAGTTGCAGGACTCGACGCACTGATAGTAATACCTGCGGTAGGCTACTGCGCATGGAGAGGCTGCTACAGCTACAGAGACTTCATGGCACTGCTCGTCTTGGTCATACTTTTCCTCAATCAGCTGCTGCTGATGTTCCTCAGCCCGTATGAGAACAGTATGTTCCACAAGTTCAATATATTCCATAAATGTGCTGTTATACACCTGGTACTGCTCGTAATATGCGGTGCAGCTGCTGTTATCAACCTGAAAATAAACATTCAGTACCATAAACTCGAAGCAAGTGACGGCTTCCCGCACTTCAACGAGCGCTTCTTCGATCAGGAAATGGATACTCAGCAGTCAAAGATCAAAGACCCCTATCAGGACAAGATCGACCGAAACCGCAAGTATTCATCTGACGAGATGACAGATATAGACTTCAACGATCAGAAATACAAGGAATACCCTAAGCATGACGGTCCGGATACTATGGACAGTTTATAAGCTGCCATGAAGAAACATAGCTGTATCATTTATTATCTGCTCATAACATTTTTGCTCTCGTTCGTATCAATGCTCGCACAAACAGCTATCCAAAACGAGGCTGTCCGCTTCCTGCTTTTCGGTGTACAAGCAGCTTCACCAACGATAACGGCGATCGGTATCCTCGCTGTAAATAAAGAGCTGAGAGCAAACCTTTCTGCGATATTTCACACAGAACGCCTGTTTGCTGCGATCTTTCTTCCCGTTGTCATCGCATTAGGGACTATGTTCGCTTCAAAATATATCTATTGCATATGCAGCGGGAACGCTTTTTCCTGCGGACATATACCTACAAAGCAGTTAATCGTCATACTATGGGCGCTTATTGCTGAGGAGATCGGCTGGCGCGGCTACCTTGAACCCAAACTCAGAACGTATAAGCTTCACAGTGCTTCTGTTCCGCTCATCGTAGGCACTATATGGGGAGCATGGCATTTCCATTACTTCATACAACAGCGTACAGAAGTACCGATACTCCTGTTCTTTGTGGGCTGCATTGCCGAAAGCTATATTTACAGCTTTATGATGAAGTACACTCGTAATATATTATCGGCAATGATATATCATTTCTCATGCAATCTGTGTCTGCATCTGTTCATGGTGAATCCTGCGGATAACAACGGCATCTGCACACCCTATATCATACTTACCGCACTTGAAGCAGTAACGGCATTGCTGCTGAATATCAGACAAGCTAAAAAATCGCATACCTGCTCATAGTTCAATTACTGTGAAGAAGCTGTACTGCCAATTCTTTGTCAATGTGTAATTTTCACAGAAAAACAGCAAAATTTAATCAAAAACTAAGGCGGCTAAGAGCTGCCTTTTTTATTGACATGAAAGAGGTAAGATGCTATAATTATTGTGATGTACTATCGAAGTACGAGTATTGTTATAAAGGAGAACTTTTGAAAATGAGCGGTAATATCAACAGCTATGAAAGCCCATTCTGCACACGTTATGCAAGCGAGGAAATGCAGTATATTTTCTCTGCGGATAAAAAATTCACGACCTGGAGAAAGCTCTGGGTAGCTCTTGCAAGAGCTGAAATGAAGCTCGGTCTTCCTGTCACAGAGGCACAGGTAAAGCAGCTCGAGGAGCATATCAACGATGTAGACTACGAAATGGCAGCTGAACGCGAAAAGATCACACGCCATGATGTTATGGCTCACGTTTTCACATACGGACAGGCTTGCCCCGATGCAGCAGGTATCATTCACCTCGGTGCTACTTCCTGCTATGTAGGCGATAATACCGACGTTATCATCATGCGCGACGCTCTGAAAATTGTCCGCAGAAAGCTCATAAACGTTATGAACAACCTCGCTAAGTTCGCTGACGAGTACAAGAACCTCCCTTGTCTGGCTTATACTCATCTTCAGCCTGCTCAGCTCACTACAGTGGGCAAGAGAGCTACTCTCTGGCTCAATGAGCTCCTCATGGACTTCAACGACCTCGAATACCGTATGTCTACATTGAAGCTCCTCGGCTCAAAGGGCACAACAGGTACTCAGGCTTCATTCATGGAGCTCTTCGAGGGCGACACTGACAAGATCAAGAAGCTGGAGCAGATGATCGCAGAGGAAATGGGCTTCGATGCAGTAGTTCCCGTATCAGGTCAGACCTACTCACGTAAGGTAGACTCAAAGGTGCTGGAGCTCCTCAGCGATATCGCTCAGACAGCAAGCAAGTTCTCAAACGATATGCGTATCCTCCAGTCCTTCAAGGAAATGGAAGAACCAAGAGAGAAGAAGCAGATCGGTTCTTCTGCTATGGCTTACAAGCGTAATCCTATGCGCTGCGAGAGAATCACTTCCCTCGCTCGTTACGTAATGATAGACAGCCTTAACCCTGCATTCACAGCAGGCACACAGTGGTTCGAGAGAACTCTCGACGACTCCGCAAACAAGCGTATCAGCGTTGCAGAGGCATTCCTTGGCGTTGACGCTATCCTCAACATCATGATGAACGTTACAAACGGCATCGTGGTATACCCTGAAATGATCCGCCGCCGCGTTATGGCAGAGCTCCCCTTCATGGCAAGTGAGAACATCATGATGGACGCTGTTAAGAAGGGCGGCAACCGTCAGGAGCTCCACGACCGTATCATGGACTACTCTATGGAAGCAGGCGCAAACGTTAAGGTAAGAGGTCTTGACAACAACCTCTGCGAACTCATCGAAGCTGACCCGATGTTCATGGTAACAAAGGAGGAGCTTGACGCTGTTCTCAAGCCCGAAAACTACACAGGCAGAAGCTCACAGCAGGTGGACGAGTTCCTTGCTGAGTGCATCAAGCCTATCCTCGATGCTAACAAGGATATCCTCGGCGAAAGCTTTGAAATGAAGAACTGAGCAGCGTGACGCTGCACCCTTGCCCCGATGTCGCTCGTAAGCTCACTATTATTAAATCGGTTACTTGTACATCGCTTTCGGCACATTATACAATTATACCATGTAGGGGCTGATTCCTACATCAGCCCGATAAATTTTCCGATGATTTACGGGCGCACAATGTGTGCCCCTGCAAGCTAACGGCTAAAGGCTAATGGCTTAAAACCGCACTCTACGAAGCGTAGACTCCGCTATATACCATGATTCTACGCCTCATGGGTGTACTTTTTCTCCGCAGCATGATACACTTTTCTCAGAAAGGAGGACACATGAATGGATCAGATCAAGATCGGCAAGTTCATCTCTCAGATGAGAAAAGAAAAGGGACTTACACAGAAACAGCTCGGCGAAGAACTGCTTATCAGTGATAAGACAGTTTCCAAGTGGGAGACAGGAAAGGGTCTTCCCGAAGTATCGCTCATGCTTCCTCTCTGTGAAAAGTTAGGTATCAATGTAAACGAGCTCCTCACGGGCGAGCGTATCCCCGACGAGGACTACAAGAAGAAAGCGGAGGAAAATATTATGAATATCATGCGCGAAAAAGAAGAAAACATCAAAAAAATAATCATCGAAGCAATAGTCTGCGGCGTAACTATACTTGCAGGCTGTACACTGATTACAGTCGCAGGTCTTGCGGAAATGAAAGCATGGCAGAGGGTACTGCTCATCGTAATAGCGATCATCGTCATGACAGGCGGTATAGCAGTTGCCGCTATAGAAGATATGAGCGCAGGTACGTATGAGTGCAGTCACTGCGGAGCACGTTTCGTTCCGTCTGCAAAGAGCTATATTTTCGGCGCTCATACTATTACAAAGAGAAAGCTCACCTGCCCCAAATGCGGCAAGCGTTCATACTGCAAGCGCAGACTTACTCACTGAATCTAAACTATTAGCTTGTCGGGCGGCGAAATGCCGCCCCTGCAATGAAATATCAAGCAAGGAAATAATACAATGAAAAAAACCCTTACTATCGGCGGAACTGTTCTCGGCTTCCTGCTCATCTCAGCACTGGTCATATCCGTATTCTTCCCTGGACTGCCCACTTATCTGAAAGTCAAGCACAGATATGACCATATAGACGATCTCGTCCCCGAATTTGAAAAATCGGAAGTTCCATCTGATTTCGCAAGCCACTCGCTGAAAGGCGTGTCCTTCCGTATCCCAGCTGACTGGGAAGGAAGCAGCCCTATCAAAGGCGGAGAAGCAAGCTCCTACAAATCGGGAAAAGAATACAGAATATTCGTATTAACTGCCGACTATAAGGAACTCGCAAAGCTTGATGAAGAATACAAGAATATGCTCAGCGACCAATACGATAAATCTGACCTCTATGACCCGTGGGAATATTATAAGTTCAAAGAAGCTGATTACAGACATTTCTACAAGACGATAGGCGTTGACCTGCCGCAGTACGGTCTTTCATCGACTATGGTGTTTTATACAAGAAACTGCCTCACAGCTAAAAAATGCCTGAAACTCCGCGGCAAGGACAAGGACGTATTTCTTGACCTTGCTCAGACCAAGGAGGAAGCTGTTGGCATAGAAAAAATGTGGAAAACAAAGATCAGCGGCTTCAATACATATATCGGACAGGAAGTATCCCCGGGATACAACGGAAATCTCTGGGTCGCAACTATATTCTCCGATAATACCCCTGACAAAGTATATACCGTTACTTTGAACTGTCCCGACGAAACAATGGCAAAGCAGATAATAAGCTCTGTTGAGCTTGAATAATAAAGGAAAAGATATGAAAAAAGAATTTCTCGAAGCAGGCAAGATAGTCACTACCCACGGTATCCGCGGGGAAGTGAAGATAATGCCCTATACCGACAGCCCCGAACTTCTTGCGGAGTTCGACAGGCTTTTCATAGGAAAAAATCACGAGGAAGTGAACATAGAGCGCTCCCGAGTGTTCAAAAATACAGTTATTGCAAAGCTCGAGGGCATCGACACTCCCGAAGCTGCGGAAGCTCTCCGCAACAAGGTGCTGTATATGCACCGCGATGACCTTGAACTCGACGACGATACATACTTCATTCAGGACCTTATCGGCATGGAGGTACGCGACGCAGATACTCAGCAGGTATACGGAACTATCGCCGATGTTATGCAGACAGGTGCAAACGATGTCTACGTGATAAAGGGCGCGGACAGAGAATATCTCGTCCCTGCCATCGCCGATGTCGTAGTTTCCACGGACATCGACGGAAATATTATGACTATCCGTCCCCTTGACGGACTTTTCGACTGATAAATAAATAATAGTTCAAAGCTCACAAAAAAAGATATAGAAAAAATAATGTAGAACAATAGAAAAATGGCGATACACTGCCAAAGGAGGCACTTTTCATGAAAAAATTCTTAGGCATACTATTTTTGCTCGTAATTATCGCAGCTGGTGTCTGCGCATACGTATTCCCCGGTACGCCCTATTATTACAAATGTACTCACGAACTCGATCTCACCGACAATATATGGGAAAACGCTCCGACAACTCCCGAAAAACTCCCCGATGACTACGAAAACTATTCGGGCTTCGACCTGCGAATAACCGCATGGGGAGATATGAGATCCGAACGTACAAACAACAAGGAGCAGCTTACGTGGAAAAACGATGACGGTTCGCACACTTTAAGTATTTTCAGCGAAAAGCTCAACGAGAACTCCGATTTTCTCGACAGAACGGGCATCACCAAAGAGGCTCTTGAAAAATACTGCAAGACAGCCGAAAAAACTACGCCTGAGAATGCCTATGAGTTCATAAAACTTGTCACATCGCTGACTATGGACGATTTCGACATTCATAACTTCAAGAATGCCAAGACCTTCTATCAGCTCATGAAGCTGAAAGAGGAGTACTACATGGGTGATGGCTACCCTGCGCGATTCTACGCTGTTGACGGAGTTGGTTTCCGCGGATTCCTTATTACCGCAAAATCTCCCGACAATAACAATTATGCTATGGTGAATATCTACCCCGAAAAGGACAAGCGTACGTGCTATCACATCGACCTCAGCGTTACCGATCAGGAAGACGTTGTCGCTGTTGCAGAGTCGATCAAACTTACATAAAATACTTCGAGACCGCTGTTTTCCGCGGTCTCAAATTATAAAAGGAGAAAAACTATGCATATCGAAATAGCTACTTTATTCCCCGAAATGTGCGAAGCGGTACTCGGTGAGAGTATCATCGGCAGAGCAAGAAAAGCAGGCAAGATAAGCCTTCACTGCCGACAGATACGGGAATATACTCAGGACAAGCACCGCCGTGTTGACGATACTCCCTACGGAGGCGGTATGGGCATGGTCATGCAGTGCGAGCCTATCTACAACTGCTACAAGGCAGTATGTGATGAGCTCGGCGCCCCCCCCCACACTATATATATGTCCCCGAAGGGAAGCATCTTCAACCAGCAGAAAGCCATAGAGCTCTCAAAACTGGACAATATCCTTATCCTCTGCGGTCACTATGAGGGCGTTGACCAGCGCGTGATTGACAAGATAGTCGATGAGGAGATATCTATCGGCGATTATGTTCTCACAGGCGGCGAACTGCCTGCCATGGTTGTCGCCGATACAGTAGCCCGTATGTGCGACGGAGTTCTCTCCGACGAGGTATGCTTTACCGACGAAAGCATATACAGCGGTCTTCTGGAGTATCCGCAGTACACTCGTCCCGAAATATGGGAAGGTGAAGCCGTTCCGCCTGTCCTGCTCACAGGTCATCACAAAAATATCGAAAACTGGCGGCACGAACAGAGCCTGAAGATAACTGCCGAACGCCGTCCCGATCTTCTTGAAAAATACAAAAACGACATAAAATGACATCTTTTTCCGATCGCAATTTTCAACTGTTCCACAGCTGTTCCACACATTAACTGCAAGTATATACGAAAAAGCTTTTTCCGTTTAGAAAAAATAACCATAATATTGCGTTGAACAATGTGCAACTTCAACAATTACTCTCAACATTCTTTTGTAGTGATAATCAACAAGCAAGTTGATAGAATTTCATTCACATTTAACCTAAATGTAGAATTTAATGAAATACGGCTCTATAAACGCAAAAATCCGTTGACTAATAATCGAAATGTATGTATAATAAAATCAGCAAGTAAAACAATTGCAAACATCAACACAGTCCATTATAGAGAGGGGCTGTAACTACAGAGAATAGGAGAGTTGTTTATGTTTGTTAGAGAAGTAATGGTTAAGAATCAGGTTGGACTTCACGCTAGACCAGCAACCTTCTTTATTCAGAAGGCAAATGAATTCAAGTCATCAATCTGGATCGAAAAAGAAGAACGCAGAGTAAACGCTAAGAGCTTACTCGGTATCCTTTCACTTGGTATCGTAGGCGGTACAAATGTAAAGGTTATCGCTGACGGCACTGATGAAAAGGCTGCTGTTGATGCACTTATCGAACTCGTTGACAGCGGATTCAGCGAAGAGAACAGATAATTTTTAACAATACTTGGGCGTTACCATCGTAACGCCCGCTTTTATTGTCTGAGGTACTATCCCATCTCATCATACATAGTCTCCGCAAATATGCCATATCCCTGAGCAGGATCGGCTACGAATACATGAGTGACTGCTCCGATAAGCTTACCGTTTTGAATTATCGGACTGCCGCTCATGCCCTGCACTATTCCGCCGACAGCTTCTATAAGCCGCTCATCGGTTATGCGTATGACCATGTTTTTTGACGTTCCTGCGCTGCTGTAATCAACGCTGACTACCTCCGCAGCATATTTCTCGGGTCTTTCTCCCGATATCGTAGTTATCACTTCGGCAGGGCCGACTTCGATCTCCTGACGAAATGCCATTTTGTATTCTTCACATTCCTCAGAAAGCTCCGCCGCCGCTTCCGCTGAGAGACTGCCGTATATACCGCTGGTCTTGTTGCGCGAAAGGCTGCCGAAGCTGTCTCCTGCCGAAAAGCTTCCCCGCAGCTCACCCGGTATGCCCCGTGCGCCGCGCTTTACATCAGTTATTTCAACAGGTACAGCTTCTCCGCTGTGAACAGGAACTATGCCGCCTGTGTCGGAATCGCATATGGGGTGCCCAAGTCCGACAAAGCTGCCGCTTTCCTTATCGAAGAATGTCATGGTGCCGATGCCAGCAATGCTGTCACGCACCCACATACCTCCCTTCCAGCCGCCGCTCCTGCGCGAAAGGACTGGCTGAAGGAGCGCCGAAAATACATCTCCGTCACGTTCGACAGACAGCTCCACCGTCTTTCCTCCGGAGGAGGATATCAGCCCCTGAAGCTGATCGTTCGAGGTGAGAGTCTCTCCGTCTGCAAGACGAATGATATCGCCCCTGCGGATACCTGCTTTCTCGGCAGGACATACAACAGTACCGCTTTCACATTCCACATCGCCAAGCCCCGTCACCATAACGCCTTCCATAAGGAGCTTTATACCAAAGGGTATACCTCCAACCGCGTAAACAGGAGCTTCCGCCCTGTGGATCTCAACATTTTTAACGGGAATAACTCCGAACAGCGAGAAGGTCACCTGCTCTGCTGCGATACCTCTGCCAAGTGCTGGTATTGCATCTCCGCGGGAACAGGTACATTTCAGTTCGGAAAATCCCGCTATTTTTATTTCATCGGTCTGTTCCGCATTGATGACCGACGGCAGTCTCGACGAGTAATATCCCGCCGTGCCGTATAAACCAACAAAAGCAGCAGATAATAACGCCGCAGCTGTTTTTATTATTTTTCTTTTCAAACGCATTTTTATTTCCTTTCGTGTTCCCGAGGGAACATTTTTATTATGCTTCGGCTGCATAAGTTTATAACTGATAATCACTGACAGCCGAAAACTACATACGGAGTAAAAAAATGAGAAAAAATAATGTAAGTTCTTTCCATAAAAAAAGCTCGCCGCTCATGAAAGCCGCAAAGCTCGTGATGATACTGCTCAGTCTTTATTTCTCCTGCGCAATGCCCGTGCTCACGGGAGCGGGACTTGTGTACAACCGTGAAAGCTACGGCGGCAGCATAGCTTCAACAGGCATTCTTATGATACTCTCGGCAGTCCTCATGACATCAGGCGCTTTCCTGTGCCTTCCCGGAAAAAAGCTGCTCGATAAGCTCTCAGTCCCGATGTCGGCAAGCGGACTCGCCTTGTGTATGTTCATGCTGAAACGCCTGACTGCTCACGCCGATTCAAGCGGCTGGACGGACAAATATACCCTCGAACCTATAAGCAGTATGTACTGCTCACGTATACTGCCGTGTATCGCTCCTGTAGCCATTGCCGTTGTGATCGCTGCGGCGCAGATCTTCTCAGGCGACGATTGAATCAGCAATGCTATATGCAGAGCCGACAGCCCCTACAGTTGGATCCATGTTGCGTTTGGCAGTTTGTTCCGCAAGCGAAAGCAGATCAACGTTTACGTACAGAGTTAGTGCGTGGAACAAGCGCAACGGGACAAGTGTGCAGCGTCACGCTGCCTGACGACTGAAGGCTTAATAATTATATCTCAGGACGGACGGGAAAACCGTCTTTTTTTGTCGTGCAGCAAAAAAATTTACAACTTGATACGACTTTTTACGACTTTTAATACTTTTTTAACTTGCATTATCGTTTTTTTTGTGCTACAATGTTATCAATATTACCGAAAGGAAAGGTATGTCATGAACGTCAGATCCGAATTGCTTGCAACTCTCGCCGCCGCAGAAGGCAGCTATATATCGGGAGCTGCTCTTGCGGATAAGCTTGGTGTCAGCCGTAACGCCGTTTGGAAAGCTGTACGCGCTCTGGAAGCCGACGGTTTCTCCATAACATCAGTTACGTCAAAAGGCTACAAACTCAACGAAGATAACAATAAGCTTTCGGCAGCTCTTATTCTGCCGCTGCTCAAAACCAAAGAACTCGGACGCACTCTCAATGTTTACGACACCGTAGAATCCACCAACAATATCACAAAGGAGCTCGATTCCAACTCCGCCCCCAACGGTACTACCACCGTTGCCGACCAGCAGACCGCAGGCAGGGGCAGAATTGGCAGGAGCTTCGTTTCGCCGTCAGGCAGCGGACTTTATATGAGTACCCTCGTCCGCCCTAAATTCAGCCTTGAATACGCCCCTATGATAACAGCCGCCGCAGCCTGTGCTGCTGCCGAAGCCGTGGAGCACCTCTGCGGAGAAAATGTCATGATAAAATGGGTCAACGACCTGTACATGAACGGCAAGAAAATATGCGGCATACTCACAGAGGCTTCCTTCGGGCTCGAAATGCGTACCCTCGACTGCGCCGTTATAGGTATCGGCATAAATGTGCGCAGCGTAAAGGATATCTTCGATGAGGAGCTCCTCAAAACAGCATCTTCCATCGAAGACGAAACAGGCAAGATCATCAACAGAAACAAGCTCTGTGCAGAAGTCCTCAACCGCCTCGAAAACTACATGGGCAGGATCGAAAACAGGACCTTCATTGAAGAATACCGCCGCCGTGAATACCTCACGGGCAACATGGTCACAGCAAATATCGGAAATAAGACTATTGTCGGCGAAGCTCTCGGCATAGATGATAATGCGAATCTCATCGTATGCACTCCCGACGGAGAGAAGATACACCTTAACTCGGGAGAAGCCAGCCTTTGCAGAATAGTCAGGTAATCCCGCTCTAAACGGAATAAATATATTATCAATACAAGGAGGTATGTCAAATGAGATATACTATAATCGGAGACACTGTTCCTGCTGTTGAATGTGAACTCAACGCAGGCGAATCAATGTACACACAGTCAGGCGGCATGATATGGCAGTCCGAAGGTATCAAAATGTCAACAAATGCCCGCGGCGGTATCGGCAGAAGCCTCGGAAGAATATTCACAGGCGAATCTATATTCATGGCTAACTATACCGCTGAAACAGCAGGCGCAAAGATCGCTTTCGGCGCAACAGTCCCTGGTGATATAGTGCCTGTAAGCATCACTCAGAACGGTCTTATATGCCAGAAACACGCTTTTCTCTGCGCAGAACAGACCGTTGACCTCAAGGCAATATTCACAAAGAGAATAACCTCGGGATTATTCGGCGGTGAAGGCTTTATCCTCCAGCAGCTCTTCGGTCAGGGCATGGCTTTCCTCGAAGTTGACGGCGATAAGGTAGAACGCTACCTTAACCCGGGTGAAGTCCTCAAAGTTGATACAGGAAACGTCGTTGCATTTGAACCTACCGTAAAGTATGAGATCGAAACAGTAAAGGGTCTCGGTAATATACTCTTCGGCGGCGAGGGACTCTTCCTCACACGTCTTACAGGTCCGGGAAAGGTCATTCTCCAGACTCAGAACTTCAACGACTTCGCAGGTGCTATACTTGCAATGGGAGTAAAGCGTTGAAACATTGGCTGATAGCAACTGCTGTTGCTGTAATATACCTGCTTTTCAGCGTATTTACAGGACTCTGGCAATTATCATGGATAATCTGGGTATTCTACGGGATATACAGGATAGCCGACTATATAAAATCACAGCAGTAAGCCGAGCGATGCTGCACTTTATCCACGTTGCCGCTCGCAAACCCGCTTACTCTCAACAAAACCGTTCCGCTTACAGCACTTTTTGTCAACAGATAATGAGGTGACGCTTATGTTTATATTCGGTTTCCCCGTTGTGGGCTTGCAGTATATGACAAACGGCATGGAAATGTTCCGCATGGCTGCCGAAAACAAGGCTGTTCCCGCATGGAACGGCAATAAATGGCGCTGCGTATGCGGACAGGAGAACAGTACCAACTTCTGTCCCGAGTGCGGTGCAAAAGCACCCGTGAAGCCGTGGAAATGCTCCTGCGGCAGAGAATGCAGCACTAATTTCTGCCCCGACTGCGGCAGTAAAGCCCCTGTTTAATGCATAACTGATGTATCCGCTGACGACCAATGGTCGTCCCTGCACAGTGTTTCATCATACAATTGTGCTGTGAGCGAGCGGCAACGCTGCAAAATTTCGGCAGGGTCTTGACAAAGTTGGATTTTCCGTGTATAATAACGTTATAATATTTAAAAATGCGATGAAGGGAATAAAAACTCTTGCCATGCTTCACAGAGAGCTGCCGTTTGGTGAAAGGCAGTACCCATGTATGAGAAATAACTCCTCCCCGAGCAGCCGACCCAAAGAAGCAGCGCTTCAAGTAGGCTCGGACGGGCGCTCCCGTTACAGAGATATGCGTTGATCCGACGCGGATAAGTGGGTGTAATTCTTACATCAAGAAGAGTGGTACCACGGAGTATTATCAAAACTTCGTCTCTTCCATGCCAGCGCATGGAGGAGACTTTTTTATTACCCTCCTGCATTGAGCAAACGGATCGGAATGGAGGTTTTTATATGAATAATGTCAACAAGTACACAAGACAGTTCTTTGAAGCACCGCAGACCGAAATGAAATGGACAAAGAAGTCCTATATCGACAAAGCTCCCCAATGGTGCAGCGTCGATCTCCGCGACGGCAATCAGGCTCTCGTGATCCCCATGAGTCTCGGCGAAAAGCTGGAATTCTTCCAGAAGCTGGTGGATATCGGCTTTAAGGAGATAGAGATCGGCTTCCCTGCTGCTTCCGAGACAGAATACGACTTCTGCCGCACCCTCATCGAGCAGGATCTCATTCCCGACGATGTTGCCATACAGGTGCTCACCCAGTCCCGCGAGCATATCATCGAAAAGACCTTCGAGGCGCTCAAGGGCTGCAAAAACGCTATAGTACACCTCTACAACTCCACATCTGTAGCTCAGCGTGAGCAGGTCTTCCGCAAGAGCAAAGAGGAGATAATAGATATCGCGGTGAGCGGAGCCAAGCTCTGCAAGGAGTACCGCGAGAAATACGAGGGCAATTTCCGCTTTGAGTACTCTCCCGAGAGCTTTACAGGCACAGAGCCCGATTTCGCTTTAGAGATCTGTAATGCAGTCCTCGATGTGTGGCAGCCTGCTCCCGACGACAAGGTCATAATCAATCTCCCCGTAACGGTACAGCTCTCAATGCCGCATATTTACGCAAATCAGGTGGAGTATATGTGCGAGAACCTGAAATACCGCGACAACGTCATAGTATCGCTCCACCCCCACAACGACCGCGGCTGTGCTGTCGCAGATACGGAATTCGGACTCCTTGCAGGTGCAGAGCGAGTTGAGGGAACTCTTTTCGGCAACGGCGAACGCACAGGAAATGTGGATATAATCACTCTCGCTATGAATATGTACTCGCAAGGCGTTGAGCCTGATCTGGATTTCAGCGATATACCTTCACTCTCCGAGACTTACTCGCGCCTGACCCGCATGGGTATTTACGAACGTCAGCCATATTCGGGCAAGCTGGTATTCGCAGCCTTCAGCGGCTCTCATCAGGACGCTATCGCAAAGGGTATGAAATGGCGCGAAGAAGGACACGACCGTTACTGGACAGTACCGTATCTCCCTATCGACCCTGCCGACCTCGGAAGAGAGTACTCCGCAGACGTTATCCGCATCAACAGTCAGTCGGGCAAGGGCGGCATAGGCTATATCCTCGAAACACGCTTCGGCTACGACCTGCCTAAGAAGATGCGCGAGCACGTCGGCTATCTCGTCAAAGGCATCTCCGACCGCAAGCACAAGGAGCTTCTCCCCGACGAGGTCTACGATATCTTCAAGAACAATTATGTGGATATAACAGCTCCTATCAACATCAGCGAGACCCACTTCATACAGCGGAACGGCATCGAAGCGACTATAAGCTTCGATTACAACGGCAGAAAGGTAACTGCTACCGATACGGGCAACGGTCGTCTTGATGCTGTCAGCAACGCTGTACGCTCGTATACAGGCGCAGACTACAGTTTAAACAGCTACTCCGAACACGCCCTTGAAGTGGGCTCGGCTTCAAAGGCTGTATCCTATGTGGAGATAGTCACAAAGGACGGCAGGAGCTTCTGGGGAACGGGTATCGACAACGATATCATAACATCTTCAGTCAAGGCTCTTGTCAGCGCTGTAAATAATATGCTCAAAACCGCATGATAAAGGAAGTGTGAAAATATGGCAATGACAATGACGCAGAAAATTCTTGCGGCTCATTCGGGAAAAGAGTCCGTCAGCGCAGGAGAGCTTATCCTCGCAGACCTCGACCTCGTCCTCGGAAATGATATAACCTCTCCCGTAGCTATCAAGGAGTTCCGCAAGCTCGCAAAAGACAGCGTGTTCGACAAAAACAAAGTCACCATGGTCATGGATCACTTTGCTCCGAATAAAGACATAAAAGCCGCCGAGCAGTGCAAGATGTGCCGCGATTTCTGCAATGAAAATGATATCACTCATTTTTATGATGTGGGAGAAATGGGCATCGAACACGCTCTGCTCCCCGAAAAAGGACTGGTCAGCGCAGGAAACGTAGTTATAGGCGCTGATTCACACACCTGCACCTACGGCGCTCTCGGAGCTTTCTCAACAGGTGTGGGCTCAACAGATATGGCTTGCGGAATGGCTACAGGCAAGGCGTGGTTCAAAGTTCCCTCAGCCATAAAGTTCAACCTCACAGGCAGTCTCCGCAGATACGTTTCAGGCAAGGACGTTATTCTCCACATAATCGGAAAAATAGGCGTTGACGGAGCGCTTTACCGCTCTATGGAGTTCACAGGCGAGGGACTTTCCTCACTGACTATGGCTGACCGCCTCTGCATTGCGAATATGGCTATCGAAGCAGGCGCGAAGAACGGCATATTCGAGGTGGACGGCATCACCCTCGAATATATCCGCGAACACGGCGGCGCAGAGCCTGTTATATACAAGGCTGACCCCCATGCGGAATATGATGAGATCATAGATATCGACCTCTCGGGAATAGAGCCTACCGTAGCTTTTCCGCATCTTCCCGAAAACGCCAAGACCTTCTCCGAGATAGGCGAAGTGAAAATAGATCAGGTGGTGATCGGCTCTTGTACCAACGGCAGACTCGAAGACCTCATTGCCGCTGCCGAGATAATGAAGGGACACAAATGCGCGAAAAATGTCCGCGTTATCGTTATCCCCGCAACTCAGCAGATATACCTTGACGCTATGGAAATGGGACTTATCCGCACATTCATCGAGTGCGGCGCGGTAGTCTCCACCCCTACCTGCGGCCCTTGTTTAGGCGGATATATGGGTATCCTCGCAGCAGGCGAAAGAGCTGTTGCCACTACGAACCGCAACTTCGTGGGACGTATGGGTCACCCCGAGTCAGAAGTGTACCTTGCAAGTCCTGCAACAGCGGCTGCAAGCGCTGTAACAGGCAGGATAACAAGTCCATGGGAGGTTATGGGAGTATGAAATACACTGGAAATGTTATAAAGTACGGCGACAACGTGGATACCGACGTTATTATCCCTGCACGTTACCTCAATACCAGCGACCACGCAGAGCTTGCGAGCCACTGCATGGAGGATATAGACAAGTCCTTCGTGAACCGCGTAAAACAGGGCGATATCATGGTCGCAGGCGAGAATTTCGGCTGCGGCTCGTCCCGTGAACACGCTCCTATAGCTATAAAGGCAAGCGGTATATCGCTGGTCATCGCAGGGAGCTTTGCGCGTATCTTCTACCGCAACGCTATCAATATCGGTCTTGCTATCGTGGAATGTCCTGCGGCTGCCAAGGAGATAAGCGAGGGCGACAAGGTGGAAGCAGACCTCGATAACGGCATTATCCGCGACCTCACCACAGGCAGGGAATACAAAACAGCTCCTTTCCCCGAATTTGTCCAGAAGATTATCGAAAACGGCGGACTTATGCAGTCTATCGTCAATGGAGTGATATAATTGCAGGGAACGCCGAGGGCGGCGTTCCCTGCAAAAAATCCATATTTACACCAAAGCAAAGGACGTTTTAATATGAAAATATCAGGTGCAAAAATTGTCGTTGAGACCCTCATCGAGCAGGGCTGCGACACTATTTTCGGCTACCCGGGCGGTCAGGTCATAGATCTGTTTGATGAGCTTTATACCGCCCGCGACCGCATAAAACAGATACTTACCGCTCACGAACAGGGAGCTGCTCATGCTGCGGACGGCTATGCCCGTGCTACAGGCAAGGTGGGCGTGGTCATAGCTACATCGGGTCCTGGTGCTACAAACCTCGTAACAGGAATAGCTACGGCTTTCCTCGACTCTATTCCTATGGTGGCTATCACGGGAAATGTCTCCTGCGACCAGATAGGTCGGGACAGCTTTCAGGAAGTCGATATCGTCGGCATAACCATGCCCATAACAAAGCATAACTTCATCGTCAAGGACATAAACGAGCTTGCGGATACTCTCCGCACAGCCTTTAAAATAGCCAAATCAGGCCGCCCGGGCCCTGTCCTCGTGGATATACCCAAGGACGTTCAGACTGCTCTGTGTGAATTTGAAGCCAATACTCAGCCTGTTATCCCATATCCCCTCACTCTTGCTTCGGAAAAGCAGCTGCAAATGGCTGCGGATATGATAAACAGCTGTGAAAAGCCTTATATCTACTTCGGAGGCGGTGTCATCACAGGCAAGGCTTCCGAGCAGGTAAAAGCTCTCGCAGAAAAGATTGATGCACCTATGGGCTGCTCTCTCATGGGACTTTCGGCTATTCCCCATAACGAGCCGCACTTCCTCGGTATGCAGGGTATGCACGGACACTTTGCTTCTTCTATGGCTAAAAACGAAGCCGATCTCATTATCGCTCTCGGTGTGCGTTTCAGCGAACGTGCTACAGGAAATACGGAACATATCAAGAGAACTCACAGTATTATCCACATAGACATCGACGGCGCAGAGCTCAACAAGAACATCTCCGCCGACCTCACTATCCGCAGCGATATAAAGGACTCCCTTGAAAGGCTGCTGTTCATGGTCGAGGAGAAAAAACACCCTCAGTGGCTGGAGTGCATCGCTCAGCTCAAAGATGAGGAGCTGAAACGCACCGATTCCGCGCTGAAGCTCGCCAGAAAAAAGCGCAGCAGCCGAACCGAGCTCAGTCCATACGATATAGTCGATACTGTCAGTGCAAGAGCTGACGAAAATACTCTCATCGCTACCGATGTGGGTCAGCACCAGATGTGGACTGCTCAGCGGTATCCCTTCAAAAAGCCCCGTACCTTCATAACAAGCGGCGGTCTGGGCACTATGGGCTACGGACTTGGCGCAGCTATCGGCGCTTCCATAGCTACAGGCAGAAAAACAGTTCTTTTTACAGGCGACGGAAGCTTCGGCATGGACCTCAATGAGCTTGCAACGGCTGTAACTCAGAAGATACCCGTGGTGATCGTTGTAATGAACAACAATGTTCTGGGTATGGTTCGTCAGTGGCAGACCCTTTTCTACGACAAGCGCTATTCCAGCACTACCTTCGACCGCATGACAGATTTCGTAAAGGTGGCTGAAGCCTTCGGCGCTAAGGGGGGCAGAGCTTCCACACTGTCCGAGCTGGAAAAACTGGCGGACGAAGCCTTTTCCTGCGATACGCCTTTCATTATAGACTGCATGGTGGACAGCGACGAAATGGTTCTTCCTATGATGCCCCAGGGCGGTTCTATAAACGATATGATAACGGAAATAAAGTGAGGTGGCATTAATGGATCAGTATGTTATAGGAGTTATAGTTGCAAACGTTTCAGGTGTGCTTTCAAGAGTATCGGGTATGTTCACGCGCCGCGGCTTCAATATCGACAGCCTTACCGTGGGTGAGACCGAATCAAGCGGCTTTTCGCGCATCACTATCGCTTTCCACGGCGACGAGGACATAAAGGAGCGTATCCTACAGCAGCTCCAGAAGCTCCACGATGTCAGGGAAGTCGAGGTCCTCGACAACAAGGACACCGTTATACGCGAGCTTCTCCTCATAAAGGTCAGAAACAAGGCTGACGTGCGTCAGGACATAATGACTGCCGTTGAGATATTCCGCTCAAAGATTGTGGACTACTCCCCGACCTCTCTCACCTGCGAGCTTACAGGCGAGACTTCAAAGATCGACGCATTTATAGAGCTTCTCAAACCCTTCGGCATCATGGAGATGTGCCGCACGGGTATCGTGGCTATAGAACGCGGCGAGAACTGTCTCAAAACCGTCAAATAATCAGTGAGCCGTGTCGCGGTCGATGTTGTGCGCCCCTACACTGCTTTATACTCTCAACTAAAAAAGGAGATACTAATATGGAGTTCAACATAGCTCTTTTAAAGGGCGACGGCATTGGCCCGGAAATAGTGGACAGCGCCGTTGCAGTGCTCGAAAAGACAGCAGATAAGTTCGGACATAAATTCAATTTCACGCCTTATCTCATCGGCGGCTGCGCTATCGACGCAACAGGTATGCCCCTGCCGCAGGAGACCGTGGACGGCTGCCTTGCTTCTGACAGTGTGCTTCTCGGAGCTGTGGGCGGTCCGAAATGGGACGACCTCGCAGGCGATATCCGCCCCGAAAAGGCTCTCCTCGGGATACGCTCCGCACTGGGACTGTATACGAATCTCCGTCCTGCAAAGCTCTACCCTGCGCTGAGAGCAGCTTCTCCGCTGAAAGACGAGATAGTTGGCGGCGGCTTTGATATACTCATCGTCCGCGAGCTCACAGGCGGTATCTACTTCGGCGACCGCGGCTTCCGCGAGGGCAGGTACGGTCACGAGGCTTACGACACCGAGGCTTACAGCGTCACCGAGATCGAGCGCATCGGCAGAGCCGCCTTTGAAGCCGCTGTAAAGCGCAGCAAGCGACTTTGCAGCATCGACAAGGCTAATGTCCTCGAAACATCAAGGCTCTGGCGCAAGACTACGCACAAGCTCGCTGAGGAATACCCCGAAGTGAGCTATACGGATATGTTCGTGGACAACGCCGCTATGCAGCTCGTCCGCGACCCTCGTCAGTTCGACGTTATTGTAACGTCCAATATGTTCGGAGATATACTTTCAGATGAAGCATCACAGATAACTGGCTCTATCGGTATGCTGGCTTCGGCTTCTCTGGGAGCGTCAAAGCGCGGTCTTTACGAGCCTATACACGGCTCAGCACCTGACATTGCAGGTAAAAATATTGCCAATCCTATAGCTACCATACTTTCGGGAGCTATGATGCTAAGATACTCCTTCGGACTCGCAAAGGAAGCCGATGCTATCGAAGCTGCTGTGGATAAGGTGCTGAACGACGGCTGCCGAACAACTGACCTTATGGGAACGGACAAGGGTACGCCTCTCACCTGCACGGAGATGACCAAAAGGATACTTGAAGTTCTTTGATTCTCGTCACAAGTTCAAGCGAACCTATCTATAGTTTTTCAGAATATGTACATTCCGTTTCACCCACTTTTTCACTCTCCAAACATTACAAAGAATGATATTTTCTATCCTTGATTATAATTTTTTTCTATAGCTCATGATAATTCAAAAGTGTCATATCTCCCCGTATCACGAGAAGATCTCGTTGCAGTCGGTGAAAGAGTTATGCTGTGTAATGTGAAAATATATCATAATATGCTGATGTATATATGTTGCAGGATTTGGGATGATTTTTTAATTTTATCCTCTTGACAAATCTCAGCAAAAAGATTATCATATGCATATACTCACGATACAAATATTTCGCTAAACTTCAAGGAGATATATCATGAAAAGGGAATTATTTGGGTTTTCAGCTTTTATTTTCGCAGCAGCGCTCGTGGGGTGCGGCGCTGACAAGGAGAAAAATGCGGACAATAAAGACAAAGCTGAAACAACTACTGTTGCAGAGAATCCTGCTGATAGTATACAGTCCGCAACCATTGATAGCAACATTGAAATAACTACCGTAGAAGAGAATACCGCTGAGGAAGACAACATCGTTTCTAAAAGCGCTCCTGACATAAAAGAGTATGCAGGTGAATTAGTCTTGACAGGCTTCGGCACAATCAATGACGGTTACCCTGATATAGATGCCAATAAAATTATCGACGCAAGCGAAGATGACCCTGCAACTATCTCAGAGGACGGAACGCTCCATTTCAACGGAAAGGATTATAAGCTTATCCCCGAGGGCGTAATCAAGCCGCAATATTCTGATAAAGACTTAATAGTCTACAGTATTGAGGGAAGCGGATTCGATTTCGACAAATATTCTAAAAATGTCTACTCACTAACTTCAAGAAAATGTCTGGATAAGGATTATGAAGGTCCTGCATTTCTGACAATATCACAATGGGACACACATTCCGGTGATGAGGACTATTCATATAATTTATATTCATTGCAGATCACGGAAAAAGGCGATGATGACAGTGCTTTAGACATATCGTCCGCTTTAAAGGGCAGCCACGGCGATCCCCACTGTCAAATAAGAGATACGTAAATCGTCGATTGACCCAAAAAAATTTCTTACCGATCCAAGGAGAATATAAAATGAAAAAAGGATTATTGGGACTCTCAGCTTTTATTTTCGCAGCAGCGCTCGTGGGGTGCGGCGCTGACAAGGAAAAAAATGCGGACAATAAAGACAAAGCTGAAGCAACTACCGTGGCAGATGAAACTACTGCGGCAAAAGACGACGCTGAAGACAGCGCCAAAGAAAATACCACAAGCCAAAAGGACAAGGAAACTGCCGACCCTGTCAGCATAAAGGATATTGCAGGAACTTATCACAAAACAGGTCATGCATATATGGGAGATTACCCCGATGATCTGAAAAATATCGACGATAAGCTCAAGGAAGATCCTCTTACTGTATCAGAGGACGGAACGCTTCACTTCTGCGGAAAGGACTACAAGCTCAACGAAGAAGGCGTAAAGGAAGAAGCAAATATTTTCAGTATCGAAGGCAGCGGCTTTGACACTTCAAAATATACGGGCGTATTCAGCTGCAAGGCTGATAAGGACTATGAGGGACCTTGTGCATTTATCAAGACAACAACTCATATGACCGTAAATGACGTGGACTGCCCTTACGATACATATATGCTCCTCCTTAAACAGTCAGGCACCGAAGAATGCTTCGGCTATATCTCTTTTGATACGGGCGAGGCAAGCGAGGACACATGGAGCTTCGACTGGGACGACGAAGATGACAGCGATGAGGTTTCCGAGTCTGAAGTATTAATACAATGGAGGAATAAGTCATGATAAAGATCCACACAGAAAAAGCTCCCGCAGCCGTGGGACCGTACTCACAGGCAATAGTTTCACGCGGAATGGTATACACAAGCGGTCAGATCGCTATCGACCCTGTTACAAATACCGTCACCGCTCAGACTATCGAGGAGCAGACCGAGCAGGTCATGAGGAATCTCGGTGCTGTACTCGCAACAGCAGGTTCTTCATTCGCAAAGGCTGTAAAAACTACCTGCTTCCTTGCAGATATGAACGACTTTGCAGCATTCAACGAGATATACGGCAAATACTTCACATCTCTCCCTGCAAGAAGCTGTGTGGCTGTAAAAACATTGCCTAAGGGTGTACTTGTAGAAGTTGAAGTCATTGCAGAAAGCGAACTGTAATAGATCTTTCTGTAAAATATTGCAAGTATATACAGCGGGCGGATCCTATCCGCCCCTGTATTTTATATGGGAGGATAAATCATGGACGTTGTTATTATCGTCAATATCATAGTTTCACTCAGCATCATGCTGGGCGGTCTATGTATGAAAAAATACGCGGACAACACCGAAGATCATTCCATAGGCTTCAAAACCGCAAGAGCTATGGCAAACAACGATACATGGCGCTTTGCAAACAGCAAATGCGGCAATATCTGGAGCATTATCGGTATAGCTGCTTTTGTTCTGACTATCGCCTGCCTGTTCATGCTGCCGAAACTTTGCTTCGCGGTGCTCATACTCCTGTTCGCAGCCGTGATGATATCGGCTGTATGGGTGGAGATACAGCTGAAAAACATTTTCGACACGGATAAATAACAAGAAAAGAGATGCTCTATGTCTTACAAGATAAAAAACGAAAAATTAAGCTCCGCTTTATGGTTTATCGCTGCCTTCTTACTCTTATTCACCGCTACTTATTATTCTGCTATCAGGGGAATGCATTTTAATATCATGTGTACCACAGCCTTAGGTATCGTAGGTATGCTCTTCTTTTTCGTCGCACAAACTGTCCGCACCGTTGTCACTATCAATGATGATAACATTACAATAAAACACCTCTTTTCAAATAAGATCATTCCATTCAGCAATATCTCAGATGTCAAGATAGAACGCTACAAAAGAAGGCACAAAAATGCCTATATCGAGCAGCGTATGCGCATGAAACTGTTCCTTGCCAATGGTAAAAAAATCGTGCTGAACGATACCGCTATGGACACCAACGGCGCTTTGGACCTGTTGGTACGCAGCTCAAGAGTCCTTCCCGATGAGAAAGTTGTGCTCTATAAAGTCTTTCAGGCGATAAGCGAAAAAATATTCTGACAATGTTCATACACCTCTGTTCACTGCGGACAGAGGTGTTTCTTTTTTACTTGAAATTATATCATATTTGTGGTATAATCAATAAAATGGGCAAATTATAATCACAGTCCTTAGCCATTAGCTGACGGCTGGATCATTATTCACCGCCCCCGCAAGTCGAAAGGAAGTTTTCATCATGAACGTTCGTGAATTACAGGATCAGATCATAAAGCTAAAAAAGGAGACAAACACCGCTATACTCGCACACTGCTATCAGGCGCGTGAGATATGCGAAATAGCCGATTTCGTCGGTGACAGCTACAAGCTCAGCGTTGACGCAAAGGGCGTTTCACAGGAGAATATCCTCTTCTGCGGTGTCCACTTCATGGCTGAGACTGCCAAGATGCTCTCGCCTCAGAAGCGCGTATTCCTCTCCAACAAACACGCAGGCTGCCCTATGGCTGAACAGATGGACAGAGACATGATAAGCGCTGTTCGCGCACAGGAGCCCGACCGTACTGTTGTTGCTTATATCAATACCACAGCTGCTCTCAAGACCGTTTGTGATGTATGCGTCACTTCGTCAAGTGCCCTGAAAATAGTCAAGGCTCTCGACAGCGACAAGATACTTTTTATCCCCGACTGCAATCTCGGCGACTATATCAAAAAGCAGTGCCCCGACAAGGATATCAAGCTCCTTCATGGCGGCTGTCCAACTCACGCAAGGATAACCACTAAGGAGGTGCTCGCTGCTAAGGAGGAGCACCCCGACGCGCTGTTCCTCGTACACCCCGAGTGTACTCCAAAGGTGGTCGAGCTTGCAGACTACGTTGGCTCAACTACGGGCATCATGAACTTCGCTAAGAAGTCCGACAAGAAAGAGTTCATCATCGGCACAGAGAATTCTATCGTGGAGCATCTTCAGTACGACTGTCCCGACAAGAAGTTCTACCCCGTTAGCCGTGACCTTGTCTGTCACAATATGAAGCTCACCACTCTCCCCGATATATACAACACTCTCGTTGGTATCGGCGGCGGCGACGGTGACGCTTTCGAGATTCTCATGGACGACGAGCTCATTGCACAGGCAAGAAAATGCATCGACGAAATGATAAGGCTGGGCGGCTGATATGACTGATATCGTTGAAAAACTCCGCAATACCTCAGACCTCTCCGATGAGGAACTGGCTGCACTTATAGAGACCGATGACAGGGACGCTGCCGAACTCCTCCGCAGATACGCCGACGAGACACGACAGAAAAACTACGGGAAAAAGGTCTTTCTCCGCGGACTTATCGAGGTCTCCAGCTATTGCAAGAACGACTGCCTTTACTGCGGTATCCGCCGCAGCAACAAGGACGCTGATCGCTACCGACTGTCCCGCGAGGAGATAATGAGCTGCTGCGAAAACGGCTACGGACTGGGATTCCGCACCTTCGTTATGCAGGGCGGCGAGGACGGCTCCTTCACGGACGATCTCATGTGCTCTGTTATATCCGAGATAAAAGAAAAGTACCCCGACTGCGCCGTGACGCTCTCCCTCGGTGAGCGTTCTTTCGAGAGCTACAGGCGCATGAAGGAGGCCGGCGCGGACAGATACCTGCTCCGCCACGAGGCTGCTTCACAGGAGCTGTACAGCAAGCTCCACCCAAAGGAGATGAGCCTGCAAAACCGCAAGGACTGCCTCTTTGCCCTGAAAGAACTGGGCTATCAGGTGGGCGCGGGCTTCATGGTGGGAGCTCCTTATCAGTCCACAAAACATATCGTGGCTGACCTTCGCTTCTTACAGGAGCTTCAACCCCAGATGATCGGCATAGGGCCTTTCGTACCCCACCATAATACGCCTTTCGCAGAAGAAAAAGGCGGCACTCTTGAACTTACCCTGCGGCTTCTCGGAATACTCCGACTGATGTTCCCGAAGGTGCTCCTGCCCGCTACAACTGCTCTGGGCACTATCGCTCCAAACGGCAGGGAGCTGGGTCTGCAAACGGGCTGCAACGTTGTAATGCCGAACCTTTCACCTGTAAAGGTGCGCAAGAAGTACGACCTCTACGACAATAAGATATGCACAGGCGAAGAAGCTGCCGAGTGCCGCGGCTGTCTGCAAAGAAGAATAGAGTCCGCAGGCTACGAGATAGCCTCTGAGCGCGGCGATTGCATAGATTAAATTTATATTTGCAGGGGACGGCATCCTCGTCGTCCCGTTGTAGGGGCGGATATTATCCGCCCGTTAAGGGACGATCTCTCTTGCAGGGCGTTCCTCTACAAACAGCTCAACTGACAATTTATTGAATTTTAAGGAGAATATAATGCGAGTACGTTTTCATCTTCCTGATTTTTCGGGAAATTTCAAGCTTAATCTGCTGTTTGCCGAAATGCTCACGCACCGTCCCGAATTCTTCCGCGAGGGCGTTGAGATCGCTTCGTTCTACGGAGTTTTCCCGCCTTCCATCTGGAACGGCGGCAGAACTCAGGGCGGCGTGTGCGACAAGACCTTCATAAAGCACGTTATAAAGGCTTTCAACGACAGAGGTATACCGCTCCGATTTACATTCACTAACCCTGCTCTCGAAAAGAAGCACCTCAGCGATCAGTTCTGCAATATGGTGCTGAATCTTGCCAACAACGGCTTGAACGAAGCTATCGTCATGTCGCCTATGCTGGAGGACTATATCCGCAGGAACTTCCCGAACTACAAGCTCACAAGCTCTACCTGCAAGCGCCTTGACTCTATCGAGGGACTTCTTGAAGAGCTGAAAAAGGATTATCACATCGTCGTTATGGACTATGACCTTAACAACAGGTTCGAGCTTCTGGAGCAGATACCTGCGGAGGACAGACCTCGCATCGAGCTGCTGTCAAATGCCTGCTGCGAGCCTAATTGTCCTCGCCGTTCTGCACACTATCACTCCATAGGCGTTCAGCAGATAGCCTACAACGAGCATATCAAAAAATACCCCAACCTGCCTTTTGACGCTTCAAAATACGACCCCGACCACTTCCGCGACTGCCCTTACTCACAGAGAGGTCTGTTCGAGATAAGAGGTCTGCGCACACATATCTCCCCTGATGATATCTGGGAAAAATACGTGCCTATGGGCTTTGAACAGTTCAAGATCGAGGGCAGGACTGCAAGCCCTATCAATGTACTCGAAACTTATATGTACTATATGGCAAAGCCCGAATGCCGTGACGAAGCACGTTTCACGCTGCTGAAATCAATGGAGAATACGGGTGCGCTAACTTTCAAATAACAGGAGGGATAATATGAAAGTCAGGTTCCATTTACCCGATTTTACAGAACACTTCAAGCTCAACTATGTTTTTGCACATATGCTCAAAGCTCGTCCCGATTACTTCCGCGAGGGAGTTGAGATAGCGTCCTTCTACGGCGCTTTTCCGCCTTCCATCTGGAACGGCGGCAGAACTATCGGCGGTCAGTGCAGCGAGAACTTCGTTAAAACTGTCATCAAGACCTTCAACGATATGGGCATACCGCTCCGATTCACTTTCACTAATCCCGTTCTGAAAGAAGAACATCTCTATGACCCGTTCTGCAACATGGTCATGCGCCTTGCCGATAACGGCATGAACGAGGCTATCGTCAATTCTCCGCTCCTTGAGGACTATATCCGCAAGACCTACCCCAACTACAAGCTCACAAGCTCTACCTGCAAGCGTCTCGACAGCATAGAGGGTCCCATTAACGAGCTGAAAAAGGACTACAGCATCGTTGTTCTCGATTACGACCTGAACAACCGCTTCGACCTGCTGGAAAAGATCCCTCCCGAGGACAGAGGAAGGGTGGAGCTCCTCGCAAACGCCTGCTGCGACCCGGGCTGCAAAATGCGCAAGGAGCACTATGACCTCATAGGTCAGCAGATGATATACTACAACCAGCACCTAAAAGAACACCCTGATGTACCCTTCGACATCAACGACTATACCGACAACAGCATCACCAATAAAATAAAGTGCGGCTGCCGTGAGCGTACCCTCTACCAGACCACGGGACTGAGACACCATATCACTCCCGATGCTATATGGGGAAAGTACGTACCTATGGGCTTCGAGCAGTACAAGCTCGAAGGAAGAACAGCAGGCAATCTGTACATCATCGAATGTTATATGTACTACATGACAAAGCCCGAACTGCGCGACGAGGCAAGAATGATGTTCTTCTACAACCTCGATGCCAACGGCGTTATACAGTACGAGTCAGGAGGCAGAAAATGAGAGCACGTTTCCATTTACCGGGTATTTCCAAAAATTTTGCATTTAATGTAGTATTCGCTCAGATGTTTAAAAACTGCCCCGATTACTTCCGTGAGGGCGCTGAGATAGCTTCGTTCTTCGGTACATTCCCGCCCGCAGCTTGGAACGGCGGCAGAAGCGTAATAGGCAGATGCGACGAGGGCTTCATAAAACAGGTATTGAGAGTATACAACAACCTCGGCATACCTGTCCGATTTACTTTCACAAATCCATGCATCACCGAGGAGCTCCTCCACGATGAGTTCTGCAATAAGATACTGGAGCTCGCTTATAACGACATGAACGAGGTCATCGTCAATTCACCGCTCCTTGAGGACTATATCCGCGATAAGTACCCGAACTACAAGCTCACAAGCTCTACCTGCAAGCGCCTTGATACTATCGACGGCCCTATCAACGAGCTGAAAAAGGACTACCATATCGTCGTCCTCGACTACGACCTGAACAACAAGTTCGATCTCCTCGAAAAGATACCCGCAGAGGACAGAAACAGAGTGGAGATACTCTGCAATACCCTCTGCAACCCAAAATGCAAAAGACGTAAGGAGCACTACCGCCTTATCGGTGAATTCTCCATAGCTTATAACGAATACGTAAAGAGCGGCAAGACAACGCCTTTCGATATTAATGAATACTATGAGATCAACGAGGCAAATACTATTCACTGTGAATGCTACGGCAGAAACGCCTTTGATATAAGAAAGCTCGCTAATCATGTAAGTCCTGATGATATCTGGGATAAGTACATACCTATGGGCTTTGAACAGTTCAAGATCGAAGGCAGAATGGCAGGAAGAGTATTCCTCACCGAGAACTACCTCTACTACATGGTGAAGCCCGAATGCCGTGACGAAGCCCGTCTTATGCTGCTCTACAACCTCGAAAAGAACGGCATAATCCGTATTGATAAATAAGGTGGGACGATAAATGAAAGCAAGATTCCATCTCCCGGGCATATACACCCATTTCAAGTTCAATCTCATATTCGCAACCGTCCTCGAACAGTTCCCGCAGTACTTCCGCGATGTGGAGATAGCTTCGTTCTACGGTGCTTTTCCCCAGTCCATATGGAACGGCGGCAGAACTCAGGAGGGTCTGTGCGATAAGAAGTACGTGAAAATGGTGCTCAATGCCTTCAACGAAAAGGGCATACCCGTAAGGTTCACATTCACAAACCCTGCCCTTGAAAAGAAACATCTCAACGATAAGTTCTGCAATATGGTCATGAGCCTGGCAAACAACGGTCTTAATGAAGCTATCGTGGTATCGCCTCTCCTCGAAGACTATATCCGCAAAAACTATCCGGAATTCAAGCTGACAAGCTCTACCTGCAAGCGCCTCGACGACGGCGAAAGACTTGCCGCAGAGCTGGAAAAAGACTACAGCATAGTCGTGGTCGATTACGACCTGAACAATAAATTCGATATCCTTGAAAAGCTGCCCCACAAGGACAAGTGCGAGTTCCTTGTGAACTCAAACTGCCGCCCTGCCTGTCCAAACAGAGCACAGCACTACTACAACGTGGGCGTTCAGCAGATAAACTATGCAAACCATATGCGCAAATACCCCGACCAGCCCTACGATCCTATTATCTTCGGCGACGGCAAGGATCAGAACTGCCCGTTCTTTACGCGGAACATCTTCGATGTACGCGACCTGAGTACCAACATAAGGCCCGATGATATATGGGACAAGTACCTGCCTATGGGCTTCAGTCAGTTCAAGATAGAGGGCAGGACCGCATGGCTTTTCAACCTCATCGAAACCTACGTCTATTACATGGCAAAGCCGGAATTTGCCGATAAGACGCGTTATACCCTTATCGACTTCTGCAACGCCAACAACGTCATAACCGTCAACGAATAAAGGAGACAGCAAATGAAGATCGCATCTGTTTTCAGCGACAACATGGTGCTCCAGAGAAACAGGAATGTCCGCATCTTCGGCACCTGCACCGACAATGAAAAAGCTATAACCGTTACCCTGCACGTTTTCGGACAGGATATCTCTGCCCGCGCTGTAATAAAAAACGGCTCGTGGGAAGCCGTCCTGCCGCCTACGAAGGAATGCAGCTCCTGTACACTTGAGGTGTCATGCGGCGCTATAAAAAAGGTATTCAATAATGTTGCCATAGGCGAGGTATGGCTGGCAGGCGGTCAGTCCAACATGGAGTTCGAGCTTCACAACGACAAGAACGGCGCAAAAGAGCTTGCAGAGTGTTCGGCTGAAAACGTAAGATACTACTACACGCCGAAATGTCCCATAGAGAGCGAGCTCGCAGAAGCCGAAAAGGATACGGGCTGGACTCTCGCATCGGAAAAGTATTCACAGGCATGGTCGGCTGTGGGCTATTACTTCGCTAAGGAGCTGAGCCGAATTCTCGGCGTTACCGTCGGTGTTATCGGCTGCAACTGGGGCGGCACATCCGCTTCTGCATGGATAGACCGTCAGTACCTCGTGCAGGACAGCCGCCTGCGTCCATATATCGACGAGTACGAGGCAGCAATAAAAGGAAAGTCCGACGAGGAAATGATCGCGGAGTACGATGAATACTGCAAATATCAGGAAAAATGGCAGAAGAACGTCGCTGACTGCTTCGCGGAAGACCCATGTATGGAATGGGACAAGGTCGTGGCAAGATGCGGCGAAAACCGCTTCCCGGGTCCTCACGGCATAAAAAACCCCATGCGTCCCTGCGGTCTTTATGAGACTATGGTCAAGAGGATAGCTCCCTACACTCTCGCAGGTGTGCTCTGGTATCAGGGCGAGTCCGACGACCACCGTCCGCACACGTATGAAGTCCTGCTGAAAGCTCTTATCGAGAACTGGCGTGAGCTGTGGAAGGACTGCGGACTGCCGTTCATGATAGTTCAGCTGCCTATGTTCAGATACGATGACGTTCCCGACACAAAGAGCTGGGCTTATATACGTGAGGCTCAGGAGAACGTATACCTCACCGTGCGCAATACGGGTATTGCATACGCACTGGACTGCGGAGAACTCAACAATATCCACCCTACGGACAAAGCTCCTGTAGGTCACAGACTTTATATGCAGGCTATGACAGAGGTCTATGGTCTTATGAGCAGGAGTATGTCATTGCCGCCGATGTACGAAAGCTATGAGGTACAGGGCTGCACCATGCTCATCAAGCTCACAAATCATGAGAAGGGTCTGGGCGGCAAGAACGAAAACTGCCTTGACGGCTTCGAGCTTGCAGGCGCTGACGGCGTGTTCTGCCCTGCAAAGGCAAAGGTAGCTCTGCCGTACATCGAGCTGACCTGCGACGAGGTGAAGATACCTGTCGCCGCTCGCTTCAAATGGATCAACTACGCAGATGTGAACCTTTTCGGCGTGAACGGACTTCCTCTGCCGCCGTTCCGCACGGATAAGACTCTAAACTGAACTCAATAAGGAGGCATTTTATGCTTTTAGCAGTAGATATCGGCAATACAAATGTAGTTTTCGGTTGTGTTGACAGCAATGACAAGGTGGTGCTCTTCGAGCGTATAAGCACTAACCACAATGCAACTGCCGCTGAGTATGCCGTACTCATAAAGACTATCCTCGAAATGAACAGCTTCAATGTAAAGGATATCGACGACGCTATCATGTCATCGGTCGTTCCGTCCGTCACAAATACGGTCAAGGAGGCTATCCGCAAGCTCTTCGGCGTTGAAGTCATGGTGGCAGGCCCTGGCGTGAAAACAGGTCTGAATATCCTCATCGACAACCCTGCGCAGCTGGGCAGCGATCAGGCTGTTGACGCTGTTGCGGCTATAAATCAGTACCCCGTTCCGCTCATTATCATCGACATGGGTACAGCTACGACCCTCTCGGTCGTTGACAGCAAGAAGAACTACCGCGGCGGTCTTATACTCACAGGTATGAAGGTCGCTGCCGACGCGCTCACAGCACGTACAGCTCAGCTCCCAAAGGTCAATTTTGAAGTTCCGCCCCATGTTATCGGCACGAACACTATCGACTGCCTGAAAAGCGGCATACTCTACTCCAACGCAAGTGCTCTCGACGGCATAATCGAACGCATCGAGGAGGAGCTGGGCGAGAAGTGTACTGCTGTAGCTACAGGCGGTCTCTCGGAACTTGTCGTGCCGCTCTGCAAGCGCGATATAATCCTCGATAACAACCTCCTTATAAAGGGACTTGCTATCATCTACAGAAAGAACAAGAAGTAATATCAAAAAAGTTGATTTATCTATGAATGGGATTCCAAAGGGACTGTGTTCCTTTGGTCAGGTCAAGGGCTGACAGCCCTTGTGGGGTGTGGGGCAAAGCCCCACATATAACCTCCAAGCGCTTCGCAAAGGGTGAATTTTAAAACAGTCCAGTGGACTGTTTTAAAAGAGGGAACGCCTTGCAACGTAAGATTTCCTTATCAAAGAATATCAAACCGAATAGGAAGACAGCCGTCTCTTACGAGGCGGCTTATTATGTATCATATCTAGTTATACAAAAGTTCGACTTTGATTCATTCTCAATAATCTAACCCCTGTGTTTGCTGAATAATTGGTTAATCTTTCATAAAGTTGGCTTTTCTCAAAATCATCTAATCTGTATGCACCTCTTAATACTTGTCCAATAGTTTTAATAATTATGCCTTTCCTTCCATCACAGATACATTTAAAATAGTTAATAAAATCATGACCTTGGGTAAAGAATGGCAAATCGTCATTATCGAAAAAAGCTAAGTGTCCGTCAACATCAGTTTTGCATTGAAATAATCGCTCCTCTTGTTTGTCTGCATTGATATTCTTTAATTCAATAAATACTAATTCGTTATCAAAAAAGCATTCATTTTCATTCCAAGCATTTGAATATGAAAAGCCATCGAACCTTATTCCCCATTCTCTTTCGCTATTAAGTTTTCTAAACAATGTTAACCATTTAAGATCATAAAAAATTTTAGATCTTAATTCGTCAATACTCAACTCACCATCATAAAACTGATAACATAATGATTGCCAAGTCATATCATTCATAATCATCATTACTTCAAGACAAGAATAATCATAATAAAACATTCTCTGATGTTCGGTTACTGGATCGCAGTCTTTATCTCGTATCCCAATTACTCTATCATCATTAATTTCAGATATAATCTCTAAGACACCATGCTTTCCAGAAAAAGATTCGACAATATCCACATCTTCGTTTAATTTTCCTTTAAAGAAACGGCAATCGTCTTCACCTTCAACAACAATAAATGATTTTTTATGCTCATAATCACTGTATAGTAGTAATCTGATCTCAGAAATTGCTGTTTCTTTATCAAGATAATTCCTTATTGAGTTGCTCATGATATTTATCTCCTAAATCTATTTGAATATCCCAATGATTATTAATAATCTGAGGTGAATGAGTTGCAACTACTATTTGAATATTATTATCTTCAGCAACTTTTAACAAATCATCCATAAACTTTTTTTGCCAAGATATATGCAGAGATATCTCTGGTTCGTCAATCAGAAGTAGCAATTCAGATTTTGTATTGAAAATGAGATCATAAAATAGAACTATCTCTTGTTTTTCTCCAGAGGATAATTGAGAGAGTCTTAATTTGTGATCTTTATTATCTGAATCAACCACTTCAAATCCTTTTTGACGTGAAATATTTATCTCTTTAAAAGACAATCTTTGATTGATAATCTGTGTAAAAAGATCAAGTTTTTTTATTAATTTCTCAAACACAGCATACTTTTTGGTAAAATCATCAAAATAGATTTTTAAAGCTTCTGCAAATTTATCAGTATAACTTGTGTCTTCTATTATTTTCATGTCAACTAAGCCATATTTAATTAGTTTCTTTAACTTAGAATTTGTCTCATCAAGTTTTTCATTAAAATCCGTCTCATTCGATATTCCTTCTTTTGCAGCAAACAGTCTTTTAGGATATGAACCATCTAAGGAATTAGCAACTTTTGAATATTCAGAATAAACAATGTTTATTTCTTCTTTTAGTTGATTGGGCAATTCTGATATAACATCTATGATTCTTTCTTCGTCACGCCTTATATTTTCTCTCTTTATTAATCTTTGTTCTGAAATAAAACGTACTTCTCCACACCCAACTTTATATTTGTCAAATGAGTTGTTCAATTTTTCATATCTATCCAGCGTTTTTAAATAATTTAAGGAAACGCTATTATTAGCTATAATATTATCTAACATTCCACCATAAAAATTACTATTTTCATTTGTACGGTCTATATAAAAATCTTTTTTGTGTTCAGAAGAATTTCTTATCAATCTACTATAATTATCAAGTAAAGTTTCATCGCTCATTAACTTTCTATTACTGACTATAATTCCATTAAAATTAATATAGTTATTCTCTTTTTTCACCTTAAATGAGTCGCAATTATCAAATTCAATTTTAATTTCATCAAATTTAATTTGATGAAAAAAATAATAATTTTTACTACTAAGTGCATCAATAACTCTTAATATTGTGGATTTTCCAAATCCATTTGGTCCAGTTATTATAGTCACACCTCCGTCTTTAAGAGTAATGTCATAACAAAACCTTCCAAAAAGATTATTTATAGTTATTCGCTTTATCATTTTTTACCTCCATTAATACATAAGAATAATTTACTGATTAAGATACATAAGCTTTTCTTTGAGAATATTCCTGTCCCAAAGTACTACACCGTTTGATTCGGCAAGTTTTATTGCAGATTTAGTAAAGAAATTATTAGTAACAACAATGGCTTTATTCAAGGAATAATATGTTTTACCTGCAACAACTTCTTGAATTGCAGAATTGCCAACTTGTCCAGAATAGCATTTTGCTTGAATGCCGTATTTGAAGCCGTTTTTAGTTGCAATTACGTCAACTCCTTGATCTCCTGTAGCTTTTGTTACTTCCGCATCATAACCCATTTTCCTAAAGAGTTTGGCAATGAGTTCTTCAAATTCAGTTCCGTCCATTAAATCAATATCGTCAATTGAGGTGAATAATTTTTTGTTGCTTGAACTATTAGACGAGAAAAGCAAATTCTCCATTGATTTTAAAGATGTATCCTTTGACACTTCTTCAATGCAAGAAAGAATTTCATTTACGGTTTTTATGTCAGGTTGATTAATAGGATCATTTAGCTTGTAACAATAGTAATAGATGAACGTAGATACAGCTTCTTTGTTCCCAAGAGAGATCATATCATTATTATAACAATCCTGTATGTAGTCTTTTAAATTCCTGTCACCAATATCGCCACATACGCAGTATTCAAGCCATTTATCATGGTATAGTCTCATCAGGTTTTGATTAAATAGTAGCCAAGCCAAATCCGAAGAATCAGAATCTGAGAGAGAATATCTTTGCTGAATAATCTTTTTGAAGTTTTCAAGCATATTACTTGCATCATCTAATGGTTTTATTATTTCTTTGTTTGCTTTTTGAAGGCTTGGATTACTATATAAGAATTGATATCTGAACCCAATAATCATTTTTTTATATCTGTATAAATCATCATACTCAATACCAAATCTTTTAAGAAATCTTTGAATATTGCGTTCATTAGAACTATTATTTAATGGAACAAGATTCCTAAGAATAGATTCTTTATTTCTTATGTAATTGTTTTTTAACGAAAGATATAATTCGATATCATTAACGACGTTTTTGTCAAATAATGATATGAGATTAGAAACAGCATTTCTTATTTCATCAAAGTCATATGTGACCAATTCATTCCTTAATGTATTAATATATCTTTCTTTTTTTACAGTATCGAAAAATATGATCTTATCATACCCCTCAATAACTGCTTGTTTAAGTTCGTTATATTTGACTTTCCAGCTTGTATCATTATCATCTTTTAATAAAGAATCAATTTTTGATTCCAAGAACTTATTGCTTAAACCATAGCTTTCTTCATCTGGGTAACAATATGGACAATAAAGGTGTTTTGATGTATCAATAACGGTAGTTGTATCTGTTCCTTTATCGAATACTTCAATTTTATCTATTGAAGTAGAAACGATTCTTTCATCTGACTCAATGACTATTTTATCTTCATATACCATAAAATCACCTCGTAATGATTGATAGGATGTGAATTTTCAAAGGCTACAACCATTATATCATAACTGCACACAGCAGTCAACATCAAGAGCGATAATTGTCGTTTTTGCACAGCCTGGATTAATTGTTGTGAATATTAAAATAAGATGTCTTCATTTATATAAATGAAGATTAGTTCCCATAATAAATAATAGAGATCCATACAGCGCTTGTGACTTAAATAGTTGCAGGCACTGTTTTTTTGTTCAATATGAATGCCGCAAACGCACACACGATTGTACAACTATACAAATCAATGTGAAAATTATGTGAAATGGGTATGCAAAACGCCCTTCCCAGTTCCCTATAAGTAGAGGGGCAAATCAGGAACTTGAAAATTGAATATCCTGCGCAGGAGTGATACACAGCAGTTAAGTGCGCCGCGACAGCTTGGAGGGGCTTAGCGCATCGAGCTGTGAAATACTTCTCTCACGTCACGCAAGGCGGAATGAAAGGAACGGTACTGCGCAATGGCAAAAAATGTATTTAAAAACAGGTCAATTTGCAATAAGGATACTGCTCCCACATTTTTCCTCAGAACGTTGAAATGTTACGTTGACAGGGACAGCAGCGGCAGCAAATTGATGTGCAATAAAATAATGTCCCTGCCGCCCCTGAGATGTTTTTAAACGCTGATATATCTTCGCAAACGCTCAATTGTAGTCATAACAGTTCTCATAATTATGCTGTCCCTGAGTTTAATAATTGTCGTTTTGAAAGAATTGAAATTGTTACCTGATTTTATGCAAAACTATGTATGCTAAAATAAAACTGAGCCAGTTAGCCTCAAAATGATAATAAAAAAATGAGCCACTAAAATAAAAATCCTGTATAATAAGAGAAAGAGCTTGTGTACAGGAGGAACAAGGAGCGGCAATAGCAATGGAGATCTA
>NZ_JAILNU010000048.1 GCF_024691275.1 Ruminococcus sp. | reverse complement strand
TGTGCACAGGACGAGCAGGAATACAAAAAGCCCCGTCCTGAAACTACAGGACGGGGCATAATACCCGTGGTGCCACCTGAATTACCGCAAAAGCGATCACTTTTGAGCCGCTGTAACGTGCGGAATACGTCGCCCCTACTCAGACAGTATTTATCGGGACTGCCTACTTCACACAGTGTACCTTTCGGAACACCGCCTTTCGACAAGCCACTAAAACTGCACCCTTTGGGTTTGCTGCTCGGGAGTGTTATTCACACAGACTCTGATATGCGGCTCACACCATACCCGCACTCTCTGAAAACGAATTTCTGCGCTACTTCTCTCTGTCGTTGCATTTAATTGTATGTATTATATCACTTTTATTTCAGATTGTCAAGGCTGAAACAAGAAAAAAATTCACAATTTTCACTCTTTTTTCAAACAAGTATTCTCTTATTTCACATTAAATATGATCTTCACACACATCTTTCCGATTTATTTCACATGATAATACGCTGTTTCACAAGAAAAGGGTGTATATTATAACCATGGAAACAAAAACAAGCGGTTTACCGATACCGCGTATAATAATGATTCTTCCTCCCTCTCATAAATATAAGTAAAAATGGTACGCAAAAAGCGTACCATTTTTATTGTTATATGAATAATGTACTAAAACCGTGCTCCTTGGCATAGCGTTCAGCCTTTTTGCGGTTTATCTGTTTGAGTATCCTTATGGTCTGCTTGTGACCCTTTCTTATTTTATCAAGAGAAATGTCCTTATTATCGAACTCGATGATATTAATATTGTAAAGGCTCTCACAGCCGCTGAAAGCGTCCTCCTTGATATCCTTCGTGTACATACTTATCCTGAGATCCATAAGATTCTGGCAGCCGTAAAACGCCCATGTACCTATTGATTTTACAGTATTCGGTATATCTATGGAAGTAAGCGACCTGCACCATGAGAACGCACTTTCTCCGATGCTTTCCACAGAATTTGAGATAACGACCTTTTTAAGGCTGTAGCACTCGGAAAACGCCTGGAATCCAATTGACTCCACCGAACCCGAGATAACGATCCTCCTAAGCTTCTTGCATGAGAAGAACATGAGATCGCTTATTTTCTGGAGATAAGCAGGCAATACAACACTGACAATACTGTTGCAGCGTCCGAACGCGCCTTTGCCCACTCTTCTGACAGACTCAGGCAGATTGATCTCTTTCAGGCGCAGACACTTCAGGAAAGCATTCTCGCCTATAGCTTCAAGATTCTTCGAGAATACGACCTCCTCAAGATAGAAGCAGTGACAGAACGCAAACTCGTCGATAAGGTGTACACTGTCAGACATAACGATACGCTTTACGGTCTGGTTTCCGCGGAAAGCATACTTTCCGATCACTTTTACCTTATCAGGTATTACGATAGACTCGGTAGTTCCGATATATTTTACAAGAACACCGTTTTTGTCGATAGCCATGTTGTTTTCGTCATCTATCTCGATATTCTCATCGTCCATGAGATAGTCGTACTTTTCGTAATCCTCGGAATCTTCTTTTTCAGCCTTCGGAGCTGTCTCAGGCTTCTTCTCCTCGACCTTCTCAGCCTTCGGAGCTGTCTCAGGCTTCTTCTCCTCGACCTTCTCAGCCTTCGGAGCTGCCTCTGGCTTCTTCTCCTCGACCTTCTCAGCCTTCGGAGCTGCCTCGGACTTCTTCTCCTCGACCTTCTCAGCCTTCGGAGCTGTCTCGGACTTCTTCTCCTCGACCTTCTCATTTTTCTTGTGAGCATCACGTTTGAATTTGTCATGATACTTATCAAGCTTTACAGGTTCAGGAGAAGTATCTATTCGCTTCTTGCTCTTGAAAAAGTCCTCCTTGCTCGGAGTCTTGAACTTTTCTTTCTGAGATTCCGGAATAGCGTCCATTATCTCCTTGGCGATCTCATCTCCGTCATCGGTGCGGACTTCTTTTTTTCTGTTATCAAGCTTCTTCTCGACAGGCTTCTGCTCGATCTTCGGCTCAGGCTTCTTCTCGGCAGGCTTCTGCTCAACCTTCGGCTCGGGCTTCTTCTCGGCAGGCTTCTGCTCGATCTTCGGCTCAGGCTTTTTCTCGGCAGGCTTCTGCTCGATCTTCGGCTCGGGCTTCTTCTCAGTAGGCTTCTGCTCAACCTTCGGCTCAGGCTTCTTCTCGGCAGGCTTCTGCTCAATCTTGGGCTCAGGCTTCTTCTCGGCAGGCTTCTGCTCGATCTTGGGCTCGGGCTTCTTCTCAGCAGGCTTCTGCTCGATCTTCGGCTCAGGCTTCTGCTCGATCTTCGGCTCAGGCTTCTTCTCAGCAGGCTTCTGCTCAGAAGGCTTTACCGCTTTTTCAGCCTCGCTATGAGCCTTGACCGCTCTTACCTTTACTTTAACAACTTTACGCGGAGCTTTGCCTTGCTCTTTGCCCGCATTAAGCTTTTCAGCACAGATAGGACAGGTCTCATATTTATCAGCATCATAGAAATGCCTTTCGGGACATTTTGTCATTTTCATTTTGTTATCACTCCATCGGAATATATCTTATTTCGACACTTAAAAAAAATTAATGAACAATATAATTATAGCATTTCAGACGTGAAAAATCAACAAACAGAACTGTTACATTCTAATTTTTGTAAATAATCACAAGATAATATAATCATATAATCTTGCAACTGCAGATTCTACGCTTGATGTACTGCTTATGTTTATACAAAATGCACAAAGCAGAATTTCATGATATCAGATCTGCACGGCTTCCGCCGTCTTTGTCTTTTTTAACGATTATCTGTTTGTCGATCCGCTGTTTAAGTGACTGAACATGGGATATGATCCCCACAAGTCTCCTGCCCTCAGAAAGCCCTGCAAGTGCTCTTATCGCCTGTTCAATGGAATTCTCATCAAGAGAGCCGAAGCCCTCATCTACAAACATCGTATCAAGCTGTATACCGCCTGCCGAATACTGTATCTCGTCCGAAAGTCCCAGTGCCAGCGACAAAGATGCCTTGAACGACTCTCCGCCCGAAAGGGTCTTGACGCTTCTTTTCGAGCCGTTGTAATGATCCGTAACATCAAGGTCAAGTCCCACCTGTGTGCGTTTATCGTCGTATTCCTTGCGCCTTTCGAGAGTGTACTGCCCATCGGACATGACCTTCAAGCGCTCATTGGCACGAGCAATTATCCTGTCAAAATATGAGGTCTGGATATAGGTCTCCAACATGAATTTGCTCTGGTCGGACAGCTTTCCATTGGCAGTATCCGCAAGCTTTTTCACCCATTTGTAACGCTCTTCCAGCTCTGAAAGCTCTGCCGAACTCTCCTTGATATTGCGGAGCGCCGTATCATTCACCGTTATATTTGTATGCAGCTTTCTCAGCGCCTCGGTCAGCTTTGTTTTTTCGGCAGTCAGCCGCGTCTTTTCGGCAGTTTCCTTGTCAGCGTCTATGTCTCCGAACTTTTCAAGGCTCAGTGTCAGCTGTTTAAGCTTTCCTGCTGTGAGAGCGCACTGCTTATCAATATCACTGACCGCTTTTTCAGACTTTTCACGAGCCGCTGTTATCTCCGAACACTTCATCTGCATAGCTGCTGCATGAAGATATGCCTCATCGCGGCTCGGAAAGCTCATTTTCTCACGCAGCTCTCCAAGCTGTTTCCCTGTTTCTTTTATGCTCACCTCATGAGCTGCTTTTTCTGCCGCAAGCTCAGCTGCCGCATCGTTCAGGCTCTTGTTCCTGCTTTCTGTCACGGGTATGAGCTTTTCCAGCTCAGTCCTGCGCTCAGCCTTTTTCTCCTCAGCCGCAAGCTTAGCCATATTATCGGCTATAAGGGCTTTATACCGCATTTTTTCAGAAACTATCCTGCTGCGTATATTCTCAAAAGGACACTCGCCTATCATTTCCGCAGCTTTTTTCGCCGCTTCGATCTTCAGCTGTTTTGCACTTCCGTCGGCTCTGTCATACTCTCCCCTGAGCTCAGTCAGCGTCCTGTCGATATCCGCCAGCGCGATGAGTATCCCTTCCGTCTGCTTTTCCTTTGAAGCTGTCTCATGCTTTGATCTCTCACGCTCCGCTATGAGTTCCTCGGCTTCCGTCAGTTTTTTCTCAAGTTCATCAAGCTCATCGCCGCAGTTTTTGAGCTCATGTTCGCAGCGCTGAACGCTCTCGTCAACTCCACAGCCCAGAAGCTCGCTGATACAGCTGCTCAGCTTTTTCTCGCACTCATCCGATTTTCCTTTCAGCGCCGAAGCCTCTGCACTGCGTTTCTCGGCTTCCTTACGCGCTTCGTCGAGCTTTTTCCTGAGAGCTTCGAGCTCTGCCTCCGAAGGAGCATTCCCACTCATTTCAGCAGGCATCGGGTGCTCCGGCGAACCGCAGACAGGACAGGGCTTCCCCTCTTTCAGCCTTGATGCAAGAATACCTGCCTGATCGTCGAGAAAAGCCTGATAGCTGTCGTCGTACCTGCGGCTGAGTGCTCTCATATTCTCAGCCGACTTGCTGTAGAGTTCCAGCGCTCTTTTGTGATCGTTCCTGCGCTCCTGCCAGTCCTCGATATCCTCCGAGAGCTTTGTAAGCTCCCCACAGCGCTTATTGAGATTTTCCTGGCTGCGCAGGAGCTTTTCCTTTATCTCTCCGCAGTTTTCAAGCTCAGTGCAGCGCTTTTTCAGAGCTGCCAGTTCCTTTTCAAGACTTTTGCTCGTATCAAGAAGATTATCATGCTCAAACTTCTGCTCTTTCAGCTGTGCTGCAATCTTTTTCACTGTCTCCGCACTGTCCTCGTAATCTTTCACAGCATCGGAGAGCTTGTCCAGCTCAGTGATATGCCTGCTGTGCTCGTCGTACTCCGCCTGCAAAACGGCAGTATTCCTGCCTGTATCTTCAAGTCCCGAATGCTCCTCTTTGAGCTCTGCCAGAGCCTTCTCACCTTCGGATATCTCTTTCTTTGTATCGTCAAGCCTTTTCACCGTATCCGACAGGCTTTTTTCAGTTTTTTCAAGCTGATGTGCAAGCTCGTTCATCTTGTCGTATTCGGGCATTTCAGCATTGATCCTCGCATACTCAGCCTGATACTCCTCCAGCTCGGGCTGCCGCGCCTTTACCTTTTCCAGCTCCTCCGCCATGAGCTTCTGACGGTACTGAAGCTCAATAAGCTGCTGTGAAGTCCTGTCGCGCTCCGCCGAGGCCGCTGCTTTTTCCTGAGCTTTGGATATCCTGCCGCTCACCTCGCTGATCTTCTCGTCAAGCTCTACGCTCTCACGATCAAACACCTCAGCCTTTGCTCTGTCACGGGATATGAGCTTCTCTATCAGGTCGGTGATATATTCAAGGGGCATCAGCTCGCTTTTCAGCTTCTCCACATCGGGAGCGTATTCATCGTCATCTGCACAAGCTATGCCGCTGATATACTGCCTGAGAATTATGCGGTGCTCCCCGCACTCGCTTTTCAGGGCACTGCTCTGCTGCTTGAGCTCCTCCTGCAAAGTCTGGTAATTCTTTGTTCTGAATATGTGCCGCAGTATCTCGCGGCGCTGCACAGTATCCTCAGTTATGAGCTTCATGAAATCGCCCTGCGCTATCATAGCTATCTGCTTGAACTGCTTTTCGCTGAGTCCTATGACCTCATCAACAGCCGCATCTACATCTCGTTTTCCCGAAACTGCCCTGCCGTCGGGATAGGTGAAAACCACAGATGCAGGCTGCTGTGCATATCCGCCGCCGCGCTTGGCTCTGCGGGTATACTCGGGATTTCGGCTGATCTTGTACCTTTTGCCTGCGTAATCAAAGACCAGTTCCACATATGTCGGAGTGTCAAGGGAAGAATACTTTGAACGCAGCATACTGTCATCATCGCGGTTGCTTCCGCTGGCACTGCCGTAAAGCGCATATGTTATGGCATCAAAAATGGTGGTCTTGCCTGCTCCAGTATCTCCTGTTATAAGGTAGAGCCCGCTTTCGCCGAATTTTTCAAGATCAAGGACGGTCCTTCCCGAATACGGACCAAATCCCGATATTTCAAGTCTTACAGGTCTCATTCTCCACCCTCCCATATCTTTTCTATCAGCGACTGTATGAGCTCATGCTGCTTTTCACTCATATCGCTGCCGTTGCTGAATCTGTAGAACTCCTCAAAAAGCTCTATGGGCTGCTTTTTCTCCGCTTCCGCCGCGCCAAGACTGCCATGAGAGCTCCTTGTGCGCTGATTATCGTACTCTATGCTCATTATATTGGGGTAAACAATGCGGAGCTTTCCGAGCACCTCGGGTATCTCCTCCTCATCAGTCAGCACCACATGGAGATAGTCGTTAATATCTCCCGTGCTGCTGCACTCCTTTGAGCATACATACTCAAAGCTTCCGCGTATCTTCCGCATATCACGCTTTGGTGATAAAGGAACTTCACGGACATTCAGCCAGCCCTTTTCGCGTATCTCAACAACTGTTACAGATTTCTGCTGCTTTTCCTCGGAGAAGGAATACTTCAGCGGTGTTCCGCAATAGCGGATACGCTCGCTGCCCACGTTCTGGGGAGAGTGGATATGTCCGAGAGCAACATAATCAAAGCCGTCAAACGCAGAGCTGTCCACATTATCCATGCCGCCGACCGATATTTCCTCGGAGTCGCATTTGAGCGCTCCTGTGACGAACTGATGCGCAACCGCTATATTTCGCACGGAATAATCAACATTCATGGCATCTACAGCTGCATTTACGGCATCTGTATAGGACTCAACGGTCTTGTCCTCAAAAAATCTCCTTACCGAAACAGGCTTGATAAACGGCAACATATAAACGCGGAACTCTCCGTATTCGTCGTTCAGAACAACAGGTTCTATCCTGCCCTCAAAAACAGGAGACATATGTATGCCGCTCTTATCCATGATTCGGCTGCCGAAGGCTATACGCTCCGCAGAATCATGATTGCCGCTGATAACAAAGACCTGACCTGTGCGCTCGGAAATATGCGTGAGGAATCTGTCGAAAAGATGTACTGCTTCCGCGGACGGAACTGCCTTATCGTAGATATCTCCCGCTATCACCACGAAATCAGGTTCTTCCTCATTTATGATACTGTATATCTCACGGAGTATGAACTCCTGATCCTCGATCAGCGAGAACTCGTTCAGTCTCTTGCCGAGATGAAGATCGGACAAATGTATAAACTTCATACAAACCTCCCCTTATCAAATCTGAAATGATCGCTTAATAAAATTATAGCCTGTTTATGCGCTAATGTCAACGCAGCGGCTGTCTGATAAAATAGACAAATGCACAGCCCTGAGACTGTGCATTGTGACGATCATTCATCAAAATTTTCGGGGTGCTTGGGCTTGCGCCTGTAGCGTCTTTTGTCCGTATCCACAACTTTTGTGGCAGGATCAACGCCGTTCCAGCTCCCGCGCTTTGCAGAGTCTATCTTCTTTTTCTCCTTTTTGCTCATCTTATCGTAAGATACGAATTTATCCATATTACCTCCATTATAATGATATCACGAACAGCTGCTCTGTATCGCCGTATACGGTATCATAGTCACCCATACAGCTGAAGCCGTACTTCTCGTACAGTCCACGTTCGCCGCTCATGATATAGACCTTGTCATATCCGATGCTTTTTGCGTATTCGACCGCTTTTTCTATCATTTTTCCCGATATCCGCTTTCCTCTGTGAGTTTCGTCAACAAACACGAAGCCTATCAGCGGCGAATACGGATACTTCGGGGCAAGCTCGTCCTTTTCCGTGAGAGTGCAGAAACCGACAGGCTCGCCGTTTTCAAAGGCTGCAAAAACACGCTCCCAGTTCCTGAAGGCGCTGCTGCGCATAAGCTCCGCGAGGTACTTTCCTGCCCTCCACGAGCATTTTTCGGCAAAAGCCGCAACGCTCTCCCATTTTTCATGGTTAAACGTAAGTGTTAGTATATTCACTGTTTCTCCTTTAAATCATAGTTTAATGCAATAGATCGCTGAACCCACGAAAGGGATTCCAAAGGGACTGTGTTCCTTTGGCGGAGTCCAGAGGCAGCGCCTCTGGTGGGGTGTGGGGCAAAGCCCCGCAGTTACGAAGCGCTCCGCAAGGGTGAATCCCGAAAACAATCCGGTGAATTGTTTTCGGGAGAGGGACGCCCTGCAAGAGAGGGCGTCCCTAATAATTGCACGTCAACTATGTTGTTTTTTACATATAAGGCTAATGATTATTTTCCTCTCCTGCCTTGAAGTTATATATCGGCTTGATGACTTCGTTTATCTCCACAGTATCGCCGATATTGTCCACGATGTCCTCCATTGACTTGTACGCCATAGGACACTCGTCCAGTGTCTGCGCATTGACCGACGTTGTGTATATTCCGTCCATCTGCTTTTTGAACTCCGACACTGTGAAGCTCTGTTTAGCCTGCGAACGCGACATAAGTCTGCCTGCTCCGTGTGGTGCAGAGCAGTTCCAGTCAGGATTGCCCTTGCCTGTGCATATGAGACTTCCGTCACGCATATTGATAGGTATGAGGAGCTTCTCCCCCGCCTGAGCCGATACAGCTCCCTTGCGGAGTATCATGGTATCGGTGTCGATATAGTTGTGGACAGTCGTGAACTGCTCCGCAACATGAACGTGCATACCCTTGATTATCTCGTCCATCATCGCCTGACGGTTGAGCATGGCGAACTGCTGAACTATCTTCATATCGTGGATATATTGCTCAAACAGCTCGCCCTCGCAGTATGCAAGGTGCTTAGGCACTTCCGTGGTCTTGGTGTTTTCAAGCTTTCTCAGCTCTGACTGTATCTGTTTCTGCTTTCCCTCTGCTTTCAGCCGCGCAATAAGCTCGTTTATCTCCTTGTCAGAGCTTTTGTTGAGCCTTCTGTACGCTTCGTTCTGATAATACTTAGCCACCTCGACTCCGAGATGACGGGAGCCTGAGTGGATCACGATGTATATGCTTCTGTCCTCTCCTTTGTCAGCTTCAATGAAGTGATTTCCGCCGCCGAGAGTTCCGACGCTCTTTTCAGCCCTCAACGGGTCGATATGCTTTATGCAGTAAAGCTCATTAAGGTCGATCTTTTCATTATAGCGGTGCGGCTTTTCGCGTATCGAAAATCCCGAAGGTATCTTCTCGTAGATAAGCTTGTCAAGCTTCTGAAGCTCAATGTGCTTCTCTTTCAGCTTTACTGTCTCCATGCCGCAGCCGATATCAACTCCCACAAGATTTGGTATCACCTTATCGGTAATGGTCATGGTAGTACCAATGGTACAGCCTGATCCTGCGTGAACATCGGGCATGATACGTATCTGCTCACCTGCGCTCACAGGCTGATTGCAGAACGCTATGATCTGTGCAACTGCGTCCTGCTCAATAACATCGGTAAATACCTTTGCCGAGTTGTATTTTCCGTTCAATCCGATCATATATTATCCTTTCCGAGTCCGCCCGAACGCATAAAAAAAGCACTCCCGCAGGAGTGCATAATGCTCTGTATGCGCAAAAGCTCAGCACATGGCTGAACAGTTCAGGCAAACTCCATGCTTTCTTGAAATAGTATTGTTTTTTGGCATCTGAAAAAATATGTTGTTTATGATCATGGTGTTCACCGTCCTTTCGTAGAATATGAGCATATTATAATCGCTCATTCCTTCAAAGTCAACAGATACGAAATACTGTAATCAAACTGTAATAATTAGCCGAAGAGGATAAAAACAGTGTTTTTGACTATAATAAAGTTCTCGGAACTGTACAATAGGTTCATATGAACTTATTTTTGCAGCGTTTTCTTCTGTGCATTATGCATAAACGCAAGATTATTAGTATACTTTCCGTAATCAATTGTGGGATATTGACAAACCAATAAAAATAATATATAATAACATCATGCAGTCGAAATAAGTCGACTGATGTAAAACAAGTGCTCCGCATAAGCACAATATTCGCTATATTATGGAGGGTTTATATGGACAACATCAACTGGGGCGTAGTTATTCCTTCTGCTATTGGAATAATATTATTTTTGATCATTGTATTCACAGGCTATATCAAAGCACCACCGGATACCGCTTACATCATTTCAGGTCTTAGAAAAAAGATCATCATCGGTAAGGCAAGTATTCGTATCCCGTTCTTTGAGCGTGTAGATAAACTGAAGCTTCAGCTCATCGCTGTTGACGTTAAAACTTCAAGCGCTGTTCCTACAGCTGACTACATCAACATCAATGTTGACGCAAACGTAAACGTTAAGGTCAGCAGTGATCCGCAGCTCATCAAGCTCGGCGCTGAAAACTTCCTTAACAAGGAAACAGCTTATGTTGCTAAGGTTGCAAGAGAAGTTCTTGAAGGTAATATGCGTGAGATCGTTGGACAGATGTCCCTTGAGGCTATGGTAAACGACCGTAAGGCATTCGCTGAGAAGGTTCAGGAGAATGCTGCACCTGACCTCAACAGAATGGGTCTTGAAATTGTTTCATTCAACGTTCAGAACTTTACTGACGACCAGAACCTTATCGAGAATCTCGGTATCGACAACACCACAAAGATCCAGAAGAAAGCTGCTATCGCTCGCGCTGAGTCCGAAAAGGAGATCGAGATCGCTAAGGCTCAGGCTAAGAAAGAAGCTAACGACGCTAAGGTACTCGCTGAAACAGAGATCGCTCAGAAAAATAACGAACTCGCTATCCGTCAGGCAGAACTCAAGAAGGAAGCTGATACTCAGCTCGCTATCGCAGATGCTGCTTACGAGATCCAGCGCGAGGAACAGCGTAAATCCATCGAGGTCTCTAAGGCTAACGCTAACATCGCTGCTTCCGAAAAGGACGTAGAGCTCAAGACTCGTGAGGCTGAGGTTACTGAAAAGGCTCTCGACGCTCAGATCAAGAAAAAGGCTGAAGCTGACCGCTACAAGGCTCAGCAGGAAGCCGATGCAAAACTCTATCAGCTCAAAAAAGAAGCTGAAGCTGACCGTTTCCAGCGTGAGCAGGAGGCTGAGGCTCAGAAGGCTGAGGCTGAAGCTCAGAAGTTCGCTAAGATGCAGGAAGCTGAAGGTATCGCTGCTGTAGGTAAGGCAGAGGCTGACGCTATCCGCGCTAAGGGTCTTGCTGAGGCTGAAGGTATCAACGCTAAGGCTGAGGCTATGAAGAAGTACGGCGAAGCTGCTGTACTCGAAATGTACTTCAAGGCTCTCCCGGAAGTCGTTAAGAACGCTGCTACTCCGCTGTCACAGGTCGACAAGATCACAATGTACGGCGATGGCAACTCAAGCAAGCTCGTTGGCGACATCATCGGTTCTACAACAAAGATCACAGATGGTCTTACAGCGGCTACAGGCGTAGATATCAGAGCTTTACTGGCAGGTTTCCTCGGCGGCAAGATGGCTGCTCCTAAGGCAGCTGCACCTGCTGCACCTGTTCAGGGAAGCAATGACAACGAAGATTATTACTATACTTACGACGGAAACAATGATACTCAGGTTGAAACAGACAACAACGATATGCCTGAGGTATAACAAACATGATTTGTCCCCTGATGATATGCGGTCATCAGGGGATTTTTTTGCAAATTGTAAAATTTGTGTTATTTTTGTCATATTTTGGTGCAAATTTTACCATTACCCCCGACTACCATATTGCGCAAAAAATGGTTGGTCTATTTGTATAGTTTTCACAAAGTTATACAAAAAGCATTTACAAGATGCGGCATATAGGTTATAATGATATTAGTATCACAGATTTTCAAACGACTTATAATAGCAATATTTGGTCACAGCCTCTGCTGTATGAGTTTCAGAGAGGGGGGGTAAAAATGATAAAGCATCTTTCAGGTGACTTTGAAACAGTCGAATATGACACCAAGAAATATGCAATGCTATACGACAACGTCCAGACAGAGGAATATCCTGTCCACTGGCATAATGCTGTCGAATTTATTATGCCGCTAAAAAATGAATATACCGTTACTGTTAACGGCAAAGACTATCAGGTACCCGAGAACGATGTTCTGATCGTCCCCCCCGGTGAACTGCACAGTATGCCCGCTATCCCAGGAAGACGTATAATCTTCCAGTGCGATAACAGTATCCTCGGCGAGATCTCAGCTCTCGAACCTGTCATGCGCTCACTCAATGCGCCTATCCTCATAAATCAGGATATGGATAAGGAGCTCCATGTTCTCGCTAAAAAAACTATGCTGGATATACTCTCACTCTATACTTCAAAATCAGAGCTTGCCGATGTAAAAATATACATGAAGGTCATCGAACTGTTCATGGCTCTGCGCGAGTATCAGCTCGAACAGCAGAAGATCGTCATGGACTGCGACGACGAAAAGATCGACGAGTACAGCGAAAAGTTCGGAACCGTCCTGAAGTATATCGACACGAACTATATGTACGATATCACCCTCGAACAGCTTGCCGACGTTGCAGGCTACAGTAAATATCATTTCTCTCGTATATTCAAGCAGTACAACTCTATGTCCTACTTGCAGTACATAAATGCCCGCCGTACCAAAGCGGCTGAACTGCTCCTGCTCGATCCGAGCATACCTATAACTGAAGTTGCTATGCGTTCAGGCTTCAAGAGCCTTACAACATTCAACAGGATCTTCAAGGACATAAAACACTGTACTCCAACAGACTTCAAAAAGCTTTATGCATTAAGATAAAAAATTACCGCACATCTTCGTGATGTGCGGCTTTTTGTTTATTCAGCAAAATTACGAATGAACTGTAATGCTTCAAGTCCTTCTGCTTTGTATATCCTAATAGTATCTCCATAAGGCTCTTCACTTGGTCTGCTAATAGCGATCATGCTGCTGTCTTTGGAAATATAAAGAATCGTATGCTCTTTTTTCACTTTATCATACAGTTGTATCTGCGATAATCCGAATACGTCATTCCATCTTTTTGCTTCGATAACTCCGTAAACGTTAGGTACCATTTCCTTTACTTCATGCTCATTGAAGTAATTCTTCACAGTATCATACTGGTTTTGGTCAAAGTCCTGTTTGCACCAGCCACCATTTTCATCACACCAAACTACAAGTCCTCCGCAGTCATTACCGTTAAGGAGAGCAACGATGTTGTTATAGTCCGTCATATCCTGTGTACTCGGCTCAACATTATCAGATTCAATAGGATCATAAACATCTAAAAGTTTTTCGCCAAATTCCGTATCATCACATTTATAGCATTTCTTCTCACTCTTTTCATTATTTCCATCGTCAGTAATGATCTCAGTATAAACGCAAGCATAGCCATCATACGTTGTCATGAGGTATTCATTAGTACCTATTGTTTTACTGCCTACAACAACGAAGTAATCTCTGGTCAGCTTTGTAAAATCAAAATCAACAAATTTATCTGCACAGTCACATTCGATCCATGTCTGAGAATTATACGTTTTTATCAGTGCTTCGATTTTTTCGTCTGTTACTTCACGAGCACTTGCATCAAATGCATCAACTAAATATGCAGTTTTAATGATATCTGTAAACGGTGACTCTACAGTTGTTTCTTCTGTATCAAGCTCGTCTTTCAAAATTTCCTGCATACCTTTGTCAAAAGCTTCAAAGTCGATCTTATATGCCCTTTGTTCCAGCAGTTTACCTCCGTTATCTACAAGCTCAGTTACATTATAAGCTGCAAATCCAATATCTCCAAGTCCGAGAGTATATATTTTATTGTCGATCTTCCACGAGAGATGGTAAATTGTGCAATCTGAATAGTCATTTTTTTCATCATACGCAGCCTCAAGCGCATCATCGCTTATCTCATCGCCCCAATCGAAATTATTAAGGAAATCAGCAAGCTTTGCCTGTGTCTCATCGTCATATGTGTTTTTCACACCATCCCCAACAGCTACGTTGAATTCAAAGGTGTTGAAATCGCCGAACGGACTGATAGCAGTTACATTTTTTGTCGCAACTGTTGTAGTCTCAACCTCCGCAGAAGGAGCTGCTCCCTGTCTGTGGAGAAGCACACCAGTTGTGCCAAGTCCGCCCACAAGCAGCGCACAGGCTGCAACTGCACTTATGCTGCGCATGATGCGATTTCTCGGCTTTACCTTTTCAACACCGTAAACATGATCTGCATACTCATTATTATCGTTTCTGGCTATAGATCTATTTCTTGCAGCTTCTTCGCAAGCGGCAATTATACTTTCTTTTGTTTTATCTGACATAGTAATTTTCTCCATTTCTTCTTTAAGTTTATTACTCATGTTACATATACTCCTTTCTGTACTTCTCCTCAAGCAGCTTTCTGCCCCTTGACAAGCGCATTTTAACTGCCGAAATACTTGAATCAATCAGCTTTGATATCTCATGCACCTTGTATTCCTCAACATAGTGAAGCATAAGAACTATCCTGTATTTATCGGGAAGCTCCATAAGCGCTTCGATAATGCCGCTGTCCGATTTTTCAACAGCATAGTTATACATTGCTTCCTCACTCTCGGTCTGGTGACGAGTTCGGTATCGCAGCATATCACGGCATTTATTAGTTGCTACTGTAATGAGCCAAGCTTTTTTATGACCATCGCTCTCAAACTCGGGAGACTTCTGTATATATGTAATAAATGTCTCCTGTACAGCGTCTTCGGCATCGGCAGAGTTCTTTAACATGACAAGACATATTCTATACAGCATATCGCCGTAGTTTTCGACCGCCTCGCGAGCGCAGTCGCCTGTAAGCATTGTTTCATCAGCTCCTTTCACTAATAACACGTCCGCTTTTCGGATATAGTCACATAATTATAACACTTTTCAGAAAAAATGAAAAGACAGTCGATTCACACCGACTGCCTTTCAGGGGATATTAAAATTTGGAGAAATCTTAATTAAGTGTGCCGATCACCGATCCGATGATCGGCACTGTTGTGTGTTTTTACGCTAAATTATGCGCGTGTGTGGATCTGACCACCTGCGAGAGTTTTGCCATGAGCCTTAGCCATATCAGAAATGTTTACGTTCTGGTAACCATTCTGTGCGAGCCATGGGAGTACTTCTTCCATAGCTGCTGCTGTTGTTTCGTAATTCTCGTGGCAGAGTACGATAGCACCCTCAAGTGAACCGTTCTGAGCAGCCTGCTTTATCGTGTTTACGATCTGATCCTTTGATGCATGATCCCAGTCCTTTGTGTCTATAGCGCATGAGATAAGCGGAACGTCGTAAAGTGCAGACTGAACCTGTCCGCCGCCGTCGAGGTAAGGAAGTCTCATAAGGTGTGAAGGCTCTGTGCCAATGATCTGCTTGAGCCTGCTGTTACACTGCTCCCACTCACTTCTGATCTGTGAAGAATTGAGCTTGCTGAGACCGCTCTGAGTATGATCCTTTGTGTGGTTAGCAACTTCCATGCCGTTTTCGTATGCGAACTTGACCTGTTCTGTTGTATTTATCCAGTCGCTTACATAGAAGAATGTAGCTGTCATGTTGTTCTTGATGAGAGCGTCCATTATCCTGTATGCAGGATCCTGTCTGCTTTTAGCTGATGCGCCGTCATCGAATGAGATTGCGCAGAGCTTCTTTGTTGTATCAACCTTTGGCTGATCGTTGTTGTTTGGAGTATCGTTTGTGGTTGTGCTGCTTCCATCGCTGCTGATATTAAGCTTAGTTACAACAGCCTTACCGCTGCTCTCCCAACCTTCTACGTTGAGAGCAACTTCTGTGAGGTTACCGATGTTCCAGCCAGCATCCTTCCAAGCCTTGAAGTGATCGGATACTGTGATAGTACCTGATGTTCTCTTAGACTTACGAACGCTGAAGTACTGCTTAAAGCTACGTGACTCATTGTCAAGGATTGTTGGGCCGTAGTGATCGAGCTGGAATATCTCGTACTCAGCACCGTCGATTGTAACTGTCTTGCTTGCGCCGTTTGGCTTAGGACACCAGTTTACCCAGTCCTCGATGATGTAGTACTCAACGAGCGGATCTGTCATCCAACCATATACGCAAAGACGTGAGTTACCCTGTGAGCTTGCTGAATAGTCTGCTGCGTAATCCATTACGATCTTACCGCAGTCTGTAGCCTTCTTTGTACGGTCATAGTTTTTACCGCGACGAGCAAGGAAGTTACCGGATGAAACCTGTGCACTCCACTCGGTGCTGAATGTACCGCCGTCGCCAAGTGTCATAGAACCGCTTCCGCCTGTTCTATCGAGCCAGATCTCATAGCTGTAGCCGTTAACGTCATCTTCAGCAAATCTGTTCTGACCATTACCAACTTTGAATGTCTGTCCGCTTGGAACTGAAGGCTTATTTGTTGTAGTTGTTACAACCTTAGTTGTTGTTGTAGTCTTCTTAGTAGTTGTAGTTGTTGTAACTACCTTGAGGTTATCAGACCAGCTCTCAGGAAGCTTAGAAATCAGACCTAAGAGATACTTCTGAATTGTAAGAGCATCGGTATTTGTGATACCGCCGCCTGCTTCGCTTACGTCTGCATTATATGCGCCTGCACCGGTAACCTTATACTTGTCAGGGTTTGCAAGTGACTGCATGATAAGAACTACGTCGCCCATATCAACGCTGCCGTCGTTGTTTGCATCGCCCCACTTAGTAACCTTAGCTGCAAATGCTTCCTTTGGATCCTGAACCTGGATAGGAGCTGTTGTAGTTGTTGTTACAGGCTTTGCAGTTGTTGTAGTAGTAACTTCCTGCTCATACTTAGCAGCTGCCTTATCAAGAACATTGATAATGTCGCTGTAGAATGCCTTTGGCTGATAATTGCTGAATGGAAGTGGTGAACCACCGTTCTCACGGTATCTCCAGCTTCTCTCATCAGTTGTACCCCAAAGAGTTACGCATGAGATGTTCTTAGCGTTGTCAGCAAGAACCTGGAATATCTGTGGGTAAAGCTTATCATTTGTTCCTGTGCTGTTTGTGATATCAAGCTCTGTTACCTGAACATCAAGTCCGAGACTTGCGAACTTCTTGAGTGCTGTCTCATATTCACTTGATGATGGATACTTGGAATCAAGGTGAGACTGCATACCGATACCGTCGATATAGTCACCTGTTGCCATGACCTTCTTAGCCATGTTATAGAGGTCATTGGTCTTAGCTGTAATGTACTCGTTAAAGTCATTGAGGTAGAGCTTTGTCTCTGAAGGAGCATAAGTTCTTGCATACTTGAATGCGTTAAGAACGAAGCTGTCATCGCCGTATACTCTTGCCCAACCTGATTCATATGAAGGTCTCATTGAGCCGCCGTCCTGGACGAAGAGCTCGTTACATACATCATATGAGTGAACCTGAAGCTTTGGATAATTCTTCTTGAGTTCGCTGAATGTATTCTTTATCATGCTCTCAAGACGCTTGTTCATTCTGTCCTTAGAAACGTCTTTACCGTTCTCCTGGAAGAGTGAGCCTGGAGTCTGGCTGTACCATACAAAGGTATGACCACGAACACCGATTCCGTTCTGCTCAGCGAACTTGAGGATAGGATCTGCACTTCTGAGGCTGATATTAACATTGTCGCCGCTTACACCTGCAACTATATCGTTTGGCTTCATCTCATTCTCACAGGTAAGTGAGTTATAGTTCTTCTTGATGAACTGCTGAGCCTGTGAATTTCCGATCTCGTTTGCACTTACAGAAGTACCGAGTCTGAATAACGGACCTGCGTGATCCTTGAATCCGTCGCCGCCCTTCTGGTATGTGTAGTTAAGGTTCTGGTGACCTGTAGATGAACCAGGTGTAGGTGTTACAGGATCCTCAATAACTACAGGTGTTTCTTCTGAAACCTTGCCCTTACCTGTTGTAACAGATGAAGCCTTGCCTGACTTGGAAACCTGAACTGCGTCGATATAGAAGTCGCAGAGGTCACCGGAATCCTGTGGAGTCTCAATATAAAGTATCATATCTCCGCTGTTTTCGGGGATAGTGAACTTTGTATTTGAAAGATCTGTCCAGACACCGCTCTTAGCCTCACAGTCAGCAATCTTTGTGTAAGAAGCTCCGTTGCCGTCGCCCTGCTGGAGAGACATCTGCATTGTTACTGTCTTTCCTGTGTTCTGGAGAACTGCTGTGCTGAAGCTGTATGTCTGACCTGGAACGAATGTGCTTGAATCGAGAGGTATTGCACAACCATTCCACTCTGCGGATCTG
>NZ_JAILNU010000007.1 GCF_024691275.1 Ruminococcus sp. | reverse complement strand
GAGTATGGTCATGAATCCCGCATATACCACAAGGTCTGCCTTTTCCTCGATGAGAGCGTCGGTTACTGCCTTTGTGTAGGATGCTATATCAGCGTACTCCTTACGCGGGATAACGCGGCTTTTTATGCCATTCTGCGCCGCCCTTTCAAGAGCGTATACGCCTTCCTTTGAGGAAATGACGCAGGTTATTTTTCCACCCTTGATGACGCCCGACTTTTCGGCGTCGATAAGAGCCTGTAAATTAGTGCCGCCGCCCGAAACGAGCACGACTATATTCTTCATGAGTTTTCCTCCTTTGTATAAAAGCGGCAGGGGATACTCAGCCGCTTATTCGGGGAACTGAACGTGTCCCTGTATTATCTCGGTATCATCGTAGGAGAGGGGGATATCCTTGTCTATTACCACCTGACCGTAGATATCGGTTATGCGGAACGTGAACGGTCCCTTGCCCATATCTCTTGACTCGAAATAGTTGTACGGGCGGCGTGGTATCTCGACGAATTCGCCGTCCTCATTGAGGTATTCCAGCTTTGTTATGGGGTAGCGGTGGTTGCGCACCTGCACTCCGCACCAGAATTCCGTGCTGCCCTCTTTGTATTTGAATGAGATAGGAGCTGTTGCAGCTGTATCAAGCGGGATTATTTTCCAGCTCACGGGAACTCTGCCCTTTTCGACGGGAGCGATGAGCGGGAAAGCGTCTGTATAGAGGTCGAGGTCGCCCTTTTTACCTTCGGGGAGCTCGTCTGTAACGAGCATTTTTATGGTGCCGAGTTCGCCTGTAACTTCAATATAAGCACCTGCGAGCTGAGCTTCATTGTAGTCGTAGTGGTTCATAGCGACTATCCAGTAATCGTGGGAAACGGGATCGAGCATAGCGTGACCGCCTGTGTAGCCTCCGCCGTAGAAAGTTCCCTCGCCTGTATGTACTGTGCCCTTTGGTTCGAGTATGCAGCTTTCGTCCACAGGATTTTCCTGCACCTCAAATTCAGAGGGGATCTTGCCGTTGACACCCAGCAGGAATTTTTGCAGAGCGTTTATTTCTGCCCGTGATATCTCGCTGTTTTTTCTTGCGGTTATCATATCGAAGCAGTCCACTACACCGTCGGAGTTATAGTCCATATCTATTTTTTGAGCAGCTCCGGCATTTGCAGGCAAAGCTGTGAGAACGGCACATATCATTCCCACAGCAGCCATTTTTATCTTTTTCATAAACATCACCGTCTTTGTAAAATTTTCCAAATCCCATATCCCGTGGAGTTTGTACTTATGTTGTGAATTCGGATAATTTATGCGGTAATTGCTTTGAAGAATGGTGATACAGTTACTTTATCAGCAGATGATAACGCCTTCCTCTGACTCAACGAGTTCGCCGAGTACATAAGCGTCCTCGCCTGCTGCCTTGATAGCAGCGATAGCCTTGTCAGCGTCGTTCTTGTCAACAGAAACTATCATGCCGACACCCATATTGAAGGTATTGAACATATCTCTCTCCGGGATATCGCCTGTTCTCTGGATAAGGTCGAAAATAGGAAGTACCTGAACGGCATTTCTTTCGATCTTTGCAGCGAGGTTCTTAGGGAGAGAACGTGGTATATTCTCGTAGAAGCCGCCGCCTGTGATATGTGAGATAGACTTTACCTTTACAGCGTCGAGAAGGCTCATTACAGCCTTTACATAGATACGTGTAGGAGTGAGGAGACACTCACCGAGAGTTGTGCCGAGGTCATTGAAGTGCATATTGAGGTTCTGCTCGTTTACATCGAATACTCTTCTTACGAGTGAGAAGCCGTTGGAGTGTACACCGCTGGACTTGATAGCGATAAGAACATCGCCTGCCTTCTGAGTATCGGGCTGGAGGATCTTGTCCTTGTCAACAACGCCTACAGAGAAGCCTGCGAGGTCATACTCGTCCTCAGGCATAAGACCGGGGTGCTCGGCAGTCTCGCCGCCGATGAGAGCGCACTGCGCCTGAACGCAGCCCTCTGCAACGCCTGATACGATAGTAGCAATCTTCTCGGGGAAGTTTTTGCCGCAGGCGATATAATCAAGGAAGAACTGTGGCTTAGCGCCGCAGCAGATGATATCGTTGACGCACATAGCAACGCAGTCGATACCTACAGTGTCGTGCTTGTCCATGATGAAAGCGATTTTGATCTTTGTACCAACGCCGTCTGTACCTGAAACGAGAACAGGCTTCTGGATACCTGTCATATCGAGCTCAAAGAGACCGCCGAAGCCGCCGATTCCTGAGAGTGCACCCTTTATCATAGTGCGGGCGATGTGCTCCTTCATCAGTTCAACAGACTTGTAGCCTGCGGTAACGTCAACGCCTGCTTTTTTATAGCTTTCGGAAAAACTGTTGTTCATTAATTTACCTCCGTGACATAAATGTAGGGGACGGTGTCCTCAACGTCCCGCAAAAATTATGATATTTACGGGCTGTCGAGGACGCCAGCCCCTACAATAAGTTCAGATCAAAAAGTGATCTCGTCTATTTTTTCCAGACTGCCGTTGTCGGCAGATGGAGCATTTATTTTGTATACGACTATTTTGGCCATGCCTTCGGGATACCTTACATAAACGTATTTATCATCATAAACCGAAGAATAATCTGTTCCTGACGGCAGGAGATCCTTGTAAGGATTCTCTGAGATATGGGCAGGAGCCTCTTTATAGTAATTGAACTCTACATCTCCGTCCGATGTGTTGACGGAAAAATAGCAGCTGTCAGCCCATTCGGCTTTTTTGCTTTTGCCCGACGAATACTTATACACATAATGGTTGGCATAATAGTATAATTCGCTGTTGACAAGAGCCATAGAGCCGTAGCGGTTGCCGTTTATTATTTTCCCGCGTTCCCTGAAGAATATAAATCCTCCTGCACCGAGCAGAACCAGAGCACATAAGATCACAGCGATCTTTTTCATGATATTTACCTCATATTATCCCAAAAGTGCAGTGTGTTTGAGCCGTATCGTTCAGCAGTTATTCTTTGCCGTTCCAGCAGTATGTGCAGAGTTCGCATGAGTCAAGACCCACAGCCTTTTCTGTACCCTCAAGTGTCTGGAATTCGAGGGAAGTAAGGCGGAGCCTCTTGCATATCTCATCTCTTAGTCTGCGTCCTCTTTCAGTAGCCGAGTTGCTGTACTCTTCAATGTGCTTTAATCCCACAGGGCCTTCAAACTCGTCGATTATCTGACGGGCGATGAGTTCCATTTCGGAAGTGCTGCGTGAGAAATTGAGGTACTTACAGCCGTACATGATAGGAGGACAGGCTGAGCGCATATGAACTTCCTTAGCGCCGTGCTCATAGAGGAACTCTACAGTCTCTCTCATCTGTGTACCTCTTACGATACTGTCATCGACGAAGAGGAGTTTTTTGCCGTTGATGAGCTCATGAACGGGTATGAGCTTCATTTTAGCGACCTGATTTCTCATGCTCTGGTTGGTAGGCATAAAGCTTCTTGGCCATGTTGGAGTATACTTGATGAACGGTCTTGCAAAAGGTATGCCGCTCTTGTTGGCATAGCCGATAGCGTGTGGAGTACCCGAATCAGGCACACCGCAGATATAGTCGACATCGGGAAGTCTGCCGTTCTTGATATCGTTTTCAGCCATGATCTCGCCGTTGCGGGTACGCATAACTTCAACGTTTACGCCCTCGTATACAGCATTCGGATAGCCGTAGTATGTCCAGAGGAATGTGCAGATCTTCATCTTTGAAGCGTCGCCCTCTGCGAGAGTTTTACATTCGTCGGCTGTGAGCTCAGCTATCTCACCTGGGAGAAGCTCCTTATAAGTAGTATATCCCAGCTTCTGGAAAGCGAAGGATTCTGTTGAGAGACAGTAGCCGTCGCTTCTCTTGCCTATGATTATAGGAAGTCTGCCGAACTGGTCTCTTGCAGCGATGATGCTCTTGTTTGTGAGGATAATGAGTGACATAGTGCCCTCGATCTTCTCCTGTGCATAGCGGATACCCTCAACGAAGGAGTCCTTCTGTGCGATAAGAGCGCCGATGAGGTCGCCTGAGTTGATGCTGCCGCTGCTCATAGCTTCAAAGTTAGCGCAGCCCTTTTCGAGGAGCTCGTTTACCAGAGCGTCAGCGTTGCGGATTATACCTACAGAACATACTGCATAGAGTCCGAGCTTTGAGCGGACGAGGATAGGCTGAGGGTCTGTATCGCTGATGCAGCCGATACAGAGCTTGCCTCTCATATTAACAACGTCGTTTTCAAATTTTGTACGGAAAGGTGAGTTTTCGATACTGTGGATATTTCTCTGAAAGCCGTTTTCCTCGGACCATGAAGTCATGCCGCCTCGTCTTGTACCGAGGTGAGAGTGATAGTCTGTTCCGAAGAATACGTCGGTCACACAGTCATTATTTGATGCTGCTCCGAAAAAACCGCCCATAGCTTATTCTCCCATCAGACGCTTCATGATTTCCTGATAAGCTTCTTCAACGCCGCCCATATCTCTGCGGAAGCGGTCCTTGTCGAGCTTCTCGTGAGTTGTTGAATCCCAGAAGCGGCAGGTGTCAGGAGAAATCTCGTCAGCGAGAATGATAGTGCCGTCAGCAGTCTTACCGAACTCGATCTTGAAGTCGATGAGGTCGATGTTGAGACCCTTGAAGAACTTTACCATGAACTCGTTTACCTTGAAAGCATACTTGGAGATAGTGTCGATATCCTCCTGTGTAGCGATACCGAGTGCGAGAGCGTAATAATCATTTATAAATGGATCACCGAGATCGTCGTTTTTGTAGCTGAATTCGAGGATAGGGCAGAGGAGCTGTTTGCCTTCTTCAACACCCATTCTCTTTGAGAAGCTGCCTGCTGCAACGTTTCTGATGATTACCTCAAGGGGAACGATGGAAACCTTCTTAACGATTGTTTCACGATCGCTGATCTCCTCAACGAGATGAGTCGGAACGCCTTCCTTTTCGAGCATTTTGAACATGAAGTTTGTCATCTTGTTGTTGATAACGCCCTTGCCTGAGATAGTGCCCTTCTTCTCGCCGTTGAACGCTGTAGCGTCGTCCTTGTAATCAACGATAACGAGATTAGGGTCATTTGTAGCATAGACCTTCTTTGCCTTGCCCTCATAGAGCTGTTCCTTCTTTTCGATGTTTGACATTTTAAAATTCCTCCTTGAGAATTATATAAATGATTGTATATGCAATTCCGCATCATCGCGGAAATTGTAAGCTTGAAAAATTATGCCGACAGCATATCTGCTGCTTCCTTAGGAGTCTTTGCGATGAGATCTGTTCCTGCTTCGGTGAGCTCCTCATACGAGCCGTAGCCCCATAGGATACCCATACATTTCAGACCTGTCTTGTGAGCGCCGAGAACGTCCTGTTTTCGGTCGCCTATCATGAGAACTCCGCTTCTGTCGGTGATACCTGCTTTTTCAAGGACGTACTCGATGACCTCGTGCTTGTAGTTGCGAGTGCCGTCGAGTTCTGCTCCGCCGACTACTTCAAAGAAGGGGAGAAGCCCGAATCTTTCGAGTATACGCACAGCGTAGTCACGCGGCTTGCTTGTGGCGACCATGAGCCGCAAACCGTCGTTTTTCAGCCTTTGGAGCATTTCGGAGATACCGTCATAGACACGGTTCTCGAAAAGTCCGACAGTGGAGTATCTTTCGCGGAATATTTTTACTGCTTCATTGACCTGTTCTTCGTTCATGCCGAGAAACTCGGCGAAGGACTGATACAGCGGCGGTCCGAGGAATTTTTGCGTATCCTCGGGCATATCATAGCCCATTTTTTCAACTGCACAGCGCATACAATTTATTATGCCTTCCTGAGAATCGGTAAGAGTGCCGTCCAGATCAAAAAGCAATGTATTGAATTTACTCATAATTATGTATCAAGAGAGATATCGTACCAGTCTTCTGTATCGCAGATGAGCCATTCAAGACCGCGTCTGCGCTCAAATACCACATCTCCAACAAGATTGCCGATGGGACAGCTGCTGTCGATATGCTCATGCTGTACAACAGCCCAGTGATAGCGGTAATAGAGGTCGAGCATATCCAGGATCTCGTCCTTGCTGCGGAGCTTGCACCTGGACTTGAAGTCCTCGAAGCCGCTGCACTTTGATACAAGGCGGATAGCTGTGAGACAGTCGCAAATGCCGCTTGCATCGGAGATATCATCAATAAGTCCCAGTGCCCATACCAGAGCCCAGTAGCATTCGTATTCCCATACAACGTCGGTAACGTCCTGTTGAGTTGCAGTACCGTTTATAAGCTTTTCTTCCTTGGAGTTAAGGACGTTCCTTACTCCGAAGTGATCTATTAGATTGACGAATGAAGCTGCGTCCTCGGTATGCTGTTCGCTGAGCTCTATACCCACCTGAGTAGAAAGGAGAGCTGCAACAGCGCGTTTGCATATATCATCGGTACTTTTCAGCTCGATCTCGGAAGCAGGCTCTGTGAGAGGAAGGTTAGGATTGATGCCGATGCCTTTCTCAGCCAGCAGTTTTTCTGTACGTTCTTTTCTTTCAGCAGGTGTCATAAATGTGCCTCCTAACGCAGAAACTTTTTATGTGCGGATTCAGAGAGCTGCTATCTGCTCCTGTAAAGCCTTGTCCTTAGCGATAACTCCGTCAGCCATAGCTTTCTTCTCGGCAGCCAGCTTTGCGGCGAGCTCCTCGTCAGCGACAGCGAGTATCTGTACAGCTAAAACAGCTGCATTTTTTGCGCCGTCGATGCCGACTGTAGCCACTGGCACTCCGGGAGGCATCATAACTGTAGCCAGCAGAGCGTCAACGCCCTCAAGAGCTTTTGACTTCATGGGGATACCGATAACGGGGAGAGTTGTGTGACCTGCAACAACGCCTGCAAGGTGAGCAGCCATACCTGCTGCGCAGATGATAGCGCCAAAGCCGTTAGCTCTTGCGTTTGAAGCGAATTCGCAAGCCTCGGCAGGAGTTCTGTGAGCGCTCATTACGCGGCACTCGAACTCAACGCCGTATTTTTTCAGTTCAGTGAGAGCTGATTTTACAACAGGGAAGTCGCTGTCGCTTCCCATGATAACTGCAACTTTTTTTGACATGATAATATTCTCCTTTATCTTTTATCTATTTATTGAACGCGATACAACGATCTCGTTTACACCGCTGTTTTCGTTCCAGAGATCAATTCCGTACATGACCCAGAGCTGGTCGCAGCCGTCCTCCCACATGAGTTCTTGGCGGATACCCTCTCCTGAGACAGTCTGAGGAACGTAGCCGTTGCCGTACTCGGCGATAAGCTGTTCCTTTATCTTGTTATATGCTTCGCTGAGCTGTTCTTCCGAGCAATTGAACTCGTCGGAGCCTTCCGTCAGTATCCTGCCCAGGTGATAGCCGCAGCATATGAGCTTATGGGTGGAGTAATCGAATTCGGCGAACATATAACCTGCCAGATCTGTTCCGAAGACGTTATCGCAGTCCATGGCGTATTCGTATTCGTAAGTGCCGACTGCGCTGTTTTCTTCGTATCTGGTATAATTGTTCATGCCTGACGCGGAAAGGACTTCATCTTCTGTCATGCCTGTTTTCATAGATGACAGTACGCTGATGCTGCTTACGGGAGGTTCTTCATCGTCTTTCGCATTTGCTGCGGAAGAAGGCGGAGAAGTTTCCTCCGCGGGAGAAGATGTCGTTTCGGCAGTACCGTCAGCCGACACTGTTTCGGTCACGGGAGCTTCCTCGGTGGATTCTTCTGCCTGAGAAGCGTTCTCTGTTTCCTCGCTGCTGCCCTGATCGTCTATTTTACCGCATCTCGCTGCCGCAATGAGCAGAGCTGCGGCGAGAGCTGTCAGTTTTTTATACATATGATGACCTCCGTGATCCGATTATAAATACCGACGGTGCTGTTTATAGCTGATCGGAAGCTGCATTCCCGGAAGTGTTAAGCGGACTGCTTCGGATAATTGGGCTTATCGTCCTTGAACTGCGCCGAAACTACACGGAGAGAATTGACAGATGAGCCTTCAAATACGATCTCAGCCTTGTGGTTGCCGCGGAGCCGCTTTATCTTGCCTTCATTGTTCTTGTATGACACGGATATCCCTGCGGTAACGGATACTGCATAGTGGAGCAGATTGTCGTCTGAGATGACTGAATAAACAGAAACATCGGAGATATTTGAGAGCCGCTTGGCAATTATCTGATGATCTTCAGGGAAAAGTGTCAGGAACAGTGCCGAGGGTACTGCATCTATATCTGCAAGTACCGTGCTGTCACCTGTAAAGGCGTATTCGATATAGCTGCTCACCGCATGATCCATTTTTTCGATAGCCGAGAAAGTGAGCTCTGAAAGGCGGTTCCTGCTTATGATCTCGAAATCATAGCTGTGCTTCATTGTCTGTCCGCTGATAAGGGCGTTTGCGAGAACAAGCCCGTTCGAGTCGGCGGAATACCTATATGTGGCATTGCCGAATGTGAGCACCAGTTCGTTATTGTTGCTGACAGAGTACTCGTCCCACGGACGCGAGAAGCAGGGCGTGAAGTCTGCATCGTACACCACGTTTTTCTGATTGTCGAAGGTCTTGGCGATATAGAGCGTCTGATCCCTGACATTTACGCGGTCGATGGACGAATATACGAACGGGACTTCGATATTGCCCTCGTGATCTATGCAGCCGTAGAGCTTTTTCCCTCTCACTCTTTTGGAAGCGATGCAGAGATCGCCGTCTGTGAAGTTTATCTCATGCCATTCGGGTGAGACTGTCAGGCGGCTGTTGCTGTCGATTATGCCGTAAAGCCCGTTGCTGTCCAGAAATATGCGGTTGCCTGAAGCGTCGGTGCCGAGCTTCTTCACCACAGAGGGCTGAGTATTGCCGACAGCAGGGAGCTTGTCGGTGCTTGAATAAAAGCGGGTTATAGCAATGGTGAGGATTATGATGACGATGAATAATACTGAGACGATAAGTCTCATATGCTTAGTCACTATCTCCGCACCTCCCCGCAGTTACTTCTTTTCATTTTCGGCAGCTGAACTGTTTGCGTCTGCCTTGCGCTGACGGTAAATGTCCTCGGTTTCCTTTGTAATGTATATTGGTCGGTTTTTCGACTCAAGGTATGTCTTGGAGAGATACTGTCCGAGAATTCCTACGCAGAAGAGCTGGAGTCCGCTGAAAAGGAATATGAGACAGAGCATCGTGGGGTATCCGTCAGGGGCATCGAGCCAGCCGAATATCGAACGGATAATAGTTATGACGATGAGCACGAAGGCGATGATGCAGGTGAGGATTCCCAGCAGTGACGCGATAGCGAGAGGGGCTGTTGAGAAAGCCATGATGCCTTCCAGCGAATACTTGAAAAGTCCCCAGAACGACCATGATGAAGTACCTGCGGGGCGCTCGACGTTTTCGTACTCGATGTATTTTGTATTGAAGCCTACCCAGCTGAATATACCCTTTGAGAAGCGGTTGTACTCGGACATATCGAGGATAGCGTCCACCATCTGGCGGGTCATGAATCGGAAATCCTGTGCACCGTCAACTATTTCGGTCTGGGATATCTTATTCATTATTTTATAGAAGAGTCTTGCGAACCACGAGCGCACTTTGGATTCGCCGTCTCTGCTGACACGGCGTGTTGTAGCGCAGTCGTACTCGCCTGTTCTCACATAGTCGTACATTTTTGGCAGGAAAGCGGGCGGGTGCTGGAGGTCTGCGTCCATAACGACAACATAGTCGCCCTTTGCGTTTTTAAGACCTGCGTACATTCCCGACTCTTTGCCGAAATTACGCGAAAATGAAATATATCTTACTCTCTTGTCCTTCTCCGACAGTGAGCGGAGAATGTCGAGAGTTGTATCTTTTGATCCGTCGTTGATAAAGAGATATTCAAATGTAAGCTCCGGGTGAGCCTTTGACATCTGACCTGTTACCTTGGTGATCTCCTCATAGAACATCGGCAGGACTTCCTGCTCGTTATAACACGGAACTACTACTGAAACGAGTTTCACGTTTTTTCCTCCTTCAAAGAAGTTTGGGAGAGTGCAGAAAAATGTCTGCATCTACCAATACACTATTAATCATACAACAAAATCGGCGATAATGCAAGAGTAAAATGCATGATTTTATTTTTTTTTTAGTCTATATAAAATAATGACGTTTGGGGGACATGATTTTGGTCTATCTGATAGGGCGCAGCGTGAAAAAAGTGCGGAAAAGGCTTATTTTTCGCTGAAACTCTTGTCTCCATTTACCTAATTTAAGTTAAACAATACGCGAAAAAACTGACAAAAAATCAATAACGATTTGTTATTTTCACCGAAAATTTTAATTTGGGTATAATTTCAGCGGTCATTTTTGAAGAAAGTGTTGATTTTTTTTGAAATGTCATGTATAATATTAGTATGTAGTAATTCGCAACAGGCACTCTGCGGTACAGACTATTTTTGTTCTGGGCCGTTTATCGCCACGGCGATTCGGGAAATCGGCGGTCCGCTGCCGTAAAGCGGAAGCTGTAGCTTTGCTGCGGTTGGGAGAGGACTATGGATATAACATTGGTAACGTCTTCATTTGATAATGTGGTTCATGGCACCGATAATGACAAAAAGACAGGCTGCGGTATCAACCTTCTCAAGCCTGAAAATGTGACACGTTTCCACAGAACTTCAAGAATGACTGACCTGAAGGAGATAACCTGTGAAAAGTGTAAAGCTAATCTTGCCAAGAAACTTATAAAAGCTGATAAAAAGGAAATGGCGCTCCTTCTCAAGGAAGAAAGAAAGCGCGAAAAAATGGGCCTTGTTGATGAGGGCATCGTTCCTCTCGGAAATACTACCGCAAAGATCACAAGAGACCCTGATGCAAAGAGAAAAGAGGAAGAGGCAAGGCAGAAAGCTGCCGAGGAAGCTAAAAGAGCTGCCGAGGAAGCAAGACGCGCTGCCGAGGAGGCTGCCGCTCTTGAAGCTGAGCAGCAGGCTGTACCTGTCAATAATATCCCCGGTACAGGCATACCGATAGACGACAGTCTTGCCGAATTCGCTATAACACCTCCTGTGGCAGAGGAAAATAACGCACCTGCTGTTGAGGACGATTTCCTCGCACAGTTCGCTATCCAGAAGCCCGATGATGATACTATACCTTCATCACAGTCGGCTCCTGTATTGCCTCAGGACGATTTCCTCGCACAGTTCGCTATACCGTCACCGCAGTCATCTGCGCTTCCCGAAGATCCTGCGGCAGGTATGTATTATGACGAACCCGAAGAAATGGACGGACTTGACGTGAATACGGATCCTGCATACGGTCAGCCTGCTTATGGACAGCCCGCATACAGTCAGCCTGATTACGGTCAGCCGCAGCAGGTACAGACGGAAGAGGACATTATGAAGATGTTCTCGATAGACAATCAGACAGGTGCTCCTGCTTATGAACAGGCTCCTGTATACAATCAGACACCCGTATATGATAACAATGCCTATAATAACGAGTATGTACAGCCTGTTCAGGAGTATGCTCCTGCCGAGGATACAGCCGATCCGTATGCCGTTCAGGGCAGCGAGTTCGGCGGCATGGCAGATCAGGGCTATGCGTACAACAATTATGAATCGCAGGAGATCGCAGAGCAGGCTCCCGTATACCCTCAGTACGACGAGAATATGCCGAAGGAAATGGAAGAACTTACGATACCTTCCGCAGATGCTGCACCTGAGCATGGCGTAAGCGATGTACCTTCAGCTGCTGAGTATACAGCACCTGTATTCGACGATATTGCTGATTATCAGGAACCGACAGTCCCTGTATTTGATGAGCTGCCTGCTGAGGAGCCTTTCACAGCTCCCGAATTCGGCGAGATACCACCCGTTCCGGAGATGTCAGCACCTGTATTTGACGATATCCCGACAGTTCCAGACATTACAGCACAGAGCGCGGCAAATATCCCGGGAGTTTCGGATATTTCGGCTCCGGTGCTTGATGATATTTCCGCACCTATCTACAATGAGCCTACAATGGCAGAACAGGAGTATTACGATATGAGTGATTATAATTATGTTGCACCCGGAGCTGGCGCAGAGACTAACACAGCTAAACCTGAAACTGCACAGCCGGCACAGACTCAGCAGCCTCAGATAATAAAAGTTCCACAGCTTGCAGGATATGATGCGAATAACCAGCCTGTATACAAGTACGTTCAGATGAAGCTCGTAGGCGTAGACCAGAAGGGGCAGCCTGTATACGTTCCCGTTCAGCAGGGACAGCCTCAGGCAGCACCGCAGGCTCCAAAGCCTCAGGCACCTGTTCAGGCTCAGGCTCCCGTTCATCCTCAGAGACCTGTTCAGCCGCAGCAGACAGCTCAGGCACCTCGCCAGGCAGCTCCTGCACCTGCACAGCAGACAGCAGCTCAGGCTCAGAGGGCAGCCGCAGCTCCTGTACAGCAGGCACCTGTAAGATCATCTGTACCGAGAAAACCTGTTCAGCAGACAGGCGTTCCTACAGCAAATATCTCAAAGATCGCTGTAAATCCGCACAGCAAGTCAACTTCACAGGCATTTATCAATGCTATCGCAAGCTCAAAGGAGTATGCGGGCAAGAACCTTATAGATACCCAGGGTCTTCACGCAAACAGCCCTGTACTCACATCTGTTGAGGATGTTCTCTCCACAATGGGCGATGAGACAGTAAAGAAGCAGAAGGCTGTACAGGCTCAGCAGGCAGTTCCTGTATTCGATGAGTACAAGGCACCGCAGGCGCCTCAGCGCAGAGGCAATGCTGCTCCGCCTCAGATGAAGCAGCCTGCTGAAAAGGACGTAAGATATATGTCCAAGGCTGAACTGAAGGCAAAGAAGAAGCAGGACAAGATCGACGCTAAGTTCAAGAAGGAAATGTCCAAGAGAGGCTTCTGATCTATCAAGAACCCAAATGAAATGAGGAAATTCAATGGCAGAAAACAAGATCCTTGAGGAGCTGAGAGCTAAGCTCACAGGCTCTGACGAGGAAGACAATAAATTTCTCCGCAGCGAGGCAGAGCGCTTCGTTAACGAGAAGAACAAAGCAGGCTTTGAAGCAGCTACACAGCTGCTCATGGAGATAATGCCGAAGGAACAGAAAGAGGAGATCGAAAGACTTACTCACATCGACGGAAAAAGACTCGATGAGTTCCACGACGATATCGTAAAGCTCATAAGCGAGAAGAATATAAACGAAGCTAAGATACGTGCAGAGCGCCTTTACAAGAAGATAATAATCGAGTACAGAGAAGGCGAAAATGCAAGGTTCGTTTCACTCAGGAATCCATTTGAGGATAATCTTTATCAGCTCAAATACAAGCCTGACGACAAGATACTTAACCGTACTCCTTTTGATTTCGGAACATTCATAACTACATATGCTTATACCCTTGTTGAAACAGGTTCACCTCTTGATGCTATTCCCGTTCTGGAGAAGGCTCTGGAGTATAATCCCCTTGACTGCGGCCCGAGATTCGAGCTGGCAGAGGTGTATAAGCTCCTGAAAAACAAGAGAATGGTCATCGAAACCACCAAGGAGACTCTCAAGGTCGCTTCTTCTCCTGTAGCTATCGCAAGATGCTATGCCAATGTGGGATATGCTCTCACAGATATGGGCGAGTATGATGACGCAGCTACTTTCCTGACTGCAAGCGTAATGTTTGCTCCTCACCCTGCCATTCCTATGGAAATGAGAGATCTTGCCGAGCGTAAGGGCAGTCCTATAAGGAAACCTGAGCGCGAGGAGATACTGGAAACTATGAAGAAGTATGATATACCTTTCGGTCCTAACGAGGACGTAGTTTCGGTAGCTGCAAAGCTTTCGGCAACTTATCTCATGGATAATGATATCCCGAATGCCCTTATGGCTCTTAAAATGACATATAACCTTACTCTTGACGAAAATATCAAGAATATCATACTCAAGTATGAGCCGAACGCTCCCAAGCTTGTTCCGAAGCCTGAGGCTGACGAAGGCGAAAAGCCTAACATCACTCAGACAGTGAACAATAATATCGAAGAATAAAAAGCAACAGGCAGATGTTTTAAACATCTGCCTGTTTTTGTATATCAGCTCGGGAGCACTATGTTTACGAAGCGGCTCAGCGGAAATGCAAGCACTATTCCTGCGATAACGGATATGGTTATCTGCTTCGGGCTGCGGTATATCACAAGTATCGCACAGCCGAATATCACAGTGTCTATAAGGCTTTTGAAGCCGAAAGATATCATCATTATCGAGAAGCAAACGCAAGCCATGACTGCGAAGATGACCGTATCAACGGCAATGGATACGGGGTGAGAGCTCTTTCCGTACCAGCATATTACTGCCAAAAGAGGCGATATCAGCGTTATTCCGTACCATATCTTCATATAGTCGGACGGGTCAAATCCGCAGTACACTACGGTGTAAACGTGATATGCGACGCACATACCTCCGAAGAAGAGGAACGTGTTTATCGCGGCTTTAAGCGGAGTATAGCTGTAGACCGATACTATCAGCGCAAGGAGCAGCCATATGGCGAACTCGGAAAATACGTTGTTCAGATCAAGTCTGCTTATAATGCGTTGCCACCATATATCGTCGTTTGGTGCGAGAGCGTCGAGCCACTTTGAGAAAAGTCCGAGAACTGTTCCGAATAGCAGTATCAGGGCGGAGCTGCGCACAGAAGCTGCAGTTGATGTTGTTTTTACGGGCTGTCTTATTAGTTTGAGTTTTTCGTTCATTGTTTCACCGCTTCAAGTAAGTTTTTGATACTAATATTATAAATTGAAAACTTCGTTTTGTCAATCGGCAGAATAAAAGACCTGTTTTCACGCATAATATCATCGGGAGATGATGAAATGAAAAAGAAGCTATCAGATGAGATCGCCCCGAATGAGTACATCTGTCCGTCGGCATCGTGGGGAGATGTGACAGGACTTATCCCTGTGTCTGCCGAAAAAGCTGATGAGCGCGAAGCCGGTGACGAAATGTACCCGTTTCTGCCCGAATATGGCGGAAAAAGGAGCTGATATCGGCGGAGGATATCCCTCCGTCGAACTGCAAAATGCACAATAAAACTCCTCAATTATTAGCAAATTCAACAAAATTTTGCGAAGTGCTTTATTTATTACTTAAAACATGGTATAATATATATTGTTAATTTAATCCGTAAAGCTCTGTTTTACGGCAAAAAAGCTTATATGGGTATGCCTTGAAGCTAAATAACAGGGGGTATTATGAAAAACGGTGTAAAAATGCTCGATATCGCCACAAAGCTCGGAGTAAGTGTGGTTACTGTTTCAAATGCACTTGCAGGCCGTGACGGTGTCAGCGAACAGATGAGAAAAAAGATTTGCGAAACTGCCGAAAAAATGGGATACAAACCGTCAAATACCAAGAGCGAGAAAAAGCGTCTGTCCATTCCAAAGATAGGCAAGAACGTGGGTATCCTGACTTCTGAGCGCTTTGTGGGGGCAAGGGGCACATTTTACTGGGAACTCACAGCAAGCATATCAAATCAGCTGTCTCAGATGAATGTCTGTACAGTGTACGAATGTGTAACAGCTGAAAGCGAAAAGAACGTTATACTGCCGAATATGATAATCGACGGCAAGGTGGACGGCGTTATCGTCATAGGACAGGTACACAGGAACTACATAAACTGTCTCAGCAAACTTTCGATACCGCTGGTATTCGTTGATTTTTATGATAACAGGTACGCTGTTGACGCGGTCATTTCCGACAGCTTCAACGGCAGCTATATGATAACCGACTATCTTGTGGAAAAGGGGCACAGAAAAATAGGCTTCTTCGGTACTCTCAATGCGACGAGCAGCATCAATGACCGTTACCTCGGATATGTCAAGTGCATCATGGAAAATGAGCTCGAATTCCGCAAGGAATGGATAATCGGCGACCGAAATGAGCGCGGGATCCTCAATGATAAGATCAATTTCCCCGACGAGATGCCTACCGCATTCGTATGCAACTGCGACGAGACCGCTTTCAGAGTAATATCTGCCCTGAAGACCAAGGGAGTAAGAGTTCCCGAGGATATAAGCGTTGTAGGATACGACAATTACACAGTGTCAAGCATATGCATACCCACAATAACTACGGTCGAGGTAGATCTGGCGAAAATGGCAGAGGTGTCCGTGGGTATCATGGCAAAGAAGCTGACCGACCCGGGATACTGCGAGGGCAGGCGCATAATCAGCGGTAAGCTCATCGAGAAGGAAAGTGTACTTGATATAAACGGAAGCTATGGTAAGGTGTTTGCCAATGCTTTTTGATAACTTTTTCGGACATCTGAAAACAGTGCAGCAGCATCGCCATATGGTGCTGAAACACTGCATAAAAGCAGGGATACCGTGGCGTGGACTTACCCATGATCTGTCCAAGTTCTCACCAACAGAGTTTATCCCCGGTGTGAAGTATTATCAGGGCAACAGAAGCCCTAACGAGCGTGAACGAGAGCTTTTCGGCGCTTCAAAGGCGTGGATGCACCATAAAGGACGCAACCGCCATCATTTCGAGTACTGGACGGACTATAACCCCGTCACGAAGAGAAATGAGCCTGTGAAAATGCCTGACGTGTTTATATTTGAGATGTTCTGCGACCGTGTTGCAGCTTCCAAGATATACAACAAGGGAAATTACAATGATTCTATGCCGCTGGAGTACTTTCAGCGTGGAAAACACAAGCGCTTTATTGAGGAGACTACTGCGCGGAAGCTGGAGTTCCTGCTGGTGATGCTGCGCGATAAGGGCGAGGACGAGGTGTTCCGCTATATCCGCAGACAGCTCAGAAAGAGGCGTTAGTAAAATAATGGACGGCATTAGCGGAGTACTCATATAGAAACTTTACACGAAATTATCGGGGGGACCCATTCTTAGGAAAGGTTCCCCTCGATATCTCACGTAAAAACTTCTGTATAAGCACCGAGCTTGATCTGCCCGTTCGGCAAATATCCGTAAGTATAGGGCGCACATTGTGCGCCCTGTTATTTAGACGACGAAAATGAAAGGAGAGCGTGTATGAATCCCAGACTGCCGTATCTGCGCGAAAAGACAGCAAAGCTGACGACCTCACCGGGGGTCTATATAATGCGTAAAAAGGACAGCTCCATAATCTATATCGGCAAGGCGAAAAATCTTCACAACCGTGTGAGCAGCTACTTCCGCGAGAATCCTGATCACACTCCTAAGGTGGCTGCAATGGTCTCAAATGTTTATGACTATGACTTCATTGTCACGGACAGCGAGTACGAAGCACTGCTGCTGGAATGCAGTCTCATAAAGCAGCATAAACCCAAGTATAATATCCTCCTGAAGGACGACAAGGGATATCATTATATTCGTATTTCAGATGAGGAGTATCCTCGTATAACGAATGAAAAAAACACAAAACAGAGTGGTCGTTTTCTCGGTCCGTATACAAGCGGAGCTATCACAAAAGAGGCGGTAAATGAGGTGAACCGCGTGTTCATGCTGCCGACTTGCAGACGGAAATTTCCGCAGGATTTCGGCAAAAGCCGTCCGTGTCTCAACTATCATATCAAGCAGTGCATGGGAGTCTGCCGAGGAAGGATAAGTGCTGAGGACTACCGAAGTGCCGTTGAACAGGCGATAGAGTTCATAAAGAGCGGAAGTGCGCAGTCTGTGGAGCGTATGGAAGCGGAGATGAACCGTGCGGCAGAGGAGCTTGACTTTGAGAGAGCGGCGATGCTCAGAGATCGTATCATAGCCGTAAAGAAGGCTTCGGAGAAGCAGAAGATCATCAACAGCGGAGTCGATTCTGCCGATGTTATCGGCGTTGCGGAGTTCTATGACGGACTGTATCTTTCCGTGCTGATGTACCGTGAAGACAGGCTTTTCGACAAGGCGGTCTTTGAGCTTCCGCTTCCCGATAACGGTGAAGATATTCTCAGTCAGTTCATGTTACAATTTTACTATAAGCGTACTGATCTTCCCCACTCTGTCATTGTCGATCATCTGCCCGAGGACAGCGAGCTTATCGCGGAAATGCTCGAAGGGCAGGCAGGACATAAGGTGAAGCTCCATGTGCCGCAGAAGGGCAGGCAGATGGAACTGCTGAGGCTTGCCAAAAACAACAGCGCAGAATATGCAGCTCTGAAAAATGACAGGACGGGCAGGGAAGTGATAGCGCTGGAACAGCTTGGACGGAGCCTTGGACTTGCAAAGCCGCCGCGATATATCGAGGCTTACGATATATCCAACCTATCGTCGGAGTCCATGGTTGCTGGCATGGTCGTCTTTGAGGACGGCAGACCCCTGAAGAAGGCGTACAAGCGCTTCACGATAAAAGAGCAGGAGCTCCAGAACGACTACGGCAGTATGCGTGAGGTCATAAAAAGACGGCTGATGCACATTGTCAGCGGCGAGGGGGACGAATTCTTCACAAGAACGCCGGACCTGATACTTCTTGACGGCGGAAAGGGTCATGTGAACGCGGTAGCGCCGCTTCTCCGTAAGCTCGGGCTCGATATCCCGCTTTTCGGCATGGTCAAGGACGACAAGCACCGCACCCGTGCCATTGCTGCGGGCGGCGGGGAGATACAGATCAATGACCTGAAAGCGGTTTTTGATCTGGTCACGAGGATACAGGACGAAGTCCACCGCTATTCGGTGAGCTTCATGCATTCCCGCCACAAGAAAAAGACGTACAGCTCAGAGCTGCTGAAAGTACGTGGAATAGGCGAAAAGAAGGCAGCGAAGCTGTTCATGAAGTACAAGACGAAGGCGAATCTCTGCAAGGCATCTCCCGAGGAGCTGGCGGCAGCCGCAGGAGTGAGCATCGAGACTGCGAGAGAGCTGTGGAAGGTCATTCAGGAGATTTAAAATACATTTTGCATATTCGTTAAATTATACCAGTATATTATAATAGTATACTTCGATAAATACGGATAAACGATGTGTGATAGTAAAATCTGTAAACTAAATCGCACCCTTCTGCCCATTTTTTTAGGCAACTAAGTCGCTTTTTTTACCGCATAACAGTCAAAATAACTAAATTACTAATATGCAAATTGCCGCAGTTTACAATTCTGTAAAATTTAGTGAGAAAAGTGGGCTTTAATGTTGCAATTTAAAAGTGTGTGTGATATAATTATTGTGGAAGTTTAACAATGTTTGGTATCAGTGTGCTAATGCCTGATATTGTGCTGCCTTTATGCGCTGTAAATCGACGTATAATAGCCGTTTAAGCCAGTTAATATTACTTTTTGTATAAAAGTTAGTAAATATTGATAAAAAACGGTAGATTATTTATGTCAAAAAAGCGATTGAAAAGTAACTTTTAAAATGTTATAATTGTTATTATTAAGGCAGTGAGAAACGTTCATCACAAGTATCTAATTATGGAGGTGGTTTCATGAAGAGTTATTCCTTTATTGCTGAAGACGCGAGGGGCAGACAGGTAAAAAGCCTTATAAACGCGGAAAATGAGCAGGAATTCTTACAGAGAGCCAAGGAAAAAGGTCTTTATGTCAAGGATTACAAGGAAAGCGATTCAGGTGACGCAAAATCAATCTACAAGTTTAAAACTACAGAGCTTACATTCTGCTGCAGACAGCTGAGTGCAATGCTGACTTCCGGTCTTACACTTGTAAAAGCCATCGATATCCTGGTCAAGGAACAGGAGAATGAAAAGGCGAGAGCCATATGGCAGGACATTTACGAGAACGTTCAGAAAGGTGAGTCCTTCTCGTCAACTCTTGAAATGCATTCGGGTTCATTCCCGGACTTCCTGATCTCAATGGTCGGTGCAGGCGAAAGTAGTGGTTCGCTGGATATCATAATGACACGTATGTCAGATCACTACGCAAAAGAAAATAAGCTGAAGAACTCCATCAGAGGCGCTATGATCTACCCGATCGTTCTTTTAACGCTCTGTATCGTAATCGTAATCTTCCTCTTTACGTTTATCATGCCTACATTCATTGATATGTTTGAAGATAAGAGCAAGATGCCACTCCTTACAAAGATAATGGCCGCGATCAGTGACTTCCTGAGGACGAAATGGTACATACTTATCATGTGCGTTGTCGCTCTTGTTGCAGGTATCAGTTATGCACTCAAGATGCCTAACGTCAGAAAGAAATTCGACCGAATGCTTATTAAAGGACCCGGATTTGGTCCTCTCGTTACAAAGATCTACACAGGTAGATTCTCAAGAACACTTTCTTCACTCTACTCAAGCGGTATCCCAATGGTAGAATGTCTCGAAAGAGCTTCCGCCGTTCTCGGCAATTCATACATTGATGAAAAGTTCGAGGGTGTTGTCGATGAAGTAAAACAGGGTGAAACACTTTCAGCAGCTATAACACGTACTGAGATATTTGAACCAATGTTCTGCTCAGTTATATACGTTGGTGAAGAGTCAGGTGCCCTCGATACAATCCTCGAAAAAACCTCTGACTATTACGAAGAAGAATCAGACGCAGCCGTTCAGCGACTCGTTGGTATTATTGAGCCTGTCCTTCTTATCTTCATGGGTCTCATCATAGGAATGGTAGTATGTGGTGTTTACCCGGCACTTTATGGCTCACTCGAGAGCATCGAAAACGATTAACAAGGAAAGGTGGAAAGATAAATGCTTTCATTTGATATTACTGATAGAAATATACGAGTTGTTAAGGGCGCAGAGAGCAGCGGAAAGATCAGGATCAGCTCTGCTGCAACTGTAAATGTAGAAGAGGGACTTATCGTTAACGGACACGTTAAAGATGTTCCCGCAGTTGCTACACTTATAAACAATGTGCTTAAAATGCACAAGATGCCTGATAAGGAAGCGATCGTTTCGATCTCCTCCAACCTCACGATCTTCAAGGAAATGACAGTTGCCAAGGGCAGAGGTCAGGACCTTCAGAAAACAGTTAAGCTCCAGATGCAGGCTGAACTCAATCTGGACGATTCATACAGCGTTTCATACATTATAGTAGGTGACGCGGACAGCAGCGAAGTAAGCGAGCCATCGTACAAGATACTTGCTACAGCTTGTCCTTATGAGATCGTTAACAGCTACAGAGAGATGTTCAAGCTCCTCGGTATCGTGCTGAGATCAGTTATGATCGGCTGTAACTGTATCACAAAGGTTCTTCTTGCTGATACAAGAATCAGATCCAAGATGCCTCTTCTCGCTGTACAGATAGACAACAACTTCATCTCACTCAACCTCTATGAGCAGGGACAGCTTTCGTTCTCACGATTCGCTTCCATCGACTCGGCTGACTACGGTTACTCCGAAGACTACGTTTTCGAGGCAGTAAACGAGAATATCTTCCGTATGCTCCAGTTCCACAGAAGCCGTAACACAGGTGAGTCCATCGAGAACGTTATCTTCTACGGCGATACTCATGAGTATGTAAGACTTACAGATGAGCTCGAAAAACTCGACCTCAAGACAAGTCTTATCAACGTTCCTCCACAGATCCACGGTCACGAAAATCTTGAGTTCTCTCTCTACGCAAACGCTATCGGCGCTATGTTCAAGAGAAACAGAGAGAGCGAGAAGATCAACCTTCTTGATACTGACATCGGAACTGCTGTTAAGCAGAGGATAAGAAACGAGAGCTCAGGAAACGTTGCTATGCTCGGCGCTCTTATCGGATCATTAGTTATCGCAGGCGGTGTTTATGCGTACTACTTCTTCAGAAATAACAGCGTAGAAAACAAGATAGAAGACTGCAATAACTTCATCAACAGCGAAAGCACTTCTGAAAAGATCAGACATCACGATCACCTTACAGAACTTAAAAAGACTGTAAATGCTTACTATACAAAGGTAAACAACGCAGATGCCGCTTATCTTTCACAGCCTTGTATCGAAGGCCCCGTATACGACGAGCTCGAAAAGATCCTTAAGGATACCTGCGAGGCTATAGATATAAAGAACTATAAGATATCAAGTCCACAGTACTCTGAAGGAAAGATAACATTCTCAGTTGAATATGACGGCAAGAAGGAAGATTATTCACAGAAAACACCGTCAGATTTCACAGCAAATCTTGTAAAGAGCCCGTATTTCAGAGCTGCTTCATACGGCGGATATGCTGCAACATCAACAACTGATAAGGAAACAAATGAAAAGATTGACAGAGTTACATTCACATCAGGAGTTGAGCTCAAGAGTAAAAAGAGCGCTTATCAGGCTGAAGATAGTTCTAAGAAAGATTCGGATAAATCAGAGGAGGCTAACGACTAATGAAACTTAATTATAGAGATAAGATAATAGCTGCATTCCTTATTGCAGTAGCTATTCTTGCGATCGGCTTCTTTGCATTGGTAAAACCTAAGAGAAAAGAACTCAATACAAATCAGAAAATCCTTACTGAAGTTCAGGAGACAAGAAGAAAGATCGAAGCAAAGATCAGTGAGATCCCGAAGCTTCAGGAATCTATCAAGAAGATACATAAGGATACAAATGAAATCGCAGAAAAATTCGTACCTGTTGACCAGGTCAATAACCCTGTTGTTATTGATAAGTATATGCAGAAGTTCGCAGATGATTGCAAAGTAAAGCTCAAGAGCGTTGAGCTCGGTAAGTCAAAGCTTTCACCTATCAACTACTATTATGGCGATAATTCTGACTCACTTGACGAACTTCGTAAGTCTGCTGACGTAAACGGCACACTTTCAGCTGATTACAATGCTTCTCTCGCAGAGCAGAAGGCACTTGAGCAGAGAGCTAAGGAGTCTATAATCCAGACTCAGTACGGTATAAACATTGAGGGAACAAAGGCAAATGTTTGGAAGTACCTTGATGCACTCAAGAATTTCGACAAGAACGTACTGGTAAATTCAGTACAGATATCCGACTATACATTCGGTAAGAACAAGGCTGAAGAAGCAAATGTTCCTTTCCCTGAGGGAGAGAGCGAGGATGTTATTGAGGTCGAAGTTGGTGAAAATCAGGTAATAAAAAATACATCTGACGTAAGTATAGTAATAACACTTTATTCAGTATTTGAGATGCCAGAGCCAGACGTTGATACTGTTCCTGCAGCTGTAGAATAAGATAGATATTATCTACATTACACGCTAAGTTATAAAGGTTCATAACTTGAAAGGCGGTTAGGAAAATGAAAACGGAGAAAAGGAAAACATTACAAGGCTCAGTTTTATTTACTGTAGTGTGTGTAATGGCATTGCTTATAATTTTCCTGACGGGAACACTTGCGCTTGCCTCGGCATCGAGTAACAGAGCGCATAAATCGTACTCGTCATCACAGGCAAGTTATACAGCAAGAGCAGCAATTGAAAGCTTTACACAAGCTATGGCGCGTGACCCCGGATTGCCGGCTGCGATAGAGAATATGACAACAGATCCGCTCTATCCTGAGGTAATCATTAATGATAAGTCACTTGGACAGATCGGTTACTATTTCACAAACGCTTCAGGTAAACAGGAATGGGTGCCGAATCATATCGAAATAGTACCTGTTGACACAGGTAAAAAAGACTATATTTTTACTGACCCTAAAAAAGACGGTAACTGGAAATGGGTCGAGGTTAACACAGTAAGAATAACAGCAACCTGCCGAGTAGGTAAGGAAGAGGAAACTGTTTCTGCCTACGTTCGCAAGATGCCTTCAGGAAGCTCAAAGACTGAACCTGGCGGACTTGACGGTCTCCAGGAAGTCGGCGGTAACGCTTTCCCGAACGGTGCGCTTATTACAGGTGGTCTCGGTGTTGGTATCTCAAAGGACAATACCGGTATGTATTCAATGCACAACAATACATCTGTAGAAACAAAGATCTCCTTTATCAACGGTTCACTTGCAACAGGTACAGGCAGCTCGAATTTCTACGTAAAGGCACCTACTGATACAAGTAAGAAGCCTTATTCACAGACAATAATAATGGGCAATCTCTGGCTCAGAAACAGCAACTTCATGAATGTAAATTATGAAATGGATTCTAATTACACTCAGAAGGAAGTTCCTTACCTTTACATCGACGGTACTGTAGGTGCTTCACAGAACGGTACTGTTAACCTTGTACAGGGTAACGGAAAGGGACCATATAACGTATTCATAGGCACACTTGATGTCAGAAAGAATGACGGTTCTGTATCGTATGGTTTTGATTTCGGAAATGCTGACGTTTATCTTATGGACGATTACAGCGATACAGATTTTATAAAGCTGAAGTATCCTGGTGATGCAAGTGAAAGAGATTTCTCTGCTGAGGAAATGACAGATGCAACCGATCCGAGATCAGAATCATTAAAGGCTAAGGATCAGATCATCTACAAGGGACATAATTACCTTGGATCAAATGATCTTGGCTGTAATCTCTATTCATGGACCAGTTCATACGTAAACAAGACCGATTCACAGTTTGTATCAAACGGCGGCGGTAACCTTTATGTAAAGGGCGATCTTACTATCCAGAATATGAAGATCGCAGGCGATCTGAGAGTAGACAGAAACTGCTACCTTGGCAAGAACGTTGTTGTTACAGGTAAAATCGTTGTTAAGGGCGAGCTCCATATAAGCGCTGATTCAAATTTCTCAGCATGGGATAAGGTTTATTGTAACAAAGTATTTGCTGACGGTGATACAACATATGAGGCAGATGTAGTCAAGGAAGGCTATGTTGAGCATACAGATGAAATATTACCGGGCTATAAGGAAGTACGCAACTTTGTATTCGAGAATACTGAGCTGAGTGAGGATCAGTACGAATTCCGTAAGGCATTCCAGGATTCAGCTGACGGCTGGAGATGGCATATAAGATTACCCGGCGATGACGAGTCAGGCTCAAGAATTACAGACAAGAATGATGGCTGGGGCGATAATGGCGGACAAATTGACGGAGTAAAATTCCAGGACTACGGCATTTATGTCTTAACAGACGAGAGTCTTGCGACTGAAGGCGCAAAATGGGGTACATCAGTTCCTTATTACGTTACAAATGCTTACGGTGAAAATATCAATACTGTAACATTTAATGATAAGACTATTTATAAGGCTGATCCTAATGATCCTTCAGTAGTTTATGTTGATGGTACAGGTAATAACGAAAGAACCAACGATGAATACGTGTATTACAAGGTTGACGATGAAGGAAACGTAGTTGAAGAAGTAGATAAGGATACTGCAAAGCATACTTATTATACTAAGGTCGGCGAAACAACACCTGTTTCAAGAGACGAGGCTGTTGGCAAGGAAACAAAAACATTCCATACATATGAAGAGGCTGGTTATGCATATCCTCCAAAGATGACTCGTGAAGCTATCCTTGGTGAAGACAGCGATACAGAAGGCTTCATAGTACACCCTGAAACAAAGATCATCAAGAATCTTGATGAAATGAGAAGTGATCTTAACCTCAATCCCGATGGATCATATAAGCCGGATGTATACTATACAGCTGTTCCTGAAGAGTTCTGTATAGAAACTCCTGAAGGTGAGGATCCTATCGAAAACAATCTTCCATATGCATTCAACGATGATGGATCGAAATTCGCAGGCAATGAAACTTATTATTCACCATGGTCTGGCGATACAATTACAAAATCTTGTATAATAGGTAAGTCAGACGGTTCTGAGTTTAAAATGCCTAAGCAGATCAAGATCAAGTCAACAGATGTTATCTGGGTCGTTCTCAGAAATGTAAAATTCGATCAGGACGACGGAAACAACATGATGCTTCATGAAGGCATGGACGGTAAGCAGATCGTTTGCGATACCAGTGAAGGTACAGTAAGATTCCTTATTGATAAGACACTGACTATTGGTAAGGGAGCTATCATCAAGGATGGTTTCAAAAATGGTCAGTTAATTGATGCCACTAACCCAAGTACTTGTACATGGCGTATTGAATACTTCGGTACAGAAGGCTCAAAGATCAAGTGTACAAATAACGTAACTCTCATCGGAACATTTATGTGTCCGCTGACAACTTACAGCGGTAACGTTGCAGGTGCCTATACAGTAAAGTATAAAGACGTCTACGGCGTTGAAAGAGTACTAAATGAACCGATCATCGGTAGCGCTATGTTCGATCACGTTGAACTTGCAAAGAATAATTTCGGCGTTATCAACTCCGGTGGTTCAGCTTCAGGTGACGTTAAAGAAGTTGTAGAAACAGTATTCGGTTCATATGAGATAAGCTACTTCATGGGAGTATAAAGGAGGAGTGTTCTTATGAAAAAAAGCAAAAAAAAGTTAAAGGGCATGACTCTTATCGAGATGATAATCTCAATAGCTATCTTTGGAATTATGGGCGGTTTGCTCATACTTGTAGGAACTCATGTAGATGCAACAACTCGAGCTGGAAACAACTTAAAGAACAAGGTACAGGTTCAGTCACCATATGCAGCTAATCATAGAACTGAGGACGCTGCAGGTGATGAACTGCCTACATCTGAGATCGACATTTCTGTTAAGCTCAATGTAGGAAGCGAAGGTCATTATTACGTTAAGACAACCAATGCAGCAGGCGAGGATGTAGTTCTCGAAGAGACTTACGGACCTGAGGTAAAGGTTGATATGAAGGCTGATAAGTACCAGACAGAAGGTCTTGTTACAGGCGGTATGACGCCTGAGCAGATCGAAGATATGAGAAAAAGAGCCAATGGCGGTCTCAACCTTGAATTCTTCGATGTTCAGCCTACAACTGCTCCTACAACATGATCGGTGGAGGTAAAGATATGATGAAACATATTAAAAAAGGTTTTACTCTCATCGAGCTCATTGTTGTAATGGCGATATTCTCAATACTTATGGTCGGCGTAATGGTGCTTATTGACCCTGTATCGAATATGTTCAAAAATACAGCAATGTCTGAAAAGACATATGCGTATGCAAACAATGTTCAGCAGTATCTGCAAACAAAGCTTGAATATGCAGAAGATGTCTTTGTTGGTTCAGCAAATAAAATGGGACTGACAAATGATGGCGATGCAAACAGCGAAAAGCTTGCACAGTATGTTGAGAATTTCAGAAAAAGCCATTTTAATGAAGTTGTGTATACAACTGATGGTGAAAATGTAAACTATATTAACGGTAAGATCCATGTTGTCAGATTAGTAAATAAAGATGGCAAACTGGCTGGCGGTGATCCGGTAAAGAAGGGTCAGATAACACAGCGTGTTTATTCCTTTAATTCAAAGGAAGACGCTAAAGTCGATAAAGACGCTTTCGACGAAGAGGTAGCTGAACTTAACCCTGCTTTCCTTGATGCAAAGGACGCAGCTTACGATTTTAGCTATTCACTCGGTGTTTCAAAGCTTATCCCAAAGGATAAGTCCCTACTTTCACCTGTTACACCTTCCGATGTAAAATCAGGTGTCGATTATAAGGTGCTTGACAAGGACTTTAATAATAGTTCAACTGAGATCAATGCTGCAAGATTAGCGCTTTCAATTGTTCTGAACAAGAAAAACAGCGGAACTGTTGAGTGTGTGAATTCAGGAGCTGCAGTACCATATAACTATACTGCATTTGCTACACCGTGTGCTGTTCAGATAGTAAATCTTCCACTTACAAATATCGCACACAGAAACGGCAGATCAGTTGGTGCAGGCGTTGGTCAGACAAGACCAATGAAGGATCCGACTGACGGCAAGATCAGATTACAGACAGCAGCTGAATCAGGATATGCATTCTCTATGACATCTCTTGATGATACCGTTGATTTCGATCAGGATATCTACTTTATCTACTGTTTCACTGATGAAATTGATTCATAAGTAAAAAACAGGCAGCAGTCAATGCTGCTGCCTGTACTTTATTTTCTTTTATTTAGCACTTAGCAGGTTTAGATACCACTGTGCTATCTGATTACCACATAATGAACCAACGGCGATTCCTATTGCAAGGAATGGTCCGAAAGCAAATTTTGAATCCTGGGTGGCATACTTGTTTATAAGACCACCGATTGCAGCAACTATAACTCCGATGAATGTTGAAGTGATAACAGCTTGTGTTCCAAGGAAAGCTCCTGCGGCAAACATAAGATATGTATCACCGAGTTCAATGGCACGGAAGTCTTCTCCGAACTTCTTCTTGATGATCGGGCGGCTTACCTCACCAATGACAAAGAATGGTACACTGATTATGAACGCGCCGATGATGCGGCTTTTCAAAGCAACATCTTCATGCTCCATAGAGTAGAAAATGTGAAGCGGGACAGCAAGGAGCAAAACAACAGCTATCATGCTGACGTATATCTCTTTGGTATCCCAGTCGATGAATCCTATACATATAAGGAAAGACATCAGAACGCAGGTTATTATGGATTTAACATTAATGTCCAGAACAAAAAACGTCAGAACGTAAAGAAGACCGTTAAGGCTTTCTACCAGCGGATAGCGGGCGGATATCTTAGAACCGCAGCTATGACATTTTCCTCTCAGCATTATCCAGCTGAAAACAGGAATAAGATCAATAGGTCTGATCTTCGTACCGCAGGTCATGCAGTGAGAAGCCTTTTCCTTATCCTCTTTGGTTTGTCCTATTCCGAGAATCGACGGACTGTCAGGATCGGGAAGCCTGTAGATAACTACATTAAGAAAGCTTCCGATACAAATTCCGAATAGGAAAATAATGACGTAAAACATGATCTTGAATGGCAGCTCGGTAAATTCACTGTGGAGCATATCCTCAAATCCGAACATGATTTTACCCCTCCTTCATATTTAAAATGTACATAATATTATTATAACATAAATTATGGAAAATTCAAGTACAATTTTAGAATATCGGTCGGTATGACGGATACCGGTCGTATTCAGAAAATAAGCGGAGGTTTTTTATGAGAAACGAGAGAATTGGTGACTACTTAGTCAATCAAGGGCTGATTACAAGCGAGCAGCTTCAGCAGGTACTTGAAGCTCAGAAAGCATCCAACGGAGCAAAGAAATTTGGTGACGTTGTTGTTGAACTGGGATTCATGTCAGAAGTTAACTTCGCAAAGGCACTGGCCGGCAACCTTAGAGTTCAGTATGTTGACCTCGATAACGTTGAGATCAATTCTGATGCGGTTCAGATGGTTCCTGAAGCTCTGGCAAGAAAGCACACAGTAATCGCTATCAATGTACAGGGTAAACGTCTTACCGTTGCGACCAATGATCCTGTAAACTTCATCGTCCTCGAGGACATCAAGGTTTCTACAGGTATGGATACAGTTCCTGTTCTTGCAACAACATCTGCTATCAATAAGGCGATCGGTAAGTGCTACTCAATGCAGAACGTTGACAGCGTTCTTGAGAACGTTGCAGGTATGGGCGGCGACCTCGGTGAGATGACCGAAGCTGATATCGAGTCTAAGGACAGAGTTGAGAGCGCTCCTATCGTTAAGCTCGCAACAACTATCGTTGAAAACTCATACAGAGCAGACGCTACCGATATTCATATCGAGCCATTTGACAAGTATACAAGGATCCGTATCCGTGTAAACGGCGACCTCGTTGAACTCATGAATATTTCCAGTGCGGTCCACAGCGCACTTACAACACGTTTCAAGCTTATCAGCGGTATGAACATCGCTGAAAAGAGAATCCCTCAGGACGGCCGTTTCACACAGGTCGTTGACGGAACTACTCTTGATGTCCGTGTATCCTCACTTCCTATGGTACACGGTGAAAAGATCGTTATCCGAATTCTTTCTACAGGTCAGATCGCTCTTCGTAAGATCACTGATCTCGGTATGTCAGATTATAACTACACCCTGTTTGAGTCTATGCTGAGAGTTCCTCACGGCGTTATCCTCGTAACAGGACCTACCGGTTCCGGTAAAACAACAACTCTTTACGCTGCTCTTGGTGAGATCGCTAAGCCAAACGTAAACGTTGTTACAGTTGAGGACCCTGTCGAAAAATCTATCGACGGTATCAATCAGTGTCAGGTTAACCAGAAGGCTGGTATGACCTTCGCCGCAGCCCTCCGTTCTATCCTCCGTCAGGACCCTGACGTAGTAATGATCGGTGAGATGCGTGATACCGAGACAGCTGATATCGGTATCCGTGCCGCTATCACAGGACACTTGGTTCTCTCCACACTTCATACCAACGACGCTGCATCGACAGTTGTACGTCTTGTTGATATGGGTGTTGCTCCTTACATGGTAGCTACTTCACTTATCGGTGTTATCGCACAGCGACTCATCAAGGTTCTCTGCCCTGAGTGCAAGAAGCCAAGAATGTCAACTCCTGAAGAAAATGAACTTATGGGCATAGATCACTCTATACAGGTATTTGAACCGGGCGGATGCCCAGTCTGCAATAATACAGGCTACAGAGGAAGAACTGCTATCCACGAGATCATTCACTGTACAGCAAACGTTTCTTCCATTATCGCAGCAGGCGGTTCTAAGGAAGAGATCGAAAACGCTGCAAGATCAAACGGAACGAAGCTTCTTCGTGACAACGCTTCTGAGCTTGTACAGGCTGGACAGACATCAATAGATGAGCTTGTAAGAACTACATTTACAGTATAATGGATATGCACCTATATAGGGAGGACTAATAATATGGCAATTGAAATACATAGAATACTGGATGAAGTCAGACTCCTCGGCTGTTCTGACCTTCACTTCACAGACAGGATCGCTCCTGTTGTACGTCTTAACGGTACACTGAGAACCATGCGTTCACAGTACCCTGAGATGGACGAGGAGGAAATTCTCAATATCGTTCATCAGATGACAAACGATGCACAGCAGACAAGCGTAAACAACCATAAGGATACTGACTTCTCGTTCACAACAAGAAGCGGCTACCGTCACCGTGTAAACGTATACTTCCAGAAGGGTAAGCCTGCTATCGCTATCCGTCTTCTGAGAAACGATATCCCTACTCTTGAGGATCTCGGACTTCCTCCGATACTCGCTGACTTCGCAATGCGTCCCCGTGGACTCGTTCTTGTAACAGGTCCTACCGGTTCAGGTAAGTCAACTACCCTCGCTGCTATGATCGACTTCGTTAACCTTAACAGAAGTGCTCATGTTATCACAGTTGAGGACCCTATCGAGTACGTTCACGAGCACAAGAGATGTATGGTAAACCAGAGAGAGATCGGTGACGACGTTGATAGCTTCTCACTCGCACTGAGAGCTGCCCTCCGTGAAGACCCTGATGTAATCCTCGTAGGAGAAATGCGTGACTTCGAGACTATCCAGGCTGCTGTAACCGCAGCTGAAACAGGACATCTCGTTATGTCAACACTTCATACAACATCTGCCGCTGATACTATCAACCGTATCATCGACGTTTACCCTGAGCATCAGCAGCAGCAGATCAGAACACAGCTCGCAAATAACCTCGTAGCTGTTATTTCTCAGACACTTATTCCTAAGAAGGACGGTACAGGTCGTATCGCTTGTATGGAAATTCTTAACTGTACAGACGCTATCTCGGCTATGATCCGTGATAATAAGATCCATCTCGTACAGTCTGCTATCCAGACAGGTAAGCAGCAGGGAATGCTTTCTCTGGATATGGAGCTTGCAAGACTTGTATCCAAGAATGTGATAAGCGAAGTAGATGCTCTCGAGAAATGCCTCGACAAGCAGGAATTCTACCGCTTCCTTTCTCAGATGGGAGGAGCTCCCAGAGCAGGAATGCAGGGCTGATAAAAAAATATGTAATGAACAGACCGTCGGACATGAGTCAGGCGGTCTGATTTTTTTTAAAAAGAAGGAGAGAAAAAAATTTCTGAGAAAATAATCATGAAATTTGATCCCAAAAAGATAAAAATGAGCAGCAAAAGGGGTATATAAGAAGCTAAATACCCGTATACGAAAAGTATAGTTGACTATGAATTAAACAAGGACTAAATTTTATATTTAACTTATTCACAAAACCTTGTGCATTTTGACGGAAACACTAAAAAAAATAAGGCTATTTACCGTTCCAGTGTAAAAAGTGCCTTTAGATATGGAATTTTTTCTTGAAAACTGTTGACATTATGTGAATAAGGTGATATACTATAATCACAGGGAAGGGAAAGGGAGTTAAAAAAATCCCCGAACCCAAAAATCGAGTGAAAGCAAAATGACTTTCACAAATCAATATTTTTAAGGAGGGTTTTCTTATGAAAACTACAAAGAAAGGTTTTACACTTATTGAGCTCATCGTTGTTATCGCTATCATCGGTGTTCTCGCAGCAATCCTCGTTCCTTCAATGCTCGGTTATGTAAAGAAGTCAAAGGTTTCTTCTGCTAACTCAGCTGCTAACTCACTCCAGAAGGCTATCAACACAGCTCTCGTTGAAATCGACGAAGAGTCACAGGAAGCTGGCAACATCGCTTCAATCAACCGTCTTGCTCGTTCAGGCAATGTAACACTTACATCTACTGGTGCTGCACTTTCTTCTGATGTTAAGGCTGAGGCTATTACAAAGAAGATCATGAACTACATGGAGAAGGCTAAGAAGCTTGCTTTCGCTTCAGTTTGTGAAGGCGGCGTTTGCAAGGCTGTAGCAGTTAGCGTTGACGAGACATACACAGGTACATCACCTGCAGGTGTTGTTACAGTTGACAACTACACAAAGTATAAGGGCACAGATAAACTCACATCTGCTTGCGCACTCGCAGCTGCAAAGGCATCGTAATCTAACGATTCAGGTCGTAAAACTTAATTGAAAAAAATAGCTCCTTCCGAAAGGGAGGAGCTTTTTTTTACAAATGAATGGCGATCCTGGGGTCGGCTAAATGCACAATAAGAGTGCTAAAAAATTGTAGCTGAAAACTGGATTTAATATTGACAAAATATGAACTTTTTGATATAATATATATGAAAAATTGTATTGGGAGGTGCATTCCTATGAAGGCTAAAAGAACTAAAAAGGGCTTTACCTTGATGGAGCTTATAATCGTTATTGCGATTATGGGAATTTTGCTTGCTATCGTTGTTCCCTCGTGGGGGTATTTTATAAGAAGAGCGCGTGAGAGAAGTGCCAATGCGAAGGCAAAGGTAGTTTTCAACGCAGTACAGACTGAGGTTACAAGACTGGGAGCTAAAGAGCGACCGCTTAATAATATTGTACACGACTCTACTTCGGATAATACATTCGTTATTAAAACGAAGTCACAGATCTATATGGGCGATTATGATCTGAAGGACAGAGATAAGGCTGATGCTAAAGATAATCGCAAATACTATGACTTCTATTTCTACTGGGACGGCACAAAGGGCTGTAGAGTAGATGCGAGTGGTGCTAAAAAGGGAACGACTGACGATGACGTGAAGTTTGCACGAGCTGTAAATTCTATCATTGGTACAGACGGAACCTACAAGGTGTATGTCAAAGACTATAATGTAATATCAGTAGTATACTCTGATTATGAAAAAGGCAATTACAAGGGAACTTATCCCGTGGGTATGGATGAGCTCGCTGATGGCGTTAGAAATGATATCAGAAGAAAAAGTATACAGTATATAGATATGTCGAAAATCAAATTGACGTAAAATACATGAAATTGAAAGTCTGAGAGCAGTGAAAATGCTTTCAGACTTTATTTTTTTGTCCTCAAATGTGCTTTTTCGGCTGTGATCGAGAGCTTAAAGCGAGGTTTATGATTAGGTGAAGTTCATGCAGAGAAGTTTTCAACAGTTTTGTTAATGGAAAGTTTAAAACTTTATGCTTGACTTTTGAGAAAAACTGAGGTATAATATAAACACTGACCGACACGGAGAGTCAATACGACGAAAAATTTCTGAAAAGAAAATGAAAAAAGTACTTGACAAACCGAAAGGGAAGTGATATTATATATAGGCTGCTCTAAAGCGGTTGAGTATGAAGGAAAAAATTTCCGAAAGAAATTTTGAAAAAGTACTTGACAAAGCGAAGAGAAA
>NZ_JAILNU010000003.1 GCF_024691275.1 Ruminococcus sp. | reverse complement strand
TCTTGCGAAGCAGATGCTTCTTGGGTACAAATTGATCTATGCAGAAAAATTCCATCTGTCTTCTGTTTTCAGCTTCTTGTTTCAGCATTATTTTCACCGCCTTATTTTCTATCTTACCATAGTACACAGAAAAAGTCCAGCCGAAAGCTGGACTTTTTTGACAGGCTGGGCTGAGAGCTTACGCTCTCAGCTTTTTATCATTATTTTTTTCACTATAAGTTGCACCACAATTTGAGCACTTGTTATTGAAAACGGTGTATTTACCACAGTTAGAACATTTATAACCACGTCCACCTTTTCCTTCATTTACTGGTAATGTCATGGTATACTCACATTTGGAACACCTTCGACCAGTAGGTGTTTCAAAAAAAGTCATTTTACCACACTTGGGACACATTTTTCCTGCCATTTTATCACCTCCTTCTTTTCAGTTATATATGTATGTGTATGTATATGTATATAATATCATAAATAATACTCTTTGTCAAGCTTAATCTGAAAATTTTTAGGATTTATGAATTGAAAGTGAAGGCGTTCCCTTAATTTTATCCAATTAACGTAAAAAGGCTGAGAGCTTACGCTCTCAGCCTTTTGCTGTTTGTAATATTGTGTTTTAATCGCTGCTGTTATTGTTGAAGTACTGTCCCACAGCTTCGCTTCCCGAAAGTATGAAGAATGATGCAACAGTACCTGCCAGCGATACGAGGAAGAGTACTGCTTTAAGTGCAGTGCTTCCATTGTGCTGAGGAAGCATACCAAGTCCCGGGAATATCTGTATTACGCCGAAAAGGAGCATTGCGAAAGATGTCAGCGACTTCAGTCCCTTGATACCTGTGAGGAGGGACAGGGATAATACGCCCACGATAGCGGAGATATACAGAGCTGAACTCTCGATTATCCTGTTGAAGCCTTCAAGACCGTTCTTGTAGCTGAGACCGAGCTGTCCCGAATAAAGCAGATAGAACGCAACGGCTGAGATAACGCCGATAATAGCAATAACGATAGTCAGCTTGAAGCCCTTTGCAGCTTCGCGCTGTCTTGCCTCCTCCTTGAGCTGGAGCATCATGCGAAGACTTTCCTTTGAGTCCTTCTGCTCGGATACGAGCTGAGAGGATACAGCTTTTTTTGCTGCCTCAGCTTTTGCTCTTTCAAGGTCTTCATCGACGTATTTAGGCTGATACTTAGGCGGTTCGGGTTCGTCATCGAGTATCGGTGCCGAGATAGGCTCGGAGGGCTGAGGTGCAGGAGCTTCGGGCTTCGGAGGCGGTGTATAGTTGTCCTCGTCGAGTACAGGAGCTTTTACCTGTACGGGAGGAGCTACTGCGCCCAGCTGAGTTCTTCTCATGTCGATTATCTGCTGCTGTTTATCGGCAGGCAGAGCTTCAAAACGCGCTTTCAGTTCAGGGGTAAGTCCGTTTATGATATCCTCGTCGGAAAGCACCTTTTTGTCCTGAACAGCTGTTATAGTGTCGTCGAGCACAGGTGCGGATACACCTGTCGGAGCTCCTTTGGGAGCGCTGCTGCTCTGATAAGGGACATCATCATCGAGCACAGGTGCTGAAATGCCTGTAGGTGCTCCTTTTTTGCTGTTGTCGTAATACGGTATATCGTCATCGAGTACAGGTGCGGATACACCTGTGGGAGCGCCTTTCTTTCCCGTGTTTTGTGCAAAAGAGTCTATCTCGTCAAGAACAGGTGCAGATACACCTGTAGGGCCGTCCTTTTTTGCAGTCGGTGCGGTATAGCCAAAGTCGTCAAGCACGGGAGCTGTTACACCTGTGGGGCCTTCCTTTTTAGTATTATCAGCAGTATAGTCGATCTCCTCGGGGAGACCTCCTGCGATAGGATTTTCGTCGTACATATTCAATACACCTCTTTTAATGAGTTATTATATAATCAGCAAGACTGATATCAGCTCCGTTTGAGATCAGAGCATAGTATGCAAGAACTCTCGAAGCATCGACCGAATCAATTTTGCCGTCGTTGTTGACATCTGCACATTTCGACTGTGCGGCTGTAAATGCGGAAGTCATCTGACTTGAAAGGCGAGAATATTCAGCAAGTATGAGCGAAGCATCAACAGAGTCGATAAGCTTATCACCGTTTACATCTCCGAGGGTATAAGTCACAGGAGAGTAGCGGTATTTTGAGATAGGATAGGCTGTGTGGAACTCATCGGAGTTATAATCGGGGAAGGTCAGTCCGTTATCGTTCTGTGCGACGTGTACAAGCTGGGGCGCATCGGAATCAAAGTCGGCAGTTCCTTTGAGGAAGTATCGGTAATTGCCGTTTTTGGATCTGAGATCCCATGTAGGGTCAAGGAGATAGTATATCCCGTCAAGCTTTACAATGAGCCATACATGGTTGCCGTTGGGATTCACACCGCTGAGATCGTGGGAGTATCCTGCGATTATACGGCAGGGAATTCCCGAATCGTTGTACATACGGTACATCAGCTGAGCTATACCCTGACAGACTGCATCGCCTTTTAATACTGCATTATAAGCCGAGTAAACATACGGGTCATTGAGATCGTCCGAGTATGTCAGGTGTGAATTGGCGTACTTATATATAGTACTGATCTTGTTATAATCAGACATTCCACTGACATTCAGAGAGTTCATGATCTCGTTCAGCTTCTTTGTCAGGACAGCTTCTTCCTCGGCTGTAGTATAATAGGAAACGGTATAAGTAAGCCTGCCGCTTGTCGAGACCGCACATTTATATGATTTTACGGCAAAGCGCAGATAATCGCCTTCTGTGCCGCTGCCTGTCTCGTCAAAAGCCTTGTACATCATTGACTGGGACAAAGCCTGCATCTGTGCCTGTCTTTCTGTTTTGTCAGATGAGAAGCTTATATTATCAACATTTATGATTATTTCCGAAGTATGTGCTTTGAGAGCCTTGCGCATCTGCAAAGCAGCCTCGTCGGCACTCGAACCGACTTGATCTGCCGATATCTCGATACGCGATACCTGTACAGCTTCGGAGCTGCGCGGAACTGCTGCTCCGAGAAGCAGCGTGAACGAAGATATGACAGCAAGTATTTTTACAGATAAACTCATAACATCACCTCAGCGGGAATGCAGATATTTATTTTTTCTTAGAGTATTCTTCTATAGGCACGGGTTCGCCTGTAGTAGTTGAGACATAAGCGTAATATGCAAGTGCTCTGGAAGCATCGACAGAATCTATCTTGTTGTTATTGTCTATGTCGGCAGATTTTTTCTGTCCTGCGGAGAAGGTGCCTCTTAGATCACTTGACGAAAGCCTTGCGTATTCCGCAAGAATGGAGGAAGCATCTGAAGAGTCGATAATATTGTCGCCGTTTACATCGCCCTTTGTGAATACAGCATAGCGCGAGAATTGTGCCATACCCTCTGTTTGGGCAATGCCGTCCACGGTGATGCCTGCAAAGGTAAGGTGCTCATGCTTTAATTCGGAATTTTCGGGGAGAGCAGCATCAAGATCCTTGTAGCCCTTTAGGAAGAACGTATCTTTAGTGCCGTTCTTCTTCTCATACACAGGGTCGAGGAAGTAATAAACGTCGTCCATTCTGACGAGCACGAGATAATGTGCCATCAGAGGATTGTTCTTGGTGTCATAGTTGGTATAGTAAACCTCACTGTCGATGCCGAGCTCACTGAGTGCTCTTATCAGGAGCTGAGTATAGCCTATCTCATTTGCAGTATTCTTCACGAGAGCCGAATAGGCTGAACCCAGTTCAGCAGGCGCTGCTGCGTCGGAAAGCTTCATTCTTGATACCACAAGGTCGTAAGCCTTTTTTACCTTTTGGTCTGTGGTATAGTCATCAATATCAACACCGCTGAGAAGGAGCTCCTTGAACATCTTGATCTTCTGTTCGAGCTCTGCTTCCTGAGCAGCTGTAGTCCTGTATTTTGCCGAGAGCTCTATCAGAACGCCCTTGTCGTTGGCTTTTACGACAGCGGAGCTCTGGATAACGCCGAGATAGAGGTACTGACCTTCGGAAGGATCATCTGTAGGATTGAATACGTCCTTGATAACGAGGCGTGAATAATGGCTTTCGTCATCTTCGCCTTTACCGAGGACAAGTGCGGTTATTTTTTCGTTGCGCTGTTTCATCTGGCTGCGGACGTATTTGAGCAGCTCCTCGTCGGAGGTGAAGCTTGGAACATCGTCTTCGTAAACGTTTACTGCGGAGGGCTGTATTATATTGCCTGAGAATGTTGCGCTTGCAGGAAATGCTGCGGTCATGCAAATACCAACAGCGGCGATCGCTGCTATAGTTCTGCTGAATTTATTCATAGTGTTTCCCCCTTAAAATCAATATATAAACGAACAGCCGCCGAAGCGGCTGAACGCAATATTTACTTTTACTTATCTTTCGAGTATCTGTGATCTGTCAGGGCCGATGCCTACCATGCTTACATGGCAGCCAACGAGCTCTTCGAGACGAGCGATATAGCTCTTGCAGTTTGCAGGAAGCTCATCGAAGCTGCTGCACTTTGAGATATCCTCATTGAATCCGGGGAATTCCTCGTAGATAGGCTCGCAGCCTTCGAGTTCCTCAAGTGTTGGTGGGAACTCCTTGATAACGCTGCCGTCGGGCTTCTTGTAGGCTACACACATTTTGAGTGTGTCGATATTAGCGAGAGTATCGAGCTTGTTGATAGCGAGGCTGTCAAGACCGTTTACTCTTACAGAGTGGCGAACGATAACTGCATCGAACCAGCCTGTTCTTCTTGGTCTGCCTGTGGTAGTACCGAACTCGCCGCCGACATTTCTGATCTGATCGCCTGTAGCGTCATCGAGCTCTGTCGGGAAAGGTCCCTTGCCGACACGGGTCGTATAAGCCTTTGCAACGCCGATGATGTTGGTTATTACCTTAGGACCTACGCCTGTACCTACGCATACACCTGCTGAGAGCGGGTGTGAAGATGTAACGTATGGGTATGTACCGAAATCTATGTCAAGGAGAGTAGCCTGTGCGCCTTCAAACATGATAGTCTTGCCTGCCTTGTGGGCTTCAAATGTAAGAACAGAAACATCGTCCATGTAAGGAAGGAGGCGCTTGCCGTACTCAGTATATTCCTTTGTAACTGCATCGAGGTCGAAAGCTTCGCCGCCGTATACCTTAGTGATTATCTCATTCTTGAGCTTGCCTGTTGACTGTATCTTCTCAGCGAGCACATCGGGGTGAACGAGATCGTACATACGAATGCCGCAGCGCTCGTATTTATCCATATATGTAGGACCGATACCTCTCTTTGTAGTACCGATGTCCTTGCCGCCGCGGAATGCTTCTGAGAGACCGTCGAGAGCGATATGCCATGGCATAACGATCTGTGCGCGAGGATCCACCTTGAGGTGACCCTCAGTCTTTATACCTCTTTCAGCAAGGCTGTCAAGTTCGCCGATGAAGTCCTTAGGGTCAAGAACTACTCCGGCACCGATAAGATTGAGTGCATTAGGGTAGAGGATACCCGAAGGGATAAGGTGGAGCTTGTATACCTCACCGTTGTTGACTACAGTGTGTCCTGCGTTGTTTCCGCCCTGTGAACGGACTACAACGTCTGCGCGGGAAGCAAGGATATCAATTATTTTACCTTTGCCTTCGTCTCCCCACTGGGTTCCTACTACAATATTTGCAGGCATTTGTTTTCCTCTTTTCATAATATTTTATTTGTGCAGGCAGGAGCTGAACTTCTGTCAATACACACTTACACTTTATTATATCACATTAGTAAATAAAATGCAACAGTACAAAAGAAAGAATTATCAATACCGCTGTAGGATTACAATAGATGTGAGACAAATTACAAAAAAAGATAGCGGAGCAGCATAAACCTGTGTTACAGTTAAGTTGCGAAGATAAAAGCAACAGGAGGTTAGCTGATCCGCTATGAATACTATAACACAGATTACCACTCGCCGTCAAGCCGTAATTAAGTATGCAGAGAAAAAAGGCGTTACCGCTGCCGCAAGACGATATAATGTAGGAAGAGCGTCAATATATCGCTGGATAAAACGATATGACGGTACATTAGACTCTCTGAAAGATCGCTCACATCGTCCACATAGTCATCCAAATCAGCATACCGAAGAAGAAATAAAATTGATAAAGGATATGCGAAAACGCAACAAGCATACAGGACTTGTGGTGTTCTGGGTAAAGCTTAAACAGAAAGGCTATATGCGTTCTATACCAAGCTTATGGAGAATGCTCCGCAAGCTTGAATTGCAGCCTGTTAAGCCTCCAAATCCAAAGTATATCCCTAAGCTTTATGAGAAGATGCAATATCCGGGACAGCGAGTGCAGATAGATGTTAAGTTCGTTCCTGATGCCTGCATAGTTGGAGAAGCTAAAGCCGAAGGGCACAAGTTTTATCAATATACAGCCATAGACGAATACTCTCGTTTTAGATATCTCGAAGCCTTTGAGGAGCATAGTTCATACAGTTCAGCTGTTTTCCTCGAGCATATGCTCAAGGCGTTTAAATTCAAAGTGGAGTGCGTTCAAACTGATAATGGAGCTGAGTTCACTAAAAGACTCGGCAGTTCTGAAAAGCCAACGCCAACGCTGTTTGAGAAGCTTCTAAAACAGCGTGGCATAAAGCACAAACTCATAAAACCTTATACGCCTCGTCATAACGGCAAGGTTGAACGTTCTCATCGAAAGGATAATGAGTATTTCTATGCTACTCACACTTTTTATTCCTTTGATGATTTTAAAAAGCAATTAGCTGTTCACAGCAGAAAATACAATAATTTCCCTATGCGTCCGCTTAACTGGAAATCTCCTTCTGATTACATCAAAGCTTTCCTCGAATACGGTCAAGTTTTTTGATTTAATTTGTCTCGCATCATTGACAAACCAACA
>NZ_JAILNU010000002.1 GCF_024691275.1 Ruminococcus sp. | reverse complement strand
CCACCTCAGAAAGGATCGTCAGCCTTCGTTGTTTTATACTGTATATATCCCATTTTTGTGTTCTGATCTTGTTTTTGCCTGATATTCTGTGTAATTAGCCCCTCTGCGTTGCTCGCAGAGGGGCTTTGTGGACAGGCTGAGCCTGAGAGAATATCTCTCAGGCTTTTTGGTCATTTTTACTTTGACGAGGTCTTCTTTTCGTTTTTCTTCGCCTTGACCTCCTCAACATTGGCACAGGCAGCTCCCGCAACTGTCCAGAATACAGGTGCAAAGGTTACGCTGCTGCAACCTATAAGGAATATGAGCATTCCTGCAATAACTACTGAAAATACAGTAAAGGCTTCGGCTGTATTTCTTCTGCGCACAGCCTTGACACCAATGACAGCAACACCGATAAGCGTGAATACAAGTGCAATAAGTGAAGGTATGCCTCTTGTAGCGGCGGTATAGAGATACTCATTATATACCTTGTCAAATGTACCCTTATTAACTTCGTCACTCATAAATTCCTCGATCGACATATTCGGGTCAACATCTGCATTTAAATTTATAAGAGCAAAGGCAAGCTGCTCAGGACCTGTTCCCACAAGAGCATTTTTGCCGATGATGTCGAGCGTTCTGCTGTTGAGGTATGAATATACATCTAATGTATTGTCTATATCCACCCATTCGGAATCATAATTTCCCGATGCAGAGGCTCTCATATAGCTGTCACACCACCAGAGTATCCTTCCGTCATACAGTCTGTATGAGCTTATGTTTCCGATCACACCGCAGAAAACAAGTGCAATTGCAGCTCCTGCCGCAGCGATGCTTGCAGGGAGACATACAAGACGCTTCTTCGGTGCCTTCAGCTTTAATGCGGCAATTTCAGAAATAATGACCGCAGTGGCAAGTCCGCAGAATCCGATAAGCGAATATGTGAACATCATAACGAATGAGAAAAGCAGCGAAGAACATACAAAGACCGTTCTGCGAGTTTTGCTTTCAAAGGTCATAAAGCCTATAAGTGCCGCAGTAAGTGAAAGAGTCAGTACCATAGCCAGAAACAGCGGAGACGTTGCAAGTCCCGAAGCTGCATTTATCTTATCCTCAAGAGCATTTGTATAATGACTGAGCTTTCCTGTGAATACCTGTATCAGCGATATAACGCTGTTAAGTATTCCCACACCAACTATACCGTCAATAACCGTTTTTATCGCAGTCTCACGTTTAAGTGAGGCAGCAGAGGTAAAGAAGCAGAAATAGAAGATTATCGCAAGCAAGCCTTCTCCTCTTTCGGGATAGCCGTAAAACGAGATATTAAGGACAACGCCATTGACAAGTGAGGCAACGCCCCACAGTACCATTGCAGCCATAGCGCAAACGGGGAAGATGTTCCATTTGCTGATATACTTTTTTATAATGCCTATGATAGCGAGTATCATAGCGATAACGCCGCCGCAGACAAGTCCTCCTGCTGTAAAGGCATAGCTTGCCTTTGACTGCACCTCACTTGCGTATATCTCAGGTGCGAGCGTAAAAAGCGGAGCCATAATCATTGCTGCCGCAAGACCTCTTGAAGCGAGCTTTGAATACTTTTCCTCTGTCATATTCAGGATAAAGTTTGATTTTTCAGATGATTTAAATAAAGTCTTTGCCATTAAGCTTTCTTTCCTTCCGATAATGTGCTTGTTATCATTACTTAGGTGAAACAGTTACTGTATAGGTATCGCCGACCTTTTCGCCGACAATAATAGTGATACCCGGGTCGATAGTCTGACCGCCGCTGCTGTCATACCATGCAAAGCCGCTGACGCTGTTGTCAACAACACTTCCCGTTCTGAGGAGATTGTCCTTATCGCCGTCATTGACAAGTCTGATATAGCGTATTCCCTCATTTTTATTGGTAGCATCATCGTTTCCGCTCTCATACAAGAAATATTTCCGCCAGCCGTCATCGGCTTCTGTAGTATTTACATGGAGCAGTCTTACACCGCTGCCCGTAGGTCTCCACCAGAAATGCTTCTTGAGCTGACTGTTGTCGCCGTCAAGGGTGGTATACTCAAGAATGAAGTATTCCGACTTATAATTGCCGTCCAGATCGCCGTAAGGGATTATAAGGCAGTTGCCTTCATCGTTCTGTCCGTTGGTAAGAGTAAAGGTCTGCGTACCCTTTGAGCGATCATAGACCTGTATCTGATCCTTTCTGTACCAGCCGAGCATGAGCTTTGATACAGAGCTGAAATCGGAATAAGCCTCGTCCATAAGGTCATATCCTGCCGAACCGTGCATACCCTCATAGTCGTCCACATTATACAGGTAATAATCGGGAAGTCCCATACAATGTCCCATTTCATGCAGATATGTCGAGGTGAAGTTCGTATAGTCGCTGTCCGAGACAATAGCGGCATTTCCGGTAATAACATGGCCTATGGACATACCGTCCACCTTCAGCCACGCATCGCCGTAGTACTCTCCTGCGCAAGGCCACCAGTCGTTTTCGTCAGAGCCTGAAGGAACGCAGAACAATATTGCATCGACGACCTTATCGCCGTTGGCATCGAACTTGCTGTAGTCCACCGCACTGTTCATATTCTTGATGACCTCGGTGGTGAATTTTGACTTATATACATCGCCCTGATAGTTCACGATGCTTTCCTTGGCAGTATATCTGTAAGCCTTTCCGCCGAGCTTCAAAGCTCCCTTGGAAGCCCTTGAATAAAACGCAGTAAAGCTCTCGAAGGGATACATCTTTGAATTCTTATTCTCAGCACCGAAAGAGATCTCCTCGATACGTTCGGCAGTCGGCTCATAGCTGAACTTGCAGTCGGGGAAGTCCACGTAGAATATGAGCAGATTCGGCTCGCCCTGTGACGGGAGAGAGCCGTACATATCCTTTACAGGCGGAGTAATGAACTCCTGCTTTGGCTGAGTAGTGGTCGTAGTTGTAGTTGTAACAGTTGTTGTGGCCGTGGTAGTAGTTTCGTCGTACCAGCGGTAGACAACTCCGCTTACCGCCCCTGCCGAACCTGATATAACGCTTTTTCTCAGTTCCACCATATCGAACACATCTATTGTGCCGTCCTGATTTATGTCAGCCTTTTGGATCTTTCCGTTTCCGCTCCTTGAAAGGCTGCCGCTGAGCGAGTTGATGTCGTCCTTTCTGTCAATATCGTAGTATGAATTCCCTATATTATATAAACTGTTTGAAGACAGCTTCTGCGTTCCGTGGAGATGCTTTGCAAGCATAACAAGGTCAGAAACGCTCACTACTCCGTCGCTGTTAAGGTCTCCAAGTCTGTCAACTTTTTTCCATGCAGCACCGGCGCTGAGCGAAAAAGCCGAAACCGCCATTACAGCTGCCGCAGCAGCCGAAGTCAGAACGCTGAAAAGTGTTGTCTTTTTCATAAAAATGCCTCCTTTATATTAAATGGTAAGCATATACCCCTTATTTCATTCTGAAGGCACAGGGAAGATATCCCCAATGTCTCCACAGTGAAATAAAAGACGGCTGTCGAGCATACTGCCCGACAGCCGAACGATCTGCGGTAACTCTGACGCTCCGCAATAGCTGCTTATTTAGCGTAGTCAGAAACTCTGCTCTCACGAATGAGGTTGACCTTGATCTGACCCGGGTAATCCATCTCAGACTCGATCTGCTGAGCGATCTGTCTTGCAACGAGAACCATTTTCTCATCGTTGATGACCTCAGGTACGACCATGATCCTGACTTCACGTCCTGCCTGAACTGCGAAGCACTTTTCAACGCCTTCGTAGGAGTTGCAGATCTCCTCAAGCTTCTGAAGACGCTTGATATAGCTCTCGTAATTCTCGCTTCTTGCGGCAGGTCTTGCAGCGGAGATAGCGTCGGCTGCCTGAACGATGCAGGCAATGACTGTTTTCGGCTCGACATCGTTGTGGTGAGCCTCAACAGCGTGGATAATAACAGGATTTTCGTTGTATTTTTTACAAACATCAACGCCTATCTGAACGTGTGAACCTTCGATCTCGGAGGTAAGAGCCTTACCGATATCGTGAAGGAGTCCTGCACGTCTTGCAATATTTGCGTCAACGCCAAGCTCTGAAGCAAGAACTCCGCAGAGCTTTGCGACCTCAATCGAGTGGTCGAGTACATTTTGTCTGTAGCTTGTACGGAACTTGAGTCGTCCGATGAGCTTGATAAGCTCATGATTTATACCGTGAACGTTAGTCTCGATAACAGCGCGTTCACCCTCCTGCTTGATGCGGTACTCTACCTCACGGCGAGCCTTCTCGACCATTTCCTCGATGCGTGTCGGGTGGATACGGCCGTCCGAGATAAGCTTCTCGAGGGCGATCCTTGCGACTTCACGTCTGATCTGGTCAAAACAGGATATGGTAATAGCCTCAGGGGTATCGTCGATGATAAGGTCAACGCCCGTGAGAGTTTCGAGGGTTCTGATATTACGTCCCTCACGTCCGATGATACGTCCCTTCATTTCGTCATTAGGGAGCGGAACGACGGATACAGCTGCCTCGGATACCTGATCCGCAGCAACTTTAGCGATAGCCAGTGAGATATAGCTTCTTGCCTTCTCCTGACATTCGTCCTTTATCATCTGTTCGTAAGCTGCAACCTTTACAGCCTTCTCATGAACGAGGTCGTCTTCAAGCTTTGATATGATGTACTCCTTAGCCTGATCCTTGGTAAATTCGGAAATACGTTCCAGAATATCCATCTGACTTTTCTTTATAGAATCCGCTTCCTTCAGTTTTTCGTCAGCTGTTTTGATCTTCTGATTGAGTGTTTCCTCTTTTTTCTCAAGATTATCAGTTTTCTTGTCTAAGTTTTCTTCTTTCTGCTGCATACGTCTTTCCTGACGTGACAGCTCTGCTCTGCGATCCTTGATCTCTTTATCCGCTTCGGTGCGGAGCTTATGTATTTCGTCCTTAGCCTCTATAAGAGCGCTTTTCTTCTTATTGTCGGCATCTTTTTCAGCATCTTCGACAATACGTTCAGCCTGCTGTTCGGCAGAGCCAACTATAGCCTCTGCGTCACGTTTGCGCTTCTCAACGCCCGCTTCTACACCCTTTTTATAGAAGAGAGCATATCCAACACCAACACCAACAGCAAGTGCAATGAGGATAAGAGCGATAGCCAGACCCGGGTTCATACAGTGCATTACCTCCTTTTCGTAAAAATAATCAACAGTTTGTATCATAGTTTTAATTATTACTGAAAGGCGGTAAATGCCGCATTATTTTATTCATTTAAATATATAGATCAAGAGCCGAACAATATCCGACTCGCAAAAAATAGACGGACGTTTCATCAACCGTCCAAGATTTGTTCCGTTATCATATTTAAAACCGCAGGGAATTTCTTTATATATGGTCCTTTGCGGTGAATGATGTAAAACAAAGCTGCATATACTGCCAAAGTAATATTATGCAAATAAATACAACATAATTATTATATAATATTTCAGGCGTTCTGTCAATAGATTTTTGTGAATTAAAGACTGTCGGTCACAAATTTGGTGCAAAGAAACGGGACAAACAATGTTCGTCCCCGTGATATTTTCATATTTCATTATTTGCAAAACATACATCACATAAATGATATCTCTGCGCATCTGTCGCAATAAAAAAGGGCGGATAAGCGGAGTACTCATATAGAAACTTTACATGAAATTATCGGAGGGAACCTTTCCGAGGAAAGGTTCCCCCTCAATATCTCACGTAAAAGATCCTGTATAAGCACCGAGCTTATCTGCCCTTTTGTTATTACATATTTTTAACGAGTTCCGAGAAGCGCTCCATTGCTTCGATAGTACGCTGTCTGTCGCCGAATGAGGTCAGTCTGAACCAGCCCTCGCCGTTCTTGCCGAAGCCCGCACCCGGAGTTCCTACTACTGTGATCTTTTCAAGCATAAGATCGAAGAAATCCCAGCTCTTCATATCCTTCGGGCACTTGAACCAGATATACGGAGAATTAACTCCGCCTGTAAACTTAACGCCCAGCTTCGTCATAGTTTCGGAGATTATACGTGCATTCTCCTGATAGTAAGCGATATTCTCGTGGACCTGCTTCAGACCTTCCTCAGTGAATACAGCAGCTGCTGCACACTGAACAGGGTAAGAAACGCCGTTGAACTTACTTCCCTGTCTTCTGCCCCATATCTGAGATACAGACACAACAGTTCCGTCGCTTGCAGTTACTTTAAGGTCATCAGGGATAACAGTATAGCCGCATCTCATACCTGTGAAGCCTGCTGTCTTTGACAGTGAGCACATTTCGATACAGCACTCCTTAGCGCCCTCGATGCAGAAAATGCTCCTTGGCACGTCAGGGTCTGTGATAAATGCTTCATAAGCCGAATCGTAGATGATAACAGCGTCGTTCTTTTTGGCGTAATCTATCCACTGCTTCAGCTGATCGCGGGTATAAACCGAGCCTGTAGGGTTATTCGGTGAGCAGAGGTAGATGATATCAGCGTGTACCGAATCATCAGGCATAGCTGCAAATCCGTTGCTCTCGTTGGAATCGGCATAAATGATCTTTCTGCCGCTCATGAGGTTTGAATCAACGTATACAGGGTAAGCAGGGTCGGTAACGAGAATAGTATTGCCGTCGCCGAAGATATCAACGATATTTCCGCAGTCCGACTTTGCACCGTCGTTTATTCTTATCTCGTTCGGAGCAACATCAGCACCGAAGCTCTTATAATAGCCTGAAACAGCCTCGCGCAGGAAATCATAGCCTGCACCGCTGTCCTCATAGCCCTTGAAGGTCTCCTTAACGCCCATTTCGTCGCAGCCCTTCTTCATGGCTTCGATAACTACAGGAGCTATAGGCAGAGTTACGTCGCCTATACCCATTCTGATGATATCAGCCTCGGGGTGTGCCTCCTTAAAAGCGGCTATTTTCTTTGCGATATTTATAAAAAGGTAATTTTTCTCAAGTTTGAGAAAGTTTTCATTCAGCTGCGGCATACAACATTCTCCTTTGCTTTATTGATGAATTCGTCGGAAACATTTCCCTCGAAAACGTACTCGGCAGGCCCCGTCATAAGGACAGTTCCGTCCGACTTATAGGTTATGCGCAGATCTCCGCCGCGCAGATGGACAAGTACCTCCTCGTCCTGCTTGCAGATACCGTTGAGAACTGCCGCTACCACTGTAGCGCAGGTACCCGTACCGCAGGCGAAGGTCTCACCGCTTCCGCGCTCCCAAACGCGCATATTGAGCGTATGGTCGTCGATGACCTCGGCGAATTCCGTATTCACACGGTTAGGGAAAAGGCTGTGGTTCTCGAAATGCGGGCCTATCTTTTCAAGGTCGAGCTCTGCAACGCCCTCTGTGAAGATGACTGCGTGAGGATTTCCCATAGATACGCAGGTGATGTCCCATGTTTTTCCGCATACTTCAACAGGCTGGCTCACGAAGCGTTCGAGATCGCTGTTTACGGGGATATCCTTCGGGACAAGTATAGCCTTGCCCATATCCACAGTAACAAGGTCGACCTTATTGTCCTTCAGATAAAGCGTAAGATATTTTATGCCTGAATTTGTCTCAAGAGTGATATTTGTCTTATCGGTAAGCCCCATATCATAGACGTATTTGCCGATGCAGCGCGTAGCATTGCCGCACATCATCGCCTCAGAGCCGTCCGCATTGAATATCCTCATGCGGAAATCAGCCTTATCCGAGGGCATAATGAGCACAAGCCCGTCACCGCCAACGCCTTTGTGTCTGTCGCTGAGAACAACCGATACCTTTTCGGGCTCATTCACGGTCTCCTCAAAGCAGTTCACGTAGATATAGTCATTGCCGATGCCATGCATTTTTGAAAATTTCATAGTAATGCTCCCATCTCAGGTGACTCACGGGAGAGAGCAGTAAACCGTCAGCACACCGAACTCACAGCGCTGCTAACACGCTGAAAGTCCACTGACACATATATTATATACTACAGCGGCAGAGATTGTCAAGTAGCCGAAACAAAAAAGACTGCCGCAGCAGCGGCAGCCATATTCTCAGTTTTTCTCGGGCTCAGGCTCTATAACAGGAGCATCGACAGAGTTCTTGCGAACGCTTGCGATACCCTTCTTGCAGCTGTCCTTCTTGACATATCCCTCGCTGACAGCGATGGTCTCACCATTCTTTGCTTTAAGGCGGAATCTGAATTCTCCCGATTTGTCCTTGTATATTTCAAACTTAGGATTTGACTCGGTCTGAAATCCTTCAACTGTCTGATCTTCCAAATTAGCCGTGGGAGCATTCTTTGACACGCTTTCGATACCTTTCTTTACACTTGCAAGAGTATTGTATACCTCTCCGCCTGTTGCGATAACTTCGCCATTACCGGCTTTAAGACTGAATGTAAAACCTGTTTTAGCAGCCTTGATAATAAATTTTCCCATGATATTTTTTCAACACCTTTCAGCATAAGTATAAAATCGAGCTTCTCTGCGATTTATATCATAATTATAACTGAATGAATTTACCTTGTCAATAGATTTTGTTAAATTTCATCAAAATGCTACATTTTTCATTTAGCAAAAAGCTGTTAGTAAGTAATTATTTTAGTGAATAGCAAAACATTGCCGAAGCTTACTGCAAATTGAAATGGGAAAGAAAAACTGTGTAATAAATAAAGCCGTCAGCCGCAGCGTCACTCTGCTCACAAAAAAGGGCGGATATTATCCGCCCGTAACGCTCATTCAATTTTCAGGAAGCTCTCGGGAACGGTCTCGCATACTGCTGCGAAAGATCCCGCACCTCTCAGCTTTTCGGCGCAGATATCCGCCTTTCCGCGGTCTGTGAACAGTCCGAACACCGCCGAGCCGCTGCCTGTCATCACTGCGCTCAGCGCTCCATTCTGAAGCATCAACGACTTTATCTCATCGACCTCACGAAGCTGCACAGCCTCCTCGAAAAGATTACCGAAGTACCTGTAGGCTTCATCGGGCGCTTCTCCGATAGTGTCCGCAAGCTTTTGCGCCTGTGGGTGCAGAGGCGATACAAGCGAGTCTATATTCCGATATGCTTCCGCAGTCGAAACGCCTTCCCCGCCCTTTGCAATGACCAGTATGCGTCCCGAATAATCGGCAATAGGAGTTATCCTCTCGCCTATTCCCTCAACGTAGGCAGTTCCGCCCGTCAGGAAGAAGGGAACATCTGCACCGAGCTTTTCGGGCTTGCTTACGCTTTTGCCCGTCAGCTCGCCGAGACAGTACAGAACTGCCGCAGCGTCTGTGCTTCCGCCGCCCATACCAGCCTGTGAGGGGATACCCTTTTTAATATGTATACGGCAACCGCAGTCCATACCGTTCTCCTCAAAGAACAGCTTTGCCGCTTTATAAGCTATATTGCGTTCATCGCAGGGTATAGGGTCAGCAGCCGCGAACTCCTCGGGGACTTCACAGCTCAGCTCTATGCTGCTTTCGGTCAGCTCCACAGTCACCTCGTCATAAAGCCCCACGGTCTGGAATACGCTCTCGAGGGTGTGGTAGCCGTTTGGCAGCTTTCCCGTAACGTCCAGCGCAAGATTTATCTTCGCCGCTGTTTTAACTTTCATCACTTCTCAGCCTCCAGCTTTTTCAGGAACTTCTCGATACGGCTGACAGCTTCCATAAGGTGCTTGAGGGAGTACGCATAGGATATGCGGATATAGCCTTCTCCGCTATCTCCGAAAGCACTTCCCGGAACGGTAGCCACCTTCTCCTCGAAAAGCAGTCTCTCGCAGAACTCCTCGCTGGTCAGACCTGTACTCTTGATGCACGGGAACACGTAGAATGCGCCCTCGGGATTGAAGCAGGTCAGTCCCAGACGGTTGAACTCGCCCACAAGGTATCTGCGGCGGGCATCGTACTCGCCGACCATTTTTGCGACCTCGTCATCGCAGGAGGTAAGAGCTTCAACGGCAGCATTCTGGCTGATGAACGGACTGCACATGATGCCGTACTGATGTATCTTTGATATCTGAGTGATTATCGGCTCGGGAGCTGTTACATAGCCCAGTCTCCAACCTGTCATGGCATATGCCTTTGAGAAGCCGTTGACATAGATAGTGCGCTCCCTCATGCCCTCCAGCTCGATAATGGAAAAATGCTTCCTGCCGTAGGTGAGCTCGGAGTATATCTCATCGGAGAGTATCATTATATCGGTATCTCTCAGGAAGTCAGCTATGGGCATCAGGTCTTCCTTTGTCATGACAGCTCCTGTCGGATTGTTCGGGAAAGGCAGTATGAGCAGCTTTGTGCGCTCTGTTATCTTGTCCCTGAAATCCTCAACAGTGAGCTTGAAGTTGTTCTCTATGCGCGTAGGCACGGGAACAGGCACACCACCCGCAAGCTCCACCAGAGGAGCATAACAGACGAAGCAGGGCTCTACAACGAGCACCTCGTCGCCCGGATCGAGAAGTCCTCTGAGAGCAAGGTCAATAGCCTCAGAGCCGCCCACTGTAACGATTATCTCCTTGTCCGGGTCGTATTTTACGCCGTGCTTCTTATTTATAGTATCGGATACAGCATTTCTCAGCGGAGCAAGTCCCTTGTTAGGGCCATAGATGATGTGCTTGCGCTCCAATACCTTGATAGCGGCGCGTCTGATAGCCCACGGAGTATTGAAGTCGGGCTCGCCGACACCGAGAGAGATGACACCCTCCATAGTTCCTGCTATATCAAAGAATTTACGTATCCCCGACGGTTTTATCTTTTTTATCTTGTCCGAAAGGACTTTATCGTAATCTATCACGATCAGCCGAGTCCCCTTTCATCAGGTTCTTCATTGTCGATGAATATACCCTTTTCCTTGTATTTTTTAAGAATGAAGTGAGTAGATGTCGAGAGTATGCCCTCGATAGTTGCAAGACGCTCGGAAACGAAGAAGGCAACGTCCTTCAGGTCGCTTCCCCTTACCTCTACAGCAAGGTCATAAGCACCCGATGACATAAGACTCACGCTCTCTACTTCGTCATACATCATGATAGTCTTTGCGATATCGTCAAAGCCGCAGTCACGCTGCGGAGTGACTTTGAGCTCGATAGTTGCGTAAACAGTGGACTTGTCGTAGAGGTCATCATCAACGATAACGCTGTATCCCTTGATAACGCCTTCCTTTTCAAGCCTCTCTATCTCTGCGGCAGCTTCCTCGGCGGATATGCCCAGCATCTCGCCAAGCGCCGTATTGGATATACGGGCGTTCTGCTGTAAAATTCTTACGATGTCTTTCATAGTATCATTTCCTTTCATATATTGTTAGTATTCAACGTATTCTCCCGAAGTATAGCCGAATCTGCTGAGTATGTCGTCCCAGCTGTCATTGCCGATGCGAATGCCCACACCATAGCAGCCGATATCGCCTATCTCCGACCTGTCTGTACCGCACTCCCAGCAGTACACCTTTTCTATCTCAGCTCCGCACATCTGTATAACGAACTCCGTATCGCCGTGTTCGGGATAGTCCCACGGAACATCGGCTGTAAACGGCTCATCAGCGCCCCATTTTCCGTAGTAATAGAACGGCTTTCCAGATGTGCCTAAGTTGTACTCCCAGCATATCGTCAGAGCCAGCAGATCCAGCCTGCTAAGTCCTTTATACGATATATTTGAGGGAACATGAGGCTTTATGTTCTCCTTTTTTTCAAGGTGTATATCGGAGTAAGCTCCCTGCTCAAAGCCGAACTTCTCAAGCACCTCCGACCATTTCACGCCCTCGGTGTCCTCAAAGTACTCGACATATCCGCACTTTCCCACGGGATCGCGCTTCTTTTCGGCTCGGCAGCACATTACCCACTTCGGGCTGCCGTCTTCGTCCATACACATGATGTAGTCCATATCGTCCGACGAATCGAAGTGATCCTCATGCATTGCCTCGCTGAATTCGCCGACTCCTGTATTGGTATAGACTATCTTGTCAGTACATATCGAATCTTTCTCCGTAAGATCGTTCCTGACGCAGTTTCTTATTATATAGGCACAAGAAGTCGCCGAAGCCTGCTTGCTTTTCTTAACGTATTTCATCATGCCGAAGCCCACGTCAAACGAATCAGATTTATTGTCCTGATTTTTTTCTGTCGTTTCCTCATTGTCCTTCTCAGTGGCAGGCTCGGTCGTTATTTCAGCGGTATCAGTAGTGCTTTCGTCGTTTTTTTCTGCTTTTGTTCCTGCGTCTCCGCAGCTGAATGCCGATGCTGTCATCAGCAGAGCCGCTGCGAGTATAATGATCCTTTTATACATATCAGCACCTCTGTTCAGTCAATGTCGATAAAGTAGGGTCTTCTCTTTTTAAAGTATGCGAGCCTCGTGAAGCCTGCCTCCTTTGCGATAGCTATGCCGTCCGCGGCATTCGCGGCTATATCCTCAACCGTGTGCGAATCCGAGCCTACAGTGACTATCTCGCCGCCCAGATCACGGAATAGCTTTACATATTTAAGGCTCGGGAAGCAGTCTCCGTAGCCCTGTCTTATACCTGATGTATTTATCTCGATGCCCTTTCCGTTCATGGCAAGAACGCGGAAGATGTCCGCGATAATATCGTCATATCGGCTTATATCAAGGTCAATGCCCGCTTTCAGCTTCAGATAGCGCATAAAATATGTAAGATGTGCAAGAACATCGAATTTTCCCCATACGCTCAGCTTGTAGAGCTCCTCGAAGTAACGCTGACAAAGCTCATATATGCCGTCGATGGTGTAACCGCTGTAGTCTATGAAGCAGAAATCCTCTGTTTTGGGGAGCTGATGCATTGAAGCAAGAACAAAGTCAAGCCGTGTATCGCTTACTATTTTTTCCGCTGTCTCAAAATCATGTGTCGCCTGCCCCATTTCCACGCCGCATATCAGATTCAGCTTATCGCCGTGCTTTTTTTTCAGCTCGGTAACGGCAGAAACAGAGTTTTCAAAGTCTTTTCCGAAATCAAAATACTGATAGGTAGTTTCATCGGGATAGTGTTCCTTCGAGTACCAGCGATTACATTCACAGTGGTCGGTAATGGCATAGGCGGCAAGCCCCAGCTCCGCGGCTCGTTTTATACAAAGTCCGATATCCGCCTCGGAATCCACCGAGAACTGCGTGTGTGTGTGACAGTCCATAAGTCTCATAGTCTCAGCCCCTTTTTAAGTGTATTCTTTTATTATAACACATAGCATAAGATATTTCCACTGTTTTATAAAAAATCCCCTGCTAAATTATACGGCAGGCCTGCACGATCATTCCGACAAAATATTATCAAGCTCTGCAAGAAGCTTTTTCTTCATATTTTCAAGTTCTTCCGCACTCGGACGGTTATCATCAGAGTACATCTTTTCCATAGGATACCACCAGACAGGTCCTTTTCCCTGATTGCCGTGATCGCCTATATCACCTGTTCTGCGAGGGTATAAATGCCAGTGGAGATGAGCATCGCCCATTCCGAGAAGTTCATAGTTCATCTTTTCTGCACAAAAGGCTTTTGCCGCAGCTTCTGCAACTATGGTCATTTCTTCCATGAATTTTGCTCTTTCAGCCATATCAAGGTGGAAAAGCTCAGTCTTATCGCCGTGATGCTTATACAGAAAGAGCGTATAGCCGAAGAAGTGCTGATTATCGCCGATCACAACGTAACCTGTTTCAAGCTCCTTCACAAAGTAAGGATTTGTTCCGTTTTTTATCATTTCTATCCTGTCACATATCAGGCACATGATATCTCAACCTTTCATTACATTTTTCATATTATAACACAACTGCCCGCTTTTTTCAACAGCAGCAACCGGATTACTGAATAAATATTTAATATTTTCCTGTGGCTGTTGCTTTTTAAGCGTATGTGTGTTATAATTGTATCAATCATTCGGGTAAAACCGAATAACAACAAAACGGAGGTTTTAACTATGAGAGCAGTTGTAACTGTTATTGGTAAAGACACTGTGGGTATCCTTCACAAAGTAAGCGGTATCTGCGCAGAATACAATGTAAATGTCATCGAGGTCACACAGAGCGTTCTTCAGGATATGTTCGCTATGATAATGCTGGTAGATATATCCATGATAAAGGGCGATTTCTCCGAACTCGTTGAAAAAATGACAGCTCTCGGCACTGAGCTTGGACTCTCTATCCACACAATGCACGAGGATATCTTCAACTCCATGCACAGTATCTGATGAAAGGAAGTACGTTCAATGCTTAACGTATATAATATACTTGAAACTATCCGCATGATACAGGACGAATGTCTCGATATCCGTACTATCACTATGGGTATCTCTCTCCTTGACTGTATCGACACGGATATTGACAAAGCCTGTGAAAAGGTTTACAACAAAATCGTCACAAAGGCAGGAAATCTCGTTAAAGTTGGTCAGCAGATAGAAACCGAGTACGGTATCCCGATCGTAAACAAGCGTATCTCCGTAACTCCTATCGCTATGCTTGCCGCTGCCTGCCCAAACGGTGATCCCGTCAAGTTCGCAAAGGCTCTCCAGAGAGCTGCCGATACCTGCGGAGTAAACTTCATAGGCGGTTATTCGGCTCTGGTACACAAGGGATTCAGCGCGGGAGATATGGCTCTCATCAAGTCTATCCCCGAAGCTCTCGATGTTACGCAGAATCTTTGCTCGTCCGTAAATATCGGCTCTACAAAGTCGGGCATCAACATGGACGCTGTAAAGATAATGGGTCAGATAGTCAAGGAAGCTGCTGTAAGAACAGCTGACCGCGACTGCATAGGACCTGCAAAGCTGGTCGTATTCTGTAATGCCGTTGAGGATAACCCCTTCATGGCAGGTGCTTTCCACGGCGTGGGCGAGCCTGACTGCGAGATACACGTAGGTGTTTCGGGTCCCGGAGTTGTACGCGCAGCTCTTACAAAGTACCCCGACGCTTCTATAAACGAGCTCGCAGACATAATCAAGAAGACCGCATTCAAGATAACACGTATGGGACAGCTCGTCGGCGCAAGAGCTTCCGAGCTTCTTGGCGTACCTTTCGGTATCGTTGACCTTTCACTTGCTCCTACACCTGCTGTCGGCGACAGCGTTGCTCACATCCTTGAGGAAATGGGACTTGAAATGTGCGGTACTCACGGTACTACAGCCTGCCTTGCAATGCTCAACGACGCAGTAAAGAAGGGCGGCGTAATGGCTTCTTCAACAGTCGGCGGACTTTCAGGCGCATTTATCCCTGTATCCGAGGACGCAGGCATGATAGATGCTGCTGTTGCAGGAGTTCTCAGCCTTGAAAAGCTCGAAGCTATGACAGCTGTATGTTCTGTAGGTCTTGATATGATAGTTGTTCCCGGCGATATCACTCCTGAAACCATCTCTGCTATCATCGCAGACGAAGCTGCTATCGGTATGGTAAACTCAAAGACCACAGCTGTACGTCTTATCCCTGCTATCGGCAAGAAAGAGGGCGAGACTCTCGAATTCGGCGGACTTCTCGGAAGCGGTCCTGTTATGCCTATCAGAGAAAAGTCCCCTGCAAAGTTCATCAACCGCGGCGGACGCATCCCTGCACCTATGCAGAGCCTCAAGAACTAAGCTGTTAAATTGCAGGAACAAGCAGTGCGCATAATTACTATTATAAAAATTTTGGGGGATATGAAATGGCTCAGATAAAGCCGACTAACGGAAACTGTCCTGATTGCGGCAAACCTATCAGCGGATATAACGCTTCTTCAAGAGACTACGGCTCACCAATAAAGACCTGTAAATGCTGCGGTCAGCAATACCTTGACAGAAGGTATATCGAACTTGCTGTTGAACCTCCTGATCCGAGTGATCTTTCGGCAGCCACAGGTCTGAAGATGGCACTTATCGGACTTGGAATGTTTGCAGTATCGGGTGGTTTTACATTATTTACGATACATTTCAGAGGATATTATTACAGAAAAATGGCATTTGTTGCTATTGCGAGCATAGTTGTGATGCTTTTCGGTATCATTGATTCTATCCGCACCAAAACAGGTGCAAAGCAGAAAAGCCTTGACAAGAAAAGAGAGGCTTCCGAGCAGAGGCTTATGGACAGAGCCTATGCACAGCAGCTTGCCGACCTCGGATATAATGTCCCTGACAAATATTTGTAAACTAAAGGGCGGGATCTCCGCCCTTTTCAATTTACAGCTCCTGTATTAAGTAATGAAACGGAAGAAAAATATGGATATTTACAAGATTCCCTGCCTTTTCGGACTCCCCGAAGCTGGCAGCCTGTCCGAACTTTCGGCAGGTCATATAAACCGCACCTTTCTCGCAGTCTGCGGCGGCGAGAAATATGTCCTGCAAACTCTTAACCGCAGCGTTTTTCACTCTCCTGAAACTGTAATGTACAACATAAGCCGAATCGAGGCTGCTTTTGCCGAAAATGCAGCCTCAGACACTGCCGTCCCGCATTTTATCGCCGCAGGCGATAAAAATTTCGCGGTCGCTGACGACGAAGTATGGCGTATGTACAAGTATATATCAGCGACCGCAGATGCCGCGGCTAACGCCGCGGCTGCGGGACGGGCATTCGGCACATTTATAAGAGTCATGAACGGCCGCGAACTGTCTGATGCTCCCGTTATCGAAAATTTCCACAACTTCAACAGGTATTTCTCGGTGCTGACAACTCACAAAGGCATAGCTTCGGACATATTGGCAAAGCTCGATAAGCTCCGCGATACTCTCGGACAAGTTTTCACGGATTCACTGAAAAAGCGCGTGATACACGGCGACGCTAAGGCGGATAACGTCATCATATCTGAGAGATCGACCATAATCGACCTTGATACTGTCATGTACGGCTATGCTGCCATAGACTACGGCGACCTTGTACGATCAGTTTGCCGCAGCGGACTGACTGATATGAAGGCTGTAAAAGCTGTAACCTGCGGCTTTTTGCAGGGACTTGACGGGCTCCTGACCAACGACGAGATAAATTCTATGTATTACGGAGTTTTATGGCTCACAGGCGAACTCGCCATGCGCTATCTCATCGACAGCCGCAGCGAGATCAGGTACTTCCGCGGAAAAAGTCCTGCCGAATGTCGAAGCAGAGCCGAGGAACTCCTGTCGCAGCTTGACGGCTTCATTGCCGCAGAAGCTGATTTCGAGACCATAATACTCAATTGAATAAAACTGCATAAAAAAGACTGGTAATTTCAGTTGAGATGTGTTATAATAATAGTATAAATGACCGTTATATATGCTGCTCATCGCTGACCGTTCACCCGTCCGAAAGGGGGCTGTGTTATGGAGTTTATCATCGTTTTGATCGTTATTGCAGTTCTGTGTCTTGTTATAGGTGTAAAAGCCAGCTACCTCATATTCGCGGCAATCGCTCTCATAGGAGTCATCGTCGCTCTCTCCGAGCTGCTTCTCACAGTATGCTTTATAAGGCTGCTTTTCGCAAAAAAGCAAAGCGCTGTATTCTCGCGCATCGACAAAGGTCCTCACAGCAGTTTCAAGGTAGCGTACTACAGGATAGATAATACGGAATATCCCAATATTTTCCCAGAGGAAGGCTTTTTCCGCAGCAAGCTCTACCGCAGCGATAAGAGCTCTACCGTTTTTCTTTCAAAAAATAAAAAAACTGTTTTCGATAAATTCTCATGTGCCACCTGTACTATAGGGATATTGCTGACCATAGCAACCATAATTGCAGCGGTACAGATATTATCAAGGCTCTAAAAGGAGGCGTGATATGGAAGAACATATCTGCGGCACTCACGGAGTGCATAACGACATAGTTGACAAGGTCGCAAAGGTCATGCCCGATGAATCGGCACTCTTTGAAGCTGCCGAGCTTCTCAAGGTCTTTGGCGACTCCACAAGAATAAGGATAATCTTTGTGCTCTGCGAAAGTGAATTGTGCGTCTGTGACATCGCAAAGCTTCTTGGCATGACTCAGTCTGCTATCTCGCACCAGCTCAGAGTGCTGAAGCAAGCAAGGCTCGTCAGCTCGCGGCGTGACGGAAAGACCATATTCTACTCGCTCTGCGACGACCATGTTAAATCAATTTTCTATCTTGCTATGGAGCACGTTATGGAGTAAACCGCCAATGAGATATTTTGACTTTCACACCCACGCATTCACCGACTCCCTGGCTGAACGCGCCATATCAGGGCTTGCTCAGACCAGCGGCATTACTCCTGCCACTGACGGCACTCTCAGCGGACTTCGCAGGAAAATGGCTGAAAACGGCATCGAAAGAGCTATGCTCCTGCCTATTGCCACCAAACCCTCTCAGCAGGCAACAATAAACGACTGGGCTGCTTCTGTCATGGGCGGCGGTATCTACTGCTGCGGAACAGTCCACCCCGATGCCGAAGACGCTGTTGCAGAGGTAGAACGCATAAAGACTCTGGGACTTTACGGTGTTAAATTCCACTCGGAGTACCAGAACTTCTTCCCCGATGAGGAGCGTCTTTTCCCAATATACGAGAAAATTGCAGAGCTGGGACTTATCGCGGTCTTCCACGGCGGCTGGGACCCGTTCGCAGGAGAAATTGTTAAGGCAACTCCTCAGAGCTTTGCAGCTGTGGCGGAAACATTCCCGAAGCTGAAGATCGTCGCTGCACATCTCGGCGGAATGGATCTCTGGAATGACGTTGAAAAGTATACCGCAGGAAAATACGAGAATATGTGGTTCGATGTAAGCGTCATAGCCAGATATATCAAAGATGAACAGCTCCTGCGCATAATACGTATGCAGAGTGCTGAGCGCATACTCTTCGGCAGCGACTGTCCGTGGGACGAGCCTGCCAATGAGATAGCCATGATCGAACGGCTTCCCCTGTCAGACGAGGAAAAGGAGCTTATATTCCACCGCAGCGCCGAAAAACTCCTGTCAATATAGCATAACAACACAAAAAGGCTCATGTACCCCTACATGAGCCTCTTTCGTTCCCCCTACCAGAGATAACCCCAATTATCCCATCAGAAGTCCGTCTGAAACGTGTAATATCACATTAATAAGAGGAAGTTTTCCGCACACCTGCGGAAGGTGTGATCTTTTACCCCCGATCACCCCTATGTCATGGCTGATTCTGTCACTCTTGCTGCGTCGTGTTATTAAAGCTGTTTACCCCGATGCGTAAAGCCACCCCTGACCTTCGCACCATATCATTGAAGAAGCTTTCCCCCTGTTTCAGCTTCGGACCCCTAATCATAGCTGATGAGCGATCGTGCCCGTTGCACCCCAAAAATCGAACGGGCAGCGACCATATTCTTTGCCGCTCCGAGAGCAGCTTATCCCCGTTATCCGAACCTTAGTCTGCCTGTGCAGCGGCAGCCGAAGACTCATCTATATCAACATCTATCAGCAGTCCGCCGTCCTTGCCTGTAACTTTAGGCATTACGCCGTTCCATTTCTGGATCTGCTCATATGCGATGACCTTTCCTGAAAGTGATTCTTCAAGGAGCTTGTTTGCGTCTGCCTGAGCCTGTGCCTGAGCAAGTATAGCCTCTGCCTCAGCATTTGCAGCTATTACCTTCTTCTCAGCATCAGTCTTTGCAATGACCTTTGCCTGCTCCTGCTCCGTCTTGGTCTTGAGCAGGTTCTGTTCTGCGACCTGCTTTGCCTCAATAGCATTGTTGAACTCTGCTGAGAAGTCAAAGTTTACAATGTTGAACTTCTCTATGTATATGCCGTAGCCGTTGAGCTTTTCGTCCAGTGCAGACTTTACCTCTGTACTTACAGTTTCACGCTCTGTAATGAGCTGCTCTGCGTTGTACTTGGCTGTAGCCGATTTCATACACTCCTGAACAACAGGAGATACAAGTATCGTGCTGTACTCAACGCCGACATTCTTGTACATATCAGGCGACTTGTCGGAAATCAGTCTGTAGTTTACCGCGATCTCGCTGTTTACAGTCTGAAGGTCACGGGAAACTGCCGTAGCCTTTGCCTCAAAGACCTGTATCTTGTTGGACATTTTCTCAACCGACTGAATGAACGGAGCTTTCAGGTGGAAGCCCTCAGACAACGGAGTGCTTGAGACCTCACCCAGAGTAAGTGTTACTCCCGTATTACCCGCAGGAACGATAGTGAAGGAATTTGCAGCAAGGAATATTGCCGCAATACCTGCGATGATCCATTTTACGCCCTTAAAGCTTGGCTTTACATTAGGATTATTGATCTCTCTTACATTTACAGACATAATGATTCTCCTTTTATATGTGCAGTCCTGAACTGCGTGTGAAAAATGTTACAAATAATGTCAGCATCTTATCAGTCTCAGTGTTTGTTAAGGTAATATCCGCCGTTTCCGTTTGCGGAAATAACGTCATCATACAACAGCTCATATTCTGCCCCTTTATCAAAGATACCGAGTTCTTCAAGAGTCTTTGCGCTGTCAGCCGAAAAAGCTTCGGCTTTGATAAGCTGCTTGATGAGTTTCTTGCTGCGCGATACAGTTGGCAGTACCATTGTTATCCCCTCCTATAATTTATTCCCTATCATTGACAGATGAGCTTACATCTCGTCCAGTATTACTTCAAGTCCCTTTTCCATTTCAGTTCTGAGACAGCCGCTTCTGTACCCCATTACCATGACAAACATCGCTTTTCTCAGCTTATTGTCATCAACTATCTCTTTCCTGTTCTCGTTTACCTCTCGGTCAACGAGTTCTTTTATATGCTCAGACCGGAAAGCTCCTTCGTCCTCAGCAGTAAATATTATCCTGCAAAGGATATCATACAGGAGTATCTCCTCAATGATATCATCTGAGGTATCCTCAACATCGCCGTTTATGTATACCATCAGCTTTGCGATATCATCAAGCTTCATTGCTTTTCTGAGCATATTGATGAGAAGTATTCGCAGTATCTGTTTCTCCGAGTATTTCTTGCCTTTTGTAGCGGATACCCAACCTCGCTTTATCCAGTTCTGGATAGTGGTTCCTTCAAGCCCCGTGAGCTTTGAGAGCTGAGAAAGAGTAAGTCCGCCTGTAGCTTCAAGAACGGGAGCGATCATCGAAAAAGCCGATTCACGAGCCTGTTCTGTAAATTTAATAGTAGTGCCCGGGATAAGTCTGTTCATAGTCTTTATCTCCTCTCTGACGATGATATGATTATATCACAAGTTCATATGAACCGCAAATATCATTAAAAGATGTTTTTAAGCGTTTTTGAATGTTTTTTTCAGTTTATCTTTGATTTTCTCACGTTTTCTTAAATTTTCGCTTTTTTTCATATCTCGGCGGTATGACCGTGCATTATTCATGTCACAGCCCTATGCAAGCGAATTAAAAAAGGACTGGTAATTTCAAGCGAAATGTGTTATAATATATAGTATGTATAAAGGCGGTGAAAAAAATGATAATCATGTCTGTTGACTTCGGCGACGCAAGAACAGGTATCGCTGTCTGCGGCAAAAGCGAAATGATCGCTTCACCTGTTACTGTCATTGCCGAAAAGGACTTCAATAAATGTATAGAAAAAACCGCAGCTCTCGCCAAAGAACAGAGAGCTGAACAGATAGTTGTGGGCTATCCTATGAATATGAACGGAACAGTCGGCGAAAGAGCTGAGAAATGCAAGCTTTTTGCAGAAGAGCTCGAAAAGCTCACAGGTATCACCGTCAAGCTCTGGGACGAGCGCTGCACCACCGTTTCAGCTCATAATGCGCTGAATGTCACAAATACCCGCGGTAAAAAACGCAAGGCTGTTGTGGACGCGGTGGCAGCAGTGCTTATCCTCGAAAGCTATCTCGGTTTCAGACGCAACTCGGGTGAAACTACATAATTATAGACTTTATATCGTCCAGCAGATCGCCTGCTGCTTTTATAGTTTTCCCTGCATCACGCTTCAAACTCATCTTCTTCATGGGACGGGCGCTTGACAGAGCATATACCGCTATTCCTGCGAAAGCTCCTGCTGCTGCGCCCTTTGCAAGTGACATCATCTTCATTTTGTAAAAACTCCAGATCATTATTGTCCTTACGGACATTAATATTATCTGAAAAATTCGTGAAACTATTCCGCACATTGAAAGATATATTGATTTGCAAATTGGAGGACATAAGGCATGAAAGAAAAAAACTCGTTAAAATTAATGGTGTTGTGTATACTTGCCGGAGCGTTTATTGGTTCGCTAATAGGAGCATTAGGGCTTTCAGGAGTAATATCAGGCGATAAAATGATGAACGTTATGAGCTTGACCTTAAAAGTCTGCGTAAGTTTGATCGTGCTTATTATTGATCTTCTGTTCATTTTGGGATTATGTCAGCCATTTTTATTAAAATATATCTATAATAACGGCGAAACAACTGTCGGCGTAATAGAATATGTAAGAGAAATACCTCGTCCGGATCAGCTTTTCGTTGATGAATGGATAATAAAAGTCAGATATTCCTGCACAATACGTTACAAGGCGAATAATAAAGAGTATTCAAAGGAATTTCCTCCTACGCACCTGACAAGCAAGCGCGAAATGTATCCGTTAACACTTGATAAAAATAATGAAATACCTATAAGATACTTGAAACGCCTGCCAACACTATCTGCGATAGATGTAGATAAGATCAGAACAGGCAGACAAAATGAAGCTAAAAATGATAAGATCTATCTTATTATGATACCATCTATTCTAACGGCTGTGTATATAACAACCATTATTATGATCTGAAAGCCGTGTATCATTACGGTACTCTCAGATAACCACGACATGAGGAAGAAAAATGAAAAATCTCCTTATGTTCGGGTAATAATACGCTTTTTGAGGAGCTGACCTGTACAGCAACTTGCCGTATAAAGGCGCTTTTCGCCAAATAAATATGCATTTTTCTCCGCTTAGACGGAGTTAAAATAAAACTATACAAACAGAAGGATAATTATGCAAAACCTGAATATCGTCCTTGTAGAACCTCAGATACCTCAGAATACGGGAAATATCTCCCGTACCTGCGCCGTTACGGGAGCTAAGCTCCACCTCGTCTGTCCTCTCGGCTTCGAGGTCAGCGACAAGCACCTGAAACGTGCGGGACTGGACTACTGGGACAAGCTCGACATCACATATTACGACAGCCTTGCGGATTTTTTCGATAAGAACCGCGGCGGACACTTCTTCTACTTCACTACAAAAGGACTCCATGTCCACAGTGAAGCGGAATATCCCGATAATTCCTACCTCGTCTTCGGACGTGAGGACAAGGGGCTTCCCGAGGAGCTTCTCCACGAAAATCCCGAATGCTGCGTAAGAATACCCATGCGCAATGAACTGCGCAGTCTCAATCTCTCAAACTCCGTGGCAATAGCTGTATACGAAGTGCTGAGACAATGGGACTACCCAGACCTCTCTCGTGAGGGAAAACTCACAAAATATCAATGGTAAAGGAGAAATTACTATGTCAAAGATCGCTATACTCACCGATTCATGCTGTGACCTGCCAAAGGAGACAATCAAGGAGCTGGGCATAAAAGTCCTCCCCTTTACTCTGACCGTCGGCGGAGAAAGCTTCCGTGAGATTTTCGACAAGTCAACAGAGGAATTCTACGAGCTTCTTGAACATACCGACGAGATACCCAAGCACTCACAGATATCCCCAATTACTTTTGAAGAAACATATATGTCCCTTTTTGAGGAAGGATATACCGACGTTATAAGCGTTTCTATCAATTCTCAGGGCTCGGGTACGTTCAATAACTCCGTACTTGCGAAAAAGGAGTTTTTCGAGAACGTTCCCGAAGCTGCAAAGAAGATGCGCATATTCAACATCGACTCAAAGTGCTACACCCTTTTCTACGGCTATCCTGTCATGGAAGCTGCAAAAAAAATACGCCGCGGCGCTGATGTCGAGGAAATAGTCGCATACCTTGAAGACTGCTTCAACGTAAGCGGTATCTACGCTGTACCTTACAACCTCAAATACGCAAAGAAATCAGGACGCATCTCGGCTGCAAAGGCTTTCGCAGGAGAGCTTCTGGGTCTGAAGCCCATTATACTCTTTGCAGATGGTACTACCACTACTGTCGACAAGATCAGAGGCGAGAAGAACATCGTTTCAAAACTCGTCGAGATCGTCGAGAAGAATATGACCCCTCAGACTCCTTACATCATGATCCATGGCAAGGACAACACCCTTGCAAAGGAAGTCGAAAAGGAGCTCATCAAAAAGACCGGAAGAAAGGCTGAGATGTACGGCAGCGTCGGTGCTGTAGTAACTTCCAATATCGGTCCCGATCTGGTAGCCGTCCTCGTAAGACGCAAAAACAAGTAATTTTTTTCATTCAGGGCGGACATGGCTGCCGCCCTTTTGATATGCCGTAAAACGCCTGTATTTCGCCATGTAAAGATGAGTTTACATGGGTATGTCAGCATCTTCTTACAGCTTTTTGGCTCTGTGTAAAGCCGTCTTGGTAGCAATTCCGCACACGGTATGGTATAGTAGAGCCAGTCAAGAGAAACAACTCCGAGGAGGAAAATATGGAGATAGGAAATCAGATCAAAAAGTACCGCGGAAAGCTGAAATGGTCACAGGAGGTCCTTGCCGAGAAAACTTTCGTCAGCCGACAGACTGTATCAAGCTGGGAAAACGACAAGAGCTACCCCGACATACACAGCCTTCTTATGCTCAGCAAGCTTTTCAATATTTCTCTTGACGAATTAGTTAAAGGAGATGTTGAATCTATGAAAAACGAAATCAAAAAAAGCGACAACAAAAAATTCAATTCCCTGGCATGGCTGCTTACAGGAGAGTACATACTTATGGTACTGTCTGCCGTCCCACTCATGAAGTATCTTGGCTGGCTCGGCGGAGTAATATGGGGCATATTAGTCTCGGTATCACTATTCACTGCACTGAAAGTCGAAAAGCTCAAAAAGGAAAACAATATCCAGACCTACAAGGAGATAAAAGCTTTCATGGAGGGCAAGCCCCTCGACGAGATATCAGCAGACCGCATGAGCTCCCTTAACAAGCCCGTTATCAAAGCTGCAATTGGCGCAGGTATCGCTCTTTTAGTATGCACCGTAATGACCTATTTATTATTCAGATAACAACAGCCCATAAAGTACAGAAAACGACCGTATTGTCAGAGTTCGTGTCAGCGAGGAGGATATGTTCAAGTGAGCGGTGCAGTATTCCGAACACACAGCCGTCATATCATCTGTTTCGCTGAGGGAGCGAGTTGTTAAAGCGCTGAAAAGCTATGGAACAACACTGGAAGACGCTTATTGGCAGTTCATAGAGTTCTGCTGCGACAGCGAGCTGGTAACCGCTCACTGCAACTTTGATATGAAGCTTATCGAACGGATATGCAAAGAGTACGACCTTCCTGTGCTAATTAATCACATCACCGACCTTGAAACTCTGTTCCGTATGAAGTTCAAGAGAGGCTACAGTACACGCTTCGTCGAAAAGCAGTTGGGTATCACCACAGACGAGGAAGCTGACTGGAGACATCTTGATGTTGCAGGTAAAGCATATATTGCATTACAAAGCGAATAACCGTGAACCCAATGGTTCTGGTAAATTATCATTCAAGCGATGTACAAAATAACGTACATCGCTTCTTTTATAAGTGTTCAAAAGAAAAACCTCCCGAGGGAGGCTTTTAACTATCATTCAGTCGGCATATCTATAAACGTAGGCTCGTGTTTAGCTTCACGGACATATCTCAGCATATCATCACGGAGCAGGCGCACAGTTGACGTGTTAATACCAGGATGTCCGCATATATACTCGTCCTTCATCAGGTCATTATCTATAACAAGCTGAATGTTGTTGTCTGTATCAAATATAAGTTCCAGTGCTGACACAGAGCCTGGGATAGTATGGAGATACTCCTGCATCTTGTCGGCTTCAGCAAACGAAAGGCGAGCGCAGTTCAGCTGAGAGGTCAGGAACTTAGTCTTGAAAGGCTTATCTCCGGGCATAAGCAGCATATAAAAGCTGGTCTTCTGACGATTGCAGAGAAACAGGTTCTTGCATATCTTAGCACCCAGTACCTTTTCAATAGCAAGACAATCCTCCATAGTATCTGCGTGGTCGTGGTCAGCTCGCTTGTATTCTATGCCGAGAGAATCAAGCTTATCGTATATAGCCGTTTCAACGTCTGAACGCTGATCTGTTGGTCTGCCTGTATAAAGTATATTATCAATATTCATAAATAAAGCTCCTTTAACATTTATGGCGTATTTAATTATTATACTCTATATCGCATAAAAAATCAACTGTACCAGATCAAAAACTGCATTTCACAGCCCATAACAGCAAAAAGGGAACGCACAGGCGTTCCCTCAGCCTGTCAAAAAAGTCCAGCCGAAAGCTGGACTTTTTCTGTGTACTATGGTAAGATAGAAAATAAGGCGGTGAAAATAATGCTGAAACAAGAAGCTGAAAACAGAAGACAGATGGAATTTTTCTGCATAGATCAATTTGTACCCAAGAAGCATCTGCTTCGCAAGA
>NZ_JAILNU010000094.1 GCF_024691275.1 Ruminococcus sp. | reverse complement strand
CGACAGTTTATCGCACGGATGTGTTAATCCTATCAGAATTACGCCGGACCTTTTCTCTCTTATTGTAATAAAAAAAGAGTAGCTTTGCAATGCTTTGGACACATCGCTTTTCTACTCTTTTATTGTACCAAATCAGAATTTGTGGCTTTTCGTATAGCAAATACGACACACGCCCCAATCATAACACCGCTCGTGTTTAATATTATGTCATCAATATCTGTATGCCTGTCGGAACATAGCAATTGGGACAGCTCAATAAAGATAATATAACAAATCCCTGCGATCACAGTTTTTTTGATATTATCAAGCTTGTGAAAACAGATAGGCAATACTATTCCCAAAGGTATAAACATTGCGATGTTCCCGATAATATTGATAAGCCATCCATCATATCTGTCAAAGAGGAAATAAAACGGGATGACGTTTATCATGTCAGACAGTGTCTTTGAAAATCCGATCGTTAGTGTACCTATTTTTCCATCAACATAATGTAACGGAAAATATACAAATCTTGCAATAACTACAAGGCATATGTATACAAGAAGCATCTGTAGTTCGCGTTTTACCGAAAACTTCTTGAATCTGATCAAAATTATGGATCGCACAAGTATCCAAATGAGAGTTATAAAAATATACATCTGTAGATAGGAAATCTCGATCATAGTCACTGCATCATCCTTTCTTTAGCAGATAGCTTGATAAATTCAGATTTATGTTCGTAAAAATTATATCACAGCATCGCTGCATTGTCAATAAAAAAGTCATAGTACCTCTGACTGTATATCAGAAATACTATGGCTTAATACTTCTATATGAATACCGCCCTTACGGCAGCCTTGATTCTTTACTTGATATCAAGCTTTAACTTGAATGGTGAATACTTTCTGTATGCTGTGGAGTTCTTCTTGATATCATAACCCTTGACGATCTCCTTCATCATATCCTCAAAGTCTGAATAGTAGCGTTCGCTGAGGAGAGAATCAATCGTAGTGTCATTCCAGAGATCCTCGGAAGTCATACGCTCCTTGATATCAGCCTTTATAACGATATAAACTGTATTCTCGTCATAATCATACCTTTCAGCTTTATAAAGTGCGATCTTGTTGAAAAGGTAATCGCTATAGTCCTGCTGAGCCTTCTGAATTTTTTCCTGCTCTGCTGACAAAGTTGTCGTTGTAGCATTATCCGAAGAACTGTTGTCGGCTGTTGTAGTCGAATACTTTGTTACAGTTACCTCTTTTTCGTGAGGATCAACGGTTGTTGTTGTGGTAGTTGCACCCTTCTCACCTGTTGTGGTAGTTGTGGTCGTAGTGGTGGTAGATGTTGTAGTCTCGCCTGCCTCCTTTGCAGCCTTTGCAGCTGCCTCAGCAGTACGCTTTTCAACGTAGCTTTTGTATTCTTCCTCGCACTCGTCGATCTTCTTGAGCTTAGCCTCATTGGTTTTTTCAGCATTGATGTCCTTGATGTAATCGTCGATCATATTATTGATACGGCGTGTTTCATCTGCATCGAACTTCTCTCCCTCATCATCGACCAGACTTATTGAGAAATACTTGATTCTTGCAGTCTTGTCCTGATAGTACTCCTTGAGCTCGTCCTCAGTACAGCCTTTTTCCGAACCGAGACCGTAGTAATGCTCAAAGATATGTGTCTGCTTGTAGTTGTTCTCAATGACCTTTCTGAGGGATTCTTCTCCAACGCCGTTTTCAGAGAACATAGCGCTCGAACCGTTTGACGAGAGCATATCCTTTATCTCGGCAAGCTCATCATCTGTAAGCTTACCGCCTATCTTCTCGAATTCCTTTTCATTAGCTACGAAGTCCTTGCAGGCCTGTGTAGCCTTATCCTGTATCCAGTCTGTAGCGTCCATTGATTCGATAGTTGCATTCTTTACGTCTTCAACAGAAGGCTCTTTGCCGCCGTTCTTGGTATACACCTGATATGAAGCTGTATTATATGCATAAATCTCATTATAAATAAATACACCAGCAGGCACTTCGTAACCATCTATTGTAAGAGCAGTCTGCGAGCCCTTACCAAATGTTATAGCCTCAGGAGCGCTGCAACCTGTTGAAGCAGCAGCCAGAGCAAAAGCCGCAGCAGCTGCAGCAAACTTATTAAACTTATTCATCTGTAAATTCCTCCGATATAATTGTAGATTCCAGATACTGTTTTATTATACAACACTTTTTTGGATTTGTCCATAGTTAAAGCGAAATTTTTTTCATTTTATCACCAAATACAAAAATTAAACATATTATGCAAATTATTTTTTTGCTCATTTCCTTGACTTAGCCGCAGATAAATGATACAATAGATGTATGTGTATTATTATAAATAAGGAAGGTGTCAGATGTGAAAGTTGAACTTTTAGCATATACCCCCGAGCCTGAAAAGCTTATCGCAACTGCTGCAAAGCTTTGCTATTCAAGCAGCGATATCGAATCTCTGAGATACGGACTGACAGAAGAAAAGATCACAAGCTTTATTGACATGATAATTTCAATAGGTCATGAAAGCGTAGTCGAGCACGTTTCGTTCACTTTCGGCATCGAGGGAATATCAAGAGCCTGCTCTCATCAGCTTGTAAGACACCGTATCGCATCATATTCTCAGAAAAGCCAGCGCTATGTAAACGAAAACGGCTTCAATTTCATTACTCCCCCGTCTATCGCGGATATCCCTGAGGCTAAATCGGAGTACGACAGAGTGATCGACGAGATCACAAAGAGCTACGAGAAGCTTGCCGATATCCTTACCGAAAAGCATACCGCAGAATTCACGGCACAGGGACTTGATGAAAAGGCCGCACGTTCAAAGGCTTCCAAGCTTGCTAACGAGGACGCTCGCTTCATACTCCCCAATGCCTGCGAAACAAAGATAGTCGTTTCCATGAATGTCCGTTCATTGTTCAATTTCTTCCGCCATCGCTGCTGCAACCGCGCACAGTGGGAGATAAGAGCTGTTGCCAACGAGATGCTGAAACAATGTCTTGAAGTCGCTCCGCATATATTTGCTCATGCAGGTCCGTCATGTGTTGCCGAGGGAAAATGTCCCGAGGGCAAAATGACCTGCGGTAAAATTGAAGAAGTAAAAAAGAATTTTTCCTCAATGAAAGCGTGAAATAAATTAAATGCTTGAATTCAGAGATATTGATATCAAAGACAAAAAGCGTATTACCGCTGCACTTGAATATTCCCAGTTCATGGGCTGTGAGTACAATTTCTCAAACAACCTGGCATGGCGAAGACTCGGGGATTCACAGATAGCCTTCTACAAGGATTTCTACATCTGCTGTGCCTTTCGTTCCGAAGACGGTACGCCGCGTTTTTTCTTTCCGTCAGGCAAAGGCGATCTCAGGGAGGTCATCGGCGAGATGATGTCCTATGCGTATTCACGCGGCAAGTCTCTGAAAATCATGGGGGTCACTGATACTACTTTAAAAGTGATGAACGAGCTTTATCCCCAACGCTTTACAGTCGATACCGATGACGGCGACTGGGACTATATATACAACGCATCCGACCTTATTGGTCTTGCAGGCAGGAAGTATCACGGCAAGCGCAATCACCTCGCAAGGTACAATGAGCTCGGTGCCGAATACGCTCCCCTCACCGAAAAAGACTTTGACGACTGCATTACGTTCAGTGCTGTTGAATACAATAACAAAGCTCTTTCGGATCACTCGTATATGGCGGAGCAGTTCGCAATAAACACCTACTTCAACTACTTCGCGGAACTCGGTCTGCAAGGCGGAGTAATACGTATCGACGGAAAGCTCGCTGCGTTCACTATCGGCGACAGACTGAACAACGACACTTTCTGTGTCCACATCGAAAAAGCTGATACGCAGTTCAGCGGCATCTACGCAGGCATCAACAACTGCTTTGCCAGATCCGCAGCTGCTGGATATAAATATATCAACCGTGAGGAGGATCTTGGCATCGAAGGACTGCGAAAAGCAAAGCAGTCGTACCACCCTGCCTTTCTCCTCAAAAAATACACTTTAACTTTTAAATGAAAGGAAAAAGAACATGATCTATGTCTTTCTTGCAAACGGATTTGAAGAAACCGAAGCTATCGCTCCTATTGATCTGCTCAGAAGAGCCGAAAAAAAAGTCGTGACCGTTGGTGTCGGCGACAATATCATCGTAGGCTCACACGGTATCCCCGTTGTAACTGATACGATCGCACAGGAAGCTCCGCTCACAGATGAGCTGGAGATGATAGTGCTCCCGGGCGGTATGCCGGGAACTCTCAACCTCGAAAAATCCGAATACGTTCAAGCAGCAATAGATTACTGTGCAGCAAACAACAAGTATATCGGAGCTATTTGCGCTGCTCCGTCTATACTGGGACATAAAGGACTTCTCCGCGGTAAGACCGCTGTATGCTACGAGGGCTTTGAAACTCAGCTCGAGGGCGCAAATATCGGAAACAGCGGCGTTGCTGAAGACGGTATATTCATTACCGCCCGCGGCGCAGGAGTTGCCGTTGATTTCGGACTCAAGCTCGTTGAAAAAGTTCATTCAAAGGAAGAAAGCCGACGACAGCGCAACGCTATTTTATGTGACTGATATGGAAATAAAAAAAGAACTACGAAAAGAATTCTCACATCTTCGCGCAGAGATCAAGGATAAGGTATCCAAAGACCTCGATATAACCGAGAGACTTCTCGAAGAAGAAAAGATCACAGAAGCGGACAATATCCTCCTTTATGCCTCGTTCGGTTCAGAGGTGGATACATACCTGCTCATAGACAAGCTTATTGAAATGGGCAAAAAAGTAGCTCTGCCCAAATGCGGTGCCGAGCGCTCAATGTCGTTCCACCTCATCGGATCGGTCGCTGACCTCCATGAAGGAATGTACCGAATCCCTGAGCCCGATATCGCTCTCCCCCAGCCCGTCATCACGGACAAGACCGTATGCATTATCCCCGGTCTCGCATTCACCGAGGAAGGCGGCAGGCTTGGCTACGGCGGAGGATACTACGACGCATTCATATCACAGTATCCCGAAATGTACACTATTGCCCTTGCATATGAAGAGATCATCGTGGATCAGCTCCCGCTCATGAAGCACGATCTGACAGTCGATCTCATAGTAACGGAAGAAAGGACGGTGCTCTGCAATGGCTGATAACAAAAACAACGACGATGTTATCAATGATATACTCAAACAACTCGATAATGCCAAAAATACTTCTGAAGCAGAGTCAGAAAAACAAACGGAAGAGCCTGCTGAAACAGCAGACCGACCAATAGAAGAAACAGCGGACGCTATCAGCGAACCTGTCCGCAGCGCTCCTTCACATGAAGCGCCTCAGAGAAAAGTTATCTCCCATGCGGCTGATAATGAGTCCGCCGAACCTGTGCGCAGCAACGCCGAGTTCCGCAAACCTGCCCAGCATCAGCAGGAAGACGATCCTCCTGTTCTGACACGAGGCGCAGCTGCTCAGATGCACAATAATCCCCATCATAAGAAAAAGAAGAAGAAAAGGAACCGACTCCCGGGCGTTCTTATCCTGACAGTATTCATCTTTGCGGTATCAATCTGTCTTTCACTGGTTATAATCGCCTTCGGACGCGATATGTTCGGTATCGGCAAGTCGGATACATCAAGGCTCATAATAGTCCCCGAAGGAGCATCAACAGAAGATATTTCGCAGCTCCTTTACGAGGAAGGCATTATCAGCTCGCCGAAATGCTTCCAGTTCTTCTCAAGATTCAGAAAAACTCCCGATCAGTACATCGCAGGTGAACACTTTGTAAGCCCGAGCATGGCATATGAAACTATCATAAACAAGCTCACCAATATTGAAGAAGAAGAAAAGAAGGAAGAAGTTACCATCACTTTTGTTGAAGGCAAGACAATATATGACGCAGCTCAGCTCCTCGAAGAAAACGGAGTATGCAGCGCAGATGACTTCATCTTCAACTTCAATGCAGGCGGCTTAGGATACAGATTCGAGGAATACCTTCCTAAGGAATGGAATTCCCTCAGATTCGCTGATGCACGTATGGAAGGCTATCTTTTCCCTGATACCTATACCTTCACCAAGGATATGGATCCTGAACAGGTCTGCCAGAAGATATACTTCAACTTCAATCAGAAGATGTCTGACGAAAGAATCGAACGCATCAAGTCACTCAACTATTCAATGGACGAGATCATAACAATGGCTTCGATAGTTCAGAAGGAAGCGCCTAACCGCGCTGACATGAACCACGTTGCAGGTGTATTCTGGAACCGACTTGAACACCCTGAAGGAGAAACAGTCGGAAAGCTCCAGTCAGACCCGACATCGAACTATGCGAATTTCGTTATCAAGCCTCATCTTGAAGTTCCTAACAGCGAAATGCTCAATGCATACGATACCTATATCGGACAGGGACTCCCTCCCGGACCTATATGCAGTCCCGGTCTTGAGGCTATCGACGCAGTTCTTGAAAAGATGCCGACAGAGGACTACTACTTTGTTGCTAATATCTATACAGGAGATACAGTCTTCGCCAAGACCTACGATGAGCATCTCCAGAATGATGCTAAGGTCAAGGCTGATGAAGCAGCATGGGAAGAACAGGAAGAAGCACGTATAGCTGCCGAAGAAGCAGCAGCTGCTGCCGCAGCGGAGGAAAACTATGAATAAACTTGAAGTACTTGCTCCCGCAGGCGATGAGGAACGCTTCACAGCCGCCGTAGACTACGGCGCTGATGCGGTATACCTCGGACGCAAGCAGTTCGGTATGCGTTCATCGCCGCTCAATTTTGAATTTGAACAGCTTTGCAAAGCTGTTCAGACTGCACACGAAAAAGGTGTAAAGGTATACCTTACCTGCAATACACTTCCACGAAACAACGAGATACAGTTCTTTGAGCGTTTTGTAAATGAAGCTGTCGAAGCAAAGGTCGATGCGCTTATAGTTGCAGATATCGGACTTCTGATGCTGATAAAGAAGTATGCTCCAGATATGGAGATACACATCTCAACTCAGACAGGTATCGTGAACTACGTTACAGCCCGTGAGCTGTACAATATGGGTGCAAAAAGAGTAGTTCTCGCAAGAGAACTCTCACTTGATGAGATCGCAGAGATCAGGGCTAAAACAAGTCCCGATCTCGACATCGAGACTTTTGTCCACGGTGCTATGTGCGTTTCTTTTTCAGGAAGATGCCTGCTCTCACAGTACCTCGTGAACCGTGATGCTAACCGCGGAGAATGTGCGCAGCCCTGCCGCTGGGGATATCACCTCGTTGAAGAGAAGCGTCCCAATGAATTCTTCCCCGTTTTCGAGGACGAAAAAGGCACGTATATCCTCAACTCAAAGGATATGTGCATGATCGAACATATCGACAAACTCGCACAGGCAGGCGTTACAAGTCTGAAGATCGAGGGCAGAGCAAAATCCGCTTATTACGTAACAGTTGTTACCAATGCATACCGTATGGCTGTGGATCACTACTACAAGGATCCTGATAATTTCGTTCTCCCCGACTGGATACGCGATGAGGTTTACAAAGTAAGCCACCGCAAATACTGCAACGGATTCTTCTTCGGTACTCCAGAGGAGTCTCAGTACTACGAAAACAGCGGATATATCCGCAATTACGATGTTGTGGCAGTTGTTGAAAGATGCAAAAACGGCACTGTATACTGCACCCAGAGGAATAAATTCTTCGCAGGTGATACTGTTGAGCTGCTCGCACCTTCACAGAGACCTGTTGAAATGGCACTGGAGCATCTGTACGACGAAAACGGTGAGGAGATCGAAACTGCAAATCATGCAATGATGAAGTTCTCCTTCTCCTCCGAACTGACATTCCCAAAAGGAACTGTTATCCGTAAGGAAACAAAATAAAGGCAGTAAGCACGGCGCTTATACAGAAATTTTTACATAAGATATCGGGGGAATCCTTTCCAAAGAAAGGATTCCCCCGATAATTTCGTGTAAAGTTTCTATATGAGTACTCCGCTTAGAAACTGCCTTTATTTTTTTACTATTCACTTTTTAAGGGTCGATGCCGCAGAAGAAGAAGTACCTGCATCTGCCTTTGCATCAGCAGGAGAAACATAAATAACTCTTCCGCTTTTGGGTTCATCATCATCAGGAACGACGATCTGCTCAGTACCACATGATGTAAGTGACATCAGCACAATGCTGACACTAAGAAGTTTCAGGAAATTCTTCATCAATATCCCCCCAAATCTTTCATCATGCATATTATAAGCAATGTACCTTAAATCAATCTTAAATCTCAGCCTTTATATATATAAAAAATTGCCTATTTTTCGTGCTTCATCTTGTTTAAAAATGCTAAGATGCCGTTTGATTGTATGTAAAATTGTATGTAATTTACTGCTTATCCAGCGTACCACTGTACTTGCTGCCGTCGATCTCGACAGTAATCTTGATTGGCTTTTTCTCAGGCTCAGGAGCTGCCTGCTCTATTTCACCTGGAAAAACTGTCCCACGCTGAAACGTCTGTATATAGTTTCTGCCGTCGCGCTCATCGCCAAACCAGTGATTATTTACGTATGGCTCACTGTCACGGCAATCAACATGGCAAGCCCCCTGCATCAGACCAATACCGCCGAAGCCTACACGCTCAGCAGCTTCTGCAATGTCCTCAGCTGTATATGTTCCGCCGCTCTTTTTGTTGACGATAATATCAGCCGCGATATTGCAAGTGTGTGCGTCGTTTTTGAAGCCGCCCACAGACACACTGTAGGTCGGGCAGCGATAGCCGCTTGTGATAATAATGGACTTTGCGTCCATTAGCTTAAACAGTTCCTCAAGGCGCTGTATGAGCAGCTGTGACGGATTTTCGCCTCCACAACCACACTGACAGCGAAACTCGGATTTGTCAAAATGTGTGCTTAGATTTCCCATGATTTTCACCTCCGATTTTTATTATCTACTTCCGGCAGACCTGCAATGCTCGTAAGTACTGATAAGATACCTGCAAGCAGAGCCGTCGAAACTACCGTGCCCCAGTTGACCTGATCCAGAGCGGCAGAAGTGCCGATCACTGCTATTGCGGTCTGTGCAGTTGTTTTCGCTGCTCTAATCAGTGCAGCTCTTATCCAGCTTTTTAATTTCATGATGTTCCTCCTCCGAAAATCTTCCTGAAGAAATCCTTGATTTTTTCAAGAAGGCTTGGCTCATGGTCCATTGATCTGCTTCCGCTTTTCTTTCTCCAGTACCATCTTTTGAATATTTTCTGTCCCATATCAATATTCCTTTCCTACATCATTGTTATCGCCTATAACAGCGACATTTGTACCATTACCGTCTTGGGAAACAACTGTTTCTTCGACGTATTCAAATTGATTTATAAATTTCTGCGTTTTCGCAACGCAAAGAGCGGTGATTATAAGAGCGATAAATGCCAAGACAATGCATACTATCATGACTGCTATCGCGTAGCCAAGCTTGCGGTCAAACTCTGCCTTAGCCAGTAGGTATATCGTGTGCCACTCTTTGCAGTTCAGGCATTTATCTTTCACGGTGCCTCCTATTTCATAGCCATTTCCCACAGCGTTTTCGCTGCAAGCGGAGCCATTATTCCCGCGACAAATGCTAAGATGCCAATTAGAATTGACAGCTTCGTATTGCTTTTCTCAGCAAGCAGATTCGTGCTTACAACTTTCTCATTGATTAGCTCATGCCGATCTGAGCAGTCTTTCTGCCGGACGTACCTTTCATCAAGTTCGGCGAGTAACTCTTCTTTGGTCATGTCAGCGATTTTCATTTTTATCACTCCTTACGTTTCTTCAAGTGCCGTTACTCTCGCATCAAGCGCAGATATCAGGCTGTCTACCTGTGCTGCGGTATAGTACCCGTCTGGTGTAGGCTCGTCACCGTAGTACCATATATCACAGTTCGCAGGGAAACTCGTCGGATAGAATACGCAGTCTCTTGATATACGGACCTTAGTGAGGCTTGTGTTTGTGAATGCGTTACGTCCTATCAGCTCTACGCTCTCAGGTATGCTCACATATGCCAGATCTGTAGCATTCATGAACGCTCCGACGCTTGATTCATCATCCTCGTATTTTATGTACATTGATGATGGCTGCACAGTGGTCCCGGCTGTGATAGTATTGGAACCTTCGTATGTCGGAATAGAGATTTCGGTCGTTGTGTAATCAATTGTATCACCTGCTCCAAGCGGACTGTCTCCGAGATCAATTGTCACCGTAGTTGACTGCGCTCCGCTTGTAACTGTAAGTGGTAGGTCTACGTGGTACGGCTCCCAACAAGTCACGCCCGATATTGTTCCTCCGCCTGTAATATCTGCGGTAAAAGGCTCGGCTACAACATCACTGTCCACTATCATAAATCTCACATAAGACGGATGGCCGCCCTGATGCAGTGCCTTGAAGTACAGTCCCACGCGGGCATCTTCCGTAAGCGTGAAGCTATACTCCTCATGATGGAACTGAAGGCTTGTATCGCTGAACAGCGCCGTCCGCTGTATGATCGTGCTGCCGTTTTCCGACAACA
>NZ_JAILNU010000090.1 GCF_024691275.1 Ruminococcus sp. | reverse complement strand
TCGTTCTTAATATGAACTGCAGCTCATCTTACCGCATCGACTCGACCATGAATAATGATTAGTGGCTCATTATTTTTTTATCAAAACCGGCTCACTTTTTTATTAGCGCTGTGGCTCAGTTTTTTATTGACAAAGGCATATTATTGAATATACGTTCTATCGTTTCATTGAGGTTTTCGTCTGTTTCTGCCTTAGCAAGCACATTACAGAATAGTTCACTCGGAAGAATAAAAAATCCTTTTGTATTAACCATATCTTCACGAGCTGCTTTCGCTTCATCGTCAGAGAGCTGCGTATAGTCAAAATCAGGCGTGCCAGCTTCAATTTCTCCTGCGTTTATGTAATTCGTAAGGTTTTCAGAGATATAGCGATAAAACAGCATAACGAGGACATAGTTCTTGAAGTCCCAACCGTCAACGCTGCCCTTAGATCATTGGCAATGCCCCATATAGTTCTATGTAATTCAGCTCTTTCCTGTTCTTTCTTATTATCTATCATAAAGGTGGCTCCTTATTGCAATAAATGTTACCTTTTATTTCACTACATATTTCACATTTAGTCAATCGTTATTATGTGAATTTTTTACATATATGTAAAAATGTGCTATTATAGCACATTTCCCAGAAGCTCAAATAGAAAGAATAATATGCTACTAAAGCTAACAGTATAATCCCCCCATATCCGTGATGGAATATGGGTGTGTAGACATAATGAAAGCTCCGAAATCATAAAAATTTCGGAGCTTTGTTATACTATGATCTGTCTGATCAATTGTTAGATTTTAGATAATTCTTTACCTTGAAAATTATTGTCTTTTGAAGTTATCGGAGTCAAAGAACATATTATATGTCGGTGTATCCAGCTTGTCCAACCAACCGATTGAAAATGCGGTAACTGGGCTAACCTTAATGCCGTTACAAATCATAAGCTCACCATCTGGATCGAGATAGGTGTCAATGTAAGAACCAGCCTCCTTGGAAACACCTCTGCCTCTCTTGTAATAATCTAATGCACCGAACAGATGAGAAGTTTCATGCTCAATTGTATTCTGAATATCTTTGCCACCGCAAATGATAGCAAATTCGTCAATACGATCCCTATCATCGTTATATTTTGTCGGATAAGCACAAGACTGTGAATTTGATGTAACATGAACCAGATAAACAATGTTGTCAACATGATATTTTTCTTTAAGATAGCGTGTATAATCGGAGCAGAAAGTGCCGGAATACATCTTCATATCAATCGGATAAGTACCATAGCCAGTAAGTTGCTGGCTTGCCTCTGAAATAGCGTTGAACAATTTTTCATAAGATGAATCTGAGATACCCGTTTGTCCATCACTGTAATATAACTGACTTTGTGAAAACTGTTTAAAAGCACCGTTTCCACCATTATAGCCTTTTGTCAGCATATAATCGCAGTTTGTAAGAAATGTGTCCGGTGCATTTCGAGGTTTTACGGTTGCCTGTGTTTCTGACCAGTCGAAGTTGTTCAATGTAATGTAGAAGTTTGTATCCGGATTCATCTCAAAACTGCATTTATCACCATATTGTGCCGACTGTGTTTCAAGATCGTCAAAAGCTTCACGAAGCTGAGTCAGTCTTTCTGTGATCATCTGTGATGAAACATAGCTGCCAAGATAGCCGTTTGTTGATTCGGTTTCATAAGTATTATGCGGAATATAGTTTTGATCTGGAATTTTATCAGTATCATTAAAGTCCAGCTTGTTTAATGCTATGACAGAGTTTTCTGTTGGGCTATCCTGCTTTTCTGCCTCCCAGCTAAAGATATGCTTATAATACAGATCATCTTTCTTATAGATACCAGTATAGCAACTTTCAGATGTAGGACCTACGGGCTTTGGGGTAGCGATCTCATCACCGGCAAGTCTGATAGCATGCTGCCCTTCAACATCAGTTTGCTCAACCGTGTATATCGGATTACTCAGATCCAATTGTACCTGGTCAACAAAGAAATTGACAACAAGTGATTTGCCTTTCATTTTTGATGCCGCACCAAGATTTCGACGATTATAATCGGTACCTGTGAAGCTGTTTTTATAGTAAAGTGTGTTATAAAAAGCAGTATTGTTAATTGTCAGAACAGATGGCTTGTATTCAACCTTTGAGAGGTTTTGGTCATTATAGAAAGCACGGCTGCCCAATTCCATTGTGGTATCACCGCAATAGACAGATGAAAGCATATCCATATTATGGAAGCCCAACTCTTCCACCTTCATGCTGTCATAATTGCATTTAAGTAATCTAACATGATCGCAGTTCTGAAAAGCTCTTTTTCCGACTGTGAGCTTACTGGTAGAACCATCTGCAAAATCACCTAAGCCAAGTGTAAGTATTCCATTCTGGGTGTTTCCACGGAATGCATAGCAGTTTGCAAAAGCATAATTTCCGATCACATCAACATCAGGCATACAGGGGAACTGACCGTAATCGGCTAACGTATAGACATACTCCAGTGCCTCCATTGAATAAAATGCGTAATTACCGATGGATTTAAGAGTGTTTGGCAGGATAACCTTTTTTATCTGCGAAGAATAGCTTATCCATGGAGTTTTGTTTTTTGATGAGTAGTTCTGCATTTCAGTACCAGTACCTGAAATGGTTAGAGTATCACCATCGATCGACCATCTCAGACCAGAACCGCATGTGCCGCTGGCAGTTGCAGCTACGGCTGTAATGGAAATAGGATCTGTGATTGATTTTAAAGCTTCCGGATTACCGAGCATACCACAGAACAACATTGATGAAATTCCTATCGCAGTGAGTTTTTTCGTGATTTTCTTATTCATTTTAATCCTCCATAATTTTAATCTGCATATTATTGGCGAGATTGTTTTTGTGTCATTTAGAATAGCACTATGTCATTTTAGCACTTTGATCATAATTTGTCAATATTAATATTCGCCAGAAATGTATCATAAGGGAATTATCTATCAAGGAACTTCAGATTTTGCCGAAATGGTTGACTCTCTTCATGGAAGAACAGGTGACTACAAAAACGGATGATGTACCATTGAAAATATTGCCCTTGGTGTTGCATTAAAAGTTTCCAATGTCCTCGGCTATACTATCTTGCCCATCAGCATACGCCTCCATACAAAAATCCCACTCAATTGAGTAGGATTTTGGGGATAGATCATTTAATTGGTATTTTGTTTAGAAGTTTACCTGTATTTTCATCAAAAACAAAGACATAATCACCGCAGGCATCAAATGAATATTTTCCGTATTTCTTGATCTCAGAAGCTTTCTGTGAATTAAGCTTTTTCCAGTCCTTTAATGAACGAGTAATATATTTTCCGTGATAATATGTTACAGCTTTTTCTGAATCAGCATAAAGAATACGTTCTCCTTTTTTAGTTTCGTGCCTTTTTTCAATTTTCATATCATCTGAATTTATTACTGCTACAATATCAGACTGATGATATTTATCCGCTAAGCAATCCTCAATACTTATATTTGGATTTGAAGAAGCAGATACTCCTATAAATGTTATTTTTGATTTTTCTTCCAATGCTATTTCAGGAAAATAGCCTCCAAAAATATCAGATTGAAGATTCTCTCTCGTTGAATAATCAAGTTTTTCTATGTCGGGTTCACTTGTATTTAATGCAGAACTCACAATAAGCTCCTCACCTTTGGTATGAATGATAAACTCGCCATATTCGCCCTTACAACGTGCTATAATTTCACCATTATATATGATTGCACAGCTTTTCAAATATTGGCTGTCATCATGTTCAGATGAAATAACTTTAAAATTATCAAATTCAGAATAATTAAGATAACTCTTATCAAAAGAAATGGTTTCAGGTGAAATAGTCATCTCTTTCATTGTATCAAGTTCAATTATACAAGGAGAAAAATCCTTATCAATACCACAAAAAATATTATTCTTTATTCCAAAAGCTCTTATTTCTCGTCCAATATCATATTGTTCTGACAAGAGATCATTATCAAATTTCATAAGGAAATTATCTGAATATACATATAAATAATTATCACATGAACAGATAAGAGGAGACTTGAATGACTTTGTTAAAATCTCATTATTGTTTTTACTGATTGAATCACCAATTGTATAGTAGTAATCTTTGCCAATAAAACAAATATGATTTTTACTATAATCATTATCTATACTTATCGTTATATTATCTGAATGATGTATCAATATTGCCCCCCAATATTGATACTATTATTCCGAAAATTATCAAACTAAAAACAGTTCTCTTTTTACGCATTAACCTCATTTCAATAATATATTATATATCCATGATAATAATCATTATTTTTATTGTTATTATCCATATTCCTTGTCATACTATTTATTACACTTGAACTCTCCAATGCAGTTTTGGAACTACATCTCATATTAAAATCCCTAAAGAATTTTCCACTTACTTGATTAGGAGCATATCTTATTGCATATGTATGAATAGAACAAATATCGAATGTGAATGAAATTATACCACTCTTGGCTTTGAGATTACCATTAGCACCTATTTCAGTTAGAAGCTTTTCATATTCATTGCATAATTATTTATTATAAAAATCAGGAATAACATCATAAGGCATACAATATGAACTTACTACTTTGTATTCAATATTATATACATCTAAACAATATAATATTTTGTCAGGACTACTTCCTGATCCACCATCATGCCCTAAGCTCAGAACAAATTTCTTCTCCGCTGTGCAAAGCAATGAGCTTATCTCCCATTATCTCTTTCATCAGCTCAAATGCAGGGAGACCTGTGCAGTGACCGCTGTAAAAAACGATATTGAGCTTTGAAAGCTCATGCGCTGTCTGAATGATAACCGCTTTTTCTTCTTCGGTATGCTCGCTATCTTTTTTCATCATGTGGAATCCCGTGATAACGCAGTCGGGAACGTTCCAGAATATCTCTTTATATCTGTCAAGGATATTGAGGATACCGTTATGGGAACAGCCCGACAACAGCCAACTCTTACCGTTCTGCTTTATGACAAGGCACTGCTCATGTGCGAAATCGTCAGGGACTTTTTCGCCATTCTCAATATGGGAGAGTTTTCTGTTCCCCTGCGGATAACAGCGTCTGCCGGTAATACCGCTGAACAGAAACAGCTCATCATCGAGTTGGATATCGCCGTCAATAAGCCGAACATTCGTCAGGGCAAGTATAGCCTTGTCGATACCGATATAGCGTTCACCGTTGAAATGCGGCTCGGCAGCTTTTCTCTGCATGATTATCTGTGCAGTATGGTTTATCTGCGAAAACGGCATAATTCCGCCCGAATGGTCGTAATGACCGTGACTGAGCACCACCGTATCAACTGCTGACAAGTCTATCCCGAGAACTTTCGCATTCTTCACAACAGCGTCGGTCTGTCCCGTGTCAAGCAGCAGCTTATGTTTCTCTGTCTCGATGTAAATTGACAGCCCATGCTCTGCGATACAGCTTTTGTGACCGCAGGTATTCTCTACAAGAGTTACAATTTTCATTAGCGATCACCGCAGCTATGACTGCCGCATCCGTGGTTTCCACAGGAATGTCCCTCACCGTGTTCATGAGCGTGATGATCGCAGGTTGGATTGGAGTTCTGCTCAAGCGTCTGTGCGAGGAAAGCTGCAACGGCTTCGTCAGCACTTCCCGTATTTCCGCCGTAAAGAGCGATCCCCGCCTCCTGCATAGCCATCTGAGCTCCGCCGCCGATACCACCGCAGATGAGCACGTCAGCTTGTGCGTTTTTCAGGAATCCTGCAAGAGCGCCATGTCCTGCACCCATTGTTCCGACTACCTGCTCGTTGATGATTTTGCCGTCAGCAACGTCATAGAGCTTGAACTGTTCTGTTCTGCCGAAATGCTGGAAGATCTGTCCGTTTTCATAGGTTACTGCAATTCTCATAATAGTGCTTCCTTTCCGTGTGATCTCCTCTGAGATCGTGTTATCAAGAGTATAGTTTCCGCCCGAAATGACGATGCGTCTGCCTTCGACCAGGGCCTGAGCGAGTTTTTTTCTTGCGGCATCGTATATCGCCGTGACAGTCGTTCTCGCCACGTTCATCTCCTGAGCGCATTGTTCCTGCGTCTTTGACTGATAATCGATTAGACGTATCGTTTCAAACTCGTCAAGCGTCATAACGACTGTATCGTTTGCTGTATCCTGATCGGGTGCAAAGCTCCAGTAATCGGGATAACAGCAGATACGGCGTGATTTCTGAGGTCTTGGCATATTAGCATCTCCTTTCTGACTTATGTCGATTATAACATATTTATTGACTTATGTCAAGTATATTCTTGGCATTTTATGATATTGACGGTTACTGCTTCATTTGGTATAATTTCTTTGTAGGAGTGATACCATGAATAAGAATCTTGATCTGTTCCTGACCTTTATGAAGATCGGGGCTTTTACCTTTGGCGGCGGTTATGCGATGATACCGCTGATACAGAAGGAAGTTTGCGAAAACAAAAAATGGCTGAATGAAAAGGACATCACCGATATTGTTGCGATCTCTGAATCAACGCCCGGACCAATCGCTATCAATGCCGCAACCTTTGTAGGATATAAGACATCGGGCTTTCTTGGGGCGTGTATGGCAACCCTCGGCGTTGTCCTGCCCTCGTTTCTAATAATCTCGCTTATATCCCTGATATTGACGCAGTTTCAGAGCATCAAAGCCGTACGCTATGCTTTCATGGGTATCCGTGCAGCCGTACTTGCACTGATACTGAAAGCACTATGGATGATGTTCAAATCGGTGAAGAAGAAAAAGAAGCCATTTTCCTATGCAATCATGGGACTTTCTCTTGTTCTGACTGCTTTCCTGAAAATAGACGCCGTATTTGTCATCATCGGATGCGGATTGTTCGGTCTGCTGTGGTCAATCCTTAACAGAAAGGAGCAGAGCAATGGCGCTGATTGAGTTGTTTCTTGTCTTTCTGAAAATAGGGGCGTTCACCTTTGGCGGCGGATACGCTATGATCGCTATGATACAGGCGGAAGCAGAACGTCACGGCTGGCTGACGCAGGAGGAGCTTGTGGATTTCGTTGCTCTTAGCGAAAGCACGCCAGGCCCCCTTGCAGTCAATATGGCGACCTTTGTAGGTATCAGAACAGGCGGCGTTTTAGGGGCGATAATAGCTACCCTCGGTATAGTTTTGCCGTCCTTTATCATCATACTTATCAT
>NZ_JAILNU010000087.1 GCF_024691275.1 Ruminococcus sp. | reverse complement strand
GATCTCCATTGCTATTGCCGCTCCTTGTTCCTCCTGTACACAAGCTCTTTCTCTTATTATACAGGATTTTTATTTTAGTGGCTCATTTTTTTATTATCATTTTGAGGCTAACTGGCTCAGTTTTATTTTAGCATACATATTTATGAACTGTTTCAAGAGATTTATTGCGAAAAATGCCAAAGATCATGACAGGGAAAGAAAATATTTGAAGTATATCTTATAAAAATAAAATCGGCTTCGGTTAAGCGGAGTACACGTACAGAAACTTTACGCGAAATTATCTGGGGAAACTTTTCTGAGAAAAGGTTCCTCTGACCGAGACGTTCCCCTCTGTCACTGCGTGACATCTCCCCGCACCCCCTTCCAAAGACTTTTAACACGATTTTTTCGCAGATGGGGCGCTCATGATAATAAAAAAGCCCTGCAAGTAATGCAGGGAGCGCCCTATCAGAGAAAAATTCAAGCTGGGAGTGTTAGGAAAGAAGTTTGAGGAAAACCCTTTTTCAAAAGGGTTTTCCTCAATATCTCACGTAAAAATTCTGTATAAGCACCGAGCTTATGCGAAGCTGTTATGGTTATTGATCTATTTCAGATACAGTTATTTTTTTCAAGAAAAGCATGAAGCTGTTTCTTGGTTTTGAAGATCATATTTGATATTCTGAAAGAAGCGATACCGAGATTTTTACTCATTTCTTTTACTGACTCGCCAAAGAAAAAGCGCTTTACAAAGACACGTCTTTCAAGCTCGGGCAATCCTGATAAAAAGGCGTTGATCTGCTCTTTGAGGTAATTGCCGTCGTATTCTTCTTCGGCATTTCCAACATCAGAAATGTATTCGCTGAGTTCGTCAAAAGAAGTTTTTGGATAATTTCTCTTGTGTGAATGGTCGTACTCCAGCTTTTTCATTGCGTGGTTGCGAGCGACCTTGCAGCTGAACGCTTTAAGGTTGTCGGGCTGTTTCAGAGGAACTGATTTCCACATATTCAGCAGAAAATCATTGTAACATTCCTCAGCATCTTCGGGAACACGCAGAAAGTTTGAAATAAGTTTGCGACATAGCCTGCCGTATTTGTTTTCCGTATACTTTATAGCTTTTTCAGGATCATTATTGTAGAGATTGATTATCAGGTCATCGCTTATTTCATCAATATTATTTATCATTGTTTAATTATGTACGGAGCAGTTACATCACTTGTAAGGAACTGATATTCCATATAGGTGTAAGCTTCATCGCTGGGGTGCTTTTCAAGTTCAAATGCTTTCAGCAATTCTTCTTCATCTACTGAATATTTTTCCTTTTCCGCAACAGCGCCAACGACCAGTATTTTCTTGATATAGTCTTCTCCCTGTTTATAACAGTTATCAAAGAACTGCTTCTCTGACATATGGAGATCTTCGGTATAATATGTTTTAAGGTCTTTATTGTATAGGTAAGCCTCGTTAACGTAGCTGTTAACGATCGACTTAGAATATTCGGTGACCTGTTCTTTGTCCAGATCAAATTTACACTTGCCGATGTAATCCTCCAGGATATCGTTCTGTGCTCTCAGAATGGAAGCGCTTTCATTATCATTATTAAGCGATTTTTCGAGATTTTTTAGGTAATCAGAAACTGAATCCGCATTGAGATTCTGTTTTACATAATCGTCGCTCAATTCGGGGGTTACCATTTTGCCGATATTTTTTACGGTCATAACGTAGCGGTAGTCACAGCCCTCGAAATTTTCGGAAGCTTCTATCGTATCGCCTTTCATACTTCCTATCAGAGACTTTGCAACTACGGATTCATCTTTTTCGTCGATGCACAAATATTCGTCGTCACTTGAGAATATTTTCTTATCGCCCTCGTATTTTTGGATTGAAAAATTAACGCAATCGTTTACCTTGACCTGTTTGATTGAAGGATCGGCTTTGAATGATTGGTCAAGGTCAAGCTGATCCGAGACATATTTATCTATTTCTTCCTGACTTAGTGTTTCGGAAGAAATGTTTATTTTCTTTATTTTATCAGGCTCACTAAGCTCGGTGATCCTGCACTTATCAATATTAAGGTATCCCATCATTCTGCAAATTTCCGGATGAAGTTTGACTTCATCCGGACTTTTGACAGAATAGCGCCAGATAATGACCGCTATAAATATCAAAAAAATACTTATTAGGACTGACGCTAATAAAGTACGTCTTTTTTTGACCATACGATTAATATGGCTCTACGCCCATATCGCTGAGGACATAAGGGCACTTTGTGTAGTAATGATAGGTCTTGCCGCCGCCAACGAGAACGCCTGCAGCAAGATAGCCGCCTTTTCCGTCAGGATTGTAGTATGCAAAGAAGAGTCCGCCGCTGTCTCCTGCTGCAGCCTTGATCTTGCACTTAACCTGATGAGTATGCTTTACGCCGCTTACTGTAACAGAGCAGTCAGATGACTCAACTGTACCCTGTGAGAAGCCTGTAGTAGAACCAACCTTATAGATAGTTGAGTTCTTTGCAACATTTGTCATATACTTATATCCGACAAATGAGTAGCTGCCATAGCTGTTAGAGAATGTATTGCCGCTGTAAAGCTTTACGAATGCAGCGTCAACATTACCTGAGCGCATATCCTTCATGCACTCACCGATACGGTCAGAATTCTTGAATGTAGTTTCGGAATAGATGTACTTGCCTGACTCTAAGCCCTGAGTGCCGTGTCCTGCTGTACAGAAACCGTAATACATAGTACCGTTCTTCTTATAACGAGCTCTGTAACCAATGCTGAAACGGCTGTAAGTGATCTTTCCGCCGCTTCTTGACTTGATACCATATATAGCTCTGCCGGGACGAACAGTTGCTTCGATCTCAGCGTCAGGATCCTCGTCATTTTCAAATGAAACGATATCATCGCAGTCGAAGAGCTCGTCGAGAATTGCGAGCTTATCATCGTCAAGATCCGGAACATAAACGATAAGCTTATTTAATTCTTCATCAATTGAGTTTGATGTTATAGTTGAAAGGAAATCATAAAGATCAGTGTCGCCGTTTGCCTCAGCCTGAGCGATCTGCTCTGCAAGTGCAGCGTCAAATTCTTCTCTTGCCTGCTCAAGCTCCTCATATGAGTACTTTACCTTTTCTACAACTACATTTGTAATATCTGTTGAGCAGATGCTGTCGATCTCATTTACGATCTCTTCTACTGAGCTTTCTGCATCAGCAGCGCAAACAACGAGATTGTTATCTTCGTTGATATAGCCGCCTGCATACTCAAAAGAAAGAGAATCTTCATCATCTGCATAAGCTTCTGTGAGTTCTGTGTAAACAGAATTGCTTTCGAGCTGCTGTTCCATTTCTTCAGCATCGAATTCAGGAGCACTTGCTGTGTAAGCTGCCTTGAGGAGGTCGCCGCCTGACTCAGTATTTTCAGCTGATGCTGCCATTGGAGCAACAAGTGTTAACGCATAGATCATTGATGCGATAGTAGTAATTGATTTTTTCATTTAATTTCTCCTTGGTATGTGTTGAAACACAATAGTGTGATTTTGGTAAATATGTTATTCGCGCGTATAACATAAGTATTATAGCATGGTTAGAATAATTAGTCAAGTACTTTTCTAAATATGAATTTTTTGTGAATTTTAAACACGAGGAGAAATATTATCATTCAGTTTCGTACATATAGAGCAAAGGAAAGATATCGAGCCTTTGATGATAAGTGAAAAAATGATTTATAAATTTTTAGAAAGGAATAGTGATCTTTATGAAACGAAACGAGGTAAATCTTATGCTCAATGGCATAGATGATAAATTCATAAACGAAGCTGCACAGGAGGGGACTGTGGCAAAAAGTGTCGGAAGAGGCAGAAAGATCGGCATGATCGGATCCCTTGCAGCTTGCTTATGTCTTATTGCTGGAACTGTTTATCTTACAGGTAAGCCTAACAGAACTTTGAATCAGTATGGTGTAAGCCTCTCGCACAACGGTGTCAATATGTATTATGAGCAGGAGGAGCTTATAAGAATCAAGGATTTCATGTTAAATAATGAAAAGGGCGAAAAGATCGAGGAGTTCAGCAATGATGAGGTTTCATGGTATAAGCTGAAAGATTCTGACAACATAAAAACTATAATATGTGATGACGGTAATGATATTACCGAATGGAAATTTGTAAGTTATTCGTTTGACGAAACAGAACCAAGTGATATTAGCTGGATCATAGAAAATGTATTTTCGATTGGTTCTAAGGACGATATAAAGAATGCTGCGATAAACGGCGAAGTACGCGAGTTGGATGAAGGTCAGAAGGAAAAGCTTTATAATTATCTTTTGGCGCTGACATATCCGAGAAGCGATGAAGAAATGTCATTAATGGAAGAAATGAGTGTTAATTACTCAGAGCTCACAAAATTTGATATCAATACCAAAAACGGAACATTGAATTTCATTATAGATACGAAAAATAATATCCTTAAACTTGATGAAGGTGCATATTCTTTGTTTACTGTAATGACAGATGATGAATTTATCAATATGGAGTAAGCTGCTGCGTTCTCCCTCCAAGTGTTTCATTAATATATCCTTATATTTTTGATTTGGTTTCTGAAATAAGAAAGACCTCCTATGGTTCATTGCCATAGGAGGTGTTTTTTTTGTATGCGCTATTGATTATTTTTGAGGCTCGAATAAATAAGCTGCGATGCTTACACCGCAGGATTGCTCTGAACAGCATTTAGAAGCCTTGTATCCTGAGTGTTTTTCGAGAAATTTAATTGTTGAATCTTCGGTAAGGCGATCATCTATATCTACCTGGTGGAGAATATTGGAATAATCGGAATCGGTAAAAAGTGATACTTTGGTATCTTCACCATTCGTTTCTTTTTTCTTTTTTTCTTTCTGCGCTTCTTTATAAGCGTCCATTTCTTCACTTGAAAGGTAATCGCTTACATCAAGAAGGAGCATAAAAGGCTCATGCTTATCTATTATCTTGTTGTATTCGGCAAGGAACTCGTAATATCTTATTGAGTTCGGATTTGCATCAGAACACAAAACATTTTTGGCATCTTCGAGCATCAATGAGCAGCACTGAAGATTGACTGATTTACCAACCAGGAGGATACAGTCGCGCTCCTTTGTAAAGTCTGAAACAGGAGCAACATCATAACTGTCTTTATAAAGATACACGATTTCTGAAGCGTTGTGCTGATATACCAGTAAGCCGACAAGTCCGACTGAGCATATCACAGAACAGATTTTTTTGACGAGCTCTTTTTTGAACTTTCTTATTATCCATAAAACTATTCCGAACAGTACGATTATCGTGCCGGGGATAAGAATGTAGAGGTATCTGATAGAATTTTCCCACAGATCCATGAAGAATGTTTTTGATGCAATAACGGAAAGATATGATATGACTGTAAGGAGAATTATCAGATAACCCGGATTCATCTTATCGGGGTCAGAAAGTCTGCTCCAGATTGCTTTTGCTAATTTTTTTGCATTTTTAGGCAGATTCTTGACAAATGGCTTGTCTCTGAAAAGGAATAATATCGGTAATGAAAATAGAATGAGCGGTATTATTGCCACCCTTACGTAAAGCGTCCATTCAGTGTGGAGTGCCAGTGAGCCTGTGAACGAATTCTTCAGAGTGATCGTGAAGTATCTCAGCGAAGTCCAGAATGGAAGTGAATCCGACCACGGGATATCAAGGGTTAGATGCTTTATAGTTGCAGGGAATACTGCGACAGAAAGTGCGATGCCTGCCAGTGCGGAAAAACCGTAGCTGAAGAACTTCTTTATCGACTTCTGCATAAGCAGGAAAATACATGAGAAAGCCGTGCAGAAAAATGCAAAGATAAGGAAGTTGTGATGTACGAGCGCACCGAGAAAAGCGGTGAGCGCTATCATTGCATAGCCTTTGAAAACAGGCTTTTCTGTGGTATGCAGCTTTACAGTCAGATATGAATAGATCACACCGAACATGGTGAGCATTGCGTACATTCTCAGGAATATGAAACAGCTGATGCCGCCTAATGTGAATCCCCAGAAAGCAACAACGAGAAGTGCTGCAAGCTTGCTTCTTGTCAGCCGTGCTGCAAGGAGATACGTGAATATTTGGGTTATCACAAGACAGAACAGATTTATCCACAGAGCGTAATACCATGAGAAATGCCCTGATCTTACAGAGCATATCGTATGGAGAACAGAGTAATACAGTGGAGGTATGGTATCATGCACCTGATTATAATAGACTGAATCATAACAGAATGCGGTTTCATCATTTGTGCGTAAATAATACTTGAAATCATCGCCTGTAAACCATCGCGTAGGGACATGACTTGTTGCATTGGCAAAAGCATTTGTTTCTTCTTCGGTAAGATACAGAAAAGGTTTTTTGTAGCTGTTTGCAAGGCCGTATGAGTAAAACTCGTCGGTATCGTAAGACTTTTTCTGAGTTTTGAAAACGAAGAATACGGTAAGTACCTGTAATACTATAATGATCGCAAGAGCAATGTGCTCTTTTTTTATTTTTGAGGAGGTCTTACTCATTTACAGCACCTCAGGCGAAAAGCTGTTTTGAAGCTGTCATAAACAGTTTTTAATATACGCATTTTGCTTGCGCCCTGTTTATTGTCATAGCGCAGCGAGAACGGTACTTCATCGAATTTTGCACCGATGAGATGGAGCTTATAGAGCACTTCGAGCATACATGAGAATGTCTTCATCTCGACAAAACGCCTGCCGTAATGAGCTCTTGCCTTATGTATGATCTCATAGCGGTATACTCTGTATCCGCAGGTATAATCACGCACTTTCGGAACATGGAGCAGGAGCGTATAGAAGGCTCTTGCGCCGTCGCTGAGGAAGAGTCTGTGTGCGGGAACTCCGTGGACTTCCGCGCCCTTCTGGTATCTTGAAGCGATCACGCAGTCAGCTTCCTGAGCTATCTTTTCGAGCATACTTGTGATATATACAGGATCCTGAGTATTATCGCCGTCCATTACGACGCAGAGGTCGCCCTCGGTACCCTTCATGTCGAACCAGCAGAAAGCAGTTCTCAGACCGCCGCCGAGGTTCATATTCTTTTTATGAGCAATCAGTCTGACGCGCTTGTCTTTAGCTGCGTAAGAAGCTATTATCGCTTTGGTATCATCTGTGCTCTTGTCGTCGATGCCGCAGACATTCAGTATGAAGCCTGCTTCCTTGAGTTTGTCGTCAAGTGCCAGCCATTCCTCAATGAGAGTGCCTATATTGCCTGATTCATTATAGCAAGGCAGAAATACAAAAATCTGATGCATATGCATCACGCCTCCTTATTCCCCGATTCGGATACCATGCGGTAACCAAGCTTGCGGATAAAATACATAAAGAAGAATGAGACAACGAGAGAGCAGGCTTTGGCAGCAAGATAACGAATGTTTTCATTGAGTGCATCACCTATTAGCTTAACTATGCCCCATACTACGAAATTTTGCAGCAGCATTCCGAGGAGAAAAGTCGATGCATAGACAGCGATCGTCTTCCAGTTGACTTTTCCGTGGAATACTCCGCGAGTAACACATAAATAATGAACGATAGAACCTATTATGATTCCCACCGTATTTGCAGGGACTTCTGACAGACCGTAAAAGTTTATCAGCAGGAGAGAGATCACGCTCTCTATGACAGCTGTCATGCCCGAAAAACATACATATTTTATAAGCGGCAGAAACTTTTTTATCAGCTTTTCCATTAATATGGACCCTTTCCTATGATCTTACGTTCATATGATCTGAATTAATTAAAGATCATCAGTCTTTTTATTACATTATACAATATATATATAGCTTTGTCAAACATATATTGAAAAAACAGGCTTGTCCGGACAGAAATATTGCTTTATTTCCGACTATGTGATATAATTTTTATATTCGTTGTAAGAAACAGTTAAGAAATTGATAAGAATATAATATTAGTATGATAAAGAACTTTCGGCGCGGATAGTGTATAATGTACTTGCAGTCGGAAAGGACTGAACGAAAAAAGGCGATATGCATAGGGTAAATGATATCAGCCGAAAAGGAGTGTATTTTATGAGTTCTTCTATCCTTCATACTGAAAAACTATGCAAGACATTTTCAAATGGCGGAGTTCAGCAGCACGTTATAAAAAATCTTGACATCGACATAAGGGAGAAGGAATTCACAGTTATCATGGGTTCGTCGGGATCGGGAAAATCAACGCTTTTATATGCTCTTTCGGGCATGGATAAGCCGACTCTCGGAAAGGTATTCTTCGGAAATGAGGATATCTCACAGTATTCCAATGACGAGCTTGCTGTGTTCAGGCGCAAAAACTGCGGATTCGTCTTCCAGAGCATCTACCTTCTGGAGAATATGACCGTTTTTGACAATGTTATGACAGGAGCACTGGTTGTTCAGAAGAATTCTGCGGAGCTTGTCAAAAAAGCAGAGGAGCTCCTCAAAAAGGTTGGCATAAACGAGGAGATATGGAAAAAGTATCCCAATCAGCTCTCGGGCGGTGAATCCCAGAGAGTAGGCATAGTCCGTGCAGTCATAAACGATCCGAAGATACTCTTTGCGGACGAGCCTACAGGAAGCCTCAATTCCGCATCGAGCTGCGATGTGCTGGATATATTCACCGATCTGCACAAAAAGGGACAGAGCATAGTCCTTGTTACTCACGACCTGAAAACGGCTCTTCGCGGAAACCGCGTTATATTTATCAGCGACGGTTCTGTGGCAGGCGAGTACGAGATGCTGCCTTACGGTACTGATGATATCAGAAAGCGCAGGGACGGTCTTCAGGATTTCCTTGACAGAATGGGCTGGTGACGGAAATGAACAAGATTGTCAGACTCTCTGTATTCAATATAAAAAAGCACAAGCTGGAAGCGTTTTCGCTGACAATACTCATAATGTTCTGTATGACGCTGATAGGTTCGGCACTTTCAAGCGGAAAGAGCATAAAGACAATTTTCCCATATGTTATGAAAAAGACAGAAAGCTATGAAAACTATCTTATGATATATGAGAAAAATTTCGATAATGACTTTATGGATATCATCAACGAAGATGAGCGCATTACAGGCAGCGAGCATTCGAACTTCCTTTATGATATGAGCACGAAGTATCTTGACAGTAACGGCGATGAGAAAGCTCTTTATATGGGCTTTATCACGAAAGACAATGAAGAAAAGCTGGAGCGCTTCAGATACAGATCATCGCTCAGCGAGGAAAAGATAGCTTCTCTCAGACATCCGATATATATGCCGTTCATTGCAGAAAACGAGCTTTCTGTCAAAGAGGGCGACACATTCAGTATGGTGTACGGTACGAGAAAATTTGATTTTGAAGTTGCAGGCTTTTATAATACGCTGTTTCTTTCAAATTCAAGTATGGGCATGAAGTTCGTGGTCACAGACAGCGATTATGTAGTACTTGAAAGCATACTCAATAAATATGAGCTCATCGCATTCAATTCCGTAAAGGGAAGCGATAATGCCGATATATTTGACAGCTGTATCAAGAGATGTGAGGAATATTCGCAGCGTGATCTGATGAGCGGTCTTATGGGCATGACCTATGAGGGATTCAGGGAAAATACAACTGCTACTACAAAGATCCTCCTCGGACTGCTGATAGTTATGGCTGTTGTCATAATAATCTCGGTCGCTGTTATGATAAGATTCAGGATAGCAGGCGACATAAAGGAGCAGATAGTTTCCATAGGTGTTCTTGAAGCGCTGGGTTACAAGTCGAGGGAGATAACTCTTTCGTATGTTATAGAATACCTTATGATAGCTGTGGCAGGTGTGACGATAGGTGTTGCAGGCTGTTTCGTACTGTCACCGGCGCTGTTCAGTCTGGGCGAGATGATGTCCGGATATCAGGGCAGAGACAGGATATTCATTGCACCTATACTGCTTTCGGCAGTGGGATTGCTGGCACTTATTGCACTTATTGCTTACATAAGAGCATCTATGGTGAAAAAGTATCCTCCCGTACAGGCTTTCAGAAAGGGCATAGGTACGAATCATTTCCGAAAGGATCATTTACCGCTCAGAAAAACAAAAAAGAACGTGCATATCCGCCTTGCAATGAAGGGATTTGCGCAGAACTTCAAGCAGAGCATAGGACTTACTCTGTGTATCACGCTGTCCTCAATAGCTATCGTTCTCAGCTTTATCCTTTACAGCTTTATGGGTAAGGATATGAACGTTATCGCAGCAAATTCCGGTATAGAGATGAGTGATCTGCGAGTAACTTTCATGAATTCGGCTGACACAAAAGACCTTTATGATGAGATCACGGAAATGCCAGAGGTACGCAAGGTGCTTATGACTTCCGACGCGGAAAATTTTGTGACCTATGCAGACCATAATCAGATAATGCTGCCTGTTGCCTTTGATGATTTCAGTGAAACAGAGAATATATTTCCGTTTGAGGGACGTTTCCCCGAGCATGACAACGAGGTAATGTTCACAAGTATGTGGGCTTCGGAGTATAAGCTCAAAGTCGGTGATACTGTAACGATAGAATACAACAAAGTGCAGAGAAAGTACATAATCTCCGGTATCGTGACTTGCCTGACCAATGGCGGTATGAACCTGTATATCACCGATGCGGGATATAAACGTCTTGTTCCGACATACCACCATAACACTATGGAGATATACCTGAAAGATGGCACAGACGCGACAGACTTCAAGAATATGCTCACTCAGAAGTATGGCAGAAGTGTTGCTGATGTAAAACAGGACGCTGACAGCAGCGCTCCGTATGAAGAAAGGATAAAAGCAGCAGCTGAAAAGAAGATAGCAGAGCTCATGTCAGTATACGGAGTAGATCATGTTGAGTACGCTATACAGTCGGGAGACAAGATGATAACAGGCAACAGCAGCGGTTTCCGTATCAGATCGGTACAGAATATCGGTGATATCATGAGAACGCAGCTTTCGGGCTTGTGTTCGGCAGTTTCGATCATAACGAAGATATTCATGTTCATATCTGCGCTTGTTGTAATGGTCATACTCTTTATACTTATGGAGTCAAGTGTCAGAAAACAGCGCAAGGAATTCGGCATAATGAAGGGGATGGGATATACTTCAAAGGAGCTTATGTTCCAGTTGGCAGCAAGGATAATGCCTGCTGCACTGTTCTCGGTCATATCCGGAACAGTTGTGAGCGTACTCTCCACAAATTCGCTTACAAGCTTTATCGGAAAAGTAGAAGTGAATATACCGTCGCTGATAGTACTTGATATCTGCCTGCTTGCATTCTGCTTCGGCTGTGCATATTTAGGCGCAAGAAAGATCAAGAAGATATCAGTATACGAGCTTATGACTGAGTAAGGAGGTCAGACGTGATGAATAAAATTGTTAAAGCTTCTGCGATTATCACAGCATTTCTGACTGTTCCTGCTGTAATAGCGGCAGCTCCTATAAAGGCTGACAATGTTGGGGTAAATAAAAAATATGAGAGCCATGATACACTTTCATGTGTAGGCTCTGTAAGCAAAATGTTCGTGACGACTGCTGTAATGCAGCTTGCAGAGCAGGGAAGGGTGGATATAGATGCTCCCGTAACGGAGTATCTGCCTGATTTCCGCATGGCTGACGAAAGATACAGGGATATAACGGTGCGTATGCTCATGAATCATACATCGGGGATAATGGGCACTACCGAAGGGGATTTCATGTTATACAACGACAGGGACGCGCTTCCTCACGATAACTTCCTGAATGAGATGCGCGTACAGCGACTGAAGGCTGATCCAGGTGATTTCGGAGCTTACTGCAATGACGGCTTCGAGCTGCTCGAACTTATCGTGGAGCAGGTGAGCGGTAAGAGCTTTACGGATTATGTGGAAGAACATATCTGCAAACCGCTTGGTATGTCGCAGACGGGAACGCCGTGGAACGCTTTTCGTACTCCCGAGCACGTTGAAGTTTTCAAAGACGGGAATGTAAGGCTCGTACCCGATTACTGCATGGATATCGGCTCGGGCGGTATACTTTCGACTGCTCCCGAGATCTGCACTTTCGGAACTGCCTTTTTCAAAGGGGACAACAGGCTGCTCTCGGAAAAGTCAAAGAAGGAAATGTCGGAAACAAAGGTAACGGACAAATACGAGGACGGTTTCGGACTTGGCTGGGATCAGGTGGATTACGATGATTACAAGTCTTCGGGAGTAAAGGTCATCAGCAAGGGCGGAGCAGTCATACACCAGTTTGCGGAGCTTCTTGTAGCTCCCGACGAAGAGATAAGCGTGTCGGTGCTTAGCTCAGGCGGCGGCAGTATGGGGAATATAGCGCTCTCACAGGTGCTTATGGATATAGCTCTCGAAGAAAAGGGCATAAAGATAGAACATTCAAAGCCGAAAAATATGGAGACTCTCGAAGAAGTGCCTGAGAAATATCTGTCGTATGCGAGAATTTACGGTTCGAGCGAGAGTGTATGCATAGTTTCGTTCCCTGATGGAAAGTATATGGAAATAAAGGATATCAGCGGCGATAAGGTACGTGTGACGAATTACAAGTACACCACAGATGATAAATTCGTACTCATGAGCGGCAATATTGTGGCAGGAAAGGCTGTGCAGGATACGCAGCAGACGTTGCTCAGTTTCTGTCAGAGGGACGGAAGGGACTATATCTGTCAGGACATCAATCAAAGCATCGGCGGCGAACAAAGATATGCTGCATCGAGCTATATGCTGCAAAGACTTGAACCGAACAACGTCAGCAGCAGTGTTCAGAGCGCATGGGATAAGCGCAGCGGCAAGAAGTACTATTTCTATAACGGAAAATACTCAAATGTAATGTTTAATGAGATGCCGAGCATAAAAATGAAGACCTTCTCGGAACTTGGCGGTTATTTTTCAACCAATAGGATCATCGACGAAAAACGTGCGGAATCAGCCATAGTTATGCCCGGAGGACGTGATCTCCGTGATATCGAGTTCAGCACGGAAAACGGTGCGGAATACATGAAGGTCACAAACTGTGCCATGGAATTCATATCAGAGGACGCTATCCCTGAACTCAAAAATGATATCAGTGAGGTTAAGCTCAGTACGAAGAAGGCTTCATGGTTCAGTATAGGAAGTGCGGCAAATATGTCGATAAATCTTGATATTCCTGAAAACGCGGCTGTATATGTTTACGATAAGTACGATAATATGACTTATTCGAGCTATATGACAGAATACGGCAGCAATGTTCCTCTTCCGCAGGACGGCAAGATCGTTTTCCTCGGAGAAGACGGCGGCAAAGTAAGTATCTCACAGTAAAAGGAGAATTATTAATATGAAGTATCAGTGCCTTGTTATAGATGACGATGCAACGATAGCTGAAACAACAGCAGAATATTTCAATATCTTCGATATCAGGACAGCGTATGTTCTCAGCTATGAGGAAGCAGAAGCGTTCCTTAATGAGAATCAGGTATCACTTCTGCTTCTGGACATCAATCTCGGCAGCAGATCGGGGTTCGAGCTCTGCAAGCAGGTGAGGGCTGATTATGATATGCCCATACTTTTCATAAGTGCAAGGACCAGCGATGATGATGTTCTGACGGCTCTGAATATAGGCGGAGATGACTACATAAAGAAGCCGTATACCTTGAATATACTGCTGGCAAAGGTCAAGGCGATACTCAGCAGATACGAAAAAGCAGCGGAGGCAGCAATTGCTGTCTCCGCTAAAGCTGTTTCTGACAGCAGGAATGATGTCAGTCGTGAAATGGCGATATCCGAGGGTACGTTCCTTGATACGGGTACGCATAAGCTGAGAAAAAACGGCGATATCATCTCCCTGAAGGCTATGGAGTACAAAATGCTGCTGTACCTTCTCAAGAATCGCGGCAGAGTTGTCACAAAGGACGAATTTCTCAGGTGTGTATGGGAGGACGAATTCATAGGAGAGGGAACTCTTGCCGTTCATATCCGTCATCTGCGTGAAAAGATCGAAAAAGACCCTAATGATCCCGATATCATAAAAACAGTGTGGGGAGTAGGCTATATCATCGAGGATCAGGGGGAATAATACAGCAATATGAAGAATTACTGCAGGATATTCATTCTGGTCGCTGTTATAATGGCAGCAGGCATAGCTGCCTGTTTAGGGATATCAAGTTCGTACAGGAGCCATGATACAGACACGCTGCTCCTGAATGATATCGTTCAGACCATAAAGGAGAACTGGAATGATATCGACGCTCTGGAAAAGGCTGATCTGAATACGGAATTGCTTGTATTCAACAGCAATGATTTTATTATTTATTCATCAGCAAATGATAAACTGTCGGGAGTAAAGTCGGTTGAAGAGGCTGTTCATAAGGGCTGTATATGTATGACTATCGCTGATGGCAGCAGACTATTCGGAACGGTCGTCATACCGGATCCCGATAAGGCGGAATATGATCTGATAAGGTGGAGACTGTTCGCGGCGGGCTGCGTGATGCTGCTCACCATGCTAATAACAATAATACTTTACGGTGTCTACGTTCACAGGACTATCGTCAAGCCGTTCCGCAAAATGGAGGAGTTTGCGCTTCATGTGGCAGCAGGAAGGCTCGACGAGCCGCTGATACTTGACAGGAACAATCTCTTCGGTGCTTTTACAGAGAGCTTTGACATCATGCGTGAGGAGCTGAAAGAGGCGCAGCGCCGCGAAAATGCAATAAAGATGAGGGAAAAGGAAATGGTGGCTTCTCTGAGCCACGACCTGAAGACCCCTATAACGGGCATAAAACTTTTGTGCGAGCTTCTTGAAGTCAAGGTGAAAGATGAGTATGTTCTGGAAAAGATCGGCAATATCCGCAGAAAAGCAGAGCATATAAACGTTATGGTCAGCGACCTTATGGCAGCAGCTCTTGATGATCTCGGGGAAATGAACGTAAATTGTCAGGACGAATCTTCGGAGCTGCTTCATGACATTGTCAAGGAGCTGGATACACGTTCCCTTGTAAAGGAGGAATCTCTGCCCCAGTGCATGATAAATGTGGACAGGAGCCGTCTTTTGCAGATAATAGGCAATATAATAGGCAATTCCTACAAATACGCCGATACTCCCATTGATATCACCTACAGGACGAATGAAAGCTACCTTGAAATGTCCATACGCGATCACGGCGAGGGCGTGTCCGAGGACGAGATAAATCTCATCACCAATAAGTTTTACAGGGGAAGCGTGGGAAAGTCGTCAGGCAAGGACGGCAGCGGTCTCGGGCTGTATATAGCCAGCGAGCTTATGGCGAAAATGAACGGCGAGCTCGTTTGCTCGTGCAGGGACAAGGGACTTACAGTTACGCTGTTTATACCGCTCTCACGCTGAAAACAGCAAAATATTATTTGACATATCATTTTATGCTATAAATATTTCATATAGTTGATTTAGTCAAAATAGCTTGATTTAGACAGAAAAATGTATTAAAATGGCAATATGATAAATTTGACATTTCAGTAGGAATAAGTTATGACATATTTCAGAAGAATAGCTGCGGTTTTTTCGGCAGCTGCAATATGTGCCTGCGGAACTCTGTTCCCGGCTGCGGCAGCTTACAGAGGTGATACAAATGACGACGGACGTATCGACAGCTTCGATGTTGTCAATTGCAGAAAAGCTATTCTCAATTCGTTTGCGGGCGGAAAAGTTGATCTCGCTACGGATATTGACGGAAACGGTTCTGTTGAAATAAACGATCTTGTGCTCATTACAAAGTACGTTCTGGGAAAGACAAAAGAGCTTCCGAAAGAAACGAATACCACTACAACTGCAACTACTACTGTGACGACAACTACTTCTCAGCAGACTACTACCACTACTACTTATACGAACGGTGAGAGCTATATGCAGAAAATGGCTAAGGATATCAAGGTGCATGAGGATTCTGCCGCAACAGTCCGCAATAACGGTGTGGATTACGGAAAAATAGAGAAGAAGTCCTACTACTCCAAGGACGCAGCGAAGCAAAAGAACCTGAATATTCTCCTGCCTCCTGGATATGATCCGTCGCAGTCCTACCCTGTGCTTTATGTTTTCCACGGTATTTTCGGCTCAGAGGATTCCATGATAGATGAGAACATGAAGATACAGACTATGCTCGGAAACCTCATTGCAAAGGGAGAAGCTGAAAAAATGATAGTTGTCTTCCCGCAGATGTTCACCACTAATAACAACAGCCTTTTCCCGGGATTCACAAATGAATCTTCAAGAGCTTACGACGCTATCCGTGAAGATCTTGAAAACAGCATAATGCCTTTCATGAAGGAGAACTATTCCGTTAAGACAGGCAGAGAGAATACAGCTGTAACAGGCTTCTCAATGGGCGGACGAGAGGCACTCTATGTGGGACTTACAAGACCTGAGATATACGGATATGTGGGAAGCGCCTGTGCTGCTCCCGGTATATTTGCAACAGTTGACGGCAATATGACTCATGAGGGAAGCATCACCGAGAGCGAGTTCGGTATGAAGGCGAAATCAAATCCTCCGTATGTTATATTGATATCGGCTGCAAAGTACGACGGCACTGTGGGTCAGCACCCTGAGAGCTACCACAAGTCATTGGAAAGCAAGGGCGTTGAGCATATCTGGCATGAGATACCTGACGGCGGTCACGGTGAAACTTCCGTAAGACCTCATATGTACAATTTCCTCAGATATATATTTAAGGCAACTAAATAACATTATGATATCTCCGCGAGTTTCTTGCGGAGATATTTTTATCGGTATGGACTTTTTATCAGTTAAGTGATATAATATTTATATACATTATATGTTAATTATTAAGGTTGCTGTTATTCAGCTTGTTGAAAAAGTCGGTTTTAATTAATAACGGTATCCCAAAGGGACTGAGTTTTTTGATAGACTGTGTTATTATTTTACTGAAAGGACGTATGAGATATGGACAACAAAAAATATGCCGCAGATCAGCTGCCCGAGGGACTTACAGCTCCCGAGATCGAAGATTCTTGCTGTGAACTGGGAGAGATAGTTCCTGATAAGATGCTCGATTATGATATCGTTGTAGTCGGAGCAGGTGCGTCGGGAGTTCCTGCCGCAGGCTGGGCGGCTGAGCTCGGTGCAAGGACGGCACTCCTGCAAAAAGAGGCAACTGTCATATCACAGGGAAACTGCGGCTCTGCTATAATAAAGTCACGCTCCACAGAGGCAGGTATAGCTAAATGGATACACCACACCAACAGTCTGTGCGACTGGAGAGCAGATACGAAGCAGCTCCGCGCTTACGCCGAGCATTCCGAGGAAGCTATGATGTGGTTCCTCAACCGTGCGGGACTTACAAAAGAGACTGAATACGGCGACGGAAGCAAGGTGGACAGCAACACAGACAGTGCTAAGCTCCTCAATGACGGGGACAAGCTCTGTGCTTTCAGAAGCACCAGCGGAGACTTCACAGGCGTGTGGAAAGAACGCATGAACAGCTACGATTACGGCGACGATCACTGCTATTTCTGGGCACCGTGGATAGGCCCGAAGCCGCTTAACGTCGGCAATGCACTCCATAACGCTCTCAATAATATTATTGCAGAGCATAATAACTTACAAGCTTATTTCTCGACTCCCGCTGTAAAGCTTCTTATGGACGGAAAGAGAGTTTCGGGCGTTATTGCAAAGGACAAGGACGGAAAGTACATACAGTTCAATGCATCAAAGGCTGTTATCCTTGCGACCGGCGATTATACAAACAACTCCGCTATGGTCAAGCGCTGGTGTCCTGATATTGCGGAATTTGACAAGAAGCAGTTCGGCAAGACAGGCGACGGTCATGTTCTTGCGATAAGTGCAGGTGCGAAAATGGAAAATCTCGGTCACACCAAGATGATGCATGACTTCGATTCGGCACTGATGTTTGAGGAGCCCTTCCTGTATCTGAATATGAATGGTGAACGCTTCACAAATGAGTACACAGGCTTCGTTTACATGGGAAATCTGCTGAAATATCAGCCTTCATTCAAGGGAAGTATGCTCGATGCCGACCACAAGGACGGTTCAAAGGGCTGGTACTGCACTATATATGACAGTGACTATGTGAACTGGGGGAAAGATGAGTTTGTTGACGGCTGTGTTCCGCCGTTTGTTATGGAGAAGTTCATACCGGGAGCTGTTGAGAATCCGCAGGGAGTTTTCAAGAATCTCATTGACCTCCACAGGTGTGATACCCTTGAGGAGCTTGCAGGTGAGCTGGGTATACCATATGACAAGATGAAGGCTTCTGTTGACCGCTATAACGAGCTTTGCGATAAGGGCTGTGATACGGATTTCGGAAAGCCTGCTAAGTATATGCATAAAATAGAAAAAGCTCCGTTCTGGGGAGCAAGAAAGCATATTCGCGTGTCTGCTGAGGTATCGGGAGTGTTATCACCAATGAGAACGCACAGGCTCTTGACGGCAGCGGCGAGCCTATACAGGGACTTTACTGCGCAGGAAATCTCGGCGGACCGTTCTACGGCGGAGCTGATTATCCGTTCCATCAGACGGGACTTTCTCTCGGAAGGTGCTATACTTTCGGCATGATCGCCGCTAAACACGCACTCGGAAAGCTTTGATCTGAGCTGTCAGCTCATTGCATGGGCAGCGTGACGCTGCCCACGAGTATAAAAACGTTTCAAGTATAAATCGGGATTTAAAGGTGGATTTATGGAAAAATATGATATTAAGTTGTATGACATGAAACGTAACTCCGAAATTGAAGGAGTAGTTTTTGCCGATGAAGGCGAATCATCTGACGACATTATCCTGAAAACAGAAGTTGAGAGTATTGTTATAACAGCAAAATCAAATGGTTATTTATCAGCTTATCAAATAATCAGAGACGAACTGCTCAAAAATGGTTTTGGATTAAAATGTAATGGTTCGCTTATAAACGCAATTCAATCTGCAATGATGTCATATACGCCAAAAATATATCTTGTGCAAATTGGAAAACAAGCGCTGTTAAAAGACATTGTGAATATCTGGGATTACTGTGATATAAACTGTTTTCCGGATACAAAAGAGCAAAATCAATATTCTGAAAAATGGTGGGGATCATTAAAATCAAAGATATGATTTATTGCATGAAACTTTTTTATGAGAGTTATAAAATAAAAAGTCGGAAGTATAAGCTGAAAACTTATATTTCCGACTGTTTTTTATACGGTCTTTACGCAGTTCCTGCCTGCCGACTTTGCTCCGTAGACAGCTTTGTCAATGCGGTCAAAGGCTGTGAACAGGTCATCGGTATACTCTATAGTCGTAACGCCGATGCTGCAAGTGATATTGCCGACTCTGTTGAAAAGTTCGGCAGCAACTTTATCGCGTATCTGTTCTGCGATGTCGTTTATCTTTGAAATATCCGTATCATAGAAGATAACGACAAATTCTTCGCCGCCCCAGCGTCCCATGACAGCGTTGTAATCACTTATGAAATCGGATATGACTTCGACGAAATGGATAAGGGTATTATCTCCCACGGAGTGTCCGTATTTGTCGTTTACGCGCTTGAAGAAGTCGATATCGAGCATCATAAGGGATATCTCAGTGCCTTTTTTCTTCTTCATCTCAATAGCGTTGTTGATCTCTGTTTCGATCCTGCCGTGGTTGAATATTGAAGTAAGTGGATCCATGGAAGCGAGTTCCTCGTACTTTTTCAGAGTTGACATCAGCTCAACATAGTTCTCGTGGATATCCTGCACCATGAAAACAAACCTGAAATCCTCGTCGTTCTGTGTTTCGGCGCGGCAGAATATGAGCTTTACCCATATGTATTTTCCTTCCAGATTCTTCATAAGGCAGTCGAAAGACGATGAATGTCCCGGAGCAAGATTTTTCTTCAGATACTCAGGATCGGTGCGCTCGTTGAAAATAGCCTGATCTTCTGTGGAGATCATATTTACGATCGTTTCGCGCCATTCGGAATACTTTATCTGCTGATTCATAACGTCATCGGACATTTCGGTGACGCTTATGCTGTAGGTCGTGTCCTTCATAAGATCAACATACATAGAGAACAGGTAAGTATTCTGTATGGTATCGACTTTATTATTTGTGAATGTTTCGTCGAGGTACTGGCTCTTGTCGAGCTCGTCCATGATAAATATGTACTGATCCACGCTGTCCTTAACAGGATAGATCGTCAGCTGAATGACATGAGTGATATCGTTGCAAATTATATTCATTCTTTTTCCGTATTTGCCTATAAATTTTCCTGAATTCGGGACAAATACAAGGTAATCATCAATAACCGAGTCGGAGCTGTTGTTGAAGTGAAACCAGAGCTTTTTTATAAGATCGTGATAGCGTCCGCTTTCCTGTAGATACTCAGTAAAAACTCCGCGTCTTATGACACATTTGTAAGTATCGGCAATACCGTCAACTACTAATACTGCATCGACATTTTCTGTAACATATCCCAAAACTTCATTAAGATCAAGGTCGCCAATAGTATTCATACTCACATTATTCCCCCATGGTGTTTCAAGTATAATTCGTGCGATCTCTGCCGTTAGGGTTCTTATGACCATAAGGCAGGTATATAAAATTATTATATCACAGGCTTGGTGGTCAAACAAGGTTTTTATGCTAATATATAGCATTTCAAGTCATTTTTTGTTATGTCTCACAATATTTATGTATATTTATTGTTAAAAATGACGATATATTTTTGTTGCATATGCTATATAAATGATAAAAGCCGTCTTTTAAAGACGGCTTTTATCAGGCTTAACATATTATTCTAAGAGGAAGGTGATTACAAATTGGCAGTCATGAATTCTTCCACTACTATTGCGGCAGCTTCTTCGTCGCTGCCCTCAACGGAGAAATTTATAGTATCTCCGCATTTTATGCCCATGCTCATTAGCTTCATAAGCTGGCAGGCATTTACGGACTTATCGCCCTTTGTAATGGTAACCGTGCTTTCAAAACCTTTTGCGAGCTTTACCAGCTGTCCCGCGGGTCTTGCGTGAATGCCTGATGCATCTTTTATGGTGTAAGTGAATTTTTTCATGGATATCCTCCTTATTTTTTAAAAAGTTCGGCAATGGTCGGGTACGATGCTATCGCACCGTTTTTTTGCACACTATATGCGCAGAATTCATTGGAGAGGTCAAGGCACTCTTTCAGGACTTCGCCGCTCAATGTGCTGATAGTATCTGCGGTGACAGCGAGACTGTGCAGCTTCCATAGGAATGAGCCGATGAAGCCGTCACCTGCACCTGTTGTGTCAATGGCTTTAACCTGACGTACAGGACTTTTTGCAGAGGCGTTCATGGTGTAAGCGTGAGCGCCGTCCCTGCCGCAGGTATATATTACAAGTTTGGTGCTTCCTTTGAGAAGCACGGGGAGAGCCTTTTCGATATTGTTCTCGCCCGTGATGAATTCCAGCTCCTCGTCGGATATCTTAATGATATCCGCGAGAGGCAGAAATTCGAGAACTGTCTCACGCAGAGCCTCCTTGCTCTTCCACAGCGGAAAGCGCAGATTGGGGTCGAAGCTGATGATGCCGCCGTGTCTTCGCATTTCTGAGATTGCGGCACGGTGGGCTTCCTTCATCGGGAAGTCTCCCAGTGATACGCTGCAAAAGTGTAGAGCGTATGCGTCTTCAAACAGACTTTCCGTAATATTTTCGGGAGCATAAAGCATATCTGCGGAGGGATCGCGGTAGAACGAGAACGTTCTATTGCCGTCAGCTCCGATGCTTACGAATGCAAGAGCTGTTTTGGCTTTATCGGTGAGCTTTATGCAGGAGGTATCGACTCCGCAGCCGTTAAGTTCATTGAGTATCCTGTGTCCGAAGGGATCATCTCCCAGCTGAGTGAGCAGACGCGATCTGCCCCCAAGTCTGGTATAAGCTCCGCATACATTTGCGGGAGCTCCTCCGAGTTTGGGTGAAAATGCTGTTACCTCGCCGAACTGACAGCCGCTTTTGTCGGGAATGAAGTCAATAAGCGCTTCGCCGATAGCGATCAGCATATCATTGTTCATCGAGCTTCACCTCCAATGCATCGAGTTCGTAAAGAATGCCGCTCATGCCGCTGAATTCGAGTTTTACCTCAGTATCGCTCGGATAAAAGCGGGTGCTGAGTACCTTTTCGCCGCCGTTGAGGTATACCTCGATGGACGAGGTATCGGCAAGGAGCAGCAGCTCTTTGCAGTCGCTCAGAGCAGCTTTTCTGACAGTTCTGCCGCCGCTTGCATTGTCGTCAGTAAATCGCAGAGTGAATACGCCGTCTACAAAGCTCATGGTGAGATAACCGCCTATGTTTAGCGTGAACTCTTTATCGGTATCAGCGACAAGCTCAAAGGGAAGAGGGGTGGTCATACCATTTTCAAGATCGCGGTTTTCACGGCGGAGCTTCCGCATTTCACGTACAGGGAGCTGAAGAAGTGAGCCGTCTTTTGCGGCTGTTACTTCACGCGGAACAGTCAGACAATGCTGCCAGCCGAGTTCGACCGTAGGATTTGTATATGGTATATCGCCAATTCCCATCCAGCCGATGAGAATTCGCCGTCCGTCGGGAGTTTCAAAGGTCTGCGGCGCATAGAAATCAAATCCGCAGTCCCATTCGGTGAAATCGGTAAGTTCACCGTCAGCGCGGAAGTATCCCGAGCTGTACACGTTCTGAAAGCGCATTTCCTCATGTGCAAGTCCCTGCGGAGATACGCTCAGGTAGCTGTGGGAGCCAATGGTAAAGAAGTCTGGGCACTCCCACATATAGCCCATATCGGGTATGCCGAGAACATGATCGTATTCCCAGCTGTTCAGGTCTGAGGACTTGTACATAAGTACACAGCCCTCATTACTGAGAGTTCGTGCTCCCAGAACCATGCGGTATATATTTCCGTCTTTCCATACCTTCGGATCGCGAACGTGACATGAGCAGTAGTCGGGATAATCCTGATTGCGCAGGACAACCTTTTTTTCACTCATGTTGTGCCCGTCCGAGGTAGTGACCGTGATGACATTGGCACCGCGCCCCGAGGTAACGTAGTCGTGGTCGCCGTCTTCTTTGACGTTGCCTGTATAGAACAGGTGGAGCATATCATCTGCGGCGATTCCGCTGCCTGAGTACACACCGTTCCTGTCCTCGGGGATATCGGGAACGAGAACTGTTCCCGTATATGTCCAGCGGAGCATATCCGTGCTGCACCAGTGTCCCCAGCACTTGTCTCCGTCGCCGCAGGGATCATCGGGAGCGTACTGAAAATAAACGTGATAGCAGCCATTGAACCAGCTCAGACCGTTGGGGTCGTTGAGCCAGCCGCTTTTCGGTTCAAGATGCAGCTTTTGACGCCAGTTGTTTTTCATTATCCTCATCCCTTTTTAGTTTCAAGGAGTTTACCGAGAAAGTCGATTTTTCCGTCGGAAGCCTGGTTTATCTCAGCGAAGTCGTCGGCATTTGTGATGATGATCGGAGTTATAGTGTTATAGCCCTTGCTTTCGATAAATGACTTGTCGAAGGTTATAAGTGTCTGACCGCGGCGGATTCTGTCGCCTTCCTTGACATGACCTGTGAAGCCGTTTCCGTTGAGCTCAACTGTGTTGAGACCTATGTGAATAAGAACGTCCATGCCGTTGTCAAGTGTAAGACCGATAGCGTGGTTGGTATCGAACATAGTGCTTACTTCGCCGTCGGCAGGTGCTATGACCTTGCCTTCGGAAGGAGCTACAGCAGCTCCCTTGCCGAGGATCTCGGTTGCGAATGTCTCGTCAGGAACATTTTTCATAGCGACGATAGTTCCGCTGATAGGGGAGTATACGCAGCTGTCGTCGTATGAAGTTTGGGGCAGAGTATCAGCGGAAGGCTTTTCAGCTTCGCTGTTGGAGTTTTTTGTTGATGGGGCAGGCTTTTCGGAGCTGCTGTCCTTTTCGGACTTCTCGTCCTTGAAAAGTATCCATGAGATGCCGAATGCAGCTGCGAATGATACTATTATAGTAATAAGATATCCGAAGAAGCATTCTGTAGTTATCAAAAATCCAAACAGTCCTGTAACACCGTTTGCAGTAGCATATACCTTCATGACAGATGCTGCCATAGCGCCGCAGGCACCGCCTGCCATACCTGCAATGAGGGGCTTGCCGTAGCGTACATTTACACCGAAGATAGCAGGCTCTGTGATGCCCATAAATGCTGAGAGGGAAGCGGGAAGAGCCATAGATCTGAGCTTTCGGCTGCGTGTTTTGAGAGCAACTGCCAGTGCAGCAGCACCCTGTGCAACGTTTGCGGCAGTAGCGATAGGCATCCATGTGTTCTGACCGTTATCGGCTATCATAGCGAGCTCGATGGCGTTGTACATATGGTGTACGCCTGCAACGACTGTAGGAGCATAAACACCGCCCATGATGAACGAACCTAAGCCGAGAGGGAGAGCGATGAGCCATTTTGCGCCGTCAAGTACCCATGTTTCGATCTGTGAGAAGACAGGGCCGATAACAGTCATTGTGAAGAATGAAGTTACCAGTACAGATACAAGAGGAGTAACAAAGAGGTCGAATGTTTCGGGAACGCGCTTGTGGAGCCATTTTTCAATGGTACACAGCATCAGTACCGCGATAATGACAGGGATAACGTGTCCCTGATAGCCTGTATTCTGTATGTTCCACAGCCCGAACCATGACCATAGGGTACTCGTTTCAGCACCGCCGCCTGCGCTCCAGGCGTTTACGAGGTCGGGGTGGATCATTATCATACCCACAACAGCACCGAGGTATATATTGCCTCCGAATATTTTAGCTGCGCTGATCGCAATGAGTATGGGCAGGAATACGAGAGCTGCGTTCGAGAAAATATTGAGCAGAGCGAAGAGATCGGAGCCTGCCAGCGACGGTTTTGCTTTTGAAAGGCCGCCTAAAATGCCGTTCAGAAGTCCTGTTGCAACTATTGCGGGAATAATGGGGACAAATATATCGCCGAGGGTCTTTATTGCACGTTTGTACCACGGTGCTTTTGAAGCGGCAGCCTTTTTCACGTCGTCCTTGGAAGCTGCCTCGACACCTGCGATACTGATGAATTCGGCGTATACCTTATTTACCGTACCTGTTCCTATAATTACCTGAAGCTGACCTGCGGCTTCAAATACGCCCTTAACTCCGTCGATATCCTCAAGGACGCTTTTCTGTACCCTGCTGTTGTCTGCGATAACAAGACGCAGTCGTGTCGCGCAGTGAGCGGCACTTACGAGATTATCCTTTCCACCTAAAGCTGAAAGTATCTCTGCAGCACATTGTCTGTGATCCATAATACACCTCTCCTTTTGCCAGAGCAGAATGTTCAATACAACACGTAGAATTTGTGGTATTGATTTCATATCATGGCTATATTATATCATGTCGATTACAAAAAATCTATTGACATTATGGCAAAACATCACAAAAACATTCAGTAGGTTTCACACAGTTTCATATTTTGTTCGTGGATTGACGCTCAATGACGTAATAATCCAGTTGCAGCACCCTTGGGATAAGGTCGGGCTGCTTTATGGCGGAAAGAAGCATTTTTGCAGCTTCGCTGCCTGCGGTCTTGTAGTGCAGATGCGCCGTAGTTATGGGAACTGCGGCTATCCTGCCTACTTTGCTGTCGCCAACAGAGGCTATCATTATATCCTCGGGGATACGCAGACCTGAATCGCGGCAGTACATTATTACACCAAGCGCTATGGTATCGGTCGCGCAGAAAATACTGTCGGGCAACTCCTTGCCCGAAAGCAGATGCTTTGCCTTTTCGTAGCCTGAATCCATGGTAAACTCGGCTATTTCCATGAACTCTTTGCGGATCTTGTTGCCTGATTCTTCGATTGCCTTTATGAAACCGTTGTAACGAGCTTCGCCTGCGGCTTTGTCCTCGGGATCAACGCCGATATAAGCGGGCTTGACCGAGCCTTTTTCCAGCATTATTCTCGTGAGATTTCTTGCTGCGCCGTAATCGTCGTGGCAAACACAGTTGAAGCCCTTGTGCTTCTGTCCCACAAGTATCACAGGAACGTGCATTTTGCTCAGCACAGCCCTGTGAAGATCGGTGAATACTGTTGAGAGCAGTATTACGCCGTCTACACGATTCTGGCGAAAAAGTTCCAGCGATTCGATCTCCTTGTGGTAGTTGTTGGACGTGGTTACGAGGAGCAGCTCGTAACCGTATTCGCTGAGCACAGAGCTTATGCCGTCGGTGACTCTGGCACAGCTCTCGCTGGAAAGTTTCGGCAGTATCACTCCTACCAGCTTTGTGATGCGTGTTCTGACCGAACGAGCCGAAATACTTGGGGAGTAGCCTGTTTTTTCTATAGCTGCCTCAATTTTTTCACGTTTGTCCTTGCTCAGGTAGCCATCGTTGAAGTATCGGCTGACTGCTGATTTTGATACTCCAGCTGCCTTTGCAAAATCTGAAATGTTCACGATGCATCCCTCCTGAAAAAAGTGGTAACGATTTCATATATATTATACCATGATTTCATATGAAATGCAAGTGCTTATATTATTATTCTGCAAATATATAATAATATAGTAAGGAAAATTTTTTTGGAAAAATTTCAAAAAAGACTTGACATCTTATTACTTTTGTGATATTATCATAATAGAAATAACACAGGAGGCGTTGATAATGGGCAGCGAAAAGGAATTTCTTCAAAACTATAAGCTCAGCGATTATGAGCGTCCCTCGGTCACTGCCGATGTTGCGGCTTTTATGGTGAGTTCGGGGGATAAGACCGATTACCGCCGAAATCCTGAGAATAAGCTTCAGATCCTTCTTATAAAGAGGGGAGGATACCCGTTCAAGGATATGTGGGCACTTCCCGGAGGTTTCTTGCAAAAGGGCGAGACTGTCGAGGAATGTGCCATGAGGGAGATATATGAGGAGACCGATGTAATGCCAGTCTCTATCATGCCGGTGGGAGTTTTCAGCGCTCCCGACCGCGATCCCCGCGGCTGGATCATCTCAAATGCCTACGTATCCATAATAAGTGAGGAGTCCGTAAGACAGGTCGGAAAAGATGATGCTTCTGACGCACAGTGGTTCAGCGTGAGCTTTGAGCGCGACGGCGACATCTATCATCTTAACCTCACTTACGGCGATACTGAGCTTAAAGCTGTGCTTGCCGAGGAAAAATCACATTTCGGTCGTACAGAATTCAGGATCGTTGACAGCGGCAGACTTGCTTTTGACCATGCGTCTATAATTGCAGAAGCGCTTTCGGCTCTCAGATCAGAGGCAAAGAACTACGATACTATCCTTGATTTTCTTCCTGAAAAGTTCACACTGACGGCTTTTCAGAAGGTGCAGGAAACTATCATGAACGTTTCTGTTCTGCCTGCGAATTTCCGCAGAATGGTCAGCAGCTACGTTGAGGAGACAGATGAGTACGTAAGAGGTGAGGGGCATCGTCCCGCAAAGCTCTACAGACGGAAAAATAATTCTTGACTCAGATGTGGATACTGAGTTATAATGTAAGTAATATATTTTGACTACAGGAGGTCGTGGCCTTATGAAAAAGTTTTTAGTGATCGTTGATATGCAGAAGGACTTTATTGACGGAGCTCTCGGCTCGAAGGAAGCTTGCGCTATAGTTCCTGCTGCTGTGAAGAAGATAAAAGACTTTGACGGCGAGATATTCGCTACGCTGGATACTCACTTCGATGATTATATGGATACAGCCGAGGGCAAAAAGCTCCCTGTACCGCACTGCATCAAGGATACAGACGGCTGGAAGCTTAACAAGGATATCGCCGACGCTCTTAAAGGCAGGAAATATACTTTGGTCGAGAAGTATACCTTCGGTTCGGTAAAGCTTCCCGAGCTCATCAAAAAAGCCGCAGGGACTGAAGAATTCAGCATTGAGCTTATAGGACTCTGCACTGATATATGCGTTGTCAGCAACGCACTGCTGCTGAAAGCGAACTTCACGGAAACTCCTATCAGCGTTGATGAAAAGTGCTGTGCAGGCGTAACTCCCGAAAAACATAATGCAGCTATTGAAACTATGAAGAGCTGCCAGATAGATATACTCTGATAATGAAAGGAAGATAATTATGAAACTTGAACCTATTGTTATTTCGCTTCTTGATACAGACCTGTATAAATTCAATATGGATCAGGTCATTTTCCATAAGCATACAGACCTCTGCGGACAGTATTTCTTCAAATGCCGTAATAAGGACGTTGTTTTTACTCCCGAGATGCTTCAGGAGATAAATGAGCAGATCGACCACCTCTGCTCACTCACATTCAAAAAGGAGGAGCTGGACTATCTCCGCTCAATACGCTTCATCAAGAACGACTATGTGGAGTTCCTGAGATTGTGGAGACCTATCCGCGATTACGTTACAACGAGTCTGAGCGATAACGGTGAACTCTCGATAGAAGTCAGCGGTCCGCTGTTCTCGGCAATGCAGTTCGAGATCTATCTTCTTGAAATCGTCAACGAGGTGTACTTCCGTATGAAGTACGATTATGATAAGCTCCGCAAGTCTGCGGAAGAAAAGCTCGACGCTAAGATAAAAGCTCTCAACGACGGAACTTATACATTCAAATTCGCTGAATTCGGCTGCCGCAGAAGACTTTCCCGCGAGTGGGAGGACGTTGTGGTGAAGCGCCTTGTTACTGAGACAAAGAGCTGCGTGGGAACTTCAAATGTGTATCTCGCAATGAAGTACAACGTTACTCCTATCGGAACTTATGCACATGAGTTCGTGCAGATGTATCAGGGAATAGACAGCATACCCCTTGCATACACCAATCACTACGCAATGAAGGACTGGTACGACGAGTATGACGGCGATAACGGTACAGCTCTTACTGATACGGTCACAACAGACCTGTTCCTGCTGGACTTCAACCGTTCAATGGTCAATAACTATACGGGTGTTCGTCACGACAGCGGCGATCCCTATGCATGGGGCGAGAAGATGATAGCTCACTATAAGAAGTACGGCGTTGACCCTAAGACAAAGCTCCTGCTGTTCAGTGACAGCCTTGATTTTGACAGAGCCCAGAAACTACACGAGTATTTCTGCGATAAGACGAAGGTATCATTTGGTATCGGTACTTTCTGCTCGAATGATACAGATGAAAAGGCTCTTAATATAGTTATAAAGCTTCAGTATGTAAACGGAAGACCCGTCGCAAAGCTTTCAGATGATATCGGAAAGGCTATGTGCCGTGACGATGAATATCTCAGCTACCTGAAACGCTCGGTGGATTTCAGGATACAGAGAGAATCCGACAAACAGAAATAATGAAAAAACAGCCATGCAGAAGTTATTCTGTATGGCTGTTTTTATGAGATGAATGTGTTAGGATTCTTTTTTCATAACAAAGGCTAATGCGACCAATACATCATCTGAATCGTTGTACGCAAAATCAGCTGCAAATGATATCGTGTCACCGGGTTTTAATGAATGAAAATCAATATTTGAATTATTCATAAAGGTATTGAATCGCCAGAGCTGTCCGTCCTCTGTTGTGAATTCGTAGGTGCTTTCAAAAGATGCTATCTTGATGTTTCGTGCTTCCATTTTATAATATACGTCCGATTTAAAGCTGAAATTAGAGTATGAATGAAGCAGCTTGTAATCAATTATGGGAGCAGTGTCAAAAGGCTGCCCCTTGTGACCATAATATTCCTCATAAGGTGTAGTGTCGATGGAAGTGAATTCATCTTGGTAAGTATCGGGATCATATTCAAAATCCGAATCTTCTATGTAACCGTCAACAAAATAGTATATGTCGTCGTTATTATCATATACAAAGTTGGCGTTGTATTGAAGCCTGTCTCCCGTTTTGAATCTTCCTCTGTAGTTATTGGCACCGTATTCAAGACTTATGGTGTTGCCGTCATCTAATTCGAGGATATCGCCTGATGCATGGGTGACGTTTGCGTGAAGGCTGTTCAAGTATAAAAGCGGCTTGTCTGCGATCTTTGAAGGCTTTTCGGGATCGAGAGGAGCTGTTGTGACAACAGTTTCCTCCTGCGGCTGTCCTATGACAAGAGTTGTGGTGGTTTCGGTCTCAGCAGTTGTAGTTTCTGTTGTTGTCGTTGTTGACGCAGTGGTTTCGGAAGTTGTGTTTTTTGTGGTCACAGCAGACTTTTTGGTCGTAATTGCCGTAGTTGAGGCATCTGTTGTGGTGTAGGGATTCTTGCTGCTCTTATTTGACCAGCTGCTGCTTGCAAGCTTGGGGAGAGATTTTATGGCACTGCGGATATCGTCGTTCTGGAGCAATACTACACAGAGCACAGCAGCTATTCCCGCACCTGCGAGAACGTTGCGTCTGATTATGGAGCTGCGTCGTTTTTTCTCAGCGATACGCTGCTCAGCTTTTTTGAAGACGCTCTGAGTGACCTGTTTATAGTCCTTCATAAACGAAGCCCTCCTTTTCAAGCTCAGCTCTCATCGCTTTTTTCCCGCGGCAGATAAGGTTTTCCATTTGCTTTTTGGACTTATGCATTATCTCAGCCGCTTCCGAAATGCTCAAACCCTCGATATAGACAAGGTGAAGTGCCTGACTGTAGTCTGTGTTGACATTTTCGAGTGCATGATAAAGAGTGATATTCTGTTCTTGCTGGATGTATGAGGCTTCAAGATTTTTCTGGTCAGATATATCGTAAAGCTCATCAATGGGAAGGGAATAGTTCTTTGATCTCTTTTTGATATAGTCGCAGGTTATGTTCCTTCCTATGGCATAGAGCCATGTTTTGAAGGAACTTTTTCCTGAATATTTCGGGCGTTTGACGATAAGCTCGACAAAGGTCTCCTCCATAAGCTCCTCAGCTTCGCAGATATTGCGTATCATACTGTTGATATATAGTGAAAGACCGTCCTTGAATTCACGTATCACTTCCGACATACCGTCGTTGTCGCCGTCTAAAAAGCGCTGATAATCCAGAGCACCCTTCCTGTTCCTAAGCTTTTCTTCTTCGGAACGGTTTTGCGGTTTATCAAATATCGTGCTGTCGTCATCGGGAGAGAGCAGCATCTGTAATGCTATTGAAAAAACATCGTGATACGCAGCAGCATATTTCAGGAATTTATTCTTCGGTTCGTATAGTCGATCTGTTTGCGGATAAGTAGAGATCATGCTCCTGCCTCCTTAACATTATTATTCAATTGATCTCTTTTTTTGCTGAAAACACTCATCAGAAAGATATATTTTTTAATTTTAATTTATTCATACAAAAGAAGTAATTGTATATTGTTAATTATAATACAATCTTTCAGAAGTGTCAAGGATATTTTTGGAATTGGTATATTACTGAATTATTTGCCTATATACGGTCATTTTGTATTTTTTTCAAAAAAATGAAAATTTTTTTTGAAAAAAGGTGAGTGTTTTTTTTATCTTGAAAGACTAATAAGTGTAAAGGTTTTGAAACCTCGCTCACAGATCTATAGATCATAATAATTATTTGAGAGGACGCTCTCTGAAATAAAATATCAGGACATGAACGTAAATTATGTGTATCCGAAAACAGGTTGTTCATAAGGAGGTATTTATAATGAACATCAAAAAAAATCTGGCAGTTGCTCTTTCAGTAATAATGTCACTTTCTGCACAGATCACAACTCCTGTCGTAGCTGCTTCTGATGAGACGGCTCCTGTAAATGTGACCGAGGGCATTAATGCAGGTGAGAAGGCAGCAGACACTGAGTTACAGACTTTTGCAAAGCTCCCAAGAGTTACTCTGGAATACAGCGGCGTTGAAGTCGTTGATTCTACTGATGAGGTGATAGAGCTCAAAGACGGAAAAAGGCTCTATGTTGCCTGCGGAGAAAACAAAAAATACAAATATATGTTCAAAAAGGGAAATAAGATAGATATTTCAGGCGTGTTTGCTTACAGAGAAAGTGAAGATATATATTTTAACTGTACAGGTGAGATAGCACTTACACCTTGTACGGACACAACAAAGGATGAAGCTCTCGAAGAGAAAATAGCAGGACTTCCACAGGTCGAGCTGTCAACATTGGGAGAATATGTTATCGAAAGCACTGAAGATACGATACTTCTTAGCAATGGCATGAAGGTGTTCGTAAGCTGCGGTAAGCAGAAGTATACCGATATGTTCAAATTCGGTAATGAGATAAGCATTGATGGTGTTCTGGCTTATGATGCTGAAGAAGATATGTACTATAACGTTGATTCAAACATTTATATCCACCAGTATGCAGAGTGTTTCTCTTACAGCACTGAAGAGGAACTTCAGGAATACTTATCAAGACCAACTACCTGTGTGGAGGAAATAGTTGTTCCGACAACAACTACTGAAGCATATATTCCTACACTCAGAGAAGATGATGTGAAGCAGCCGGAGGGGAAATATCCTTTCCATTATTACTTCCAGACTCTTTATAAGGTAGAAAAGACAGTTACTGTTCACGAGATCGATTACGGTGCTGTAGTCGATGAGGACGGTATCAGATGGCTGTTTGATTCAAGAAAGCAGGACATCTATGAGTTAGGACACGGCGATGTTATAAAGATCGACGGTTGGTTCCTGTATTATCCATGGCAGGATGAGTTCAGCGTATTTGACGGCGGATATGAGCTTATCTCTGAAAGCAATGATTACGAGAAGTATGCAACAATCGAGATAAAGGACGAATTCCCACATAAGGTGCTTGACAAGAGACTTTCATACTTCGGTAATATAGCTTATAATATCGAGCTTGAGGATGCAGTAGTTACTGAGAAGGTAGATGAGGAATTACTCATCCTTAACGATAAGCTTCCTGTCGCTTTTAACATAAACACAAGCCCTGACCTTGCTAATGTAAAGGTCGGCGATCACATTGCCGTAACAGGTTGGTTCGTTTTCCTTGACGGTTTTGATATATATTCAACATCAACAATTTCAAAGGATTGGAACGACCTCACTTACTACGGCAAATTCAGCATAATCCCAAATAAGGAAGAGAAAGTTTCTGATCTGAAGGGCGATTCAAATGTTGACGGCGGTACTGATCTTGCAGATTCAGTTTTCGTAATGCAGAGCCTTGCAAATCCTGAAAAGTACACACTCACACCACAGGGTGCTAAAAATGCTGATATTTACGGCAACAACGATGGTGTTACCAACATGGACGCTTTAGGTATCCAGTATATGCTCTTACACAAAGAGCTTTAAGTTATTTTGGTAATTTCCCCCTATTACCATTCCAGTTCATTTCATTATCATAATTCATATACTCATTTTACATTCACGGATATGATTTAATTTATCCATGCTCCCTATTGTTTAAACTCCTCTGATAAGCTTTCCATCCATAGGCTTTCAGGGGAGCATTTTTTTGCAAAAAGCTCTCAGGATACCTTCCTGAGAGCTTTGGTACTTTATTCATTTCACAGTATTTACGAACGTGCTGTACTGCGCTTCTTTGAAGCTGATCGGCGGCGGAATATATGCCTTAGGATAGCATATATCAGCTTTCTGTCATAGATTATGTCGATTATCATGCAGAGTATCAGCAGTGATAATCCCAGTGCAGAGAGGGCTTTTCCTGCGGTGAGCATGGGAGCTTTGAAGCGTATCTCCACATTATGTTCTCCCTGCTTAACAGGGAAGCCGAGGAAGGCTTTGTTGATCTTTACCGGCTCGGTTTTTTCGCCGTCAATGAGGAGCGTGAAGCCCTTATGGAAAACCAGACTTGTACAGAAGTATCCGTCCGACCGAGCATTTATGTCGCCGCATATCATGTCGCCGCGAGAAACGCGCATATCCGGCTTGAACGGGGTGCGTTCGGCAGCCGGATTTCCGAGCACATTCGGGTCAAGGGCAAACGCGCTGATATCGGAGATATGCACCTCTTTGCCTGTGATGCTGATATCGAGAGTATCCTTCATATCGGAAATAACGTATTCAAACCAGTTGTTGTGATTGCAGTACTTCCATTCGGGACTGCTGAGAGTGTTCTTCACGCCGTTGATCTTTATTCGGATATCGTCATTGGTCTCCCAGTTGAATTTGCCGATATTTTTGGGATCTGAGACATGGAAGCGTATGAGCAGCAGCTTTCCCCGTACATTCTCGGGCAGCTCATAGCTGAACTCAGCTGAACCGCCGACAGTTCTGATGACTTTTTCGCCGTTTTCGTCATAATTGTCGGAATTCCTGAATATATCACCTATATCCACAGGCTTGAACTCCGAGCGGAAGTCTTTGTCGGGAATATCATCGGGAACGATAGTATAGCGCATGAGAGCATCTATCTTATCGGGATATCCCAGTGAGGAATACTGCCTTTCGCTCATGGTTTTAGCGCTGAAATAAGCCATAGGGAAGGCATTCTTGTTTTCATAGAGGAAATATCCGTCGGGAGTTTCCTTTATTTTTTCAAGTCCGCAGTAGCTTACGGGCTGATTCGTTATATAGTAACGGTTGCCCATAAAGCTGTTGAAAAATACGTTGCGTGTGCGTGTGGTAAGAGCCGAATTGCGGTACTCGTTTTCGTTGAACATCTCATTGAAGTAGAAGCGGTTGTAGTCCTGAGAATGGATCGACGAATACAGTGTATCCTGATAGTGGCTGGGAGAGTACACCTTATTGACGGTATAAAGCCTTGAGGTATCTATAGCTGTGCGGTAGAGCTCGTTTTCGGGAAGCTGTGATACCAGCTCGGACACGGTTTTTGAGTTGGCGGTATCGTAAGCCTTTATATTTGTGAGCTCGTCATAATGATTTCCTAAAACGCAGGCTGTGAACGGAATGATAAAGAAAGCACATATCAGGAACTTCTTATGAGTTTTGCTGTATGCGTAAACAGCGATCGCTGCAATGAACGCATCGGCAAGAAATGCACCTGTAAAGAGCGACATATCGTTCACAAAGAAAGATACGGCAGAGATCATGACAAAAACGATGATAAGGCGTATCCCTTTGAAGCGATCCAGCTCTTTGAGCATATCAGCTGTAAGAGTAAGTGCCAGCGGCAGGAACGGGAACAGTACCTTCGGGTCTGCATAGAGAGTTCCGTTAAGCACGTACAGGGTAAGCGGGAACAGTGCGAATGAGAAGATGAGTACTGCTGTGAATCTCTGGCGGCGGTTTCCCTTTGCAAGGAAATACAGTGCCGAGAATACGCCGAATCCTGAAAGTCCCATAGCTGAGTTGTAATATGTCAGCTTATCAAAGCGTATCTCGGGGACAAGCGAGATTAGTGAAAAAGTACATTCCGATACATCTCTGCCGCAAAGTATCACATGGAGTGTCGGAAGAAGCAGTATGGAAGCGGAAAGCACTCCTATGCCAATGTATAAGGTATATGGGATAAGCTTCCTGAAGTCGGGACTGCCCTTTTTTTCGAGTGTCAGCCATATACCGTATGCAATAAGTGACATGACTGCGGACATGGCAAAGAAGTAATTGCACATAACAGTGAGAAATGTCCCGAAGGCAAGAAGCGACCTTTTTCCCGTGCGGAAGTACAGTTCTGCTCCCTGTATGGTGAGGAGCAGGAACGGCATATATGAAGTGAACATTATATGCCTGTGGGTATTGAGAATGAGCGGTGTGGAAAACGCGAAGAAGAGTACCGTAAGGAAAGAGATCTTCAGCGTATAACGCCGTCTGAAAAGCAGGTACAGTTCACACTCGGAAAGGAGCGCTCCGAGTATAGCAGTGAACATGATGTATTTTCCCATTGGTATCGAGGGAAAAAGGTATGACGGCAGTATGAGCGGAGAAAAAAGTCCGTAATACGATAGCGAGAAGATATTCTCGCCACCGCCGATATTTGGGGCATAGGACGGGAAAAGTTCTCCCGTAGCATAAAAAAGTGTGCGAAGATATTCGGGGACAGCATAGTGCTGAGAGCTCCAGTCAGCCTTTGAACCGTAGACCGTATCGGGGCTGAGGCAGGAGAATATTATCAGCAGCGTAACTGCAAATATGGTGCATATTGCAGGTATGTCCCGCCGCAACGTAAATTTATTCTGATATATGTTCATTTTGTGGTATATTCCTTCCAGTTTTCATACGGAAACATATGCGAAAGATTTCTCATGACACGTTTCTGAGATTTGTAGATGCTGCATTGGTCGGTCTTTTTGTCAAGTCTGTCCTGTGGGATAGGTGTGAGTTTGCTTGCAGCAGAGCTCATATCCGCGGCTTTGTAGTAATCGCCGAAGAAATACAGCTTGTCCGCGCAGTGTGTTTCGTTGAACGCCTGAACCGTCAGTCTGTTTGTGAACTTATGGTGGATATGACCGTATTCGCCTTTGGGATTATGGGTCACAGCCGTATCCCAGTGCTTGGCAGACATCACAAGGCTGATATCGGCTTCGATATCGTCCTGTATGCTTGTCCAGTTAGCGCGTCTGAAGTTAACCTTGTCGGGATAATCGAGTATGAGCGGGATATTTCCCGAGCTTGTTACAGCCTCACGAAATTCGGAAGCTCTTTCCGCGTTATTTCCGTTGGTGATACATACCACAAGATAACCGCCGTCCAGCAGATGGGAACCGCCCCATATGGTCTCATCGTCAGGGTGAGCGACTATCATGATATTGGAGGCTCTGCTGAGATCAAGCTCATTGATGCGGCTTTGTGTCAGCGGAGCTACCGAAAAGGCATTTTTGCGGTTTATGCAGAAAATGCCTGCGATCACCGCAGCTGTGCATATCAGGACAGCTGCGGCAATGATAAGATTCCTTTTAATATTATTTGATTTTTGATTTTTCATGGCAGTTATTGTACAGCACGAAGCTGCAATATATGTTATAAGTGTTTATGTCTTATTGTATTATAGCATATGGATATGAGCTTATCAAGTAAAAGATAATAGGCACATATATCTGTAATTCGGCATATTTTACCAAAACGTATATCAGGTATCACTGACCCTTTCCCATGGTCAGACGCTTAATAAGGATACCGCCGCTGTCTTTCAGCCAGCTGCTGCACTTGTCGTAATCAGGGAAAACGCTGTATATTTTGCTGTAGAACAGCTTTGAATGATCCATGTGGATACGGTGGCAGAGCTCATGCACCACGATGGAATCAAGCACTTCGGGCGGAGCTTCCATAAGCAGGCAGTTAAAACTGAGGTTGCCCTTTGAAGTGCAGCTTCCCCACTTTGTCTTCTGAGCGCGTATAGTTATCTTTCCGTAGGTGACACCCAGTTTTTCAGCGTAGAACCTTACGCGCTGAGGTATTATTACGGCAGCTCTTTCAGCCATTGAGCGTATGTCCTGAGCAGAGAAGGGTTCGAGCTGCTGAGCCATTGCATATGCCTGACGCACTTTCTCTGAGTGCTTTTCTATCCAGCTGCGGTGCTTGTCTATGAATGAAGCTATTTCACTCTCAGGACACTTCATGGGTACACGTATGATAAGATGACCGTCCTCGGCTATCTGTAAAGCAAGAGTTTTGCGTCTGCTGCGGATAAGCTGAGAATTTTCGGGAAAGGTACGGGCTGCCGATGCATATTGCTTTTTCATCATCAGCAGCAGTCCCAGTTGTACAGCACATTTGAGAAGATACGCTCTTTAAGCTCCTCAGGAGTGCAGAAAAAGCCGCAAACACCTGAATCTCCCCATATCACCTTAGTTTCTTTGCCACTGTAGTCGCTGTCGAGCTGGAAAAGCAGCACTGTTATTGCGTCGTCTTCATCGCGGGGATCCCATTGAGTGAACATTGGGTAGCCGCCGAACTTGTGTCCGCTGTTTTCAGTGTAGTTCCATATCATCTCATTTATATCGTCGCCGAGATCATCAGGGGACTCGATAGGATTTTCGGGACATAGCTTGTTGAATATCGGAGTGAAAAGCTGTGAAAAGTTGAAAACTGCCGACGGTACAGCTTCTTTTTGCAGAGTAAATACCATGCCGTACTCGCCGTTCACAGGTGAATCGGCTTCGGGGAGGGCATCGAGCCTTGCGCGGACAGCTTCTTCTGTGACGGTGTCGTCGATAGTCTCATACCATATAACACGGCTGCCCCCTTCATTGAAAAGTCCGTATCCGTCGTCCCTGCCTATCCAGAATTGCAGCAGTCCGCTGTGGGGAAAATCAGGAAGGTCTGACAGTTCGCGGCAGTCTGCCTGTGCAAGGAACTGCAACGGGTCGCCGTTTTTATCGGCGGGGATATCCGAGTCGGACGGAAGATACGGCAAGCCGCCGACCTTGCTTGCAAACAGTGAAGCAGGAGCGTCTGTTAGACTGAACCGCAGAACGGGTTTCAGAGTGTCCCTTTGCAGCTGTTCAAGGACCTTTTTGGCGATGTCCATGTCTTTCGCTTCATCTCGGTCATCTTTTTCAGTCGAAGCAGATTTTTCCTCGGGAAGTGCGGCAGGCTGTTCGGACTTCTCTTCCTGTACATCAGGACTTTGCAGGGGCTTCTTTTTAAAAATATCAAATAATCCCATATATCATTTTCCTTTCAGTTCTGATATTAAAGTGTACTCATTATAGCATATTTGTAGAAGGATTTCAACTTTTACAGTATGCATTGAAAATGTCTTTGCTTTTTTTATATTTATATGGTATAATAAATACAAGACCAATTATTATTTTATCTAAAAGCCCATGCAGATGCGCAGGTCAAAGATCTGCTCCCTGCAATCCGGCAATTATACCGTAGCGCTGCGCTTTTACGGTATGATCCTTAAAACAATCCTTTAGGAAGAGGTGATGTTAATGAAAGTTTTTGACTTCGACAACACGATCTATAGGGGGGAAAGTTCAGTCGATCTTGCACTGTTTATGATAAAGAACAATAAGAAGATACTTCTTTATCTTCCGTCTGTATTCTATAATATGATTAAATACAAGCTGTGTCTGGTAAAAAAGGAAAAGCTGCTGAAAAAGATAAATAACTTTATGAGCAAGATCATCGTTGACAGACAGGAGCTGATGGATTCTATTGAACAGTTCTGGAAGAAAAAGCTCCACAAGCTGGACAGGGATATGCTGAAAAGAATAAAAGAGGACGACGTTATAATTACGGCGGGTCCCGACTTTCTGATACATGGGATAAAAAAGCTGCTGAATACAAAGAATATCATAAGCAGTGAGATCGACGACGAAAAAAATGAAATGAAGTATTTTAATTTCGGCGACAACAAGGTCAGAAGATATAAGGAAATATACGGCAATAAACGTATAAATTGCCTGTTTACGGATTCGTACAATGACAGAGCGCTGATGGATATAGCCGATAAGGTCTTCATTGTGAAAAAAGGCAAACTTAAACTCGTGACCAAATAATTCCTGAAGCAGCTCCGCTTAAGTGCGGAGCTGTTTTTTTGTGGATTACGAATAGTATAGTTTGATAAATGTTAACAGTTTGTTTACAATTACTTCCGCACATTGTTGTTCTTTTTTCGTTATACTTTATATACAGTTCATTTTTTCCAAAAGGGAGGGCTTATTATGAAATTATACAAACAACTATTCGCATTTCTGGCTTCAGCAGCAATGGTAATGTCGTCAGTGACCTCAACATTTGCATCGGCAGATATTTACCCTGATGATGAGTGGGAATATGTAGACGGATACTACAGGGAGCGAATTCCTGACTGGGTGCCCAAGACCTATCTTGACGCGCTGGAATTCAGCAACGAGCACGGTTCGGCTTATACTCAGGGAAAGCATATGTGCATCGTTCAGCAGCGTACAGATGAAGTGCCGGAAGCAGGATACTATGATATCTCTTCGGAAGTTGAAGGAAGCGATGATGCAGAATCGTACAGGGTTTATTATGCTGATCTGCGTTTCAGCAGGAATGATATCCCTGATAAGAGCGATACCGAAGCCTATGAAGCATTCATGGAAAGACTTGATGCTGTCGGCTGTGATATTGAGCATCTTGGCGATGATAACTATTTCAGGGTCGAGGTATATACAAGCCTTTACCAGACCGTTGATGTCACGGTGAAAACAGGCTCGGAGTCTTATGTGTATACGTTCAAGAGGTCGGGTCTCGAGGGCGAGCAGCTTGATGTGTTCAGGTTTCTGCCCGACTGTCCCGCAGAGTATGACGAGTTCATCAAGGAACACGGAAATCTGTGTGCGTATGAGGATTATATCGTTTACTGCGGAGATGTTCCCGAAGCAGCAGGTTATAGGCTTGAAATGAGGCAGAGCGGAAGCGGCCGTATAGCGGAGATGTTAGGCTACAATGTGGAAAAAAGCCTTCCGAGTATGAGCTATATTACCGACGGCGGCACAAATAGAGTAGTAAGGCTGTATAAGGTGGTCTCAACGGGAAATATCGACGTTGAATTCACAGTGACTTCGCCGGATCATAAGAATGATCAGACTATCAGCAAGAATTTTTCTATCGAAGCATACGAATCACTTTACAGAAATTATAAAATAGTTGAAAATCATACTGAGCTTCCCGAATGGATACCCACGGACTTCGATTCTGCCCGTGAATTCGAGTGCAAACACGGTGCTACGTACATACAGGACGGATATATTGTCTGTGTCCGCAGAATGCAGTCTAACGGTGAAGATTACAACACATATATTTCTTCCTTCAAAGATGCTTCTGTGTCTGATAAAAGCGGAACAGGAGCTTCACAGAAGCCTTCAGCAGGATACATGAATGTTCCTGTAGAGTATGAGAGCAGGGTATCTTCAAAGATATACGGGCTTGGTATCCCCAAAAAGCCTGACAAGAATGATAGAGAAGAATACAATAAGTACCTTTCGGCGCTTGAAAAGTATGGCCTGAATGAGAAGAATGCCAATGATGCGCTTACAGGTCTTTGCTACAGCGTTGAGGTGTTCAAGCCGGAAGCTTCTTCATGGCTGGAGGTAAAGTGGGATTGTGCTCCTGTAAATGTCGAGGGTGAATATCAGCGATTCTGCCGCCTGAAGTTTGAGACAGATGAGGACGGAAATATCAAGGAGACCGATCTTTTTGGCTGGCTCCCTGACTGTGTAGCTGAGGCTGAGGAGTTCGCAAAGGAAAACGGTGTGGTATCAGTACGCGACGGATATATCATCTTCTGTCAGGCTTCACACGGTCATTACCTTGAGACCATACAGGACGGTATCCCTGAAGTAAAGGAAGTATTCAAGTATTATTTCAATAATCCGCACATTCTTCCCGTAGAAGGTGATGAATACGCTCAGGTATTCCTTTATAAAGGAACAAGACCGGGAACGACCAAGATGACTTTCAATTACAGCGGAACTGTTGAGGGAAAGGAAACAAAGTTCTATCGCTTCGATATCAACTGCAATGTTGAGGAGATCAGCGCACGAGAGTTAGATCCGCTCATAAAGGGCGACTGCAACTATGACGGTGCAATGGGTATCTCCGACGTTGTTACTCTACAGTCGTGGCTCTTAAACAAGGGCAAGCTCAAAAAGGCTGAAAATGCCGATATAAACGAAGACGGTGTTATAGATATTTTCGATCTTATCAGCATGAGAAAAATGCTCTTGAACGGCAGTGCAGCACAGTTTGGGCTCGTTAGTGACCCAAAGCCGATGCTTGTATGCAAGTATGAGAATCATGCATGGGGAATTCAGCAGCGTATAACTGTCTATGATGAGAACGGCGACGGCTACAGCATGGAGTATTATCCGTATGAAGATAATTACGCTCCCGCTAATGCATATGACAAGCTCATAAAAATGGATAGTTCCGCCGATACGAGTTGGTATGACACTATTTCAGGATTTATCGGAAACAATAGAGCAGTCAGATCACGTATGCCTGACGAAGTAATAGGCAGAACAAGAAAGCTTTCAGATGAGATAAGCGATCATGTGAATGATAAGTCGACTGAAGGTGTTGGATTGATGAACGATGCAGGTCAGTCTACGATATATCTTATCGGAGCCGACAAATCAGGAAAGCCAATGGCTAAGTTTTTGTTTACGTCAGGAGATTGTCTTAGCTGGGTGGATTGTAAGGAATTACAGGATTATATAAAGTATCTTAGCTATTCATCGTTTGGCCCCGATATTTATTATATAAATATCCTTGATAACAATGTAATTTCACCATTCTGAGAATAAAAATGTCAGAGCAAAAGAAAACATGATATAGATATAATAACAGAACTGACTTCGCAGGCAAAGCGGAGTCAGTTCTGTTATGTGTGACCGTAGACGGCGGAGATTTGTGAGAGGTGTATATTTTTTGCTGTCAGATTTAAAAAAATATGTAATTAACATTAAATTATTTGCTCATTTGTCCGATGTGAGTTGAATGTGCCGAGAGTGTATGATGTAAGCGCAGTTTTATCACACAAGATAAACAGCTTTACATAAATTTGATCCAGAAAGGAAAATTAAAATGAAAAAGAATAAAATTACAGCTCTTGTTGCAGCTTTTGGCATGATCTCAACTCTTGCATCAGTTGTACCAAGTACATCAGTATGTGCATCAAATGAACTGCCGTCAAGTGTAGACCTCAGTAAATCAGAGTATTTCCCGGAAGATTATATAGATCAGGGAAGAACATCTTCGTGTACAGCTTGCGCAAACACTTATTATCAGTTTACATATGAAGCAAGAAAAGCTTTACGCAAAATTGATCCAAAGGCGGATATAGATTTTACATATTCACCGTATTCAACATATACACAGGCTACCGGCGGATGTAATTGTGGTACAACTTTCTCAAATAATTATTCTGTTTTAAAGCACAGAGGTGCTCTTAAAATGAAGGATTTTCCTTATGATACATATTATGGGATATATTGTGATAATACGGGAAAACTTAGTAATATTTCTTACTTAATTAATTGGCGCTATGAAGAGCTTAGTAAAAAATATCAGGACTTATATGAAAAGGTAAATGAAAAGTATTATAGACGAAAAGGTGAATATATCAGTTCTGACGAATTTGAAAAACTTAGTGAAAAAGAAAAAGAAAACTTTATTCCTGTTAATGGAGAAGATCTTTACTACCGAATTGACAAGAAATACAGAGCAATTCCAAGAGATGAGCAGGCACTCTTTGAAGCACTTGGGGTAAGAGTGGATAATTACGAAGAAAAGAAATTGTATGATGACCTTAGCGAAGATGAGTTTATAACATACATCAAGGAAAAACTGAATGAGGGAAAAATTGTAACAACTTCAACGCATTACGGTTATAAAAATAATATATTTGGTATCACAGAAAAAAATGGCGAAAATAACGTTATTATCTATCAGAATGTAGTAACAGATAAAAATGGTCATCACGCTTTGACAATAGTTGGATATGATGATAATTTTGAGTATGATATAAACGAAAACAAAAAAATAGATCCGGGTGAAAAAGGTGCATTCAAAGTATATAATTCCTACGGAGATGATTTTGGAGTAAAAGGCTGGCACTGGGTAATGTATGATGCGGTATATGCTGAAAGCAGATTAGAGAAAAAGCCGGATATTGCACAAGGAGGATTAACAAGAGCTAACGCATTTGACAATGCATATACTGTAAATGTTTCTAAGAAGAATATAAAGCTTGTTTCAGAAGTTGAAATACTGACAAACAATTTCTATGATGTTTCTATTGGTAATGCTTGCGGTAAGCATGAGCTTGAGAGAATTGAAAGTGTGGATACGAAGTCATCTGTTGTATACAGCGGTCCTTTTTTCACAGATATAACAGAGCTTTGTGAAGATGGACGCGGAAACGGAAGAAGCTATAAAATAATTGTTGAAAACAGAAATAAAGCCGGCAATACGAAAATAGTTACAAAGTCCATATGCATAAAGGACGATAAAGGAAATATTGTTGTACCGAAAAAGCAGTATATCTCAGATGACGGTGCTGCTGAAAGATTAAAAGTACTGGCACCGGGTAACTATTTTGAGGATTATCTTTCTATCAATCTGCCAAGAGGCGATATGAACTACGACGGCGCATACGATGAGAAGGATTATGCTGTTGTAGAGGCATATTTCGCAGATCCTGAGCACAGTGATCTTTCACAGTTCCAGCTTGAACTCCTTGATGCAAATGATGACGGCGTTCGTGATGAAAACGACCGTGCAATCCTCTTAGGCAACACAAACGACTGATATTTTACATTCTTCGTTTAAAATATTATAATTACGAAAGAACTCTTGCGGCGGAAATACTGCAAGAGTTCTTTTATTTAACAGCTGCTGGAAGAAGATTTATCCAACAGCTGTTTTTACGTTTACTTGTATAAAGTGCTAAAAAGTGTTCTAATCATTTATTGCTTTTTTGTAAACGTTATTTGCGGTTTTTGCTGTATAATCTTTACAAATCTGTACAAATGGTGTATTATGAGTGAAAACAAATAATTTAGGCGTTATTTATTTAGTATTTTTATCCTACTTCTACTAAAAGGAGGGCAGATTCGTACACACATATTCAAACAAATAATACAGAATGAGGAGTTGGTATTATGAATTTTAAAGGATTGAAACGATTTGTCAGCGGTACGGTTTCAGCATTGATGATTGCATCAAGTATGCCGATGATATCAAATGCTGCCGACTATCAGGATAAAGGCAGTATAGGCGGATTCGACTGGGAAGTCTGGAATCAGAACGGTCAGGGCAACTTCTCTTGGAAGCCTTCCGCAGGTTCTTTCACCTGCTCATGGAGCGGCATCGAGAATTTCCTTGCACGTATGGGAAAGAACTATGATAGTCAGAAGAAGAACTATAAGGCTTTCGGA
>NZ_JAILNU010000078.1 GCF_024691275.1 Ruminococcus sp. | reverse complement strand
TCGAATAATGCTTAATGATACATGGGCTGATGATTATCGGGACTTTGTGGAACGAAATGAAATGACTTTGTGCAGCGGCTTGACTTATCATAGTCGGAGTAATAAGTTGCAATACGCTCAAACAATGAATGCTCTTATATTTGATCTCGACGGTGTGGGGCGTAAGGAACTTGAACGTGTCCTTGAACGTACAAAGGGGGCGGGCGATGTTTACCGCAGTATTCCCAAGCCTACTTTTATTGTTTTGAGCGGGCGGGGGCTGCACTTGTATTACGTTTTTAATGAGCCTATCGTCCTTTATCCGAATATAAAGCTGCAATTGAAGTCGCTGAAACATGACCTAACGTTCAGAATATGGGAGTATAAAGGCACTTCTCGATTAGAAAGTATCCAGTATCAGAGTATCGGTCAAGGTTTTCGTATGGTTGGCAGCATTAACAACAAGTATGGGAATGTTGTTACGGCGTTTCAGATCGGCGGCAAGGTTAGCCTTGAATTTCTCAATAGTTATACTATCAAACCTGAAAACAGAGTTGACATTAACCGTCCTTTCCGACCGAGCCGAGTTGATCGTGCGACCGCTGCGGAACTTTATCCCGAATGGTATCAGCGTGTAGTTGTTGACGGCATTAAACGCCCGAAAAAATGGAATATTGGCTATCGAAAAAAGAAACAAGTCAAAGACTATGCTCTTTATGAATGGTGGAAACGCCGTGTGACGGAGATCGAGGGGGGACATCGGTATTTTTACCTTATGTGCCTTGTAATATACGCTTGTAAGTGCGATGTGTCGAAAAAACAGCTCAAAGCTGATATGCAGGCGTGTTTTGACGTTCTTCGGACGTATAAACACGATAATGAGTTGACACAAGCTGATGTTGATAGTGCTATGGAGTGCTATTCCAAAGATTACTATAACTTCACTATAGCTGATATTGAGATTTTGACAGATTTGCGTATTGAGCGTAATAAGCGAAATCATCAGAAGCAAGTAGATCATTTGGAAGAAGCGAGGGCTATTAGAGATATTCGGCAACGGCGAAAAGGAACTGATTGGAGAGATAATAACGGCAGACCGAGCAAGCAGCAGCTCGTTTATCATTGGCAGCAACAGCATCCTTCGGGACGTAAATCAGATTGTCACCGTGATACAGGTTTAGATCCAAAGACTATTCGCAAGTGGTGGGATACTGTTCCTGATGATGTACCCTCTATTGTGTAGATCAATTAAATTGTTTTAGCAAGGACGAATGTTTGTCCTTTGGGGCACGGAAAGGAGAGAACTCATAGTGCCTACAATACCTGATCGAATTGAAATAAGAGTAATTGGTACAGACGAGCAGCTCGAACGAGCCTCTGCAATTATCGCTGCGGCATATGATATTCATTATCAGAGCGACTATTATTCTTGCAAGGACTCAAAAGCTCTGCACCGACAGTATTACAAAGTTACTGAGGTTACTGAGAAAGAAGGTGAGCCAGGTGGGCAAGACGATTAAACAGATTGCAGACGAGCTGGGTGTGAGCAAACAGGCCGTTCAGAAAAGACTTTCAAGAGAACCCCTATATACAACTGTTGCTCCGTATATATCGACAATAGACGGTGTTAAGTATATAGCGGTTGTCGGTGAAAATCTCGTAAAATCGGCATTTTCTAAATCAAGTGTGGACAAAACCAGCGATTTGTCTATAGACAAATCTGAAAATCTGTCTATAGACAAAACTGATTTGTATACACCTATAATCGAGGTATTACAAGCCACTATTGACACCCTACAAGGACAGCTTGTTGCCAAAGACGAGCAGATTCGAACGTTGCAAGAACAACTTTCCGCTAAAGATGTGCAAATAGGGCAGATAACCGCTGCAATGGAGAGTACCGCAGCAGCCTTGACCGCTGCGCAAGCTCTCCATGCAGCTGACAAAAAGACTTTAATGCTTATTGAGGATAAGGAGAGCGAGCGCAAATTATCGTTTTGGGAACGCCGAGCCGCTAAGAAAGCCGAGAAAAAAGCCCGAAAGGAGCAATCAGACGAATGAGCGATCCGACAAAAAAAGAAAAATCGGGGCGGAGCGAGGCCGGGTGCGGGTGCAAAGCGGAAATATGGTTGTAAAACCGTAACAATGCGTGTGCCGGCTGATATGGTGGACGATATAAAGGCGTTTATTTACAAGAAAAAGCATATCGAGCCTAAGCAGGAGCCGGAACCACAGTTTGATGGTCAAGTGACCTTTGACGATATATTGGAGAAATCAACATGAAAGTGCATAATATCGACTATCCCGACCATAAGACCGCCCGACAATGGGCGAAACAAGGCTTTTGGCCGATAGATGGTGCAAAGGGCATAAATGATATAAAAAATTAGTATGGCTCCCCTCTTAAAATTGGTTTTTATAATATGCACGAACAATGTATTGACAACAGACTACATATGTGATATAATGTACTTGGAAAGGAGGCGCTTTTATGGGACAGACTACGTTTACAATTCGCATGGATGAAGATCTCAAAAGAGAATTCAATGCGCTATGTGAAAATATTGGAATGACAATGACGACCGCCATCTGTGTATTTGCTAAGAAATCAATTGCGGAACAGCGGATACCATTCACATTAACATCAAATTCGGTACCAAGTAAAAAAATAAGGATCGGCGCAGCAAAGGGAAAACTCAGCATTCCGAAAGATTTTGATAAATGGGATAAGGAGATAGAGGAGATGTTCGAGGATGGTGATCTTTTTTGAAAATACTGCTGGATACTCACATTATGCTTTGGGCTATGACAGATGATGAACAATTACCACAAAAAGCGAGAGAATTAATAGAAAACGAAGATAATGAGATATTTTTCAGCATTATATCTTTGTGGGAAATCCAAATAAAACATATTCTTCACCCCGAACAGATGGAGAATTCAAAGGTCATTGCCCGATATTGTCATGAGTCAGATTTTGAACTTATTAATCTTTCTGAAAGAGCAATCGGAATATTACCCGATTTGAAACGTCCAGATTCGGCTCCAAGGCACAAAGACCCGTTTGATAAGATGCTGATCTGCCAAGCAGTTGCTGAAGAAATGACTTTTTTAACCCACGATTCGTTACTTTCAGATTATGGTGTGTCAAATATTATGCTTGTTTAGAGTATATCCCTCACACCTCTGGAACGGCATACAGAGCCGCACAGAGCGTGTGAGGGGCATTTTATATCCTTTCTTTTTCTGATAGATAAAATAGTGAAATAAAATGTATTGATAACCGAGCTTGGCGAGACTATATCTCAGCTGAAAGAAAAGATTAATCAGCTGACCGATGAAAACCGAAAACTGTCATTGGAGCAGCAGTGATTATCTTAACAACTGTATCAGAATTTAAAAGACGGACTGACACAAAGCGCAGTCCGTCTTATCTGTTTAATCGGTTTCTTCTTTAGGCTCGTTCGGCTCATTATTATTGGTCGAAGGCTCAACGGTTGGAGCGGGTTCAGGTTTAGGCTCAGGCGGAAAGTCATTCATCGCTCGTGAGAAGTAACCACCTCTATTATCTTGCCCCTTGAGAAAGGCGATAAGGCGGTCAACATCACCTTTGACAAACTCTCGATTGAGAATGCTGTACACCGCACCACCGATCTCAATCAAGTGGTGAGTGCGCTTCTTTCGTTCGTCCTTTGTGTGTTTTGCTTTGAGCTTCCGTTTCTGATCTTTAAGCTGATCTAGCTTTTTCTCTAACTCCGCTAATTGTTC
>NZ_JAILNU010000077.1 GCF_024691275.1 Ruminococcus sp. | reverse complement strand
CTAATCCTGTTCAATAACGCTTGCGTTATTACTTTGTGTTTTTTAAAGTCTTTTCTTGACTTTCCTCTTTATTCTCTAAAAAGGAATCTCAAGGGTCGTTACTTTTCTTATTCGCATTGTTCAATTTTCAAGATGCTGTATCACTCTCTCTCAGAGAGCTTAATTATTATATCACTTTCTCTTCGCTTTGTCAAGTACTTTTTCAAAATTTCTTTCGGAAATTTTTTCCTTCATACTCAACCGCTTTAGAGCAGCCTATATATTATATCACTTCCCTTTCGGTTTGTCAAGTACTTTTTCCATTTTCTTTTCAGAATTTTTTTCGTCGTATTGACTCTCCGTGTCGGTCAGTGTTTATATTATAGCACCCATTTTGCGATTTGTCAAATCAAACTTATATTACAATCCAGCAGTATTTTTGTGCGAAATAACGGACATTATTCTTATTTCTCTAAAAGAACGCTCAGCAGCAAGAATCATCAACAAAATATCATTTCATCTAATCGGATTTATGTTCAAATTTACTTTGTGTATTTTATTTATCATATCTTTCAGAGTTCTTCCAACGCATATTCAGTACATTTCCATATAAATTCTTTCCTCATGATGACAAAAATACCGCATTTATCACGGCAACATTTTTTACAGTTTAAATCCCCAAATTTTATTTCTTTTTGTATTGATTTTTTATTTCACTTGTGATATACTATTATATAGTTTTTAAGAGCAATTAAAAATACTCTGGGGGGAGGTAATTTGATTGCTGATATTTATTTATACATTGTTGACCATCGGCATTTTGCAGATGATCGTTAACATCTGGAAATATGTCGGCTTTTTACGCTCGTTGAGAGATGTTCTTTCAGCAGGCCGCGGCAGGATACGATTCTGGAAGAATATCGCCCTGGTGCTTCTCATGTTTTTCCTTATCGCATATCTTTTCATCACTTTTAAGATGAAGCCTGATCTTATGATCGCAGCCCTTCTTTTCAGCGGAAGCATTTTTGCTGCTATCATGATAACTATTATGTTCGTTCTTATGAACCGCACCAAGGCTCGTAGCATTGACATTGCCGAGCTCCTTATCGGCGTAATTGATGCCCGTGACCCTAACCTTAACGGTCACAGCCGTCATGTTCAGCATCTGACTATGCTTATCTATGAGCATTTGCCTTACCACGAAAAGCATGAGATCAATTTGATTAGTCTCGAATACGCCGCTCTTATGCATGATGTCGGCAAACTCGGTGTTCCTGAACGAATTCTGAACAAACCAGGAAGACTCGACTCAGATGAATGGGGCATCATGAAAAAGCACCCGCAGATCGGCGTTAATATCCTCGAACCTCTTAACTCTTTCAGCGATATCGTTCCATGGATATTATATCACCACGAAAGGATCGACGGCAGCGGCTACTATGGCCTGAAAGGCTCGAAGATTCCTCTTGCTTCGCGTATTATCGCTGTTGCCGACACTTACTCCGCTATCACAATGAAGCGCTCATACAGTGAAGCAGGCTCCCATGAAGAAGCTATTAGAATTATCCGCGATGTTTCCGGAACTCAGCTCGATAGTGAGATCGTTGATATTTTCTGCCATATTCCGGAGAAGCTCATCTTTGATTGTTACCCCGAACAAGTAAAATTCTGATAAGAAAAGCCACAGAGCAGTTTCGTTTTGCTCTATGGCTTTTTTTCTGTTACATAAAAAGACGTTCCAGCCGACTGCTGAAACGTCTTTTGTTTTTATCAATCTTTTTTAAGCAGATTCTTATATGTTTCTATATACAGATCAGCTGATGACGACCAGCTGTGATCGCACTCCATAGCGCGCTCCACAAGTTCTTCCCATTCGCTTCTGTTCTCGTAGTCCCTGCGCGCACGGTTAACAGCATCCAGCATATCATTTGCATTATACGTCTTGAATGTGAAGCCGTTTCCGTTTTCGCCGCCATTATCGCGGACAGAGTCTCGCAGTCCGCCTGTTTCACGCACTATAGGAACTGTTCCGTATCTCATTGCTATCATCTGAGCAAGTCCGCACGGTTCGCTCTGTGACGGCATGAGGAACATATCCGATCCTGCATATATCCTGTGTGAGAGCTCCGGCTCAAAGCCTACGGTAACCGATACTTTGTCAGGATATCTTCTTGCCATTTCAATGAAGAAATCCTCATATATCTTCTCACCGCTGCCCAACACAGCAAACTTTATCCCGCTGCGCACCATTTCCTCAAAAACGCACCTTATAAGATCAATGCCCTTATGTCTTACAAAACGTGTAACGATACCTATGATCGGTTCGTCACCCGCTGCAAGTCCCAGCTCCATAAGCAGAGCCTCCTTGCATTTCTCTTTTCCTGCGAGCTTCTTTGCAGAATAGTTCGCTGCAATGTACTTGTCCTTCTCGGGGTCATAGAGCTTTGTATCTATGCCATTCATGATGCCGCGAAGCTTATACTGCCTCGTGACGAGTATCCTGTCAAGTCCGTGAGCATACCACGGGTCGAGTATTTCCCACGCATAGCTCGGACTTACGGTCGTTATCATATCACAGCACTCTATAGCGCCCTTCATCATGTTTACGTGTCCGTCATAGTCGAGCAGTCCTGCATTATACATCGGAATGCCCATGATCTCATCGAGCACTTCCTTGCCGTACTTGCCCTGATACTCTATGTTGTGGATAGTGTAAACAGTCTTGATTCCGTCATATCCCTGCTGATACTTGTAGTATACGTTATAGTATACTGGTATCAGCGCAGTCTGCCAGTCGTTGCAGTTGATAATATCGGGCGTAAAATCAATATACTTGAGCATTTCGAGAACAGCCCTGTCAAAGAAAACAAATCTTTCACAGTCGTCATAGAAACCATACAGCCCGTCCCTTGAATAGTAATATTCATTATCAATGAAATAATAGGTTATGCCGTCCTTAATAGCCATAAAGATACCGCAGTACTGCTTGCGCCAAGAAACGTCAACAGTTATATTGGTCACAAAGGCCATTTTTTCGCGGAATTCAGGCTTTATTGACTTGTACAGCGGAATGACTACCCTACAGTCATGACGCTTTGACTTTATCGCTCTCGGGAGCGAACCTACTACATCTGCGAGTCCGCCTGAAGCTGCAAATGGTACAGCTTCGCTGGCAGCAAATAGTATTTTCATATTTTATCACCGCCGTCAGATCTTACCGCCTTTTGCTATATACAGCGGATATGTCTCGGAGCCTGTAAGCACCTTTTCATTGCTTATTTCTACATTCTTATCGGTAATGACAGAGGAAATGCTGCAGCCTTCGCCGACTTTGGTTCCCTGAAGCAGAACACAGTCCTTAACGACCGAATCCTTTCCGACCTTGACACCTCTGAACAGGATAGAATTTATGACTGTTCCCTCTACTATGCAGCCGTCAGCAATAAGTGAATCCTTTATATTCGACTCAAGTCCGTACTTGACAGGACCGTTGTCGCCTATCTTTGTAAGAACGGGCATATTCTTCGGGAACAATGCATTTTTCTTCTCAGGATCAAGGAGCATTCTGTTTGCATCATAAAAATCCTGGATACTGTCGATCCTTGTAAAGAAGCCGTCATGCCTGTAGCCCATTATCTTGAATTCTTCCTTCTTTCCCTGAAGTATCTCACGGGTGAAGCTGTACTGATTTCGGCTTGCGGCATCGGAAACTATCTTCTTCAGGAATTCCTTTGAAACGATGCACATTTCGAGCCAGATATTGCACTCGCCAGATATCTGCGGATCAACAAGAGCATCTCTCAGACGCTGATCGTCATCAAACTCCAGCACTGTAGTGCAGTTGTCCTTCTCACAGTTATACATTCCCTTGCTGTAAATGAGAGTAATATCAGCCTCTGTCTCCTTATGCTGCTTGAGCACAGGGTTGAAGTTAAGTGTGGTGACAACATCACAGTTTGACATTATAACGTATTTAGCGTTAGAATGTTCAACATAACTCCATATATTATTCAGAGCATCCAGTCTGCCGTTATAGATACCGCCTGTCTGGCTGTACGGCGGCAGGAGATGAAGTCCGCCCTTCTTACGTGAAAGATCCCAGTCACGGCCTGAGCCCAGGTGATCGAGGAGCGATCCGTAATTGGACTTTGTAATGACTCCTACCTCTGAAACGCCCGAATGGACAAAATTTGAAAGTGGGAAGTCGATAAGACGGTAACGACCGCCGAAAGGTATCGAACCCATAGTCCTCTGCTTTGTCAGCTCACTGACATAAGAGTCATGCATACTTGCAAAGACAAGACCTAAAACATTATAATTAACACTCATAGCAACATTCCTCCGTCAGATATTTTCGCCGATGATCTGTTTCGGCTCAACGACTTTATCTGCCGAAACAGTGACGTTATGTCCGACAACGGCAATGCCCCAGCTATCCCTGTCCTCGATCTGTTCGGGACTTGCGCCGATATGCGCACGGGACTCGATAACGCTGTCGCTTCCGACGATAGCATACTCAACTACAGCTCCCGACTTGATTACAGTTCCCGGCATGATGATACTGTAGTTTACGGTAGCGCCCGCCTCGATAGTAACACCTGAGAAAAGGATAGAGAAATCAACAGTTCCGTCGATAGTGCTTCCCTCCGAGATCATTGAGTTCTCGATGCAGGCATTGTCTCCAACATACTGCGGCGGCATATTGCTGTTGCGTGAATATATCTTCCAGTTAGGATCATAGAGATCGAGAGGAACACTCGGGCTGAGGAGGTCCATATTAGCCTCCCAGAGAGAATCAAGAGTTCCTACGTCTTTCCAGTAGCCTTCAAACTCATAAGCGAAAAGACGCTGCTTATCCCTAAGCATAGAGGTGATGATATCCTTGCCGAAGTCCTTTGACCAAGGCTCGCCCTTTGCGCGTTTCGCATTTGCGTCCTCCTCGTTTTCGATGAGATACTTCTTCAGCTTTGCCCAGCTGAAAACATATATGCCCATTGAAGCGAGAGTTGACTTCGGTACCTTTGGCTTCTCAACGAAGTCTACGACCTGCTTCTGTTCGTCGCAGATCATGATTCCGAAACGTGAAGCCTCTGCTTTCGGAACATCTATTACCGAGATAGTGCAGTCCGCATTGTTTGCAACGTGGAAATCCACCATCTTTGAGTAGTCCATCTTATAGATATGATCGCCGCCGAGAACCACCACATACTCAGGATCATAACGCTCGATAAAGCGCATATTCTGATAAATAGCATTTGCTGTACCCTCGTACCACGAAGCGCCCGCCTGAGTCTCATAAGGTGGGAGCACATGAACGCCGCCGTTCATCTTGTCCAGATCCCACGGCTGTCCGTTTCCTATGTACTCGTTGAGTACAAGGGGCTGATACTGGGTAAGAACGCCTACAGTATCAATGCCCGAATTGGTGCAGTTTGAAAGCGGGAAATCAATAAGTCTGTATTTTCCGCCATATGGTACCGCAGGCTTTGCGACATTTTTAGTCAATGCATATAATCTGCTTCCCTGACCGCCTGCAAGGAGCATTGCAACGACTCTTTTTTTAGTGTACATATTATTCCTCCTGGATCATTAATGCTTTATAGGATTATTTTTCTTTGGCAGAAGTCTCCTTCTTCGCCGAGGTCTTTGCCTTTCTGACAGAACTTCCCGATGCCTTTTCTGCTGATTTTTTTGTCTCTGAGGTATCAGTATCCGCAGCTGATCCGTCTGTCTTAGGCACAGCCGTTCTCTTTTTTACAGGTGAATACTTCAGATATATAACAGAGAGAGGGGCAAGTGTCATAGAAATACTGTTATCATGACCGTGCATAGGTACGCTTTCGGACTTGAAAGAGCTCTCGGTGATACCCGAACCGCCGTATTCAACAGCATCGGTGTTGAACACGAGCTTGTATCTGCCCTTCTGCGGAACGCCGATCCTGTAATCTCTGCGTTCAACAGGAACAAAGTTGCAGACTGTGATTATCTCATCGCCGTTATCGTCAATGCGGCGGAACGAGATGATACTCTGCTTGTAGTCATCGTTGGATATCCAGCTGAAGCCGTTCCACGAGTCGTCATTCTGCCAGAGCGGAGGATTCTCGATATAGAATCTGTTGAGCTTTTCCGAGAACTTCAGCAGCTTCTTATGAGCGTCGATATCCATTAAGTTCCAGTCCAGCTGAGACTTGTAGTCCCACTCCTTCATCTGACCGAATTCCTGTCCCATGAACAGGAGCTTCTTGCCCGGATGAGCCATCATATATGCGAGGAAAGCACGGTACGAAGCGAACTTCTGGTCGTACTCCCCGGGCATTTTATTTATCATAGAGCACTTTCCGTGAACTACCTCATCGTGTGAGATAGGCAGGATATAGTTCTCTGAGAAAGCATAGAAGAAAGAGAATGTGAGCTTATCGTGGTTGAATGCGCGATATATGGGATCGAGCGACATATAGCTCAGCATATCGTTCATCCAGCCCATATTCCATTTGAAGTTGAAGCCGAGACCGCCGATATCGGTCGGTTTTGTTACCAGAGGCCATGCAGTTGATTCCTCAGCTATCATAAGGGCATCCGGGTGCTTGAAGAAAACAGCTTCGTTGAGGTGCTTCAGGAATTCAACAGCTTCGAGGTTCTCGTTGCCGCCGTAGATATTGGCAGCCCACTCGCCCTCACTTCTGTCATAGTCAAGGTAGAGCATTGAAGCGACTGCATCAACTCTCAGACCGTCAACGTGGAACTCATCGAACCAGTAGTTTGCACTGGAGATAAGGAACGAGCATACCTCAGCCTTGCCGTAGTCAAATACTCTTGTGCCCCATGCTTTATGTTCCTTCTTGCGGTTGTCTGTATACTCATAGCAGCAGGTGCCGTCGAATTCATACAGACCTGCCTCGTCCTTCGGGAAATGTGCAGGTACCCAGTCAAGTATTACACCTATCCCCGCATCATGGAACATATCTATCATCTTTCTGAGATCATCGGGAGTTCCGTAGCGTGATGTAGGAGCAAAATAGCCTGTCACCTGATAACCCCATGAACCGTCATAAGGATATTCCGTAAGGGGCATGAACTCCACATGGGTGTATGACATCTTCTTTAAGTAAGGGATTATCTCCTTAGCAAAGGCAACATAATCGAAAAATACTTCCTCACCGTAGTTCTTCCACGAACTGAGATGTACCTCATAAACATTCACGGGATTTTTGAAAATATTATTCGAGCTTTTCTCCTTGAACCATTTGTCATCGCTCCATTTGTAATCGCTCTCATATATTTTTGAAGCAGTACCCGGACGTGTCTCGTAGTGATGTGCATACGGGTCAGCCTTCATAAGAAATTTTCCATCTTTGGTCTCGATGCAGTATTTATAAGCATCGAACTGTTTCAGACCCGATATCTCAGTCTCCCACACGCCGTCAGAAATCAGCGTCATGGGGTTCAGTGTTTTGTCCCAGTCGTTAAAATCGCCGACTACAGAAACACTTACAGCATTAGGAGCCCAAACTCTGAAAACGTAATTCTTGCCTCTCCCTTTTTTCTTGGAGTGTACGCCAAAAAATTTATATGCTTCATAGTTTTTTCCCTGATAAAAAAGGTACAGTGGAAAATCATTTGGATTGTTATTTTTATTAACAGACATAATTCAGCCTCCTTTGCTATAATACATTTTATCAGAATCAGCAGAATTATTCAAGCTTTTTTGAAAAACGCCGAGAAATTTCATACGTTATGCTAATATTGCCACTTCGATTTAGTGCAATTTGACAATTTAATTCTGAACTTTTCTCTCAAGCATTTGTCAAAATGCACAGCAAACGTCCTTATTTCGCCTGTATTATCTAACATTTGAGTTAATATTTTGTTCACAAACCTCTGCTATTCCCTATTTGTTGACTTTTACGCCTATCACCGTCACATCGTCAGCATGGATAGTCGGATTGAACACCTCCGCTTTGCTGCATATCTCACTCACGATATGTCTGATATCATCACCTCCCAGAAGCAGCTCCTTGATAAAGGGGTAGGCATTCTCCGATATGCCGTCGGAGAACATGATGACTATATCCCCTGCTTCAAACTCGCACACTCTCGTAAATATCTCCGAACGTTCATAAATGCCTATCGGGAAAGTTGGAGCAGTTATCTTCATCACACCGCCCCTGTGCCTGATAAGGGTCGCTGCAGCTCCTGATTTCACCACTGTGAGTACACACTCGTCAAGGTCGATGCGAAGTACATCAAGCGTTGCAAAGCTCTCCTCACTTGATTTCGTTATCATTATGGAATTTATGAGCTTTATGGCAGACTCAAAATTGACTCCGCTTGCTGTGAGCCTCTTGAAAAGTCCTACGACCATATGTGATTCCGCGGAAGCGTTCCTGCCTGTTCCCATACCGTCCGAAAGCACAACATAGCCTATGCCTGCACCGTCGGTGAATGCAGTGTGCGTGTCTCCGTTTGCCGATTCATTCTCTGCACATGAGGAAGCAGCATACACCTCCATGCTGTAGGCAGGCTTCTCGAACACACGTATCCTCACCTCGTTTCCCGAGCGTACAAACTCAGTGCAGTCCAGCTGCAAATGGAGCTCATCGGCGATAAGATCGCATATGCGTCTGCTGCTTTCGGGAGCATTATCCGCCGAAAAATACACCTCCGCAAGAAGACGGTCACGAGCGTTGTAATAAGCGATAACGGCAGTCGGCTCGAAACCGAACTTGCACAGCTTGGCACGTATGCTCCTGCTCACTGTCTCGGAGCAGCGCACATCAAGACGTTCACCTGCTGCACGGATAAGCTCCTCAGTGATCTTCATCTGCTCGTGAAGTAGGCTGCGGCTTTCCGAAAAGCGCATCTCCATTAACTTCGCAGCAGCTTTTTCATGTGAACTCCTGTTGAAAGCATCAAGCAGCTCGTCCTTGTGCAGACAGTCAGAAAGCTCAGATGGAAAGCTTTCCCTTGAAAATTCACACATCTCCGAAAGCTTTGAAAAGCCGCGGTAAGTATTGCCTCTGTCTGATTTCCAGCAGAAAGGACGACGGTAACACATAGAACATACAGCTTCGGAATTCTCAGCTATCTCACGGTCATTGTCACTGCCGTCCGCAAGTATGTCCGAAATGCGTTCGGATTCGCATCTCAGCTCCCTGAAGGTATCCGACAAAAAGCTCATACGTGTATTTATCACATCAGGAAAAACCGCCGCAGGCTCTGTACCCGTACTGATCCATTTGTCCGAAAAGCGCCCCGATACAGGAATAAATATTAGAGCTGCACATATAATGTTCATGATACTTTCAGCGCTGTTTACCGACAGTCCCGTAAATACAGTCATTACAAAGTATATCACAGTAAACAGCACTGCTGAGGTCTGCGGACGCTGTTTGTTGAAAAATCCCGCAAGCAAGCCTGCAACAGGCAGAAGAACTATTTCCGTGCCTGCCGATGAAGACGACAGAAATGCTCCGCCGACTGTCAGAGTACCGCATAGCACACCTCCCGTCTGACCATAGAAATACGAAGCGGTAAGAGTTGCCGCAGCTCCTGCGATGACCCCGAGATCCAGCGCGGGAAGCTTTACGGCACACAACGAAGCGATCGTCACGATATACACAACAGCACATGAGAAGCCGCCTTTCCCCGAAATATCTGCAACACGCTTCTTCCTCAGTCCGTACAGGACTATTGCAGCTGAATATGCAGCAAAGCCCGCGATACCGCCGTAAAAGAGGTAAAACAACAGTTTATAGGGCAACTCACCGATAACAGCCGAAACAGCTGCTCCTGACACAAAAACGCTTATGCCTGTGTTTATACCATTCAGTTTCGGCTCGCTTCGGGGTTCGAGGAACATTTTTATTATGACTATCAGCGCCAGTGCAGACAGCTTAACGATGTTTTTTCCGACTGTGCCGCTGATGATGCTATGTACGAAGCTGCCTGTAAAAACTGCAACAGCCGACGGCAGGCTGACCGCACCTGCTGCGGAGATATCCGCAAACGTGGACACTCCGCCGACCGATGTTCCCGAAAGCAGATAGCCTGCCACAGTACATACCGCAAAGCCCAGCACATCTCCTGCATATTTCCAGTTTTTTATTCTTTTTATATCGAACACGACATATCACCTCACAAAAAATTACAATCAATTATAGCACAGATATGCCGAGTGAAATGTCGCAGTCCGCCGTCACAATGAGCGATTTTTTGCAGAAAAAGAAAAAAGCTGCGCGTTTGCACAGCTTTTTGTTCATCTTCCGTCTGCCATATAAAGCAGAGCATTGCATATAGCTGCGGCAACATTGCTGCCGCCTTTCCGACCTCTTGCAACGATACACGGTATGCCGCTCCCGATTATCATTTCCTTCGACTGGACAACATTTACAAAGCCCACAGGCACACCTATGACCAGCTTCGGAACAAAGCTCCCTGCCTTGATATGCTCGCAAAGGCGTACAAGAGCAGTAGGCGCATTTCCCACAGCATATATGACAGGCTTGTCCAGTCCTGCCGCCTTATCCACGGAGGCTGCTGCCCGTGTCGTTTCCTTTTCGGCAGCCTCGGCTGCAACGTCGCTGTCAGCCATGTAGCATTCCACCGTACAGCCGTGCCGTGCAAGTGCTGCCTTGTTCACACCTGACTTTGCCATATTCGTATCGGTAACTATGACTGCACCGTCATGTATAGTTTCAAGAGCTGTTTTTACAGCTCCGTCGGAAAAGTACAGATTGTCGTAATAATCAAAATCCGCAGTCGTGTGAATAGCTCTCATGACGATAGGTCTTATATCCTCAGGGAGCTTCCTGTCTCCAAGTTCAGCCTCGATAAGCTCAAAGCTCCGCCTTTCTATATCCTTTGGCAGAACGTATTCAAGTTCCATTACAGTCCCTCCCTGACGATCTTGTAAAGCAGTTCCATATCAATACTTTTCCGCACACCGTCGGCAAGTATATCGAACTGGGATTCTTTGTATGCACTGCGGTCAATGATACCGCCGCGGTATTTCACGCCTTTTCGCTCATACAGCGTTTTCACTATGCGCTCAGAGACCTGCGGACTGTCAAATATTCCGTGGATATAGCAGCCGTAAACATTGCCGCTGTATTCGCCGCCGCAGTCCAGGAGCTGCTTTTCGCTGCTCTCTGTACTGCCTATGTGTATCTCATAGCCGCTGAACTCCGCACCGCTGAGACAGCTGAAAACTCCTCCGATATCGCTGAATCTTCCGCAGGTCTGCGTCTGAGTCTTTTCAGCTCCGAAAACAGTACGGCAGTCAAGAAGTCCCATACCGCTGATACTTCCGCCACACTCACTGCAAAGCGGATCGGATATGTTCTCTCCCAGCATCTGATAGCCGCCGCAGATGCCGAAGACAGGAGTATCCTTTGCTGCAAGGCGCTTTACAGCTGCTTCTATGCCGCTCTCCCGCAGCCATTTCATATCAGCGATAGTGCTCTTTGTACCGGGGATAATAACCATATCGGGTATGCCGAGATCTTCATACTTTGTGACATACCGCACAGAAACGTCCTCATACTGCGAAAACACATCAAAGTCCGTAAAATTCGATATCTTAGGCAGCCGTATAACTGCAATATCAATTATACCTGCATTGTTACCGTAAAGCTTTGCGGACAGGCTGTCCTCGTCCTCAATGTCACATTTCAGGAAGGGAACAACTCCGAGAACAGGCTTGCCGCCGCGCTTTTCAAGAATATCCTTTCCGCTTCCGAATAGCGAGATGTCTCCGCGGAATTTGTTCACCACAAGTCCCTTTACCATGTCAAGCTCATTCGGTTCGAACAGACTAAGCGTGCCGAGAAGCTGTGCAAAAACGCCGCCCCTGTCGATATCTCCCACCAGAAGTACAGGAGCTTTTGCCAGCTCTGCAATACCCATATTCACGATATCGTCCGATTTCAGGTTCAGCTCCACAGGACTTCCCGCCCCCTCGATAACGATGATATCGTGAGCCGCTGAAAGCTTTTCATATGAATCCATGATCCGAGGTACAAGCTCACGTTTACGCCTGAAGTACTCCGCCGCAGTCATATTGCCGACAACTCTGCCGTTGACTATGACCTGAGAGCCAACATCGGTGGTAGGCTTCAGGAGTATCGGATTCATGAGCACTGACGGCTCGACACCTGCCGCCTCAGCCTGCATCGCCTGAGCTCTGCCTATCTCGCAGCCGTCAGCGGTTATATAGGAGTTGAGAGCCATATTCTGGGACTTGAAGGGAGCACACGAATAGCCGTCCTGACTGAATATACGGCAAAGTGCTGCTGCAAAAAAGCTCTTTCCCGAATTAGACATCGTTCCCTGTATCATTATCGCTTTAGCCATTCATTATCCTCCTTACTGCGTTTATGAGCTGCTGATTTTCTTCATGTGTGCGGACTGCAATGCGGAAAAAGCTATCATCAAGACCGCTGTAATCCGCACAGCTGCGTACAAGTATGCCCTCATTCAAAAGGTACTCTCCCAGCTTAGAGTCGCCGCGAAACAGCAGATAATTGGCAGACGACGGGAACACTTCTAATCCGCATTCAGAAAGCTCCGACGAAAGGAACTCTCTCTCAGCCGAAACATATCTCACGTTTTTTACCACGTACTCATTCTCATCAAGTGCTGCGATACCTGCTGCCTGTGCAGGAGCAGAAACACTCCAGTACTGTCCCGAATAAGATATCAGGGAGGCAGTGTCAGAGCTGCCGCACACCGCATAGCCAAGCCTCAGACCTGCCATTGCAAAGAGCTTTGTGAATGAGCGCAGCACTATGACTTTAGGCGAAAGAATACCTGTCGCAGTGAGCTCACAGGCATTTTCAGTGAAGCCGATAAAGCTCTCATCGCACACAAGATAGGCACTGTATTTTTCGCAGGCATCAACGATCTTTTCCAGCATCTCTCTCCCGATAACAGTTCCCGTGGGATTGTTCGGCGATGCGATAAATACCATGTTGTTCCCCTCGATATCAGCGATAATGCTCTCCGTGACCGCAAAGCCGTTTGCCGCATCAAGGTGATGCTCACGCACCTCACACCCGTGTTCCGCAAGAGCTTTCCCGTATTCTGAAAAGGCAGGTGTGCAGACCAGTGCGCGGCGAGGTCTGAGAGCTCCAACAGCTCGGTAGATGAGGTCGTCCGCACCGTTTCCGCATACTATTTTTTCTGCACTGACCTCAAGCTTTTTGCTGAGCTTTCCGCGGAGCTCCCTGCTCTCATGGTCGGGATATCTCTCCCATACATCAGCCGAAGCAATAACAGCTCTGCGCACACTGTCAGGCATACCGAGAGGATTAAGATTTGCCGAAAAATCAAGCTTTATGTCATGCGCAAGATCATTTCCTCCGTGTTTTCCGTTCAGCATAATATACCTCCGACTATCACAGCCCTGACAAACAAAGCAGCCGCAAAAACAATGGCAGAACCTGCATACATGAGATTGTTTGCACGGCGGATATCCTCGTTTTCAATTGCGCGGACAGGATCACCGATGAACTCTTTTTTGTGAAGCTCACCGAAATAGTACGCATCACCTGCAAGCTGCACTCCGAGAGCACCTGCACAGGCTGCCTCGGTCTGTGCGGAATTCGGACTTGCGTGTTTTCTTCTGTCACGCTTCCATATGCGAAAAGCTCTCTTTCCGTTAAGTCCGACAGCAGGTGCAGCTGCTGTCATCGCAAGAGCTGTCAGACGCGAAGGGATATAATTCAGCACATCATCGAGCTTTGCCGCAAAACGACCTATATCCGCATATTTCTCATTTTTGTATCCTATCATGGAATCCATGGTATTGGCAGCTTTATAGAAGAATCCAAGTACCGCTCCTCCTACAGACATATACATGAGCGGAGCTGTCACGCCGTCGGAAGTATTCTCCGCAACTGTTTCCACAGCCGCTTTTATTATACCCGTTTCATCGAGCACATCAGTGTCCCTGCCGACTATCATTGATACTGCTTTTCTTGCCCCCTCTGTGTCACCGCGCTTCACAGCTCTGTACACCTTCATGCTCTCGTCCCTGAGACAACGCGCAGCCATAAGATAATAACACATTATCCCCTCGGCGACCGCTCCGAATATTACATTGATGCTGTAACATACAATGAGCAGCAAAAACGGTACTGCCGTTGATATCAGCAGCACTGTCAATGCAAGAAAAACTCCGCCTGAGCGGAGGTGACTTTTCATGCGTCTGCGCACTAAAGTTTCGAGCAATGATATCAACTTGCCGATTAGTCGTATCGGGTGCGGGAGCGAATAAGGATCTCCCAGCACACAGTCAATGGCAGCTCCCAGCAGCAGTGGCAGCGCCGCGATAAAGTAATTCATATTTTCTCCGTAACTGTAATTTTTTCTCCGTCAAATTCCGTTATATAACCGTGTCCGTTGGCGATATGCCAGTCATAATAGCTTTTGTGCGGCACGGCAAAGTGTTCGAGCACAGCCATGATAGTACCGCCGTGAACAACAAATGTTGCCGCCATTCCATCAGGCACTTCGCTGATACATTTCAGGAAGCTCCCGACACAGCGCTTCTTGAAATCGTCAGGGCTTTCACCGTTCGGAAAAGCGTCCTCGCCGCCGCTGTCGATCCAGCGCTGATAACGGCTGTCCATAGAAAGCTCGATATAGTTTCTGCCCTCAAAGTCTCCGAAATCGCACTCTCTCAGACCGTCACATACAACAGGTGTATGATTCGGGAATATCAGTTCAGCTGTCTGTATACAGCGTTTCATAGGACTTGTTATAAGGTATCCGCACGGCGGATAATCAATATTCACAAGTTCGGATATGCCGATGAAGGAGAGCGCTTCATCAGTTCGTCCGATATATCTCAGCTCGGAATTTCCCATAGTCTTGCCGTGCCTTATAAGATCAACCCTCATTCGGAGCGCCTTTCAGATACGTTGGTATACCGCAGATAACACGAATGACAGTATCGCTCTCTCTTGCAATTATGCAGCCGCAGCGTCCTGTTACTTCGCGTCTTGTACGGTCTGATTTTTCTATCGGAACGATGCCGCAGCCTGTCTCGTCCATGATTATTACCGCGTCCTTGTTCTGTTCGCAGAGCTTCTTGGTAAATTCCACAGGATCAACACCCTCTGCAAGAAGTCTTGCGATAAGGCGGTGATAGCTCTTTATCACATCAGCTGAGAAAGCCTCCTCAAAATCACAGGTCGAACCGTTTATCATATCAGCTCTGTCCATATCGAGCCAGTTGCAGGCAAAACGTATTTTTCCCTGATAAGCTCCTCCGATTATCATTTTCATCTCATAATACCTCCCTTAATTTCAAAGCGAACACAGCCGCCGCTGCGATCCACATCTCACACATTTGCAGGAACCAGCCTTCAAGATCACCTGTTATGCCGCCGAATTCCTTGTACGCTGTCCTTCTGTAGCAAAGCATTGTCAGCAAAGCCGCCGCAGAAGCTGCTGTACCCGCAGTAAAGCTGAAAAACATCATTATGCAGCAGCACACTGCCGCTGTAATTATCAGCACCCTCACCGTTGTTTTTTTATCCGCAGGTACCGAAAAACTTTGCAGCGTTCCCTCTTTTTTCGCAGCCCTGAACGTCACCGCGGCAAATCCGCTGAGAGCCCTTGACAGGACATATCCGCAGCCAATGACTACAGCCGACGAATAATCATTCAGCTCGCTCAGCAGAGCAGTATACACCACCGCATAAACCGCCAGCTTTATTGCCGCAAAAGCTCCTATGTGCGAATCACTGAGTATAGCAAGCTTTTTCTGTCTGTCTCCCCATGAAGCTCTTGCGTCACAGGTATCGCAGTAGCCGTCAAGATGTATACCTCCTGTGACGATAACCGTCATTGCAAACACTCCGGCCCCATACAGGAAACTGCCGATATCAAGTTTATCGCAGACAAAACACCAGACTACCGCAAGGGCTCCCATCACAGCTCCTATAAGGGGAAAGAAGCACATTGAATAGCGGCGGTTCTCATCGCGCCATTCAACTTTCGGTGTCGGTATCCGCGAATACATCTGAAACGCCGAAAATAACGAATTCAGCATATCAGACTTCCCTTTCTGACAACAGGTATACCGTAAACACACTCTACAACATTATCGGCAAATTCGGCTATCTTACAATTTATCTCGGACAGCTGACTTATATATGCCTTTGTATCAGCAGAATAGCTTATACCGTCACAGCCGACTTCATTGGTTACTATGACCAGCTCAGCAGTTCTCTCCGACAGCCGACGTATCCCTTCAACTATTTTTTCAGCGGGTTTATGCACGTTCGGCCCAATGAACATCTCATTTGCACAGAGATTTCCCATACACTCAATGAGCACAGCACAGCCTTCAGGCACATCTGCATTGCCGATGTCGCGCAGGCATTCAACTGTCACAAAATCCTTATCTCTGCGCATTTTGATGTGACGTGCGATTATCTCCTTCGCATCATCGCCCATTGGATTCATAGTTGCAACATAATATTTTTCACCTTCAAAGTTTTCCAGAACCTTTTCTGCATAGCTTGATTTTCCGCATTTAGCTCCGCCTGTAACGAGTGTAATCATATCAGTTCCACATACCTTTCTATACCTGCACCGTCAAAACGGTGAGCTCTGTTATAAAGTGCAGCCGCGCCGTCAAGAAGCGGCAGCAGCAATATACCACCTGTTCCTTCTCCGAGTCTCAGTCCGCCGTCAATGACAGCATTGAGCCCAAGACGTTCAAGCAGCATTCTGCCCGAGGGTTCGGCAGAAACGTGTCCTGCCAGCATATAATCCACCGAAGCAGGTGCGAACATTGATGCAAGGACTGCCGAAACAGCGGAGATAACCCCGTCTATCACCATAGTCACTCCGTAAACAGCTCCCCCGAGGAACAGCCCCGTCATGCCTGCTATCTCGTAGCTTCCAAGCTTTGAGATCAGCTCGGCAGGATCATCGGAAAAAGGCGAATTCACAGTGATCGCACGTTTTATTACCTCTGCCTTGTGCAGAAGTCCCTCCGATGAAAGTCCTGCGCCTTTTCCTGTAACTTTTTCGGGCGGAAGTCCAAGCAGTACCGAAGATAGTGCCGATGTGGGAGTTGTATTCCCTATGCCCATTTCGCCTGTAACTATGATCCTGACACCCTTTTCGGCAAGATCTCTGACCATATCCATGCCCACTGCAACTGCTCTGTATACATTTTCCACTGTCATTGCAGGTCCGACAGCGATATTATCCGAACCGTATGCCAGTTTTCTTGATATCACCCTGTCACATTCAAGATCAGCTGCAACTCCGATATCCACCGCATACACATTAGCTCTGAACGTATCCGCAAGAGCATTGATGTTTGATCTGCCACAGGCGATAGCCTCCGTGCAGACAGCTGTCACCGAGCTGTCCGTCTGAGTCACGCCCTCCGCAACAACGCCGTTATCCGCACACATAACGACAACAGCACGTTCTGAGATATCGGGAAACTCTGTCTTCTGAACAGCCGCTATCCTGTTCCAGAACGTTTCGAGCAAACCGAAGCTTCGCAGCGGCTTTGCAACGCTGTCCCAGTGTTCCTGAGCAAGCTGTGAATACTTTTTGTCGGTGGGTCTTATAAGTCGAATCCTATCCATTATTTTCTCCATATGCTGCACAGGCAGCTGCAAAACGCTCTGCCATGCTTATATCCGAATAAAAATACAAATGAGGAAAACCTGCATAAAGCGTTTTATGAGCATGAACGCATTTCCATTCGCGCCCGTCCGCTTTTCTTGCAATAAAACCATCGCCGCAGTCAGTGCTTTCCCAGTAGTGGAACTCATGAGCTTTCAGCTCATAGTTTTCAGCACACAAAAGGTTGTCCTTATTTGCTGTCATGGTAACATACCCGAAACGCTGAAGGCGCTCCGTTGAAAAAACCTTTCCGCTGACCGCTCCCACCAGCGGATACTCTCTGCCGCCGCTGTCCACGAGCATCTCATGCAGATACATGAACCCGCCGCACTCGGCAATAGTCGGGATATCCTGCATCAGAGCCTTCTTCACCGCATCGAGCATATCCCTGTTATCGGACAGCTCCTTTGCGTAAAGCTCAGGATAACCGCCGCTGAGAATGATCCCGCAGCAGCCGTCGGGAAGCTTTTTATCGCTTATAGGAGAGAAGTACTCTATATCGCAGCCAAGCTGTTCAAGCAGAGAGATATTATCGGAATATGTGAAGCAGAAAGCCCTGTCGTTCGCAACCGCTATCTTCGGCGGACGCTCACAGGACAGTCTTTTCACTTCTTTTGCCGTAAAATTCGGCAAAGCAGAATCACTGCAGCTTATGATATCATCAAGAAGGATATTTTCCTCAGCAAGTTTTCCGAGTTCTTCCAGCTTCTCCCTGATATCGCTTATCTCGGCTGCTGTGACAAGTCCTAACCTGCGGCTCTCGATGCACCACGGATTAGTCGGCAGACAGCCAAAATAGCGCACTCCGAACTGTTCGCATTTTTCCCTTGCCATTTCCACAAGACGCTTCGGGAGCCTGTTGAAAATGAATCCGATTATATTATTCGGGCGCTGATATTCGAGAAATCCCTTCATGAACGCGCCTATGGATTCGCCTGCGCCCTTGCAGTCAATAACAACTATCACAGGCGTATCTGTTGTCAATGATACAGAATGTGCCGAACCTCTGCCGCCGACAGCTCCGTCATAATAGCCCATAACGCCTTCAATGACGGATATTTCGGTATTTGATGAATTCTTTGCCAGCAGATACCTCAGAGTATCATCGTCACAGAAAAAGCTGTCCAGATTATAGGCTTCCGTCCCGATGACGGTTCTGTGAAACATGGGGTCGATATAATCGGGACCGCATTTGAACGCCGAAATGCTCATTCCGCGTTTTTTCAAAGCTGAAAGTAACGCGCATACAACGGTAGTTTTCCCGCAGCCGCTATGAGTCCCGCCGATGATTATTTTTTTCATTGCAGTTTCCTTTTAATGATATATACAGGATTTTCGGCAGACAGCATAGTGTGCTGCCCTATCTTTTTTGTCCTTGTTACGGCTATCTGTGAAATATCAGCTTCAAGTCCGAATTTGTCGAACAGAGCGATGCACTCAGAGAGCGTTTCAAGAGAAACTGCCGTGACGATGAGCCTCGCACTGCTGTTTTTCCCGATCGCAGCCGCGATGATTTCTTCGAGCATACCTCCCGAACCACCAATAAAAACACAGTCGGGCGCAGGCAGATCATTGACGAGTTCTTCTGCTTTTCCCTCCAGCACTCTTATATTGTCACAGCCGAATTTACGCTGATTCTGTCTGATAAGCCCAACAGCTTCGGGATTTTTTTCAACAGTACATACAATACCGTTTTCGCATCTGACTGCCATTTCCACAGATACCGAACCTGTACCGCCGCCTATATCCCAGCAGGTATCATTTTTTCCGATATCAAGTCCAACAGCAACAAGTGTCCTGATCTCTGATTTCGTCATAGGAACTTTTCCCCTGATGAATTCGTCATCTGATATTCCGCACGGCAAGGCTTTTTCGCAGTCCCTGTTCTCCGCAAGCATAACACACAGTCCGTCAGTCTCGAAGTCGATAAGCTCACAAGCCTTTCCTGTGATGATACGCTCGTTGTCATATCCGAGCCTTTCGCCGATATATACCACAACATCGTCCATACCGTACTCGCACAGTCTTCCGCATATATCCGAAGCCTTCAGATCGCCGCCGAGAAGGAAAAACGTCTTTTCATGCGCTTTTACGTGCCTTGCGATATTCCCGTCCTGACCGTGAAGACTTACAAAAAAGCAGTCCGACCACTCCTTTTTGAGCTTTGCACAGAGGTAAACAGGTGAAGAAATACCGCTGATAACTTCGGTATCGTGGTCGTCAAGGAGCTCCGCAAGTTTTTTTGCTCCGCTGAAAAATCCACAGTCTCCCGACATCAGGAGAGCTGCCATACCGAAGCTGTTTTCATTCAGATACCTGACGATCTCTGTGCTCCTGTACTCTGTCAGGAACGGCTTTCCCAGAGCCAAGAAGGGATCAAGCATACGCTTTGCACCAATAAGAACATCGGCAGAAGCTATTGCTTCTTCAGCTTCCCGTGTCAGCGTTTTAACTCCGTCTACGCCAATGCCGACAATGTATATCTTCACCTCATCACCTCCTCATTTTCAGTATGATATTTTTGATCTCGTCCATTGTATTTCCGACTTCTGAGGGTCTTGCAAGAACCAGCGCCTCAATGCCGCACTGTCTCGCAGCCTCTATTTTTTCAGGAAAACCTCCTGCTGTGCCGCTCTCCTTTGTAACGATGAGCTTCGCCCCGCTCATACGTATATGAGCGATATTCTGCTCGACCGAGAACGGACCTTTTTCCAGTATCATTTGATCTTCCGCAAAACCGTATTCCCTGCATTGACGGCGTATCTCAGCAGTGGGCAGGGCTCTGCACCAGATACGCTCGGCGTATCCGCGCACCTCTGTAAGCTTCGCAAATTCCTTGCTCCCGAGAGTACTGAGGACAGTCTCATTGCCGCTGTTAAGTCTTTCCACGAGCTCATGCATCGAGGGATAGACCGAACAGCCGGTCAGATCTTCGGAAGCCCTCAGAAGCCTGTGATACGGGATATCCGCAGCATTGCAGGCAGCTTTTATATTCTCAGTGACCTCAGTCGCATATGGGTGAGTTGCATCAATAACAGCTCGGCAGCCTATATCACGCATAAGCATTTTCATATGTTCGCTGTCAAGTCTGCCGACCATGATATGCAGCCTTTCACTGTTCGGAAGAAGTCCTCCGCCGTATTCGGTCGCCACGGATACAGCCGTTGGCACTCCGACTTCAACGCAGTATTCAGCCAGTTCCCTGCCCTCAGTAGTCCCTCCGAAGATGAGCAGCTCACACATTCCGATAGCCTCTCGGCGTTACCATTTTTCCGTTGATGACACGGGTCTCGGAGTTGCCTATAAATACTGTTGTAAACATATCCACCTGTGTATCACGAAGCTCCGAAAGCTCCATTATACGGCTTTCCTGACCGTCCCTGCCTATATTCTTCACTATGCCGCACACTGTTTTCGGTGAGCGGTATTCAAGCATGATATCACAGGCTTTTTGCAGATGATCCACTCTTTTTTTGGACGAGGGATTATACAGTGCGATAACAAAATCCCCCTCTGCAGCACAGCGAAGCCGCTTCACTATTTTTTCCATCGGAGTAAGCAGATCAGACAGGCTTATCACCGCGAAGTCATGAGTCATGGGAGAACCGAGCACAGCTCCGCCGCTTATTGCAGCAGTAACTCCAGCTACAACTTCCACTTCCACATTCGGGAACTTTTCCGACATCTCCATGGCAAGTCCTGCCATACCGTATATCTGACTGTCTCCGCTGCATACAAGAGCTATATTCTGTCCTTCTCCTGCAAGTCTCAGAGCAAGCTCCACACGTTCTGTCTCGTGCTTCATTCCTGTGGAAAAGCATTCCTTATCAGGGTAATACCGCTTGATCTGCTCGATATATACCGTATATCCGACGATTATATCACAATTCCGCAGAACTTCTTCTGCTTCGAGCGTAAGACCGTTTCTGCTTCCGCAGCCTATTCCAACAACATAGAGCTTCATAAGACCTTCCTTTCAAAATCAAGATACACAGGCATTTCCGCAGCCGCCACTGTCACACCGTCAAGTGCGTTTTTTCGTATTATCAGCTTTCCGCCGCTGCCCAGCACCGCACTGCGTTCACACACATTGTCCGCACCTGTGGTTTCGAGCACAAATCCCGACGGCTCAAAATCACCGCTGACGCTCATGAGCTCCTCGGCTGTAAACACAGTAAGCTCGCAGCCGTTTTTCTCACAGAACTCAAGGAGTCCCTTTTCGTCCTTTTTGATATCAATAGTACATATCTTAGATATCATTCTCATATCAAGCTGATACCTTCCGAGCACTTCTTCCGCTGCGTTCATGATAGCTTCACAGGAAGTTCCTTTTTTGCAGCCTATACCAAGGACTATATTTCTCGGAATGAGCCGCAGCGTGACATCAAAAGGCTGAGCATTCCTGTCAGTACCAATGTATATCCCCGTCCTGCATATGCCGAATTCAGTAAGCTCCTCGGGAAGTCCACTGTGACTGTAACTGCTGGAAAAACCTATCTTTTCATCGTCGAGAACAGCTGCCGCAATGTCCTTTGCAGCCTTCAGATCAGTGATTATCAAGTTATTTGCCACCGCAAAGCTGTCGGGCGAGAATTTTCCACCCGTATCGGTAGCGGTAGTTATTACCGCAGTCGCATCAATGCGTTCGGCTATTACCTCAGAGAGCCTGTTTGCTCCGCCGATATGTCCCGAAAGGACAGGTATAACGAACCTTCCGCAGTCGTCCATGACGATAACGGCAGGATCATCGGCTTTTGTTCCGATATACGGCGTTACTGCACGAACTGCGATCCCGCAGGCACATATGAATATAAATGCGTCGGAGCGCTCAAAAAGTCTTCCGACCATACTGCCAATATTCCAGAATACAGCTGCATCGTCATCGGTATGCTTGTGGAAGCAATAACGGCTGACTTTGTGCTCTCCGCCGAGCAGACCGCTGACCCTCTGTGAAAGCTGCCTGCCGTTTTCGGTAACGGAAAATACTGCGATATTCATACGTCCTCTGCCTTTCTGAATCCTGTCTCAAAATGCTTGTCGTAAAGCTTTGACAGCGCATAATCATCACCGAGGAAATCTCCTACGGTTATAAGTGCGGTTTTGGATATACTGTTTTTCCGAGCTTCTTCCGCAAGTTTGCCCACAGTGCAGCGAACTATCTTTTCATCGCTCCATGTAGCCTTATAAACTATAGCCGCAGGCGTATCCGCACTGTATCCGCCTGCAATAAGCTGCTTCGCAAGCTCATCGAGCATACCTGTACTAAGAAATATAACCATGGTTGCATGATGAGCTGCAAGGCTCTCGATACTCTCTCTTTCGGGAACAGGAGTGCGTCCAGCCATTCTGGTGAGTATCACTGTCTGAGACACATCGGGCAGTGTATATTCAGCTCTTAAAGCCGCAGCAGCTCCGCAGAATGAGCTTACTCCCGGAGTAACACTGTACTCTATCCCAAGTTCTTCGAGCCTGTCCATCTGCTCTCTGACAGCTCCGTATACACACGGATCGCCCGTATGCAGACGAACTGTAGTTTTCCCTGATACTTCGGCTTTTTTCATTATTTCAATGACTTCATCAAGATGCATGAGCGCACTGTTGTATATCTCACAATCAGACTTTGCATACGCAAGCAGCTCAGGATTTACCAGAGAGCCTGCATATATTATAACATCTGCTTCCTCTATGAGTCTTTTTCCCCTTAACGTTATCAGATCAGCTGCTCCACAGCCGGCACCTACAAATTCAACCATTTTCTTCCCCCCTGACAGCCTCGATAAGTTCATCAGCGAGGCTCGTCTTTATGATAAGTTCCCGTTTGTACGAAAAAGAAACAGCGGCTATCCTGACCTGTTCCTTTACTCTCGCACGGAGGTAGTATTCCATGCGCTTTTCGAGTACTTTCACCGTTTTTTCAAGATAGCCCGCTTCATCAAGTATATCCATCGCTGCGTCTGCTGTAGCACAGTCAGGCAGCCTTTTCAGTGTATCCGCATCTGCTCCAGCAAGAACTCCGCAGGTGACGAGTACGTCCATTCTGCCGTCAGCCCACGATGAATGGGTATTCATGATACCTGCGCCAAGTTTTACGAGTTTGCCGATGTGTCCGACGATAAGTATGGACTCAAATCCAAGTTCCAGTCCGATATCTATGGCATCGCCGATAAAATTACTGCAAGTGACACTGCGCTCAAGTGAGAACGGCAGCTCGTTCTGCACAAAGCTCTCACTGTAATTGCCGATAGTCAGCAGCATATTTCTCTGACCCTCAGCACGACGCATTTTCGCCTCGGTACGGATAGTTTCCACAAGAGCGGTATTGCTCATGGGTTCGACTATGCCGCTGGTGCCGATAATTGAGATACCGCCTTCTATGCCCATTCTCGGATTGTACGTCTTGTATGCCAGCTCCTCACCGCCGGGAACTGAGACAGTAACCTCAAAGCCGCCTGAATAGCCGTACTTTTCAGCAATTTCCATAACTGCCGATGTTATCATTTTTCGCGGCACAGAATTGATAGCAGCTTCTCCCACAGGCTGGTCAAGACCTGCCTTTGTAACTCTGCCGATGCCTTCGCCGCCAAGTATCCTAACGCCGCTGTCCGAAGTCCTTACAGCTGCGCATACCCTTATACCGTCAGTAACATCGGGATCGTCACCGCTGTCCTTGATAACTGCACATGAGGCAAAGTCACTGCCGACGATCTGCTCTGTTATATCCGGACGAAGCAGTATCCCTTTGGGAGTCATAAGCTCCACCGTATCTGTGCGCCGTCCCGTAAGGAGCATTTCCGCCGCTGCCTTTGCAGCTGCCGCAGCACATGAACCTGTAGTATAACCGCAGCGCATTTTCTGCGAGCCTTTGTAAATAAACTCATCAAGTTTCATGAGCTCACTCCCCGTCACTTATAATAAATACGGTGAAATAGCCTGTTTCATTGCTTACCTCACCGCAGCTGCGGTACAATCTTTCATCAGGTAGTCCGCAGTTCACTGCGACAGATGTATGCTCCACAAGTCCCTTTCTGCGAAGCAGTTCTATGAGTTCAACTGAATTCTTCCCTGCCTTCATGATGACCTTCGTTCCGCTAAGTTCCAGCATTTCTTCAAGTTCTTCGCAGTCATACGGAATGATATGCAGAGGCTTTCTGCCGAGACAAAGCGGTTTGCCGAGCAGAGCTGCCGCTGCGCTGAAGCTGGTAACTCCGGGGCATATCTCCACATCGAAGCCAAGTCTGCGAACGCGCTCCGCAATATAGCTGAACGTGGAATAGACCGAGATATCGCCGAGAGCAAGCATGGCAGCGTCATTGCTCCCAAGCTCTGCACAAAGCTGTTTTGCGGCTTTGTCATAGTTTGCGTTCAGAACATTTTCGTCGCGGCTCATGGGAAAATCAACATAAATGATACGCTTGACCGATAGGTCGCATACGCTCTCGGCAATGGAAAGTGCAAGTGTATTGCTGCCGCTTGTGCGCGGAACTGCAATCACGCTGCATTCTCTGATGATCTGTACCGCTTTCAGCGTCATTAGCTGAGGATCACCTGCTCCGACGCTTACTCCGTAAAGTTTTCCCATGTCAGTTTTTCCCGATCTCTGCCGCAAAAGCAACAAGCTGCTCCATATCGAGCTGTTCTATACGTGCTGTCTCAGGAAGCCCGATGCTGCCGAGAGCCGCATATACCTTATCCTTAGGTATGCCCATTATGGACGACAGAGCATTTGCGAGAGTCTTGCGGCGCTGCTCAAAACCTGCTTTCACCACTTTGAAGAAAAAGCGTTCGCTTTCCTCATCAAGGCGATGCTCTGAATTGAGGTCTATCCTTATTACTGCCGAGTCAACATTCGGGGCAGGCATGAAGCTGCCGCGTGAAACGTCAAAAAGCTTCTTTACGGTGCCAAAATAATTTACGCCCACTGTTATAGCTCCCGAATCTCTTGTGCCCACCTTTGCGCAAAGGCGCTGTGCTGCTTCCTTCTGAACCATTACCGTTATCGACTCGATCGGCAGTCTGCTTTCAAGGAGCATCATGATTATCGGTGATGTGATGTAATACGGAAGATTCGCACATACCGCTGTTTTCAGCCCTGAAAACTCCTCATCTATGAGCTTGTGGAGGTCGCATTTCATTACGTCCTCGTTGATGATCTTCACATTATCAAAATCTGCAAGTGTCTCCTCAAGTATGGGCAGAAGACGAGTGTCGATCTCTACTGCCGTGACCTTGTCTGCCCGCTTTGCAAGCTCAGCTGTGAGAACTCCAATGCCCGTTCCTATCTCAAGGACACCAAAGCCCTTGCAGGCATTGCCGTTTTCTGCTATTTTCGGGCATATATCAGGATTTATGATAAAGTTCTGTCCCAGTCCCTTCGAGAAACTGAAACCGTGACGTGACAATATCTCCTTGACTGTGCCGATGTTCGTTAAATTCATTCAGTACTCCTTAAACCTTGTGGCGCTGCTTTTCGGAAAACTCCTTCTGCTTTGCATCATTGAGCTTTTCCATACTATTCACCAGATAATCTGCCGAACGGTAGGCTCTCTGAAAATCCATGTCCTTGAAGCGGACTCTGAGGTCTACATACTCACCGTCAATGATAATATCCAGTTCACTTATCTGCCTGCCAACATACTTCTGACCCGCGTACTTTATGTACTCGTCGATCTCTTGTCTTTCCATTTCTCCGCCGATCACATTGATCTTCATATCCAGCCTCCCATTCTTATTTTATAACACTTAAATTTTCTGCAAAGGACGCATCTGCGATAACTTTTTCGTCGCCGCCTTTTCCGAGAAGTATGAGTTCCTTGCCGTTGGAGTATATCACTCCCTCGTCGCAAAGAGTATAATCAAGTACGCCCTTTTTAAGAACTGTCTCGCTTCCGTCGGGAGAGACCCTAACAAGCACTCTGCTGCGCGGGAAGATACCTGGGTTTTTGTCTCCCGAAGCGGCATTTTCCTTCTCGTTCTTCTCGGCTTCGAGAAGTCTTCCCTCGAAATACAGTTCCCTGCCTGACTTGTTCTTTGTTTTCACGTCGTCCCTGCGCTGATTTTTCCTGAGTGGTTCTCCGCCGAAAATGACACTGAACGCATTGAGGAAGCCTATTATCGCCTTTATAAGTCTCACGGGAAACAGCAGTACTGCTTTCCACACAGGCTCTCTCTTTTCCGTTTTTGGTCTGTATGGTCTGCGTATAAAATAATAGTTTCCGTCAGCGTCGTTCATCGGCTTTATGAGGTCATTATCCTTATCCGCAAAGAGCTCCTCTATCTTTCCCGCATCAAGATCAAGCGAGAGTATGGAGCTCGGCGACACACCTGAGCCGCCGTCTATAGCCACGCCGACGGTGGAACAAAGTATCCTGCCGTCAGATGCCGACCAGCATGGTGAAGACTCGATAGAAGCTCCGTCAGTCATCTCATCATAATTTCCTCGCTCGTCGAATATTGCAAGATGGCCGTCCATTATGGCTGCGATCCTGCCGTCCTTGAAGGAAATATCGCTTATCTGCCTGTTCATGCCCGTATAGATATGTCCCTCGGGAGCTTTTGGCGAATCGGTGTCTTTCCTGTATATCGCGCCCATTTCTCCAAGCTTTGCAGCATATATCATGCCGCTGTCAGCTGCGGATATACCATAAATACAGGCGCTGTCTGCGGCATCTGCATAGTGCTCGACAGCTCCCATGAACTCCGCACCCTTGCCGCTGTGTTTCCACTCCTTGTTCCTGTTTATCTCGTTGACGGTATCGGCATACTTCGCAGCCCTTTCGCACGGCAGCTCTGACACCTTTCCCTCATTGCACAGGAACATCTTTCCTTTTGATATGTATACTATCTTCATCAGTTTTTACGCTGCCCTTCTATTCTTTCACAGACTGCTTCCGCACACTTCATACCATCAACTGCCGCAGAAACTATGCCGCCTGCGTAGCCTGCTCCTTCTCCGCAGGGGAACAAGCCTTTCAGTGACAGCGACTGCATATCCTCACCGCGGTTTATGCGTACAGGAGAGCTGCTGCGGCTCTCTATGCCTGTAAGCAGTGTATCTCCGTCGTCAAAGCCCTTTATCTTCTTTCCCATTTCCTTTATGCCGAGTTTAAGTGACTCGCATACAAAATCAGGGAGATACTCCTCGGGAGCTGCAAACTTTACCGACGGACGATAGGACGGCTTGACTCTTCCGAGTTTATCGCTTACCCTGCCTTCCATGAAATCACGCAGCACCGCCGCAGGTGCGCGGTAATCGCAGCCGCCTGCCTTAAAGGCTTTCTCCTCAAGCTCACGCTGAAAGTACATACCTGCAAGTGGGTGATCGCTGCCGTAGTCCTCAGTCCCCACATTCACAAGGAGAGCACTGTTGGAGTTTTCGGCATCACGGGCAAAGCAGCTCATGCCATTGACAGCAAGCCTGCCCTCCTCCGAAGAAGCTGCCACAACATATCCTCCAGGACACATACAGAACGTGTACAGTGTACGTCCGTTAGGAAGGTGAACAGCAAGCTTATAATCTGCCGCTTTCAGTGCAGGGTGCCCTGCAAAATCGCCGTACATCGCCTTGTCTATGTCACTGCGGAGATGCTCCGCACGAACTCCCACCGAGAAATTCTTCTGCGAAAGGGCTATATTTTCTTTATAAAGCAGCTCAAAAACATCTCTTGCACTGTGACCTGATGCAAGGATAAGGCTGTTCGTATCTATTGTTTCGGTTTTTCCGCCATGCTCATATCTCACCGCAGTAAGGCTGCCGTTTTCAGCCTCAAATCCACAGAATTTTGAGTTGAAGCGAACTTCTCCACCCAGAGAGATGACGCGCTCACGGAGCGACTTTACAGCTCCGCGCAGCTTATCCGTGCCGATATGCGGCTTAGCGAGCCAGAGTATCTCGTCAGGTGCTCCGAACTCCACAAGGCGCTCGAATACCCAGCCTATACGTCTGTCCTTGATGCCTGTTGTAAGCTTTCCGTCGGAAAATGTACCTGCTCCGCCTTCGCCGAACTGTACATTGCACTCAGGATCAAGTCTGCCGCCGCTCTGGAATTCCTCCACTGCCTTGCAGCGTGAATCCACATCGCCGCCTCTTTCAAGGACTATGGGCTTCGCTCCTGCCATTGACAGCACAAGTGCCGCAAACATTCCTGCGGGTCCGAAGCCCACGATAACAGGTCGGTCAGCGGCTTCACCGAGCAAAGGGACTATATACTCCGTCTTTTCGAGCTTTACTGCATTCTTCAAGGTCTTCAGCAGCTTGTCCTCGCCCTTTGCTTCTATATCAAGAGAAATTAGAAAATGCACATCTGACTTTTTTCGTGCATCGACCGATCTCTTTCCGAGCTTTACGCTTTTGATCCTGTCACGGCTTATTTTCAGTTTTTTTTCACAAAGTCCTGTAAGGTCGGCAAGGTCCGTATCCAGCGAGACCTTTATACCTCCGACTCTTATCATGTAAGTCCTCCTCTCAGGGAGTCAGCACAACTTCTCCCTGCCTGTATTCCTGATGACCACGCCCATTGCAGGTTATATCCGCCGCAGTCGCCGTCAACATCAAGTATCTCACCGCAAAGGAATATGCCCTTTTCGCTCCTGAGCTGCAATCTTTCGTCAATACAGTCGCCGCTGATGCCGCCCGAAGTGACCTGCGCGTCCTTCCACGATGAGCTTCCGGTAACATCGAACTCCAGATTCTTCACCAGCTGTGCCAGCTGACGAAACTCATTTTCACGAATAGATGAAATAGGCTCATTAAGCGGCTTTCCCAGAGCTCTTTTGGTAAGATATGTTGCCAGATTACGCGGGAACATTCCTGTAAGGAGCTCCTCCAGAGTCTGCTTTCCGCGCTGATACTGTATCACACGAAGGTAGCCCAGAAGCTGATCCATGACCATATCCTCAGCAAGATCGAGTCTGAGTGTGAGCTTTCCCTCATAATGTGAAAACAAATGCGCCATATTGAACACACATATTCCCGAAAGTGAGTTTTCGGTGAACTGTATCTCCCCCACTTCCTCCTTGAGGAATCTGCCGCCGGAATATGCTGTTACCCTGCCCTTGGCACGAACGCCCTTGAGACCTTTCAGGAGCTCCGGACGCACTCTCAGCGGAGCTACCGCAGGACATATCTTTGTTGTATGACAGCCTTTGCTGCGCATGAGCCTGATAACGCTGCCGTCTGTTCCGAATTGCGGAGCCGCATAACCTCCTGCCGCTACTATTATCCTTTTGCAGGGGAATTTTTCCCCGGATACGGTAGATATCTTAAAGCAGTTGGGTGTACTCTCGATAAAATTCGCCTCAAAGCCGCAGCGTTCCACCACTCCCAGCTGCTGAGCTTTAAGTCTCAGCGCATTAAGTACAGTGGCTGCACTGTTGCTGCGCGGGTAGATCCTTCCCTTTGAATCTGCAATGCACAGTAAGCCCAGTCCGCCAAAGAATTCCTTTGCCGAAGGTGTTGAACCAATAATGCGCATTACATTTTTCACGCTTCCGTGATAATGGTCAGACGTAAGATTGATATTGCTCAGATTGCATCGTCCGTTGCCGGTCGCAAGTATCTTCTTGCCGACTCTGTCCAGCTTTTCAAGTATAACTACCTTTGCCTTCGGAAGGGCTGTTTTAGCTTCGACAGCTGCTGCAAGTCCTGATGCTCCGCCCCCTATTACAGCAATATCAGTTATGTTGTCCTTACTCATATTTTCACCCCTTTGGTTTTACTTCCATTATGACAACTTCAGGACGGTTGCAGAAACGAACAGGATACGGATAACTTCCGATACCTGATGTTACGAACATCTTTCCCCTGTCGTAGTCAAAAAGACCTTTGTCATATATTTCAAGCTCCGAATCCAGAAGCTTTGGAAGCCATGTACTTGTTTCGGAATGATATATCGGACCAAAAAATGGTAAACGAGCCATTTCTCCGTGAGTGTCTCCGCAAAGAGTCAGATCAGCTCCGAATGCGGAAAACTTATCATAGTTGGGTATATGTGCCAGAAGAATATTGTAGCAGCCGTCGACCAGCTGGAACTCAGAGTTCAGGTCGAAGGTATCGCTGTAGAAAACGTTGTCAATGCCCATGATATGGAGATCATTTCCTCTGACATTTATGACCTGATCCTTATAATTCATGACATTTACCCCTGCTTTTTCAAGCTCGGAAATGTATCTCTGATCGGTATCATGCTCGCCTGTTACCGCATATACAGGATAACCTGCGGAAATGATATCAGCGGCAAGCTCGATAGGCTTGCTCATGATCTCCCATTTGCTGTCGCTCGTATACATATCTCCCAGCATGAAAACTATGTCAGGGTGAGCCTCTCTGATCGCGTTCGATATGGTCTTATTGCTTATGCCATACCTTGTTGCATGAAGATCGCTGATTATCGCAAATTTCAGCGTCGACTTCACTTTAGCGGTTTTTATTTCAACATGAGTTTCTTTCAGAGCAAAGTTGTTGAACCACCACAATACAACTATAAGCAGCAGCCATAACAGAAACGACAGGTTATGCTCCTTTTTTGGTTTCTTTGGTTTTGCACCTTCCGGTGCTTTCTGATTATTCTCTGCCATCAGTTATTTTCCTTTACATGAACGTCGAGCTGTGGGAATGGTATCTCGATATCGTTCTCGTCAAATGCGGCTTTTACAGCCTCGGTCATATTGTACTTTTCAGTAAGGAAATCCCCATTGTTGACCCACACCAGAACATCTACCGTCACTGAACTGCTGTTATGCGAACTCATGCGCACTGTCGGTGCAGGGTCTTTCAATATGAGTTTTTCCTCTTTGATTATACCGAGTATCACATCTCTTGCCTTGTCAAAATCAGAGCTGTAGCTTATATCGAAGCTCATATCTATACGTCTTGTAGGAGTTTCGGTATAATTGATTATCTTTGCATCAGTGACCTTGCCGTTGGGGATAAATACCGTCTTGTTGTCAAAGGTCATCATCTTTGTATAGAATATACCTATGTCGCGGACAGTTCCCACAGAACCGTCTATCTCGATAGTATCGCCCGCTGTGAATGGTTTAGTGAAAAGTAAGATGAATCCGCCGCTCAGGTTTGACAGACAGTTTTGCAGTGCAAGGCTAATAGCAAGTCCTGCTGCGCCGAGTATGGTGATTATGGACGACATTGGCACATTAAGTACGGATAAAGCCATGACAACGACTGTAATGTACAGTATTATCTTTATAAGCGACACCAGAAAGCTTTTGGCTGAACCGTTGACATTGGATCTTGATACAGCCTTGCCGACTATTTTGGCTATCAGCTTTGATATGAGTATGCCTATTATAAGAATGACAAGCGCTACCACTATCATTGGCAGAGCCTTTTTAAGGTATCCCATAGCATCGGTGAACAGTCCCGAAGTCTTTGCCACCGACTCATGTATGGATTCCATCACCTCGTTGGTACCGGCTTCTGTAAGTTCCTCAAGCTTATATATATTTATCAAAGTATCATCTCCATAAAATATGGTAAGATCATGCCTTTTCAACTTACCATAGTACAAAATGTATACATAATTATTATAACAGATTTCACTAAAAACGTCAATATTTAATTCAGAATATGTAAAAAAACTGCACCGCAGCATCTGCCGCAGTGCAGTTATATGTTATTTTTTATCGGAACTGCCGCATATGGTCTGGAGTTCCTTGTTATTATACTCCTCAGGAGTAATAAAGGTCGGCACCATTTCGTGAAGAGCTCTTATGGCAACAGCTTCGTTATTAAGCTGTGCCGCATCACGGAGATTTTTCAGGTGTTCAGCAAAACACTCCTCCTCAATATCTATCTGCTTACCGATAAATATGAGCTTATTGGAGGTTTTTTGCAGTCCCTCCTCCATCATCAGGAGTTCCTCTTTTATCTTCTCACCCGGTCTGAGTCCCGTAAAGACAATAGGCACATCTTTATAAGGCACTTTTCCGTACATACGTATGAGGTTCTCTGCAAGAGTGACTATTTTGACAGGCTGTCCCATATCAAGTACGAAGATCTCGCCGCCCTTTGCTATAGCAGCTGCCTCCATAACGAGGCTTACCGCTTCAGGAATAGTCATGAAGTACCTTATAATGTCCTCATGAGTAACGGTAACAGGCTTTCCCTGCTCTATCTGCTTCTTGAAAAGCGGTATTACCGAACCGTTTGAGCCGAGCACGTTTCCGAAACGTGTGGTAACGAACTCGGTCCTGCCTTCATGCTGCTGTGAGAGGTACTGCACGATCATTTCGCAGCAGCGCTTTGATGCTCCCATAGCATTTGTGGGGTTGACTGCTTTATCTGTTGATATCATCACAAACTTCTCGACATCATGGAACTGTGCAAGTGATGCCACATTGAATGTACCGATGACGTTGTTCTTGATAGCTTCCATAGGAGAAACTTCCATAAGAGGTACGTGCTTATGAGCAGCTGCATGAAAGACGATCTGCGGCTTATACTTCTCGAATATCTGATTCATTCTGAAATAATCGCGCACAGACGCTATAAGGGTAACGAGGTCGAGCTCATCGCCGTAATCCATTATGAGCTCCTGCTGTATCTCATATGCGTTATTCTCATAAATATCGACTATTATGACTTTTTTAGGCTTGTACTTTGCTATCTGGCGAACCAGCTCCGAGCCTATAGAGCCGCCTCCGCCTGTGACCATACACACTTTGCCGCTTATAAACTCGCGGATATCCTTATTGTCAAACTTAATAGGATCGCGTCCGAGCAGCTCCTCGACCTTGATATCACGCACCTGACCGAGCAGCGTCGATGAATCATTAAGTATAAGATTTCCTATAAACGGCACTATCTTCAGCGGCAGCTTTGTATCATTGCAGATATCTATGAGCTGCTTTCTCTTTTCGCCTGTCAATGATGGGATAGCGAGTATCAGCTGTTCGATATCATATTCCTTTATGAATTTCGGGATCTCCTCAGGTGTTCCGACTATCTTTACGCCAAGGACATCAGTTCCGAGCTTTTCAGGTGCATTGTCGATAATACACAGCGGATTGAACTGTGCAGATATCTTATCACCCGTATAAGGTGATTTCTGCGCGTTGAAAATCTCTCTCAGCAGCATTTTGCAAGCTGATCCACCGCCTATTATCATGGTCCTTTTTGCACTTTCGCTGAATTTTACTTCTGCTTCCACAATAAACCTCCCAAGTTCCCGCATCTGTATGCAGGAAATATATCAATCTTCTGTAATATCCGAAATATATTTTTTTATCTCTGAAAAGCACTGTTCAGTTGTACCGCTGTTATCAAATCTGTGCGTTATTCCTGCTTCTTTCAGCTTTTCTTCGGAAAAATCAATACTGTCTGCGACAAAACGTCTGCAAAGCTCAAGATATTTAGGCTTTGACTGCCCCTTTTCACGTTCCACTGCACGTAAGAATCTTGTATCATCATCTACTTCAATATAAAGCGGCACGACTGTACCGTTTTCATAATAGCTTCGTACCTTAACATAAGATTCAAGTGTACCTATGCCTATACAATTGCCATCGCCGAGCAAAATACTGTCTGCGGCTGTAAAATACGTCCACTTGCCGTAAACAGTATCGTAGGTACGGTACTCAATGACTTTTCCCTGATCCTTCATACGCAGAAAACCCGCTTCGTCAACAAAATGGTACTCTTTCCCTTCATGCTCATTATCACGTATAGGACGTGTTGTATAAAGCACTGCGGGTATCAGTCCAAGCTCCTCAACGATACGTCTGTACAAGGTATCCTTACCCGACGAGCTCTTACCGATAAGATAAAATAAATGATTCATATCAAAGCTCCGCATATAAGTAATATTTCGCAGATTACTCCACTCCAAATTATTATATCACACCCAATTCAAGAAATCAAGTATTAAAATTCGATTGACACGCGCTTTTGCGTTGTTTCGGGATAAATAGTCTAAATTTACTAAATAAGCTGATAGCCTCCCGATTTTATGAGCAAATTGCCGTTTTAAAAGTACAATTTGTAAATTTTCTATTTTGCTGCTTTACATAAAAGTAAAAAAGTATTAAAGTATTAAATGGAAAATTTGAAAAAATGGAGGTCTTTTGCATGAGAAAAAAAGATAAACTCATATGCAGAGCACTTGCTGCTGCGGCATCTGCCGTCATTGCATCAGCTTCAGTTCTTCCCGCAGGAACTCAGCTTGCTACGATGAACGCCAATGCAGGACAGCAGCTCGGACAGACAGATTTTGAAGACGGTGTTGGTCTCCCGTGGCACATTGTAGAGTCAGCACCCGGAGAAATGAATTTCAGTATCGACAAGGGCTGTTATACCGTCGAGATAGTCAACCCGGGCGGAGCTTCTCGCGGCGGTGAGGATCGCTGGGACTGTCAGTTCAGGCACAGAGGTCTGAAGATCGTTTCGGGTCACAAGTACAAGGTATCATACGAGATCACTCCCTCCGAGAGCGGTAAGTATTACACTAAAATAGGCAACCTCGACGGAGATGTGGAGATATGGCATAATATGATGGCTGACAACGGCCCTGACTTCAACTCGACATGGGATTGTATCCAGATAGGCAAGGACGAGACCAAAAAAGTTGAAGTAACATTCACGGCAAACCAGTCCCTCGACGTGGCAGAATGGGCATTCCACCTCGGCGGCGACGGTCAGTACACCAACGGCGACTGCTTCCCCGCAGGAACCAGGATCAAATTCGACAATATGTCGCTTATCGACCTTACAAGCGACGACAACGACTTTAAAGCTCCCGACGAGTGGGAACGTGCAGGCATACTCACAAATCAGGTAGGCTACTTCACAAAAAGAGCTAAACGCGCTACCCTGCTCAGTGACTCCTCCAAGCCTGTAGCCTTTGAGGTCAAAGACGAATCAGGCAAGACTGTTTTCGAGGGCGAGAGCACTCCCTTCGGACTTGACAAGGACTCCGATGACGAGGTACACGTTATCGACTTCACAGAACTTGACAAGGAAGGCACCTTCCATATCGAAGCCGCGAACGGTTCGGAGAGCCGCGAATTCACCATCGGCGGTTCTTCAACATATTCAAGCCTTCTTTACGATTCCCTGAACTACTTCTACCAGAACCGCAGCGGGATCGAGATCGAAAGCGACTTTATCTCATCAGGTGATACAGATACCCTCGCCCGTGCCGCAGGTCACCCAAAGGATATGGCTGAGATAGAACAGACATGGGGCTATTCCGGAAGCAGCGGTTCTATCGACGTTACAGGCGGCTGGTACGATGCAGGAGATCACGGCAAGTACGTGGTAAACGGCGGCTTCTCACTCTGGCTCATGCAGAACCAGTACGAAACAGCTGTAAAGTACGGCTTTGAGAAGGCATATGCCGACGGTACGATGCTCATTCCCGAAAATAACAACGGTATCCCCGATCTTCTCGACGAAACACGCTGGGAAATGGAATGGATGCTGAAAATGATAGTCGATAAGGGCGAATACAAGGACATGGCTTATCATAAAGCCCATGACGAGAAATGGACAGCTCTCGGCATCGCTCCCGCCGACGACGATATGAAGCGTATCGTTAAGCCTCCGACGACAGCGGCTACTCTCAACCTTGCAGCCTGCGCTGCTCAGGCAGCACGACTCTGGAAGGATATCGACAGCGATTTCGCAGACGAGTGTCTTGAAGCTGCCGAAAATGCTTACGCTGCTGCTAAAAAGCACCCCGCAATGTTCGCACCTCTCGACGAATCTGTTGGCGGCGGAGCTTACGGCGATACAGATGTTGATGATGAATTCTGCTGGGCTGCCATCGAGCTTTTCATCACTACAGGAGATGAGGCCTACTACGACGAAGTAACTGAAAACAAGTTCTTCCTTGATGTACCTACCACCCTCGGCGGCGGTGAAAGCGTTGACACTGTGGGAAGCTTCGACTGGGGCAATACAAGCTCTCTTGCAACTCTCAGCGCAGCTCTCAACCCTGAAAAATTCGACAAGGGCGATGTTGAGATCGTCAGGGAAGCTATCATTGCTGCTTCTGACCGTTATCTCGATATAGAAGCCAATCAGGGCTACGGACTCCCTTACGGTCAGAGCACCCTCAGCTACAACGACAGCGATGAAGGCTATATATGGGGTTCAAACTCTTTCGTTACCGATAACTCTATCGTTATGGCTTACGCATACCTCCTCACAGAAGACGATCGTTACCTCGACGGCGCTCTTGGCGGTATGGACTACATACTCGGCAGAAATGCCATGGACTACTCTTATGTTACAGGATACGGTTCTCATGCTATAGAACACCCTCACCACCGCTTCTGGGCTAATCAGATCGACAACTCTTTCCCATGTGCTCCCGACGGAGTTATGTGCGGCGGCCCTAACTCAGGTATGCAGGATCCATGGGTACAGGGTTCGGGCTGGAAGAAAGGCGCGATCCCTCCGCAGAAATGCTATCTCGACAATATAGAGGCATGGTCGGTAAACGAATGTACCATAAACTGGAACGCTTCACTTGCATGGCTCGCTGCATTCACAGCACAGGAAAGCTCCGCCGAAGGTATCGAGATCTCTCACCACAGCAACGGCAAAAAGCCATCTGATGACGAGAAGGAAACTACCACAAAAAAATCAAAGAACAAGTCCGACAGCACTACTGTAAAGGCTGAAAAGGTCAAAAAAGACGACTCCGATAAGGACGAAAGCAGCTCAGACGGCACATTGAAGGTCGCTCTCATAGCAGCAGCTTCTGTTATCGGACTTATCTCCCTCGAACTCTTCATCTACAAAATGGCTAAGCTGAAAAAGAAGTGATAACCGAAAGTTCCCTGCCTAACCGCAGGGAACTTTTCACATTATTATCACATAAACAGATATTCTTGGGCTTGACTTTTTTCAACATTAGTAGTATAATATTATCATCTATCATAACAGGAGTGTGTTTATTTAATGAGTAAAGGAAATGGCTTTTTCAGTAACCTGAAAAAATCAACCAAGATAACCCTCGTTTCATGCGGCTGCTTTATCGCAATGACGGCGCTTATCTTATTTTTCTTCGTGATGTTCCCGATAACTCCTTCCGAAAAGATCATTTCGAGTATCGGTCGTGAGAGCATTTCCAAAAAGGAACCTAACGTGACCGCAACTTCTACCACGACCAATGTTACCACATCAGTCAAGACGACTACAGTAACTAAAAAAGCACCTACAACTACAACTCGTCCGAAAATTACCGAAGACGATCGTACTATAACTTCAGGTCCAGGCTTCTACAAGGGACAGAAAATTCCTTCTGGAGGCTATCCGAACGAAAATTATTATTACAGCCCCACAACTTCTACTATAGCTGACGGCAGCTATTCAGGCGGAGGTTACTCAGGCGGCGGCTCGACCGGCGGATACACCGGCGGTGGTACTACAGGCGGATATACAGGCGGCGGTTCTACAGGCGGCGGCACAACAGGCGGCGGTGAGACTGTTGCTCCTGTTGACAACGGCGGTTCTACAGGCGGCGAGACTGTTGCTCCTGTTGATAATGGCGGTTCTACAGGCGGCGGTGAGACTGTTGCTCCTGTTGACAACGGCGGTTCTACAGGCGGCGGTGAGACTGCTGCTCCTGTCAGCGGCGGCGGAGCTGCTTCAGAATAAAAATACATACAAAACAAAGGCTTCCGAAATTCGGAAGCCTTTTTATTATCATCAGAAAACTGCTTTTTTAATCATATCCATCTCTTCGCGTGAAATGCAGTTCGGGATATCCTCGTATTTCATTATGGAAATAAGCTCGTCGATCTCTGCCCAGCATACCTCTGACACCTCTGAGGACTGCAAGGTAAGATCCTCTATATTTATGTTCTCACGGCATATATAGACCGCCACGAGCTCATTATCGTGAATATCGCCCTTTGTGTATTCCGAGCGCTTCAAGCCTATGAATTCGAGCTGACTGCGGTCAATGTCCAGACCAAGCTCCTCACGAACTTCTTTCAGAGCAGTATGTCTGAACTCCTCCCCCTGAGAAACGTGACCTGCTGCCGATACGTCGTAGCAGTCAGGATTGATCTCCTTTTCATGCGCTCTCTTCTGAAGCAGCACGAATACTCCCATGTCGCGGCGCTTTATCATCCATATATGCACCGTAGGGTGAAGCTCTCCGTCACGATGAACAAGTGTACGCGGCTTACTTTCAGCTGTGATCCTTGCTTTGTCGTCTATGAGGTTCAGGAACTCATCAACTATAAATTCGACCCTGATATCCTTGTTTTCTTCGGCTGCTTCTGTGAAAACAGCCTTTATATCGTCAATAGTCTCATTGCTGATATCCTCATTGGAAATATATAATTTATATGATGCAGGCGAACCTTTTTCGGCAACAGCTCCTGCAAGCGTGAATCTATCTGTAACATCGGGGACATTAAGTTTTTTTGCGGTCTCAGCGTAAAGTCTTTCTTCTGTAGAAAGCTTGCTGAGAAAAATTTCAACATCTTCCATAGTTTTCTCCATATCTCTCATTTTTCCCTAAAACGTTTGCTTTTTTACGGCGCTATACATTATATACCTACAGCAGGTAAAAGTCAAGGGCTTTTACAAAATTCAGCAATAATTACAAACTTCTTATTTCTTGCTGTTTTCAACAGACAAAAACAGCGCCCATTTGAACATGGACGCTGAATAGCAAATATATGATCGTTTTATTATTTCTCCTTCATGCTGCCGCCGAAGCCCTTGACGATAGGATCGAGGAAGTAACGCATGATGGAGCGCTTTCCTACCTTGACTTCGACTGCTCCGGTAAGACCCGACATGACATTTATCTTCGGGTTGGAGTTCTCAACGTCAAGTTTCACAAGGTAAACGCTGCCCATTTTTTCTGTGTTGAAGGAGCTTGGACTTATGTACTTCACCTTGCCCTTGACCGTTCCGTACTTATTGTACGGGTATGCTTCGAGCTTTATCTCTGCGTCCATACCTGTCTTGATATCAGCAATATCCATGTTCTTGACATAGCATACCATTTCAACAGGAGTATCCGCAGGAACTATAGTCACTACCTGCTGTGCGGAGGTAACTGTTTCTCCCACATTGTTTACTGCGATATTGTTGATGTAGCCGTTTATCGGCGCTACTATCTTCTGATTTTCTATGGAAAGACGATACTTTTCCAGATCAGCACCTATCTGACTGAGTTTTCCGTTTATCTCGGAAAGATTTGAGTTCACCTGCTCACTGTAGGTTATCTGCGCCTTCAGCACATTTGTCTCAGCCTGTATGAACTCATTCTCCGTCTGTTTTACCACAAGCTTCTGAGCGTCGTATTCAGCCTGAGAGATATTCTCGTTGGTATTGTACTCCTCAAGCTTTATATTGGCGATATCTCTGTTGAGACCCGCATTCTCCTTTGCACTTTCCAAAGTGCTCAGATTATTGCGATAAGCCTTATCGTTGTCGATTATTGAGAGTATATACGGCTGAAGATTAACGTCGTATTTTGATATATCCACCTGAGTAAGATCCTCATTATTTCTTATCATGGTATATATCTTTTTCTGAGCTTCAAGGACCTCCTTCTGGTTGTTCAGGGTATCCGCGTCGATATCAAGGCTCTGAGTATCAAGCTCGATGAGGACATCTCCCGCCTTGACATAAGCACCTTCCTCCACGTTTATGGACTTGATAGTACCGCTTGCGTAGGAATTGAGCGAGCTGATATTGCCCACAGGCTGTATCGTACCGCTTGATGTTACAACTATATCCGTTTTTGACAGACAAGCCCATATTACAGCTGCTATAAGAAGTGTGAATATGCCGAGGATAATCACTGTTCCCGCTGCATGAGCAGGACGCTCGATTATTTCAAGCATGGAAGGCATAAAGTCATATTTCAGTTCCTTGTCATGCTTTCGGCTGTGCTTCAATGCATATTTCCTCTGCTCATTATCCATCGACCTCACCCCTTTGCTGCTGATTATAGAGATAAGCATAAAGACCGTTAAGTGCCATAAGCTTTTCATGGGTATCGTACTCAACAAGGTCACCCTTGTCTATGACCATTATCTTCTGCGCGTCCTTCAGTGTTGAAAGTCTGTGCGCGATGATTATAACGGTTCTGTTGCGGCATATCTCCTTCAGGTTGTTCTGGATAATGCTCTCGGACTCATAGTCCAGAGCGGAGGTAGCCTCGTCAAAAATGAGTATTCTTGGGTCATTGAGGATAGCTCTTGCGATGGCAACTCTCTGCTTCTGACCGCCTGAAAGTCCCATACCCTTTTCACCGATAACGGTATCGTAGCCGTTTGGAAGCTCTAAGATAAAGTCGTGAGCGCCTGCGATTTTAGCACACTTGATTATCTGCTCCATTGTTGCAGTCGGGCAGTGGATAGCGATATTCTCGGCAACTGTGCCGTTGAACATGAAGTTCTCCTGCAATACCACGCCTATCTGCTTTCTCAGCATAGCGGGGTTCACGAGAGATATGTCCATTCCGTCAACGGATATCTTACCTGCTTCGGGAATATAGAGTCGCTGTATCAGTTTGGAAATAGTGCTCTTGCCCGAGCCGCTTCGACCTACGACTCCGACCACTGTTCCCGGCTCTATCTCGAAGCTCATACCCTTGATGACCTCGCCGCCCTGTGGATTATAGCGGAAATGTACCTTGTCGAACATGATCTTTCCCTGTAATCTCGGGAGCGATGTAAGGTTCGTATTGAGCACAGGCTCGGGAGCTGTATTGAAGATATCTCCGATACGCTTTACGGAAAGTGAAGCCTGCTGGTATTCCTGCCAGAGCTGTACCAGTCTGAGGACAGGTCCGCTTACTCGTCCTGAGAGCATACGGAACGCAACGAGCTGTCCCACGGTAAAGTTACCGTCCATAACAGCCTTTGCTCCGAAGAAGAGTATGAGCAGATCGAACACCTTCTGTATAAACTGACCTGTTGTACCTGCTGTAGCCGATACCATTGAAGTCTTGTAGCTTGCCTTGACGTAATCTGCCTGCAAGTCTCCCCATTTCTTCTCGAACTTTGGCTCAAGAGCATATGACTTTACAGTCTGGACACCTGTTATTGATTCAACGAGGAAAGACTGGGTATTAGCTCCTGTCTCGAACTTCTCGTCAAGACGCTTCTTGAACAGAGGAGTTACAATAGCCGAAAGTATTGCGTAAACAGGTATCGAGCATATAACGATGACCGTGAGCATCTTGCTGTACATGAACAGCACCACGATGTACACGATAATGAATATCAGGTCTATCATTGAGCTCAGCGGCGTTCCCGTAAGGAAGTTTCTTATGCTGTCAAGCTCACGTACTCTCGCAACTGTTTCGCCGACACGTCTTGATTCGAAGTATTTCAGCGGCAGAGCGAACAGATGCTTGAACAGCTTGTAGCTGAGCATTACGTCGATACGGTTGGTGGTGTGGGTGAAAACGTAGTTTTTTGCCAGACCAAGGATAAGCTCGTATATGTAAACTATCGCAATACCTATGGTGAGTACATTAAGTGTGGATATACTTCGGTGTACGAGCACCTTGTCTACTACGACCTGTGTCATTACAGGAGTGAGGATACCCAATATCTGCACGGTAAATACCGCGATGAGCACCTGTATGAACTCCTTCTTAAACTTCAGTATCGTCGGAATGAACCACTTGAAGCTGAATATAGCTTCTCTGTCGAGTATTCCCTTTTTGTTTATGATAATAGCCGTGCCATCCCATAGTTTTATAAGCTCCTCACGGGTCACGACCTCAGGAGCGGTCTTGTCCGTATGGAGTATCATGAATTTTTCTTCCTGAGATTTAGCAACTATAAAGAACTCTCCGTCCTTGCCTCTTGCAATTATCGGTGAGATAACGTCCTTTAGCTTTCTAACCTTGAGGCTGCACAGCTTTGCTTTCATTTTCAAGGCTTTGGCAGATTGAATTATCTCTACCTCCCCAGTCTTGCGGTCAGGATCGAGAACTGCCAGATTTTCTGCTTGTTCCTTAGTTATCGGTATACCGTGGAACTTCATAACTATCATAAAACAGGACAGTCCGCTGTCTTGTTTCTTTGTCATATTCAAACCTCCGATTTACACAAAAAATGTGCAGCAGCATATGCCGCTGCACACATTTTTTGCGCAATAAACTTACTGCATAGATGAATTGATAAGAAGCTGGTCGAGTGCAGATGTATCTGCTGTGATATCGCCGATATTGATACCGTCGGATATCTGACTGTCATTGCTGAATGCTGACATATTCTCGGCAAGGATCATTGCCTGGATATTTGTCATATCTGCGATCTCGTCACTCTCATCGCCTACACTTGCACTTTCTGTTACGTCTGCGATTACTGTATTGTCATTTGTGAATTCTCCGCTGAATGCATCTTCTGAATACATATCGCTGAGATATTCTGTAAGAGTCTGTTCAACTGTTTCTGCCTCAGCC
>NZ_JAILNU010000055.1 GCF_024691275.1 Ruminococcus sp. | reverse complement strand
TCGCCGACTATATGTATCTGCTGTATCTTCTGCTGATAGAACTCGTTCAGCTGTTTATAGTCCTCCTGCTTATACTTGATCCTGTTGTCAAGCTCCAGCCTTTGTATACGCATTCCACTGTATCCTACACTGAAACCGCCCTCCAGCTTCATTGCGCCTATCTTTGAGAGAAACAACAGTGCCTCATTAATATCATTTGCAGTAACTTTAAATAATGACTGCTCATTATAAGCATTCATAAGTTCCATTATTGAAAAATCCACAAGGACTTCTTCCTTGTTATTTATTTCTTCACTACTTATCTTAAAAAGATAGTTTATGATAAATTCTGCAATGCTGTAACTGTTCTGCCTTTTTGATTTTATTCGTTCCATGCTCAGCTTCGGAACGATGATCACTCTGTTTGTTGCCTGATCCTGTTCCTTTTGGATATAGCTGCGTATGGCCCAGTAATAGAAAAGGGTTTTTATAGAATTGACAGAGCTTGTTTTTACTCCGGCTGCAAGTGCGGCTTCATTCAGCTCCTTATAATTCGTGCAGAATTTGTCTGCGTCGATATAGTCGAGCAGAAAAGTTTCAAGTGCCTGAAAACGATGCAGGACCAGCATAGACTTGTTTACTGTATCGGTCTTTTGGATATATGCCTTCTGATCTTTTGAATCCGCAAGGATACCTGCTTCTCTCATTTGCTGTACAGAACGGATTACATCTGTTTTATCAATGCCAAGTCTGTCAGCAAGATAATCAACTCTTGACTCAGCTTCAGCATTACCTGCCCTGGATATAGATTTTTTTGAAATAAGCGAGCTGATAATGCGCTTTGCAATTGTTCGTTCTTCATCATTTTCAAATCTGGAAGAACTGTCTATACGCTCAACGGCTTCTATCATTGATTTTACAAGAATTCCATCAGCATATACACGCGGAGCATTCTTGCCTCGCTTGATGTAGCCTGCGTTTTCGAGCGCCTGTATAGCTGTTTTCACTCTTGTTTCAATATCAGCAACACTGTCGTCCCAGCCTGCCTGTCTTGCTACCTCAAGGGGCGAACAGCATACCTCGGGACGTGTATGAGTAAGGTCTTTTATAGCTTTCCAAACCTGCTGTATCTCGCTGATACTGAGCTTGGTCTGATTAAGCAGAATGAAATGCTTGTCCAGGTCGCCGTCATTGAACAGTACATAGCACTCCGCCTGCAAAGTCTGATCCCGGCCTGCACGTCCGGCTTCCTGTACATAGTTTTCCAGCGAATCGGATATATCATAGTGTATAACGAGCTTGACGTTGGATTTGTCAACGCCCATACCGAAAGCCGAGGTCGCAACGATTATCTGTACCTCGTCATTTATGAATGCTTCCTGATTTTCCTGCTTATCACTGCTGTCCATTTTACCGTTGAACGCTCTTGCCTTGAAGCCGTCGTTATTCAGCTTTTCAGCAAGCTGTATTGTTCGCTTGGTCCTCGAAACATACACAATGGTCGGACATTTTTTCTGTTCAATAAGAGTACGAAGCATCTCATATTTTTCTTCGTCTGTTTCCTTGAACAGCACTTCATACCTAAGATTAGTACGGGATGCGTTTGTTGCGAACAGTTCAAGCTCGATATCCAACTTGTTCTTGAAATACTCCTTTATATCGCTGATGACCTTCTGCTTTGCTGTAGCCGTAAAACAGGACACGGGTATCTTACAGCCGTTACCTTTTTTCTCCTGCAATTCACGGATAAAGTCGCCGATATACAGGTAGTCTACACGGAAATCCTGTCCCCATGCTGAGAAACAGTGAGCCTCATCTATAACGAAGCGGTCGATATTGCGTGACAGGAACAACCTCTCTATGGTGACAGAACGAAGCGACTCGGGGGATATATAGAGTATAGAAGCAATACCAGATTCCACACGGTCGATAGCTTCAGCTCTTTCGATAGGACTGAGCAAGCCGTTTATTGTAACGGCCTCTGCTATACCTCGTTTTTCGAGATTGTCCACTTGGTCTTTCATCAGTGACTGTAAGGGCGATATTACAACAGTCAGTGCACGTTCCGTTTCGCCTGCCATAAGTGCGGGTATCTGGAATGTCAGGGACTTACCGCCGCCCGTCGGGAATATAGCAAGCAGTGACTTATGCTCCACTGCTGCATTGACTGCGTTTTCCTGCAATGGCTCGTCATTATACTTACGGAACCCCGGATATCCGAAATACTTGCTGAGATATACCGTAGGATTCAATCTCTCCCTGCAGTATGAACATTCGTGACATGATGTACTTCTGAGCGCCCGCATTATCCTGTCAACATTCGGATAATTCACCTGTACCCATCTCGGTATCAGAGAATATTCCTCGGTAGCAGAGATAAGTGCAAGGCAGTATGCAAGCTCAACAGGCGTACCCTTTATTATATCTGATACAGGAGCGTTCTCGCATATCTTGCCTGCAAATCTGACAAGTATCGCGGTTTCAAGGTCATCATCTGCGGAATAGTCCAGATAATCAAAGAAAGCGGAGAAATAGGGGCTGCCTTTCAGCAGCATATAGTAAATGAGCTTTAATTCATCATCAAGGGCCATAAAGGCATTTACTTCATCATAAAACAGTTCCTTTGCCTTAACTGCATCGTTGAGAGGATTATTCAGCTCATCGGTCAGCAGTTTGTCGTCCTTCAACAGGGCGTGATACGGCTTGTTCGGGAACATCAGCGGAGACAGGTACAATGTGTCGATGAGTTTTGCGTTTTCGGGCACTTCTATATACTTTGCGTCATGGTCAATAATATTATGACCGCAAAGGAACTCTCCCCCTGCGATAAAGGAATTGAATTCATGAGCAGAACCTGTATGAAGTTTATCATCATTTTCATTAACTACACCAAAATCGTATGCTTTGTTATCTGCTTCGCTGACTTCAGTATCTATAAAACAGATATGCTTCATGAACTCACTCCCAACTAATAATGAATTGCAATTTGATAAAATGTTACACAATCTATTAAAATTATATCACGAAATTGTTAGAAAAGCAATAGAAAATATACTTTTTCAGTAGTTCTTAACTTCATTTTCTGAACAAAAAGTATTTTTTCACCCGATTCAATAAATTAAAGCTATCATAAACACTCTGAGAGCATTGTTTGCAGTCGCCGTCGATGATAATGGCGGGGGTGGAAGTTAGCTTACTTGACATCAATAATGTATCAGCATGGTTATTCTTTTCTTAGCTCTCGCACTCTTTCAGACCGTGTAAGGAGACGATAGCAATATGGACTTTGGAGTGTTGGAAATTATGCACCTCTACAAATTAAAGTGAAAGTTACGTGAAATAGGTTATCAAAATGCCTCTCCCAGTTCTTTATAAGTAGAGGGCAAAATAATAGGAGCGTATTTCAAGTACTTGTGCGCAATGCACATTGAGGACCTACCTCAAAAATCGAACGTTTGTGCAATCGAACAAAGCTTCTTGAAAGTTCTTGACAGAACTTACGTTCTGTGCTATTATGATAATGTCCCTTAATGGGATAGCAGCTTGAAAATTGAATATCAACACATCAGTGTGCAGCAAGACTGGTGCCGGCAAAAACCGACAAGCCGCGAGCTTCCGTACGCCATGACCTCGAAAGAGCGAGCGATAAATGCGTGAAGGCGGTAGGAGAGACTCAGCGAGTCGTGTCAAGGAAGACCAACAGAACTTAGCTGAGTGACATGGGTACTCCCGATTGCAGTTATGTGAGGTTACCGAGCAGTGAAGTAACGGCTCGTAATATGTATCCTGCGAAATTGGCTGAAGAGACACCCTTCCCGCTCCTATTATGGCAATGACAGCCGGCTTGCGCGCCCATCCGCACGTGCGGCTCTGACTCCGTAAGGGCAGAGAGACAAAGAGCTATGTGAAGGTTGAGGCCGACCTTCGGCTGATGTGTTCCCGGCTTCGGAGGGTGCAGGCGTGTGCTTGCAGGAGAATATCAGAAGCCTCGGAATGAGGAAAACGTCATGGCGCATAGTCATGATAAGGTACCTCCGCGGGGGTACAGGACTATCGACGGGATAGTCAGCATTTCACGGGCTAACTATGCCCTTTTGTAAATGAAATGCGGTTTTGTTTTTGGAATAATATGCATAGCACGGGTAGCTATGTCCAAATATAAGTTAAGAGAAGGCAGAGTAACGTAAAAGGTGTTGCTCTGCCTTTTTATTTTGTCAAAAATTAAATATAAAGCGCACAGCGGTTCGTCACGGACTGCTGTGCGCTTTTTTGTTTGCTCAGGAGGTGATTAAAATGCAAAAAGGATACTGCAGCTCAGACTACAAAGAGCTCTCTGTACTGAAAGCGCTTGCGGATAAGCTGAAAGTTGCAATACTTGTCGTGCATCATACGCGCAAGTGTTATGACAGCAATCCGTTCAATATGGTCTCAGGCTCGACAGGTATCATCGGCAGCGTCGACGGTATCATGGTGATGATAGAACAACGTCGCGGCAGCGGTAAAGCTAAACTGCACTGTGCAGGTCGTGACATTGAACACATTGAATTGAACTTGGAGTTTAACAAGCACAGGTGGAACGTAGTTGATGATGTGCCTGAGCGCAAGCCAGACCTTTTCTCTTTCGCGATACATGATCTCATGGTTGATGAGAAACGATTCACAGGTTCAGCAACAGAACTCTGCAATCTGATGTATAAACGCTTCAGTTGTGATTATGCTCCGAACTGGATGACACGAAATCTTGTTCAGCATACTGAAGAATTGAAAGTATATGGAGTTCAATTCAGTATGCGCAGAAGTCACGGTTCGCGAATACTGGAGCTCGTTTATGACCAGTCGGGTGACAGTAAAAACGGAAGTCTGCTGTGGGTAGAAATTGCTGACCATACCGGCACCCGAAGTCCAGAAAACGTCTATTTACCTTTGTTTGAGCCTGGTGACGGTAAAAATATGGGTGACGGCATTTGCGGCTCAGGGTGATGGTATACACGTGCACAAAAACGCCCTTTTTGCCACCGATACCGAAATCGGGTAGTTATCCCAACTGTGACAGTGAAAGCGGTTGTCGCGCAACGTCGAGCGAGTGTGGCGATACTGCGCAGATACTATCGGCGAAGGAAAAAGTGGCGACACCCGAGAAAAATCAACCCCACTGGGTTGGCAAGCATAGCAGCTGGCGTTCCGCCTGCCGCCTTGCTTGTCGGGCAGAAGCCCGAACCCACTTTAATTGGCATAGAAAAAAGGAGGATGATAACATGAGAAAACGAAACACGACCATAGCGATACGCTGTACAGAGGAAGAAAGCAGGCGTATCCACGA
>NZ_JAILNU010000114.1 GCF_024691275.1 Ruminococcus sp. | reverse complement strand
CTAAAAAGAGATTTTGCTTCATGTCACGGATCACAGATTTGTTATCCGTGAGTAATCATTAACAGGAGGGAATAACTATGAGCAGATACAAGAGCGAACAGACTGCATACAGCCCGCTGAAAAAGAAATCAGTTCCGCTGTGGAGACTGGACACCAACACCTTGACCGTCACTCACTTCAACACTGATGCTCAGACCGAGGAGAGCAAGACTTACAGCACCGATTTCATCAGGTATCATCTTCATTTCTCTGACAGCCATTGCCCCAACAGGCTTCGCAGGCTCGTCAATGATGGCAGGATCGTGCCGTATCTCGATGATATGGAACTGAAAGTCGGTGATGCTATCTCCCGTCAGGTAGAGCTTTGGAAGCAGACAGATAGTTGCTATCAGAAGGCTCTCCTCAGCGGCGATGCTGAGAAAATGCTCGGTCTTGAGAACTGCTTCGTCTATATGGCGAGAGAAACTGTGTTTGAGTGTATGGTTTATATTTGATCGTTTACGGCTGTGCCTTCGGGTGCAGCCTCTTTTTGGTTTGCTAACAAAGTAGCAATAAGCTCTTGATTTGCTTTCATATCATTTCTATAATACACATTTGACTCAAAATAATTTCTAAAAGTTGGATAATCAGCATTTATAACTAAATGCTTTTCAGAGATTAATGCGTCTATTTCCGCCTGCTTTTCATTAATCAGCTCATCAAAAAATAGCCCTAATGCCATAGATGCAAATGCAAGAATTGTAACAATTGATGTGATTTTTGTACCTGTTATATTGGTGTCAATAAACGGAATAATGATAAATGAGGTTATTCCCAAAATAAATAGTATTAAGGTGATAGTATTTACTATTTTTAATATTCTCTTTTTTGCGTAGTCTCTTGGATGACAAAACGTATAATTCTTTTTTAGCAATTCATCATAATTTTCTTTGATGTTTCTAACATTAATATTTCGTGTGTTAATATATCCACCCTTAATCATTTGATCTAAAAAATCAATTGTGATTTTTAAGTATGCATTATATGTGTTTGAAGTAAATAAAAATGTCCCGATTTTATTAATTACATCACTTGCGGAAATAAGTAGTGCGGAAACCGAAAGCGCAAATAGTAAATTATCACCTATTTTTAATACATCAAAAGGATAGAGAAGAGCCATTAATACATAAACAGTAGCTAAGATAACAAAAACAAATTTTGATTTTTTCATCTATTCTCCTTATTTCAGTTTCATAAAACTCAGCATTTCCTCAAAATTTGAATCTATATGTTCTTGTAAAGGCAGCCCTTTACATTCGCTAAGGAATGATAACAAATCTTGAAGATCAAGAAGTATCTTTTGAATGTGTTTTAATTCTTTGCTTAACTCAATAGTGTAAGCCGGATCACCGATTTCATCAATTTGATTTCTTAATTCTTTTTCTTTATTTCTCCAGAATATAGTATACTGAGCTTGATCTTGAACGGCATAAACTTTAGCACCTATCTTCTCAGATGGATCTTCAAGCCATTTTGAATCATTATCAGATAAAACAATATATGCAAGTCTATCTTGGAATCTACGATCTTTGATTGTTTCTAATACTTCATATAAACAGTTGCGAGATTTTAAATATCTGTCGCTTATAAGCATTACAACATAATCATGATCTTGTATAGAATCCATGAATCGCTTGAAACTCTGATGGTATTCAACATCTCTAATATCTCTTGTTATAGAGACACGATCTGAAGATGTTTGTGAACTAATAGTATCGTCAATCAGATCAGCTATTTTAGAATCTTTCTGGCAATATGAAAGAAAGATATTGGTTCTACCTATTGCTTTATCATCATTTGAGGAGTTATCGTCAGCCTCGATTAGTTTGATCTCAATGTATTCCCTCAATGCAATTACAAAAGGTTCTATTGTTTTTCTCATAAAAGCAGCTATTGAATCTGCAAATTTGTTGCTGTGTGAATAGCCTAATGTAATTCCGATCAATGGTCTGTTATTCTCGATGATGTATTTCAAAAGCTGATAATCATAATCGATTATATCTTCTGAATTATCCGGTAACTCAAAATGCTGACCATAACTCCTTGATTGTAAAATAGAGTTGAAATCGTAGTCTTCTTTATGACAATGTGAAACATACTCTGATAACAAGTCTGTGTTGTCTATGAATTCCAGAAACATTTTTATGTAGCGAACTTCATCTTCATTGTCAATCTTTAGCATTTGTGATGCTAATGTTCTATATCTAAGAGAAATGATTCTAAGTTCATTTTTATTCATAATCTTGTTCCTCCACATATTGGACAATACACACCTATAGAATCATCAAATGAAGTTGCTTTTATATTAATATCACAACAATCAAGATGTAACATTTTATATTCATTAATCGGTGTATACAATTCTGAAACGGAAACGTGTTTGGGCTTCTTCATACTCATTTTAACAAGACCATTTTTGTTAAACCCTTTAAATGTTTTTGAGAATTGCTTGTATATTTCATCCATTGCATAATTAGTTGCAACCTGTCTTGCTATTTCAAGTACTTCAGGACAATAAAATGTATCCATCTTATTTGGCAATCCACATATAGGGCAAAAGAAATCCAAATTATTATCATCATCAAAAGTTTTCTTAGAAAGCATAAACCTTCCTTTACAATAGTCACATTCCATCTCTAAAAATCCGTCTTTATCTAATGGAATCGATAAAGAAAAAGAAAGACTATCCATTTTGATTTCTCCTTAATTATTTATGTTGTTTATGATAGGGAGCTAAGTATATGCTCATTATCATAGAATCAATCTTTTCTTCAATTCGCTTGATAGTGTTAATATCATTGTTCGCTGATAAAGTTATTCTCTTATCAACTAAGTCATTGATTTCACTTATAACTTCAGAAGTAGGCTCAATATAAGGAATTAGCTTTATATAATTAGCAGAATTGTTAGCAGTGGGATTGATGATATGTATAATCTGATTGATGATATCAGAGTTCATTAATGCCAATATATAATTAAGCTTTGTTTTATCTTTTGGAAATATTCCAACAATAGATTGGTCGAATACTCGGTTCTGCATCAAAAAAGCCTTAATTTTACTTGACTTAACCATAGGTATTCCGATACCTGTCTTAAAATAATAATCGGAATTCTGAAATCGAGCTTTTTTATCTGCTTTGTAAAATGATACTGTTTCACTATCCCAACGCACATACCAATCTTCATGGTTACGGACATAACGTGTTTCAGATGCACTTTTTATAAAAGGAATATACGCTTCTGATAAGTTAGGTTCTCCATCAGTAGACGAATTATCTACTATCATACTTTGATCTATAACTTCATAGTTTTTTGCACCTTTTACGGTATCTGATGCAGCTTTGATGAATTCCTTATTATTTCCCGTGTAGAAACCTGTTACTACATCTGAAATATCGCCAAGATTGACTGTTGTTTTCTTTAATAAAGAAACTATTTGATTATCAGCAAAAACAAATCTGTGTTGCGGATTTGATAAAACATCACTCTGTTTAAGATTAAAATTTTCTATGTAAGCAGGCAAAGTATCATTTGCGATTAGCCGACGAAATTCCTCGGGTTTTTTAAATCCTCTATATATCTTTACTGAATTGTTGATGGCATCTTGCATTTCGCGTCGTTCTAAAGTGATGATACATAAATTAGAGTATCCAAAACTAATGCCAGGGAAAAACTTTGACGGAAAAATAATAATTTCCTCTATTTTAGTTTTTTTCAATAAAAGCTCACGAAGCTTTGTGTGCATATTAACATACAAAAACGTATCGGGGATGATAAATGATAATCTTCCGTTTAGTTTTAATACAGATATGCACCGCAGTAAAAACAAAGAATATGTTTCTTTGACATACTGCCCAACATATTTCTTTTTTAATTGATCACGTCGTTCATAATCCTGCCAAGCACCATATGGTGGATTGCCTATAACACCTGTATAATGTCCACCTGTAGAGTTGAAAAAATCTAACTGTTCATCCAACAGTGTATCGGTTTGCTTTAACCATAGTTGTGACATATCATATTTATCAAGCTGTGGATCAAAAAGGGTATCTGTTTTACGAACATCAACGTCAGGATTATCATTATATTTTTTTTGCAAAACTGAAATAGCATCATCATTGATATCTAAAGCATCAATGTGAACTTTCTTTTTTGCATTCAGTATCTCATCTATGAATATACCTTCTCCTGCTGATGGTTCCAAAATAATGTCACCATCATGTATCCCTAACCGAGAAGACATATAAAACGTAATATCTTCTGAATTGGTATAAAACGAACAAAACTGATCTTTCATGTTTATATCCCTCACTGGTTATACTTAAGCTCTAACTTAAGTATAACACATTGGTTTTACCATGTCAAGTAGCGCAAAAGATCATTTTTCTCAAGATGTTCCCTTAATTCGCTGCTTATATCATTTTTCCAATCGACGTTATTATCAAGCCATTCACGCATATCGAAACCTGTGAATCGTTTCATTGCAGCGTAGCCATCGTTTGCACAGTATACATCCCAATAAGGAGAGTTTTTTAAAGTCTGAAGATAGTGATTATTATCATCTTCAGGTTGTCTTACAAACAATATCGTTTTTTCGATTTCACCAAGTGAATTATAGATACTTGCAACAAGTAGCAAGCGGTTTGTATTGCCTTTTTCGTTTGAACTAAATCCACTTTTGAAGTCACAATTATAATGAATACCGTCTTGTTCAAAATGAAGATCAAGTCCGAGTTTGATTCCACCGCTATCAACCATTGTCCACGGAATTGCATAGTGGCGCTTCAATTCGTCTTTAGTTTCCTGATCCAGTTTTAAACTATCTATATAATTCGTAGCATCTCTCTTTATAGTATCCTGAACTTTATTGAAATCAGGAGGAGCAATAATTGTCAGCTTTTTTATTGGATATTCAAAGGGCAATTTGCAGAACGGCTCCCATAACTCTCCGATACGTCGTGCAAAAGCCATGTATTCATAAGGCCATACAGAATTACGTGCATCAAGCATTACTATGTAAGATGCATACGTTATAATAAGAATTTCATCAAGCAACTCAGACTGGGATAATTCATTTGAATTTGCTTTCAAAGAGCGAATCGAATTATCCCGTATATCATTAATATACTGATTTATTGCACTTGCTTGATCTTTGTAGTTCTTATATCTTGAACAAATCTTTTCTTTTTCAGTAGCAACTTGCTGAGTAAAGAAAGCTATCCACTTTGATTTATCCTGTTTCATTATCCTATACCTCCACAATCATAATAAGCGATACTTAGCGTAGAATCGCTATTTGTACTATTATATCATGGTATAGAATCTAAGTCAATATTTGTTGAAAAACGTTCTATCATTTATAGATGCTGCAACTTTGAACCCACCGGATTCAAAGTTCACCCCTTCTTCCTAAACCTCTCAACAAGCTCCTCAGCCATAGCCTTCATCTCAGCCTTATACTTAGCACTGAGTTTTTCAAGCTCCTTGGTGGGCAGACCGTTGCGTATCAGGCGTTTTTTGAGCTTATCCATATCGTCCATACGCTCCTGCTTCGCCTGCATAAACTCGTCAAACTCGGCAGGGTGATACTTCTCAATGCCTGCTTCTACGAGTTTCTTCTTATATCCGCGGACATAGGCATCATAATCACGCTTCACAGCGGAGTACGCCTTGGTGTTTTCCTTGTATATGGCTTCCTTCTGCTGTTTCTGAGCTTCGATGCACTCAGCAGCGTGACAGCAGACCTCGCCCTCCGTTCCGAGAAAAAGCTTGTGGCAGAAACCACACTCGCAGACAGTCCACTTGTTCTTGTGAACGAGCTGCCCGACCTCTGCAAGGACAGTCAGCAGGCAGTTATCACTCTCACGGAACACATTGAATGTATAATCATCGACTGCAATTATCGTTCGTCCAGGCTGAACCATAAAATGCTCCATAGTCACCTTGTAGCTGAAATACGCATCACTGCACATCATAGCGAGCTGCGTATTCATGAACTCCATGAGCTTTCTTGCAACTTCATCCTGTATCTTTCTTCTGTTGAGCTTGGCTATAACAACGTCGTTCGGTTTCAGCAGGACGTACCTTTCCTTGTCATATAACTCGATAACAGAGCAGACGTAGCCACGGAAAAAGATATTTTCCCCATACTCAGCCATGAACCTTGCTATCATATCATCAGTGCTGACATCAATGCTCCTGTCGATACGCAGAGCACTGTTGAGCCTGTCCCTGAACGCATCGTAAGGCTCGGTATGCTCACAGAAAACCTTATGCTGATTCATCAGCTCGTCAAAGGTGTACGTCCTTGTATTCAGGACTGCACCGTGAACGCTCTCATCGGTATCATCAACAGACTGTGCGATATTTATCGTGCGGTCTGTTTCGTTTATACGGTAAATTGTGGTAGTTCCCATATGCTCTCCTCGCTTTCAGTATCTTCTGATATTATAACATTTCACACGCAATATGTCAATTATAATGCGTATTATAGCGTGATTAATAGCGTGTTTGAAAATTCTTTGCGTATTCTTTTGCGTAAATACGCAAAGTACGCACAAGCCCTCCGAAAGAAATGTTACAATGTTCATGTCAGCAGGCGACGGTCGGCTGACAGCAGAGAAAACCGGAATAATTTACAGGATATACAATGATTATCCGTTGTAGACACAGTTTTTTCTGCCCCTATTATAGAAGCGCTTCTGAATTTATACGAAAGGACGATGATAGATCGTTGAACAATGAAAACCAGTGGGCAACACCCACACCCCTCCGTCCCGATGGGACAAACCTCCTGCCGTTCCCTGTGAACGCACTGCCGCCTATTATAGGTGACATGGCTGACGCAATTGCGACAACAACCTCAACGGACGTTGCAATGGCAGGGACTTCGATACTCTCGGCGGTGAGCTATTGCTTTTCGGGAGTATATCGTATGTCGGCAAAGCGTGACCACACCGAGCCGCTGGTGCTTGATACGCTGACGATAGCGGAACCGAGCTTCAAGAAGTCTCCTGTAATGTCGCTTATAAAGCGTCCGTACATTCAGTTCGCACACGACTGGAATGAGAACAACAAGCAGGACATCTTTCAATCTCAGGCTGAACGCAAGCTCCTGTTGAGCAAGCTGGAAGCCCTTGAAAAGAAGAAAGACGTTACCGCTGAGGAGATAGCCAAACTCCAGACAGAGATCAGCAACATTCCGCCCAGCAACTTCCGCAGGATAGCCGTGGACGATGTAACTCCCGAATCACTTGTGAATCTGCTCGAAGAAAACGGCACTCTGCTGATGATCTCCGATGAAGCCGGAATGCTCGGTAATTTCAGCGGACGTTATAGCAACAACGTCCCGAACCTTGACCTCCTGCTGAAATCATGGAACGGCGAGACCTATATCAGCGACAGAGCTACCAGGTCGAGCATTGTGCTGAAAAAGCCTTACATGAGCATCTGCCTTGCGTGTCAGCCATACGTTTTTGACGGTATGATAAACAATCCTGTTTTCAGGGGCAGCGGACTGATAGCGAGGTTCATGTATTGTTTTCCTGTGAGCAATATCGGTTTACGCAAGTACGATACACAGGCTGTGCCTGAGCAGGTCGCAGAAAACTACAAGAACCTTGTGTACAAGCTCCTCGGAGCTAAGTTCACCTACCACGATGAAAAAGAGCTGTATCTCCACTTTGACAGCAAGGCATACGGCGAGTTCGTTGACTACTACAACAACTTCATCGAGCCACACCTCGTCACGGATATGGCTTTCTGCAAGGACTGGGGTGGCAAGTATCATGGTGAACTGCTCCGACTGTGCGGTATCATTCACTGTATCAAGTGTGCGCTGAACGGTGCCCAGCCTGTTGAGAACCGTGTGACACTGGATACGTTCTGCAACGCTGTTGAGATAGGCGAGTATTTCCGTGAACAGGCTATCTACGCTTACAGTCTCGGAGATGTTGATCTCGGTACTATTAAAGCAGAGAGGGTACTCAACAAGATACGCTCCAAGCACATAACCAACATCAGGCAGAATGATTTATACAAACTCTGCCGTTGTACGCTGTTCAAGAACGCCGCCGACTTTGCAGAAACAATGGAGATGTTGGAGGAATACGGCTATCTCCGCCGTGAGACGATTCCGGCAGCAAATGGCTGTAACCGTTCGGGGGTAATGGTCTATATCAATCCCCACATCCGTACACAATAAGCATTTTAGACATTATAGGAGCTATTGTGCTTAAAATGTCTAAAGTTCACAACTATAAAAAGAGAAAGAGGTATTTTACTATGTTAACAAGAGAACAGAAAGAGACAATGCTGAACCAGATACTGGAGCTTATGACAGCTATCGCCTACGATGAGCCTGTGGAGAACGCTCCTGCGCCCGAAAAGAAGCCTGAAAAGGTGAAGATGCTGACCGTCAAGGAATGCACCGAGCTTATTGACGGACTTTCCGAGCACACAGTCCGTATGCTTGTGGCTCAGAACAAGATCAAGTATATCCGCACAGGCGAGGGTGTCCGTGGCAAGATACTTGTCAACAAGGCTGACCTGCTGAACTATTTCCAGAACTGAGGGAGGTGAGAGATATGGTGAGCATCAATGAGAACGAGCTTAACAGCGGTGTCGATGAGCTTTTCGACAAGATGATCTCAGTCCTTCGTCAGCGTGGCTTCTATGCTGAGAACAACAAGGACTTTGATCTCTGCCACTTCCTGACCGAACAGGAGCAGACAGTCTTCAAGGAAGCTATCGACTTCTACAACAAGATACCGTTCTGAGAGTGACGGTATTCGAGCAAGTAAGATCTGCTGTTGATATGAGAACTGTTGCGGAGGGTTACGGCTTACATATTGACCGTGGAGGTATGACGCTTTGTCCGTTTCATGATGAGCGCACTCCCTCTGCAAAGATCTATCCCGATAATCTTCATTGCTTCGGCTGTGGAGCACACGTTGATGTTATCGGCTTCACTCAGAAAATGTTCGGGCTGGACAAGCCTATCGATGCAGTAAAAAAGCTAAGTGACGATTACGGTCTGCACATAGATATTGACAAAGCTCCCACTGCTAAAGAAGTGTCTGAGTATCAGAAACGTGTGCAGGAAAAACGAGCCTATGAAGAATGGGGGAAGTCAGCGTGGCGGACACTCAACGATTACCTGTGGCTGATGCGTGAATGGAGACAGTATGCTCCTACAAATCCTGATGAAAAATGTGATGAAAGATTCGTGTATTCTTTGCATCACTTGGACTACGCAGAGTACCTCTGCTGGGAGTTCATAAACCTCAATAAAGCGGGGCGGCTTTCGATGAAAAATATCGTAGATCAGATAGCAGATTTTCAGAAAAATATGAGAGCTGATTTTTGAAAAAATGATCGTTTCCGATATGGCGTTTTTTCAAAATTGTAATGCGTTTTTCAGCATCTCTCATGGGTGCGATTTTGAATAACCGTACCCACAATTTCGGCTGCTCCGTCAGCCGATAGGAGCCTCGCAGAGCCCCGGCATTTTTGATAGTCGTGTATGCGGCTGTCAAAAGTGCTTTGGGGTTACTGGCGGCACTCCGCAAGTAAATCCGGTGCTTCGCACCGTTTGGTTTGCCGATCACCACTGTATCGTTGCAAGCCAATACAAGCCCATCAAGGGCGCTTGCATAGCAAAGGCATCAAGCCTTTTGCGTACTTGTTTTCCCTCGTCAGAGGGTTAAATAAAAATATATAAGGGAGATATTTTTATGAGTGAAAAATCTATCTCTATGTGCGAGGGCAAAGGCAGCCTTTCACATAACAACCGAGAGTTCACTGCCAGGAACATAGACAGCTCCAGGACACCCAACAACATCGTGTTCGTTCAGCAGGCTCTGAGTGACGCTTATCATCAGCTTTTTGATGAAGCAGTTGAGAAATACAATGCCCGTCAGAAAAGGAATGACAGGAAGATACACAACTACTTCGAGCACCTGTTCAACCGTCTGCCGAGCAAGAGTGTTATCACAGGTACGAACAAGCAAAAGAGCTTCTACGAGCATCTTGTTTACATAGGAACGAGAAAAGACACAGGTGTCGGTACTCCCGATGCTGAGATAACGACTGAATGCCTGCGTGAATACATGGAGGGCTTCCAGCAGAGAAATCCGAACCTTTATGTGTTCAATGCGGTGCTGCATCTCGATGAATCTACACCGCACCTGCACATCAATTATATCCCCGTAGGTCACTTCGCCCGTGGTCTTGAAGTCCGCAATGCCAAGAACAAGGCTTTGGAGGAAATGGGCTTCGGTAATGATGCGAAAGCGAATGACCTTTGGAGGAGAAGCGAGTGGGATGTTTTAAAGAATATCTGCAACGCTCATGATATCGAGATCAGCGAGCCGAAGAAGTCCAGAGGATACAGCTACACGGTCGAGGAGTATGGTGAGTATCATGACAGGATAAATGCTCTTAATGCCGAGATCGAAAGGCTCACTGCCGAGCGTGACGAAGCTGTTGCCGAGTTTGAAAAGGTGTCTAAGAAAAAGGTGAAGCTGACTGAGATAGACAGCGTGGAGACAGGAAAGACCGTGTTCGGCGGTAAGGTGACTGTTTCTCAGGAGGATTGGGACAACGTGTCCGACCTTGCAAAGAAAGAAGTCGCATCTCAGAAGCAGACCAGGAAGCTCCGTAAGGAACGTGATGAAGCTGTTCAGGAGCGTGATAAGCTGAAAACGCAGTTGGCAGCAGTCTCCTCGGAGCTTTCTGAGTACAAGAAAAAGGAGGAAAACAAGCGTTATTTCTCCCGTGAAAAGCAGAATGCCGAAGCTCAGCGTATCAAACGTGAGGAACAGCTCTCCCGTGACCTGCAAAAGGCAAGGGCGTTCATAACAGCCTGCGGGCTGTCGGATGATTTTGCCCGGTACAAGTATAACAAAACAAGAAGTACAGAGTTAGAATAAAAGACGAAAAGCTATGGCATATCTCGAAAGGCGCTTGACAAAGAGAGAATAGTGCGCTACAATGCTAAATACAGAGATATGCCATAGTGTAAATTTGGAGGGATTTACATTGGCAAATATAACAAAACGTGGAAACACATTCCGTATCAGGGTGTTTGTCGGCTACGATATGAACGGCAAACAGCTTGTAAAATCAACGACCTTCACTCCGCCTGTCGGGGTGACTGAAAAGAAAGCCGAGAAGCTGGCTCAGGAATACGCTTTTGAGTTCGAGAGACACTGCAAGGGTTACTCTCTGCTCAATGAGAATATGCGATTTTCAGAGCTTGCCGACTGGTATTTCACAAACTATGCTCCCCAGGAGCTGAAAGAGAGCACCGTCTACACCTATTTGGGGCAGTACAAAAACCACATTGAGCCCGTTCTCGGCAACATAAAAGTCAAGGACATCAACGCTCCCAGGCTGACGCAGATAATGCAGTCCTATGACCTGAACCCTGCGACTGTCAAAAAGCTGTACGTTATAGTGCAGAGCATCTTCCGCAGAGGAGCAGAGCAGGGGTTCATTCGTGACACTCCCTGCCGTAACGTGGTACTGCCGAAGCGGAAGAAAAGCCGCAAGAATAAGGCTTTGGAGGAGGACAAGCTCAAAAGGTTCATGGTTTACCTTGAAAGCAAGCCCTGGGACGAGGACTTCAAGCGTATCATCAAGGTGCTGCTGTACACGGGTATGCGTTCGGGTGAGTGTCTCGGTCTTGCGTGGGAGGACATTGACTTCGAGCACAACACTATCTCCATAAACCACACGCTGACCGATATAGGCGGGAAGCATGAGCTGACTGATCCTAAGACCGAGAGCAGTATTCGCATCATCGGTATGGGGCAGGAGCTGAAAAGGGTTCTTCTTGCACAGAAAGAGTATATCGAAAAGCTGAAATATGCCCTCGGTGATGATTTTGCACACCCCGAAATGGTGTTTGTGTCTGCCAGAGGGAACTACCGTGACCGCAACTCGGTCTATCAGTCGCTCAAACGCTTCACCAAAGGAACGGAGTTCGAGGATATGACACTGCATCAGCTCCGTCATTGCAACGCTACTATGCTCCTGAACAGCGGTATCGACCTGAAAGTCGTGTCCGAGCATCTTGGACACCGTGACGTTAACATTACCGCAGAAATCTACGCTGATGTTCTGCGAAAAACAAAAGCCCGAACTGCCGAGCAGATCGAGCTGTGCCTTGCATAAAGGCAAATAAAAAAACCTCCCTGCGCGAACAGAGAGGTTTTGAATTGACCAGATGTTGACCAAAGAGTATTTGACCACTCGCAAAGTGCGTAAATACGCAAGTTTTGAGGTATCTGATTATCTCTTTGAGCTAAGTAGTATCGTTTCGCTTACTTTTGCTGCTTTTAAGAAAACGCCGAAAATACGATAAAATCTGCAATTCAGAGCAAATGCTCTTATTGCAAATTTCAAGTTTTATCGTAACTTGGTTCAACTTTGTTGAACAGAAGTTGAACTGACGGACTTGGGTATCTCGTCGGTATTCAGAGAATATAACTATAACTATTGCAGTGAGGATAAGGCATCTTCCTCACGCTACCGAACGGAGGTAATTACCATGAGCAGATACAAAAGCGAACAGACAACTTACAATCCGATGAAAAAGAAATACGTTCCGCTGTGGCAACTTGACACCAACACCGTAACAGTCACTCACTTCAACCCTGATACACTTTCCACTGAAAGTAAGACATACAGCACCGACTCCATCAGGTATCATCTTCATTTCTCTGACAGCCATTGCCCTGACAGGCTCCGCAGGCTCGTAAACGAGGGCAAGATCATTCAGTACCTTGATGACATGGAACTGAAAGTCAATGAAGCTATCTCACGTCAGGTTGAGCTTTGGAAGAAAACAGATAATTATTATCAAACTGCTGTACTTGCTGGAGACGTAAACGAAGCGAATGGTATTGAAAACTGCTTTATAAACATGGCAAGAGAAATTGTCTTTGAAAACATGGTATACATCTAAACCCTTAAATCGTCTGTATCATATTTGATACAGACGATTTTTATTATGCGAACAGTTTCTCAATTATATGCTTCGAAGTAATGCAAAACAGTTTATTTTATCGAATCAGGGAACTCATTCAAAAAAGTTCTCCATTCCAAACATTTCATTAAATCAATAGTTCTTATTTTGAGGGGTCTCTTAATTCCATTACTATCAATGAAGTGGTAATCATCAATCATTCTCTTGTTATAAACTAAGGGATATAGCAATATTATCTCTCTCACTTTATCAATGCTTGTCGAGTAAGAGTTCATTTGATAAACGTCCGACTCTTTTGAAAAAGTTTTAGGAATCTTCC
>NZ_JAILNU010000031.1 GCF_024691275.1 Ruminococcus sp. | reverse complement strand
CACCCTACGGCGAAGTAAAGGATTTCTCGCCGATCATCGAACAGGCTAAGAAATGTCCTCCGCCTACCGAGATCGAAACCGGCTCTATTATCGGTGGCTTTGCCCATGAACAGGTATTCGCTCTTGCCGATACAGTTGTAGAGGCGGTAAAGTCGGGGGCTATCCGTAAATTCGTAGTCATGGCAGGCTGTGACGGCAGAGCGAAGTCCAGAAGCTACTATCAGGAGTTTGCAGAGAAGCTGCCGAAAGATACCGTGATCCTTACTGCCGGCTGTGCGAAGTACAAGTATAACAAGCTGAATCTTGGCGACATCGGCGGTATTCCGAGAGTTCTCGATGCAGGACAGTGCAATGATTCTTATTCTTTGGCGCTTATCGCTCTGAAGCTGAAAGAGGTGTTCGGGCTTGACGATGTGAATGATCTGCCTATTGTTTATAATATCGCTTGGTATGAGCAGAAAGCGGTCATCGTCCTCCTTGCTCTGCTGTATCTCGGAGTAAAGAATATTCACCTCGGACCGACTCTGCCTGCGTTCCTGTCACCGAATGTGGCAAAGGTTCTTGTAGACAGCTTCGGCATTGCGGGAATTACAACCGTTGACGAGGATATGAGGATCTTCGGCTTATGAGAAGAAAAGACCGTGAAGTGACCTATCTCAGCGAGATAATATAGATCATGAAAAACTGCGTTGTATGCAGGCTTGCTCTGAATGGCGACGGCTTTCTGTATATCCTGCCGCTGAATGGAGATAAGATCACGCTCTGTTTTTATAGTGCATTAGAGGAATATAAGGTCGGACTTATTCAGAAGGATAACATAGCTTCCTTTGAAATGGAATGCAAACATGAGATGCAATACTTCGAGGTCAAAGGCTGCCGCACAGTTGCTGTGCAGCAGCCTTTTATCGTTATATCAGAACTCAATATTTTGATACAATTTAACGCATACACGAAAATGCACCTAAGTCGGGGGCAAGTGTAACCAGCTTGGGTGCATAGATTCATTACTTATTCAATTATCCCCATCTGCCTCAGCAGAGCACGTTTCATAAGGCAGAGGTCAAATACATTAAGGACATTGTCTGCACAGAAATCGGCTGCTTTCCAGTCTTAAGCTCAGTATCAGGAACAGCAAGCAGGCATTTCTGTAATAGTACAAGGTCAGAAACATTTAACTCACCGTCCGTATTTACATTGCCCATGAGTATTTCGGGCTTTATCGCTACAAGTGAAAGATGCTCCACCTTTACTGTACCACTGCCTTTGAACTCCAGAACATCAGCGTGCTGACCGCTACGGCATTATTCGGATCAATTGGCTTTTCGTTCTCATCGAGGTATTTCCCTGAGCTTCAATTGGCAGAGGCAAAGTAGTTGTTAAGCCATTTGATACGTTCATCGAGCCAGTTAGCAAGATATTCAGCATGAGCCTTGTGCGTAGAAAGATCAGCGATCTCGTCGGGTTCGGAGAATACCTTTTCCCGAGACTGTTCCATTTTGTGAAGTTGCGCTCGTAGGAAGTGGCGTTCTTTTCGGCTTCGGAAATAACAAACTCAGGAAGCGTTTTCAAGTCATCATACACTTCCTTCCAGCGGACAGCCACAGCTTCTCTGAACCAGTCATTCTGAATGGCATAGCACATTCACTGATTGGAATTGGCATTGCAGTTGGGCACGTTGTATACTCCAAGTCCTGCGGCAGAATCGTATCCCTTAACGTCAATGAAGTTGCCGAGAGCAAGGTCGTAGTCCCACATGGGATTGAAGGTCAGCTTGCCGCCTGCGTCTTTGGAGATATAGTAGCTGTCCCAATCCGAATCAACGTTTTTGCATATCTCGTTGGCGATATAGTTATCTACAAGCGACAGAATATCAATGTACTGTGCAGCTTGTTCCATGTCGTTGCTTTTTTTCGGAGTATCGGCGGTTGCTTTTTCAAGCCGGATGTGGTATAATTTAGGGGTAAGAGTTGGCGGTCGGCTTGCTAATGAAGATTTATTTTTTATGGAGTAGTATTCAGATGAAAAAAGCATTTAAGATAATTAGAAAGGTACTTCTTATAATCATACTAATGCTAATCATTTTCTTGGTAATAGTGTTCACATACAATAAAATTATGATGAATAAGGAAAAGGCACTATTGGACGAACCTCTTGGCGAAATGTTAGAGGTTGACGGACACAATATGTGCATATACTCTGAGGGAGAAGGTGAACATACATTAGTATTTCTTTCAGGTTCAGGGACTGCTTCTCCTATACTTGATTTCAGAAGTCTGTATAGTTTGTTAGATGATGATTATAGGATAGTTGTTGTTGAAAAATTCGGCTACGGTTTCAGTGATGTAGTAAATACCGAGAGGTCATTTGATACAATACTAAGACAGGACAGAGAAGCACTTTCAAATGCTGGAATTGATGCTCCGTTTATCCTCTGCCCTCATTCAATGTCTGGACTTGAAGCAATACTTTGGGCACAAGAACATCCAGATGAAGTCGAAGCAATTGTAGGTCTTGATATGTCTTTGCCACGCGCTTATGACAACTTTAATTTTTCAAAAACAGAGCGATTTGAAAAAATTGCAGCTATTGGACGAGAGTTGGGGATTGTCAGGTTCTACTATTCTGACGATTCACTCCCTCAAATGCTTTCGGAAGATGAAAAGGCATTATATAGAGCTATTGCCAGCAAAATAGCTGTAAACGATGCAGTTATAAATGAAGGTCTTGCTATCCCCGATGCCGTCAAAAAGATTGACGGAGCACCTAAGCCTGATATACCAATGTTAATGTTTGTATCTGACGGAAAAGAAACAGGCATTGAAAAGTGGTCGGAGATACAAAAAGAGTATGCTTCTGAACTGTCAAATACAACTGTTGTTGAACTTGATTGCGGACACTATGTTCATAATTATAAGCAGGAGCAAATAAGTGAAGAAATGAAAAAATTTATTGAGAATATCAAGTAATAGTTTTTGACTTTCGCAATTGTCTATAAATTGAATGTTTTCACAAAATGCAGGGCATGACAGCTCTGCATTTTTATACCCGTTTCAAAATTTTCCATAACATCTTGACGAATGAAAAAGTCTTATGGCGCACGGGGCTTCTTGCGCAATGCGAATAGACAAACGGCAGTATTTTGAGCTATAATTATTATGTGGGAATAGTCCTCTATAGATATAAAACAAGGAGAGAACGAAACGGAAGGAGGTGGCAAGATGCTTACCTATGAACAGCAGACAGAGAAGCTCATGAAAAAGCGTAAGTCTGTGTTTGATCGTATTGAGAGCGACATGGCTGAGACCGAGAAGAGCAATACAAAGCTGAATGCTATCCAGTTTGCGAAGATCAGGGGTGCTCTCAGCTGTGATTAGAAATCGTAAAGTGCATTTGCAATATTTCCGATGCGATTTCGATATTTCTTCCTCATGCATAAAACTATTCTCAGATTATAGTGCAAAGTGATTGACATCTCAGCACTCCTGTGCTATAATAATAACAGAAAAAATAATATCGGGAATGATGTTCTCCCACGGGAAACCGAAACCGCTTATTCAAGCTGATGACTTCTGCGTTTTGACGCAAAAGTTGTCGGTTTTTTGTTTTATCCGGAGGTACTGTTATGCTTTTATCACTTGCAATAATTTTTCTTGTCGGGCTGTCGGCGGCAGCTATCTTTGAACGGATAGGCTTGCCAAGAATTATAGGAATGCTCGGTGTCGGAATTGCTGTCAGCCCCTATGTGCTTGATCTGCTTGATCCGTCCATTCTCGGGATCTCATCTGAGCTTCGGCAGATCGCGCTCATCATTATTCTTGTGAAGGCAGGATTATCGCTGAATCTGTCCGATTTGAAAAAGGTCGGCAGACCTGCGGTGATGATGTCATTCGTTCCTGCCTGCTGTGAAATCGGCGGATATGTTCTGATCGCGCCGCTGCTGCTCGGTGTAAACCATAACGAGAACAAGGCTGGTAGAAAGAAAAGGTTGGTAGAAACGTGGTAGAAATCAAGCAAGGTTCACTACGATAAATAAATGGAAATCAACATCTCAGCGTAAATCGCTCTTTGATGAATGTCAGGAGCGCTATACGCTATTTTTATGCCCAAAACTGAATACTGTATTAAGCGTTCCTCAGAAATGAGGGACGCTTTTTTTGCCTATAAATCCGAAACGCCACTATATGCAACGTGAATAATCACCGCTCGGCATAATAATTCGCCCAATAAAATAAACATATATTTTGTTTCACAATGAGTTTAAATGACAGTATTTGAACTTTCTACCATTATATCGCGTTGAAATAGCGCTGTCAAGGAAATCACTGGAATTATTTTCATTTAAGGAGGACTTCCCTATGCCTGTAATTGAATCTATCTGTATTCCTGTTAGCAGTGAGCTGACTTGTGCTGAAACTGCGATCATCACCAAGATGGCAAGCTATCCCGATGATGATAACTGTACCGCCGAAAAGATGCACTCCATGTTTCTCGGCAGTTCATACGATGAGATCAAGGCAACTCTTGAAGGTCTGAATAAGAGTGGTTATCTCAATAAGAACGCTGATGTTTATTCACTGAACAGAAGCAAACTCCCTGAAATGGTGAGGCGTACAATCACTTTCTGACACAAAGGGGTATCACAATGGCTGCTAAGTAAATGGAAAAGAAAAAGAAAAGAAGCTCATCTGTATGCCGTGTTTTCAAAAACACCGCATACGCAGTAATGAGCAACTATCATCTGATGTCAACAGCAATCTCGCTGAAAGCAACGGGACTTCTCAGTAAAGTTCTGAATTTACCCGATAAATGGGATTACTCTGTCAAGGGGCTTGCTTCTATTTGTAAAGAAAAGGAGACAGCACTGGACGAACTGAAAGACGTCGGCTATCTGTGCGTGACTAAGCTGTTCCCCAATCAGACAGAAAGCAAGAAGATCGGTTACAGATATCATTTCTTTGAATACTCCGAAAAGAATAAAACAGTACATATCAAGCCGACCGACTTCATAACAATCGAAAAAGCCTGCGGCAGCAACGGCTCTAAAGTGTGCCGTGTTATGGCGTGACCGCAGAGGAGGCGAAAGCTGCCGCCGTTGATGCTTACGGCGAAAGGATAACTCTTGTCGGCAAAATGAATCAGATCAGCGAGGAGATCAAGGAGCGTGAGCAGCAGTTGATATGGCTCAGGACTTACCAAAACTCAAAGCCTTTTCACGACCATTATATGTCGCTAAAAGGGCGTAATCAAAAGAAATATGCGGACCAGTATCGGTATTCAGCGACTGAGAGTGAACTCAAAAAAGCGTTCCCGAAGAAAATCCCGACAGTCGAGCAGTTGGAAAAGCATATTTCCAAACTTCGTGGAAAACTGGAAAATATGAACACCAAGTATGACGCATTGGATCAGAAGTCAAGAGAGCTGTCCGAAGCAACGAGGGAGATAGAAGAATTTCTCCGTCAGGAGCAGAGCAGGGATCGGCAGAAAAAGAAAAATAGGAGTGTACTTGAATGATACCCGTCATTAAGCTGTTAGTCAAGAATGATTAACAGCTTAATGACGAAAAAACTATCCACTAAAAAACGGCTCAGGGAGCTTGCTACACACTCTCTGAGCCGTCCGTATTTGTGAAGTCTATCACCCTGTCACATATCTCCAAAGCGGCAGGACGATGTGTAACGATCACGACCGTTTTATCCGTCATACTCCGCAGATTTTGTAACAGCGTTTTCTCCGTATCGGCATCGAGCGCCGAAGTCGCTTCATCAAGGAGCAGTATCGGGCTTTCTGAAAATATCGCCCTTGCGATTGCGATTCTCTGCATCTGCCCCTCTGAAAGACCAGTGCCACGCTCACCGAGCAGGGTGTCAATACCGCTGTCAAGTTCCGATACAAAATCATCGGCGCAGGCTATATGCAAAGCTCTGTTGATACGCTCATCATTCTGCATATCTGCCTTGTCAGCGAAAGCCACAACCTCACGGATCGTACCCGACATAAGCTGATTGCCCTGCGGAACATAAGCGAACAGCCTGTGCCATTCAGCAGTCAGCGGCTTTGTGCCTTGCGTATCGGTCAGGTAACGCTCACCGCCGTCGAGCTGATAAATGCTCATGAGCAGTTTCAGCACCGTGGATTTTCCGCAGCCGCTATGCCCTGTGAACGCCACATATTCGCCCTTGCCGATCTCAATGCTAATATTTTTCAACACAACAGGTTGATTATCTTTCGTAAGGTCTTTTGTACTATCGACCGCAGGATAGTAGGTAAAATCAGCATTTTTCAGACCGAATGCTTTGAGTGAATCGTTATAATATGCCTTGACCGTTTCAATACCAAGAGCCTGACAATCAGCATCATTCTTGAAATCTTCAATTTCCATTAGCCGCTCCGCACTTGCCGTCATAGCGTAGAACCGTGGGAGATAGCCTGTGATATTGGCAAACGGTGCTTGTATCTGCGAGATAAGCTGTGTTATCGCTGTCAGTGTACCATAGCTGATCGTACCGAGCAAAATGCCGTAACCGCAGTAGCACACCCCAAAGAGATACATTCCGTTCATCGCAAGCCCGAAACCGATATTGCAGAAATTGGAGAAATGGTTTTTACGCATTCTTGCGGTTTTATGCTGTAACATCTTGTCGCTTGCTTCATCTTCCGTCTGTTGTTCTGTTGCGAAAGAGCGTATCATCATCATACTGCCGATATGCTCTTGCAGGAAAATACGGAGCTTGCCGTCACGCTCCTGCACCTGTTTATGGAGCTTTTTCAGCACCTTGCGGAAAGCGTAGGTAAATACAATAAGCAGCACTCCGCAGGGCAGTAGAACACAGGCAAACCGCCAGTCAAGTACGATCATCATAATGACTGCACTAATGAGCTTGACAACCATTCCGACCAGTCCGGGGAGAATTTCAACGTAGCTGTCAGCGACCACTACCGTGTCATTGGTGAGCCGATTCAGCCATTCGCCCGAATGGACGGCACTCACGCTTGCGAAGTCTTTTCGCAGGATATTCCGCATCAGCCGAGCCTTGAAGATATTTTCAAAAGTCGATTTTGATAATTCGTTGAGCCACCGAATGACCGCCCTCATACCGATCTGAGCGACAACAAGCAGGACGGTCAGCACCACATAATGCCAGAATCCTGACTTGTCATGAGCTGTGGCGTTGTCCACGATATTCCGCAGGAGCAAAGCATACAGCACACCGCTTGCACCGTGCAGAGCCTGCACCAGCATCAGAGCGAGGATATACAGCTTTTTCTTTTCGGGGACGGCATAGAGCCATTTTATCGCATTGTTTTTCATCGTTTCAGTTTTCTTTTCAGCCATTTCGGGAAGTGTTTTGCTTTGAGGATAAAGGCACGGAGCGGAAAAAGGTCGCACCACAAATGCACATAGGTTTTGTATCTCCAATCGGTTATGGGGATCTCCTTTCCGTCACGGACAACAGCAGTAAGTACACCGATGATATGTCGGTCGGTAATGCCGTATTCTTTGGAATAGCGGTTATCTCCGCAGATCACATAATCATTCTCACGGACTTTCAGCACCCTATGCAGGACGTATTGACCGCTGTCACGCTTATACAACGGAACATCGTACTTTTTCAGCCTGCTGTGGGGCTTTTCAATGATAAGAATATCCCTGTCCTGCCGTATAAGAGGGCGCATACTGTCACCGACATTCGTGTAGACGAGCCTGCCGTCACGCTCGATCACATCTTCAAATCTTGTCATTGCATACCCTCATAGGCGACCTGTGCCGCCGAAATATCCATATTACAGCCGAGCCGATAGAGCTTCACACTTTCCGCAAGCCTGTCCACCAGTTCAAGCGTTTTCGCCATTTTCAGCATATCCGCAGGGCGGTAGACCTGTTGCAGAAGCATCGTGTAAGCCTGTTCTCTGGTGATCGGCTCGATATGATTTTCGGCAGACCGTGTGAAAATACATATCGCTTTCAGCGGAACGGAAGTGTTCGTGCCAAGCCTGTGCTTGCCGTTGTAGGGAGTGCCGTAAGCTGTGACTGTATCAGCGATATGCAAAAGCGGTTTATCATCATTCACCATGACTGCACGTTCTCCGAAATATTCTCGCCAAAATCTTGTATGAGTGGACTTGCCTGTGCCGCTTTTAGCCGTGAAAAGATAGCCCACACCGTCCACAGCCACAACAGAGCCGTGAAAAAGTACCGTGTCATAGTCAAGCATTTTCTCCGCTATCTTGCGGTAAACTGCCAATTCTTCAAGGTAGCTGTCTGAAAAATGCCGTGTCGGAATACCCTCGATCTCGTCCTCACGGGCAGACTTTTGTCTCTCGAAGTCAATATCAGCTTGCGTTGTGGTAACGGAGTAATCAGCAGGCTCGTCCGTCTGATAGTCTGAGCAGTATTCATGTACCTCGTCATATATCGAATTGACCTCAACCACCTTATCCGCTATCTTATACTTTCTTGTTATCATATTTCCTTAACGCTCTCATTTCTGCCTGTAACTTCTTGTGATTTGTGGCAATGCCCTTGCACCACCGCCATACATAGCCGACAGGGAGCAACAACCTATGCCGATAGTAAAACGGATAATACTGCTTCATAAACTCCGTATCGGGAAACAATCTCGCCCATATAAAGCTAAATTTCGACTTGCTGTGCGATTTGGCATAATGCTTCTTGACCGTGTTCTCAGCCGAGCGTGTCTTTGTACCGTAGGTGCAGGAGGTCAGATAATAGTCCAGCAATTCCTGTTCACGCTCAGTCAGTTCAGGGAATTTCACCGAGGAAAAGACCTTCTCCGCAAGCTCACGCTGTTCACG
>NZ_JAILNU010000025.1 GCF_024691275.1 Ruminococcus sp. | reverse complement strand
ATGTTGTATTTTTACAGGTTAGTTAAGGAGGTGCAACCTAATGGCAAAATGTGATATCTGCGGAAAGGGCGTAACCTTTGGTATCAAGGTTTCCCACTCACACAGACGTTCCAACAGAACATGGAAGCCTAACGTAAAGCGTGTTAAGGCTATCGTCAAGGGTACTCCTTGTCATATCTACGCTTGCTCAAGATGCTTACGTTCTGGTAAGGTCGAGAGAGCTTGATCATGAATCGGTGAAATGAGAGCGTTCCAAACGGAGCGCTCTTTTTTTCGCAGACCCACTTTCCCGTGTTAACACGGCTTTTCATTTGCATTATCCCGATTTTTATGGTATAATGTGTGATGATAAATTATTAAAAGGCGGTTTATTTATGACAAAAGATCAGTTAGCGACCCTTTTCAAGCTGATGCTTGAATATATCCCTCCAACTCTGAAAATATTCGGCTTTACACTTCTGTGGTCCATACCACTCGGCATGATCGTCGCTCTCCTGAAAATGTGCAGATTCAAGCCTATCTCATGGCTGACCAATATATACATACTCATAATGCGCGGAACGCCTCTCCTTTTGCAGCTCATCGTGGCACAGTATTCTGTACCATACCTGCTGAAATGGGACGGCTGCCCTGCATTTCTCCACCACCTTCTCGACAACGTTGATATCAGAAGTCCGCGATATACCTTCAATATGCTGCTCATTGCCTTTGCGCTCAACTATGCAGCCTATTTTGCTGAGATATTCCGCGGCGGCATAGAAGCTATCCCGAAAGGACAGTACGAAGCCGCAGGCGCACTCGGATTCAGCCGCTTGCAGACCTTTTTCCGCATAATACTCCCACAGGTAATCAAGAGAGTAGTTCCTGCAAGCTCCAACGAGATCATCACCCTCGTCAAGGATACTTCCCTTGCTTCGGCTATCCCATACATGGAGATAATGTATATCGCAAAAAAACAGGTGCCGACCTATGCTTCGCTCATGCCGCTGTTCATGGCAGGCGTTTTCTATTTCGTATTTGCAACTGTCCTGACGCTTATTTTCGGATTCATCGAGAAAAAGCTCAGCTACTACAAGTAAGGAGGTACTGCTATGGCAATGCTTGAGGTAAAAAACCTCTCAAAAAGCTTCGACAAGCTCGAAGTGCTCAAGGACATCTCCTTCAACGTTGAAAAAGGCGAGGTCGTTGCGATAATCGGGCCCTCCGGAAGCGGCAAATCCACTCTTCTGCGCTGCATAAATCAGCTTGAACGAGCTGACGGCGGCGTTATTAATGTCTGCGGAACGGATATGCTCATAAAGAACGAAAAAGGCAAGACAGCCTATGCAGACGCTAAAACCCTGCGTGAGATCAGACTCAAAACAGGACTTGTGTTCCAGAATTTCAACCTTTTCCCGCATATGACTGTCCTTCGCAACATTACGGAAGCACCCGTATGTGTACTGAAGGAAAACAAGGCAAAAGCCCGCGAAAAAGCTATGGAACTCCTGAAGAAAATGGGACTTGAAAGCAAGGATAAGTCTTACCCCTGCGAGCTTTCGGGCGGTCAGCAGCAGCGTGTTTCCATCGCACGAGCACTCGCACTGAATCCTGAGATACTTTTCTTTGACGAGCCGACTTCCGCTCTCGATCCGGAGCTTACAGGAGAGATACTCAAAGTTATAAAGGGGCTTGCAAAAGGCGGCATGACAATGGTCATTGTAACCCATGAAATGGCGTTTGCCCGTGACGTTGCCGACAAGGTGATATTCATGGAGAACGGCTACATCGTGGAAATGGGTGCTCCGTCACAGCTCTTCGGTGAAAACGCCTCTGACCGCGTTCAGCAGTTCCTGAAACGATTCAACAGCTAAACAATAATTATAAAAGCCTGAGAACTTTAAAGTTCTCAGGCTTTTTCATTACCTGTTAAATATCTTTGTCATAGTAACATGAGGACAACCTTCGTCATCGTGTATATCATCAGTTGCAGTATATCCGATTTTTTCATAAAACTCTTGCACACGACACTGAGCCGAAAGCGATATACTCTTTGCGCCGATATCCTCAGCCTGCTTTTCAAGTTCGCGAACGACTCTGCTGCCCAGTGATAAACCGCGATACTCCTTCATTACAGCGATCCTGCCGATTATAAAGTCTCCGTTTTTATCGCTGAACAGTCTGCCTGTAGCAACAGGCTTTTTTCCGTCATAAAGAACCGCATGATAAGCCCTCTCATCAATATCGTCAAATTCATTCTTAAAGCCCTGTTCAGCCATAAATACAGCCTCACGTATGGTCTTACAATCATTATGGATTCCGCAGTATATCCTTGTACTTATATTCATTATAACACCTTTGACAAAAATTGCTGTAATCTTGGATTCTGAGGATTTGTAAAGAATTCTTCGGGAGTATTCTCCTCAGCGATAACTCCCTGGTCAATAAATACAACTCTCGATGCGACCTCTCTTGCAAAGCCCATCTCGTGAGTGACCACGACCATGGTCATGCCCTCATCAGCAAGCTGCTTCATGAGGTTGAGCACCTCCCCGACCATTTCGGGGTCGAGAGCGGAAGTCGGTTCGTCAAAGAGCATAACATCGGGATTCATGACCAGCGCACGAGCAATAGCTATACGCTGCTTCTGACCTCCCGAAAGCTGATTTGGAAATGCATTCTCCTTGTCTGCAAGACCTACCTTTTTGAGCATTGCCCTTGCACTCTTTTCTGCTTCTGCCTGTGACATAAGTCCCAGCTTTACAGGAGCGAGTGTAAGATTGCGTATAATGCTGAGATGCGGAAACAGGTGGAAGTGCTGGAACACCATGCCCATTTTTTCTCTTATCTCATACAAACGCTTTTCCGAAGCCTTTGTAAGGTCTTCTCCTTCAAAGATGATGCTTCCCGACGTAGGCTGTTCAAGCCTGTTGAGGCATCGCAGGAAGGTACTTTTACCCGAACCTGAAGGCCCGATGACTACGACCTTCTCACCTTTTTCTATCTTTGTCGTGATACCCTTCAGGATATGAAGGTCACCGAAAGATTTTTTCAGATCATTAACCTCTATCACTCTTAGCCAGCCTCCTTTCAAGTCTTGAAACAAGCATTGTCAGGAACATTACTATAATAAGATAGATAAGTGCGACTGCAATAAGCGGCAGGAAAGCTTCATACGTAACGCTTCTGATGATATCGCCGCCCTTTGTGAGGTCTTCAAGAGCGATATATCCTGCGACCGAGGTCTCCTTCAGGAGCACTATACACTCGTTTCCGAGAGCAGGGAGCACATTCTTGAAAGCCTGCGGCATAATAATATACATCATAGTTTTGCGGTAATTAAGTCCAAGACTTGCACCTGCTTCAAATTGTCCGTTGTCTATCGACATTATGCCTGATCGGAATATCTCCGCAACATACGCGGCGGAGTTCAGTCCGAATGCAAGGATACCGACAAATGTCTTGTCGATCCTCACAGAAGCAAAGATAACGTAGTATATTATCAGGAGCTGCACCATTACAGGCGTACCTCTGATGACTGTCAGGTATATCTTTGCAAAGAAATTTGCTATTTTCATTTTTCCCGTCTTATCATGGGTAGCTCTGACTATAGCTATCAGGAAGCCCAGCACCATGCCAAGCAAAACGGCAAAAAATGTAATTATCAGTGTTGTTTTCAGACCATTTGTCAGGTATTTCCACCTGTCACCCTCAATAAACGTACTATGGATCTTGTACATTAAATCGCTCAAGCTGCTCACTCCTTAATTATCAAGCGTCGGCTGTCAATCCTCTCTTACGACAATGACCTGCTTTGTAGACGCATAGCCCTGTGTAAATGAAACGTTCTTCTCACGCTCAGGTGTTACGGACATACCTGCAACTCCAACATCAGCCTTGCCGGAGTTTACTGCTGCAATAATAGAATCGAACTCCATATTGTCGATCTTGAGTTTCAGCCCAAGTTCATCGCAAACAGCATTCATCATGTCAACGTCGATGCCTACTATCTCGCCGTTTTCCATACTCTCATAAGGCGGGAATTCAGCATTTGTAGCCATTACAAGTACTCCTGTTCTTTCCATGTCCTTTTCAGGAACATAGGATACACGGTCGGGGTCATTTCCTACCCAGTGGGAAGTGATCTCGTCAAGCTTACCGTTTTCCTTGAGCTTTGTAAGAGCGTCGTCTATTTTCTTGCCGAGCTCGTCATTGCCCTTCTTGTAAGCTATAGAGTACTCTTCCTCAGCAAATACATCGGGAAGTATCTGTAAGCCCTTATTCTTATTAACAAACTCCTGTGCAGGCTCTGAATCAATGATGACCGCGTCTATCTTGCCCTGTTTAAGAGCCTGGATAGCGTCTGCGCCCTTGTTATAGCCTTCTACCTTAGCATTTTCGATATCGCCCGCAAAGATATAGCCCGTTGTACCGAGCTGAGTACCTATTACCTTGCCTTTGAGATCGTCACTGCTATGAACGGTATTCTTTGGTACGCCGCAGCCTGTGAAACAAACTGTGATGAGCATTCCTGCTGTAAGTACGTTAAGTAACTTTTTCATGGTATTTCAATCCTTCCTATAATAAAAACTCATAAAACTTATTATAACTCTTTTTTTCTAAAATTGCAATAACTAAATAGTTACATTTTTTCAGGAATGACCATATGTCATTTTTATACCCATATATTCTTTTTTTAGTATACAAAATCCGAAAGCAAACCTTCGGACTATGGGAAAATATTCTTTTAGCAGACACACACAGATCAGAATATGCACAATGATCTTGCTGTGCTCCTAAAAAATATATCCTGCGATCTACAAAAAAGCGCTGTCACGAATAGAGACAGCGCTTATATATCAAAGTATCTTTTCAGGTTCGCCAACAGGAGGCATAATGAAAGCTGTTGCATCTTCAAGGTGGAATATCTTCATCTTAAAGCCTGTTTTCTCGTTGTATATCTCCTTCAGGAGCGGACTTGTTGCATACATTGCCTCTAAGTACTTGGGATCGTCATCAAAAACGATCTTTCCTGTATAGCGCAGCCATAGTCCGTCAGGCTTGCAGGCAACTATCTCACAGAGAGGATTTGCAAGCATCTGTCTGTAAACAGCCTTCTGATCGCCTACTGCGAACATAACCTTCCCGTCCATCTCAATGTGAGAGCCGAATGGTCTGAGCTTTGGCTGTGCTCCGTCAGTTGTTGCAATGAAGAACATTCCTGCTTCTGTCAGAAAATCGTAAATTTTACTCATGATATATTACCTCCTTTAACGCTTACAGCGTTTATTATCAGTCATCAAAGAGCGGCGTTGAGAAATATCTCTCCGCAGTATCGGGCAGTATAGTAACGACGGTCTTGCCCTCGCCCAGCTTCTCAGCCATTTTCAGAGCAGCTGCAACATTGGTTCCGCTGGATATACCGCACATTATGCCCTCTTTTGCCGCTAAGTCCTTAGCGGTCTGTATTGCCTCTTCGTCGGTTACAATATAGATATCATCGTATATCTCCTGATTGAGGATATCGGGGATAATACCGTCGCCGATACCCATTTGCAAATGTGTACCTATATTTCCGCCTGCAAGTATAGCTGCATTTTCAGGCTCAACAGCCCATATCACCATATCCGGGTACTGAGCTTTGAGAGCTTCACCGATACCTGTAATAGTGCCGCCCGTACCTATGCCCGAGCAGAATCCGTCTATTTTTACCGCAGTCTGCTCCAGTATCTCAAGAGCAGTGTGGTACTTATGAGCGCCTATATTATTCACATTTGCGAACTGCTGCGGAACGAATACGTTCTCGTCCTCCTCAGCCATTTTCAGCGCTGTATCGAGACAGGTCTGTATGCATTTGCCGATATCGCCGTCATCATGAATGAGCATTACCTCAGCACCGTAGTGCTTAACGAGCTTTCTGCGCTCCTCACTGACGGAATCAGGCATAATTATGATCGTCTTGTAACCTCTTACAGCTCCCACAAGAGCCAGACCAATGCCCTGATTGCCGCTTGTAGGCTCTACGATTATCGTACCCTCATGTATTTTGCCTTCTCTCTCGGCATGGCGTATCATGTTATAGGCTGTTCGGGTCTTTATGGAACCGCCCACGTTAAGTCCCTCGAACTTCACGAGAACATCTGCGCTTCCCTTTTTGTTCATTCGGTTGAGCTTTATCATCGGAGTATGCCCGATAGCTTCCAGAATGTTGTTGTATATCATTGGATTATAACTCCTTTATTGCTAAATAATTCGGAATGCGGAATTATGATTCAGAATTATTTGCGTCCTTTAAAGCGGACAGATTTAAATAAAGTATCATGCGACTATTGATTATTTACGTTTATGCACAGGCGAACACTATTCGCCGCCGTAACACATTCATGCTGTTTGCATAGTAATTCACAGACCGCTCAAGGCAGCCCCGGCAATTCTTATATCTCCTCACTTATCACTCTTCGGCAGAAGCAAACTGGCTCTCATGACGTGTGAAGAAGTCCGTTCTCGGTGGCAGGAACTTCAGCTTGTGGTCATTGCCTGTGAAGTATGTAAGCGGTTCGAGGATAGTATCCCATGACCAGATACGCTCATCGACTTCAAGGTACTCGCGGAGCTTCTCAGTGCCGAACGGTGCCATCGGATGAAGCAGTACACCCGCAATACGTATCATATAGAACAGGTTTGCAAGAGCCTGTTTGAGAGCTTCCTTGTCAGGATACTCTCCATTGAGAGCCTTTGCCATGTACTTGCTGCCGTTGCGGATATAGCTGTCGAGCACGTAAGTACACTGGTGGAAAGCAAACTTGGACATATGTCTCTCATATTCGAGAACTGCCTTCTTAGCGTCAGCAAGGAACTTCTCCTCGGGAGCATTGTTCGGCATAACGCCGTCGAGTTCTTTCTGAGCTGTGTAGAAAGCGGTGCGTATCATACGGTTATATACGTTTGAAAGAAGCAGACCGTCCTTAACAACAGGATCAGCATCTTCAGGCTTAGCATCGGGGTTGTATGGCTTTGGCATAAAGCTTACGGAACGCTGTCCCAGACCGAGACCCAGCCAGTGCATACGGAGCTGCTCAGGAGTATAGTGATTGAGCAGATCGTCAGCCATAGGCGGCTTGACAGCACCCGAGCTTGAAGCCTTCTTGTCGAGGAAGAGGATATGGTGGTTAGCCACGATAACAGGGAGCTGTAACTCTCCGTCGGCAGGTGAAGCGGTCTTGTTCTCGCTCTCCTGCTGAGCCATCCACATCGCAGGCTCGGCGATACCGTAGAAGTAGATATTGTCCTGACCGATGAACTGATAAACAGTAGCGTCCTTGCTGCACCAGTAGTCGCGCCACTCTTCCTTATCGTGACCGATAGATTCAAGATAAGTCTCAGTGAACGAGATAGGAGCCCACAGAGACTCAGGCCATACCCATACGGTAAGTCCCTCAACGCCGTCCATGACAGGAGCAGGTACGCCCCACTCGATATTGCCTGTAAGACGGAAAGGCACGAGAGTCTTTCCTGTTCTGTAGCGGATACCGTTCTCTGTGAGTACGCGGCAGGCTTCATCGCAGTCGGAGAGCTTGTCGAACTCTATAGTGAATGAAGGCTTCTTAGGCTCTTCGATGTAGTTATGAGCAGGCATGGATCCTTTAAGACCCATGTACTTTTCCTCGAATTCGCGCTTTATGTAGATAACGGGCTTCTTTAGGAACTCGTCGATGGTCTTCCATACTACAGGACGGATATCCTTGCGCTTTTTCAGTTCCTCTACCCATTCCTTCATAAGCTGCTCGTAGTCACGTAGCTTGAAGTACCAGTTGGTAACAGGCTTCATGGTAGGAGTTTCACCTGTGAGGGTGCTGACAGGGTTTATGAGGTTCTCAGGCATATACTGATGCCCCAGATCACACTCATCAGCGTAGCCCTTTTCGGAAGTACAGCCCTCTACAGGACATTTACCGATGACCTGTCTGCCGTTGAGGAACACACCTGCCTTCTCATCGAAGAACTGCATGGTGGTTATCTGGTTGAGCTGTCCCTTCTTGTGGAGAGAGCTTATGAAACGGTCGGTAACAGAAGCGTGTATCTCCTTTGAGCGTCCCAGACCCGAAGCTGCAAACAGATTAGGAGCTATACCGTAAGCGGCAAGTGTCTCCTTCTGCTTGTTGTGGTTTCTCTGTACAAAATCTTCAAGAGAGCCTTCAAATTCGCCGTTCTTGACCTTTACGCGCCAGCCCTCTGCGATAGGCGAACCGTAGCAGTCCGTACCGCTGACGAAGATGACGTTCTCCTTGCCTATGCGGTCTCTCAGAAAACGTGCATAGGTATCCGCAAATACCAGCATACCGCCCACATGACCGAAGTGGAGCTCCTTGTTGCCGTATGGCATGCCGCCTGTGACAACAGCTCTTTTCGGGAACACAGGACGTGGTATCTCAAAATTCTTTTTTTCTTTATTGTCTGACATTTTATCTTCCTCGTATAATAGATTTTAGGGTAGTTTAAAGAGCACCCCAATGAACCTCTGCCACGCTCGATTAAGTAAAGCAGCATTGAAATCGGAATGAGCGTAGCGAATGGAGATTTCAATGCTGCGGCGGAGTTCCGCCGGGTT
>NZ_JAILNU010000016.1 GCF_024691275.1 Ruminococcus sp. | reverse complement strand
GTCCACAGCTATCGGGTCGACGAGATAAGAGCCATCGACGGCTCGGATTCGGAGGGAATGATATACGGAAAAGGCACTGACTGGGATATTACACTTTTCACCTGCAACCTGAGCGGACAGGCAAGGATAACAGTAAGAGCCTGCAAAATACAGAAATAAAAAAACATCTTCAGTTATTCAATACTGAAGATGTTTTTTTGTTATTCCTTATCCTCTTTTTTTGTCCTGATAAGCGTACCGAGGGATATCAGCAGTATACCTCCTGCGCCAAGGGGCACTATCGGCCACCAGAGCTGTCCTGTCTGCGTGAGCGGCGGCAGCTTGACCGTAGTTGTCGGCGGACTTGTGACATTGGTATACGTACCTGTAGCCGTTGTGTACGTTAAAGTAGTCTGATCTGTAGCGGAGGAAGTCGTAGTTGTCGTGCCCGAAGTAAGAGTAGTTGTCGTTGTAGTCGTATCCTTCGGATTATAGCTGTTTTTTATGAGATACTGTGTGCTGTTGAAATCAATTATAACATTGTAGCCGACAGGTATCTCACGCTCGACAACGTACCAGTCGTTGATAGGTTCAAGGTCTATCCAGCGATGCTCCCAGTTGTTCTCCTCGTTCAGTACCACTGTATCGTAGAGTTCATCGTTCCTGAAAAGGTCAACTGTTACATATGAGGGACGAGCTGTGTTTTCAGCCGAATCGTTTATCCATACCTTTCTTACGGTATACGAACCGACACTTCCGCCAAGAGTAGCATAGGCGAATTTCGGATATGCGTCATAGCTGAATGAAATATCGGAATCATCAGCCTCAAGCAGGAGAGATGAGGGAACATAGTAGGTATTGCCTACTTGCAGCGTTCTTCCCACAGCAAGATATATGCCCTTGCTCAAGCCGCTGAATTTCAGCTCGCCGTTTTCATCGGTCTCACCGCTGCCGACGGGAGCAATACCGTCCGCAACTGCGTAGCTTTCGAGGGTTTTGGCTTTCTCGGATACGTTTTCCTCGTTGATCTCATTGATATCTATAGGATATCCCGCAAAATTCCCCGTAAGCGCAAAGCCGCTTCCCGAGCGCTCTCCTACTCTGTAGAGCTTCCATTTCATACCTGTAAGGATGGTGTTATCCTTTCTGCATATCAGGGTCACGGAGCGGTCGTTCCCGGCGCCGACAGCGCCTGACAGCGGTATAAACATAAGCATAAGGGAAAATGTTAAGAAAACGCATGAGAAAAATCTCATGAATGATTTACCGTACCTTTGCATCATATCACCTCTTATTTTTTGATCTTATCCTGCCCGAAACTGCCCAGAAGATCATCAGGATCACAATGACAGGAGCAACTATAAACGGCAGAACCTTTATATCGTCAACGGGGACAGCATCAGCAGTTACCTTAATGATGTGAGGCTGTCCGCTCTCGATCCTGTGAGCTCTCACAAGCAGACGGTGCGTATTTATACCGTATGGAGTGCAGGTCATCAGAGTAACGCAGTCCATATCGGGTATCGGCGCAAGCTTGTCCATTTGATACGGCAGAACCGTATTTATCTCATCGACCTCATATTCCATTACTTCGTCAAGCACGGTGATACTGAAAGTATCATTTTCCGTGAGCTTGTCGATATCAGTGAAGAGCCTAGCAGACGGAAGTCCGCGGTGTGCGGATATTACCGCATGATTTCCAATGCCGCCGATGGGGAGTGAAGTCCCCTGAAGGTGACCCACGGCGATATTGAGCACCTCGCTGCTGGTTCCGTGGTATATGGGGAGATAAGCGTTTATCTTAGGTATATCAATATATCCCATTATACCCGTACCTGTTATGTCAAGAGCCTGTTCATAGCCCTTTACATTCTTATAATCACTGAGAGGAGACTCCAGCTTTGCAAGCTCGCTGTTATACTTCTCCGCTCTTTCAAAGAACTTTTTCTTTACTGAATCGTCCATTTCGCTGACCGTCTGATCGTATACCGCGATAGCTCTTGAGAGCTTGCCAGCGTTCCACCAGTTGCTGAACGAAGGGTAGAGCATAATGCATATCCCCGCCGCAAGAGCGGCAAAAAGAACGATATTAAATATCAGACTGCGCTTGTTTTTCATTTTAACCTACCAAATGAGCCAAAAGGCGTGACCCTGAAATAAACTTTTCCGATTATGTTTTCCTCAGCGACACATCCAACGGAGGTCGTGCGGCTGTCCACCGAGACCTCTCTTTCATCACCCATTACGAAGTATCTGTCCTCGGAAACTGTCATCGGGAACGTGATATCACATTCTCCCGACGAGACTTTGCTGATATATGGTTCGTCAAGCTTTTTTCCGTTCAGCTCCACCGTACCGTCGTCAAGGATATTTATAGTATCGCCCGATGCGGCGATAACACGTTTTATAAGGACTTTTTTGTTATGGTAGAAGGCGATTATGTCGCCTTTTTTTATATCCCCGGACTTATTGCACAGCACAGTCTGTCCCTTTGATAAAGTAGGCTCCATGCTGCTGCCGGTAACTCTGAAAAGCGGGAAAACGAAATTGCAGATCAGAACGATAACGGCTGCGGCGGTGATAAGAGACGAAACAGTGCTGAAAAGAGCTTTCGCAAAGGCTTTTCTGTAGCTTTTCGGCTCAATATTGTTTTCATTGGTATCTTTTTCGTTCATTTCACGACACAGCCCTTCGGTTTATACATAATGTAATACAAGC
>NZ_JAILNU010000095.1 GCF_024691275.1 Ruminococcus sp. | reverse complement strand
CAGAGGCCTCTCCCAAGTTTCAAAATGGGTCAGGCTTAAGTTTGCTACAATGAATATCAAAAAATATGCTCTCCATGTGGCTTCATGAAGAGCTTTTTTGTTGTTATTTGAGGTTTAATGCGGGGTTTTTTGACGAGCTGAGGGAACGCACAGGCGTTCCCTTTCGTTATATCAGATGCAGTTACTGCATCTTGTAAGAGTCGATCATCTTCTTGACCATGCTGCCGCCGATAGAACCTGCTTCACGCGAAGTAAGGTCACCGTTGTAGCCCTGCTTGAGGTCGATGCCAAGCTCGTTTGCTGACTCCATCTTGAACTTTTCAAGAGCCTCTCTGCCCTTCTGTGTCATTACGCCTTTATTACTGTTATTGCTCATTGTTTTATCTCCTTAAATCATTTTTGATGCCGTGATAGTATTATAGCCTGTTAAGGTGCTATTATTAATGGAAAAATTTATGTACAATCTGACGAAAAAAGTCAAAAAGCATATGTACTGACTGTTTTTTGCTTGCATTTGCAGCATTATTAATAGTATAATATTTATGTATGATTTTTTGCAACAAAAAATAGTTCAGAGTTGAATGTTGTGCAGCTGCCTGCGTTTACATCAACTCTCAGCGGATCATGATACATATAAAAAGGAGGACGTTATGAAATATACGCAGGGACAGTTCATCATAACCGAGAAAACTGCCATTGCACGTCAGATATACAGCTTTACCATCGCTTGTCCCGAGGTAGCTGCTGCTGCAGGTGCAGGTCAGTTCGTACACATAAGAGCCAAGGGCTTCACGCTCCGCAGACCAATATCCATATGCGGCATAGATAAGGAAAAGGGCACTCTCCGCATAGTATTCGAGATACGCGGTGAGGGCACAGAAGCCATAGCAGAACTCAACAAAGGCGACCTTATAGATATGCTCGCACCTTTAGGTCACGGCTTCACTATCGACCCGGGATTCCGCAAGGTCGCACTCATAGGCGGCGGCATCGGAAATCCGCCTATGCTTCCCCTTGCCGAAGCATACGGCAGCAAGGCTATTGTCATAAGCGGATTCAGGAACTCTTCCGCTGTTATTCTACAGGAGGACTTCCGCAGAACAGGTGCTGAAACTATCCTCTGCACCGATGATGGTTCGGCAGGCATACACGGTTTCGTGACTCAGCCTCTGAAGGAGCTGGCTGAAAAAGGCGAAATAGGTGCAGTATACGCCTGCGGCCCTATGCCTATGCTTAAAAATATCGCGGCTATATGCAAGGAAAAAGGCATATACTGTGAGATTTCCCTTGAAGAACGCATGGCTTGCGGTATCGGAGCCTGTCTCGGCTGCGCCTGCAAGACAAAGCGCAACGACGAGGAATATTTTGCTCATGTATGTAAGGACGGTCCTGTTTTCAATGCTGAGGAGGTGCTCTGGTAATGGCTGATCTTTCTGTAAAAGTCTGCGGTGTAGACTTCAAAAACCCAATTATCCCTGCTTCGGGAGTATTCGGCTACGGCAGAGAATACGAGGAGCTGTTCCCGCTGAACAAGCTGGGCGGTATCGCTACAAAGGGTACTACCCTGCATCTCCGCACAGGCAATCTTGCACCGCGTATCGCCGAAACACCGTCAGGTATGCTCAATTCAGTAGGTCTCCAGAACCCCGGCATAGACCACTTCATAGACACTGAGCTCCCGTATCTGCTCACGAAAGACCTTGTTGTCCTCGCAAATATTGCAGGCTCAACTCCCGATGAGTGCGCAGAGGTCGCTGCAAAGCTGGAAGATACCGACGTTCATATGATAGAGCTCAACATCTCATGCCCTAACGTAAAACAGGGCGGAGCTGCTTTCGGTACAAGCTGCGATATGGCTGCCGAGGTAACACGCAGAGTACGTGCAGTCACTAAGAAGCCCCTCGTGGTAAAGCTCTCGCCCAACGTTACCAGTATAACCGATATCGCTAAATCCGTAGAATCAGCAGGTGCTGACGCTGTATCACTGATAAATACTCTCCTCGGCATGAGGATAGACATAAACACAGGCAGACCCGTGCTCCGCAACAACGTGGGCGGCATGAGCGGCCCTGCTGTATTCCCTATAGCTGTACGCATGGTATGGCAGGTGGCAAACGCTGTAAATATCCCTGTTATCGGTATGGGCGGCGTATCCTCGGGACGCGACGCTATCGAGCTCATGATGGCAGGCGCTTCCGCTGTACAGGTGGGCGCAGCTATATTCACAGACCCATACGCTCCCGTAAGGATAGCAGAAGAAATGAACGAATTCCTCGACAGCAAGGGAATCGCCTCCGTAAAGGACATCATCGGCACTGTAAAGCCGTGGTAATGTCCGAGCTTATACAAATAAACTGATCTAAGGAGACAATTTCATATGCTATGGTCAATAATCATACCACCGATAATGCTGTTTATCGCGTTATCCGTCATGAATATATGTGACAAAAAATTCAGCTCAAAGAAAAGAGCTGCTGAATCAGGCAAGACTTTCAGGAATCTCGTTATAGCCAGCGGTACGCTGCTGTGCTGTATGCTGCTCGCAAGTGCCCTTGCAATGAGCCTCACTATGGAAAGCAAAGGCGGCATTTCACTTATGGGCACTGTCATGACAAGTGCCGTTATTCTGGGAGCTGTTCTCGTTAAGCGCTATGACGCTCCGCGACTTGCCGCATTTCTGAAAAAGGGTGCTGTCTGCACTGCGGTGATACTTGCTGCGGAGGTCGTTCTCTTCAACGGAAAGAGCTTCACAAGCACAAACCTGAGCACCACTATATCACCTAACTCGATATCCCTCCCAAACACCGCCGAACGTCTTCCCGACGAAAGCATACGTGTCAGCTCAGATACGGATCTGGTACTGAATTCCCCCGATCCGAACGCAAGGGTAATGACGCTGAACCTCGATTCCGAAGCTGAACACGGCTATACTACGCCATTTAATGTTATACTCGGAATGACAGACGAAAACTTTGCACAGGCAAATATCGTCGTTCAGCATAAGCGCACCTGCGGCAAACACAGCGAGTTATCACTGTCATTTGCCCCCTACGGCAAGATCGGTACTCTCACTCTTTCGCTCTCAGGTCTGAGAGCTCCCGTTAAGATAAGCGAGATAAAGCTTCTCAGTGCTGTCCCTTTCGAGTTCTCCGATGCAAGGTTCCTGATACTTCTTGCTATCGCCCTGCTTCTGGCTGCTGTAAAGGAATTCCGCCTTTACGCCGTGACCTATGACAGCAAAAAGCGTCCTCATATCATTGCAGTCTCGGTCATGATAGCGATCTGCACACTCTCGGGACTTTGCTTCCGTGAGCCTTATCAAAATGGCAGAGATGCGAAAAACATGAATTACTACACCGACGACCCCTTCGCACTTACCCTTGACGCTTTTGAAAAAGGACAGGTATATCTCGATCTTGACGTTGACGCCAATCTCGACACTCTCACCAACGTCTACGATTCAAGCGAAAGAGCCAATTCATCGACATTCTCATACTGGGATCTGGCATACTGCAACGGCAAGTACTACAGCTACTTCGGCGTTGCTCCTGTTTTGACGTTCTATTATCCGTATTACCTGATAACAGGCAAGGTACCCACACTGGCAATGGCAAACAATCTGTATGCCGTGCTGGGAATACTGTTCATGTGCCTGACGATCCTCGCAGCAATGAAGCTTCTCAATATCAAGCCGAACCTGCTGCTTCTCCTGCTCATGATGCCTACTTCAGCAGCCTGCATGGGCTTCTGGACGACCGCAAACGAGATCGACCGCTATACACTGCCGACTATCTCGGGACTTTGCTTCCTTATGATATGCCTGTACACAGGTATGACAGCCTGCACCCTCACCAAGAAAAAGCTGAAGCCTGTTCTCCTCATCATAAGCGGAACTGCTCTGACGCTCTCGGTAGCTTCAAGACCTACAGTCGCACTGTGCGGCGCAGTCCTTGTGCCTTTCTTCATAAGCATTCTCCTCGACAAGAAGGAGAAGTTCGCATACCGCCTCGGACTTGCAGGCTGCTTCACGGTACCGCTGATGATAGGAGCTGCACTTATTATGAAATATAACGCAGCACGTTTCGGCTCACCATTCGATTTCGGTGCGGCATATCAGCTCACAGTAAGCGATATCCACGCAAACAAGCTTCGCCTTTCAAACCTTCCTGCGGCACTGTATCACTACTTCTTGCAGCTGCCAAAGTCAAAGAGCGCATTCCCATTCTTTGAAACAGGTATGAACGGACTTGAGAACTACGGCTCGTATATATACGCAGCTATCGGCTTCGGAGCACTTACGCTCCCCGTAATATTCTGCGGCGTACTCCTTCAGCCTGCCGCATTCGCTCCAAAGAGCAAGGAGCTTGCCGACCGCCACAGAAGATCTCTTCTGACTATATGCTTCGGACTTTCAGCCGCTCTGGCATGGGCAGATTTCTGTCTCGGCGGCTTCATAACACACTATGTGTTCGATATCATGCCGCTTATGACACTTGCTGCAATGATAGGAATATTCCGCAGTCTCACAAAGCCTGCTGCACACAAGCGCAGATATATCCTTACCGCAGCGTCAATGGCACTGACGATGGTATTCATCATCGGAATGTGCTTCAACTGGGACGAAGGCACACTGATGAAGCGCTTCCCAAGACTTATAGACTATGCCGAAGACATAATAATCTTCTGGAAATAATTACAAAAGGGACTGAGTTTAAGCGGAGTACTCATACAGAAACTTTACACGAAATTATCGGGGGAAACCTTTCTGAGGAAAGGTTTCCCCCGTACCTTTTTCAAAAGGTTTTTCCTCAATATCTCACGTAAAAACTTCTGTATAAGCACCGTGCTCAACTCAGTCCCTTTTTATTGTTGAAAACTAAAACGCTCTCAGTCCTTAACTCTTAACTGCTCACTTAGTATCGTAACGGTCGGTGAATCGGTGAACGCCCTCGCTGTCCTTGTAGGCGATGACAGTACTCAGATTTACATTCTCCACGCTGCGGAAGATATTCTTCTCCACCTGCGGATTGATCTTTTTCAGCTCGGCAATGAGGTTCTTTATCTCCATACGCTTTGAAACTGTCCTGCCGTCGGGGTCGCAGGTGGTACAGGTATCGGTAAACTTGCAGGCACACTGTATAAAATGCAGGTCGTTATAGTCACGCCAATGCTTGATATCGGCTTCACGGATAAGATACATGGGACGGATAAGCTCCATACCCTCGAAATTGGTGCTGTGGAGCTTCGGCATCATGGTCTGCACCTGTCCACCGTAGAGCATACCCATGAGGATAGTCTCGATAACGTCGTCGAAGTGGTGTCCCAGAGCTATCTTGTTGCAGCCCAGTGCCTTTGCGTGGCTGTAGAGGTAACCTCTCCTCATACGCGCACAGATGTAGCAGGGGTTCTTCTCGATATTGAACACCGACTCGAAGATATCCGACTCGAATATCTCAACGGGTATAGACATTGAACGGGCATTCTCCTCGATAACACGGCGGTTTTCGGGACTGTATCCCGGATCCATAACGAGGAATACCACCTCGAAGGGGAACTTGTCGTGGCGTTTCAGCTCCTGAAAGAGCTTCGCCATGAGCATGGAGTCCTTGCCGCCCGAAATACAGACAGCTATCTTGTCCCCGGGCTGCACCAGTTCGTACTCGTTTATAGCCTTCGTGAACTTGCACCATATGGACTTCTTGAACTTCTTGCGCAGGCTCAGTTCTACGGCTTCCGTGACCTGTCTGTTCTCCATTTTCAGCCTCAGCCACTCCACATAGCCGCCCTCAAGGTCGTAAGCGTCAAAGCCCTTATCGCAAAGCCTGCCCGCAGCTTCGCCGCTGATGATACCACTTCTGCAATACACGATAATCTTCCTGTCCTTCGGCAGTTCCGCTGTTTCAAGCTGATCCTGCGGGATATTCACTGCTCCGTCAATATGACCGTACTCAAACGCGGAGCTTTCGCGTATATCCACAAGTATATATTCCGAGCGATCAAGCTTTTCAAGCTCGGCAACAGTAATGATACTGCTCATTCAAACACCTCTTTATTCTTCTCGATAGGCAGTTCCACGGTAAATACCGTACCCTTGCCCACTTCACTTTCCACATGGATATTGCCGTTGTGGTACATAACGCCGTGCTTAACGATAGAAAGTCCCAGACCCGTACCGTTTATCCTGCGCGAACGGCTCTTGTCAACTCGGTAGAAGCGTTCAAAGATACGTCCTACGTGCTGTTTCGGGATACCCATACCCGTATCGCTTACGGTAATTATAGCCATTTGCGGTATATGGGATATCTTCACATCGAGCTTTCCGCCGCTCACATTGTACTTTATGGCGTTGTCGCAGAGATTGTACAGCACCTCGCTGAGCACCGTCCTGCTGCCCATGAGGGATACTCTGTCGCCGTTCAGCGAAACTGTCACATTTTTCTCCTCCGCACTGAGCTTCAGGCGGCTGAGGACTTCCTCTGCAAGAACGTACAGCTCCACGCTCTCGTTTTCGCGTGGAGCAGAATCCTCGTCCAGCTTTGAGAGAGCAACTATATCATTTATAAGATTTATGAGTCTTTCGGCTTCGCTGCGGATATTCTCTCCGAACTGCGCAACGTCCTCCTGCTGCACCATACCGTTTGCGAGCATATCTGATATGCCGTATATGGTTGTAAGCGGAGTTTTCAGCTCATGTGAAACATTCGATGTGAACTCGCGGCGCATAGTCTCAAGCTCCTGTTTTTCGGTAACGTCCATAATGAACACTACCAGTCCGCAGACCATATCTATGCTGTTTGCAGGGCTTGCGATGACCTCACGCTGACCGTTTCCCGTGCGGAGTATGCACTCCGAACGCCTTCCGCCCAGAGCATTGAGCAGACATCGGCGGAACACCTCGGAATTGTTCAGAGCGTATATGCTCTGTCCCTCGGTAAACGCACCTGCTCCGAGGAGCTTTTTCGCACTGGAATTGCAGGCAAGCACACTGAGCTTCGGGTCGGCAATGATAAGACCTTCCGTCATGCTCTCGGTCATGAGGCTGAACTGTTCACGGCTGCGGATTATCTCGTCCATCTGCCTGTTGACCTTGCGGTTCTGTGAACGGAGCTTCTCCAGAAGCGGCGCAAGCTCCTTGTAGCTTTTTTGGGTATCGGGGTTAGCAAGGTCGATATCATTTATAGGCTTGACGATATTCCTTGACACCGCCGACGCGGAAAGTGCCGAGAACAGTGCTACGGCAGCAAGTATCAGCAGCATCGGGTTAAGCACCTTCAGGAGCTGTGCCGTAAAGGATATATGCGTTCCCGATACTCTTATAACAGAGCCGTCGTTGAGCCTTACAGCGTGGTTCACGGTCTTCTGCATGATAGTCTTGGAATACCTCGACGAGCTTCCCTCGCCTGTTTCAAAAGCCTGTGATATCTCCGTTCGGTCGGCATGGTTTTCGAGAAAATCAGGATCCTGCTCAGAATCGTATATGACCTTTCCGTGAGCATTTATCCATGTTACGCGGATATTCTCGTCCAGCTCCACATCGTCAAGGTATTTTCCGCCGCAATCCTCCACTGCTTCGGATATGAGCACCGCATCTCTCCTGACTGCGTCTTTCACGGAATCTATGGACTTATCGTACATAAGAGCCGTTACAAGGACGATCGCCGCAACGACAGCTGCAACGCATATGGTAGTGATACCCAGAAATATCTTCTTAGTCAACGGGCTCGTCACCTGCCTTATAGCCAACACCGCGTATAGTCTCTATGACCTCGCCGCAGTTTCCCAGCTTCTGGCGCAGAGTCCTTATGTGTACATCGACTGTACGGCTCTCGCCCGCAAAATCATACCCCCATATCTCTTTCAGGAGGTCATCGCGTGAGAACACCTCTCCCCTGTGCTTCATAAGCAGAAGGAGCATATCATACTCTTTCAGGGTCAACGTCACCTTGCAGCCTTCCGCAAAGACCTCGTGCTTGGACGGATAGACACAAAGTCCGCCTATCTCCAGTCTTTCAGTCTCCGCAGGGGTATCAGCAGTTCTTCGCAGGAGCGCTTTTATCCGTGATATCAGCTCCATAGTGCCGAAGGGCTTGGCGATATAGTCATCAGCGCCGCTGTCCAGCCCCTCCACCTTATCCATCTCCGAATCCTTGGCGGTGAGCATTATGACAGGAAGCTTTCTTGTCTCGGGAGCATTCCTCAGCTTTTTCAGCACCTCAAGACCGTCCTCCTCGGGAAGCATACGGTCAAGCAGCAGCAGGTCAGGCAGCTCATGCTCCATAGCATCACGCAGCGCCGACGGAGTTTCAAAGCCCTCCGCCTCCATGCCCGAGCTTCTCAGTGCATACAGGACGAAATTGCGGATACCCGCTTCATCTTCGAGCATATATATCATAAAAAAGCCACCTTTCGTGGGAGTTTAGAAGTTGAGAGCCAATGTCCAAAACTTACGGGACTCTGCGGACACCGTCCACTACAATATTATTATACGGTAAACGGGACGGAAATTCAAGTCCTATGTTCAAAACAGCCGAAAATCCGTGGATTTGCGCCATAATTTTTTTGTGTATTTTTTAAAAAATAGTTGAATTTCTCCGCTGTTTGTGTTATACTGTAAAGTGCAGACTTTTGCATACTTTTAAATGTATCCGCTTTATTTCTAATGGCGGAGGATCGGAGATAATATGAATTTCACAAATATGCTCGCTTTATTACAGATATCAGACGCTGAAAATCCCACGATATTCCCATTTCCATTTGAAATGCACCTTGCACTCGCTATAATATCATTCCTGTTTTTCAGCTATAGATTCGCTGTTCAGAAAAAGCCATTCCAGCTTATTTTTGCAGTTGCTCCCGCACTTTCACTCTTACTGTGGGTGTCTGACAACAAGACCCTCTTCTACGGACTCGGACTGGTCGAGCTTGCACTTATCATCATCGCAATAGTAACATCTATCGTGTGCAAGCCAAAAAAGACCGAAGAAGCAGCTCCGCAGAACAGCTCCAAGGAGGAATGAGCCTTGAAGATAGCTGTACTCGACTGGTACACCGTCAATATCAGCGGTGATATCCCCACAACTCAGCTTGAGGAGCTGGGCGAAGTAAAGATAATACCACTGACAAAGCCCGAGGAAACCGCTGCCAATATCGGCGATGCGGATATCGTCCTCTGCAATAAGGTGCTCATTACAAAGGAAGTAATTGACGCCTGCCCGAATATAAAATATGTAGGTCTTTTCGCCACAGGCTTCAACAATGTGGATATAGAATACGCCGCTGAGAAAGGCATAGCCGTATGCAATGCGGGTCAGTATTCCACAAACTCCGTGGCTCAGCAGACCTTCGCGTACATACTCGACCGCTTCAGCCGGGTAAGGGACTACGATACCGCTGTAAAGAACGGCGAATGGGAGCGCTCTCCTGCGTTCTCCTACTTCCCTGTCCCCACATATGAACTGGCTGGAAAGACTCTTTCCATCGTCGGATTCGGTTCTATCGGCAGAAAAGTCGCTGAGATAGGCTCGGCTTTCGGCATGAATATAGTCATCAGCACAAGAACTCAGCCCAAAGACTGCCCTTATGAAGTCACCGATCTGTTTACAGCTGCGGAAAAAGCTGACGTACTCACATTCCACTGCCCTCTTACGGACAAGACCGCAGGCATAGTAAACAGCGAGCTGATCTCACATATGAAGTCCTCGGCTATGCTGATAAATACCTCACGCGGCGGCGTTGTGAATGAATCCGACCTCGCGCAGGCACTCAACAGCGGCAAGATAGCTGCTGCGTACCTTGATGTACTCGTGAAAGAGCCGATGTCTCCCGACACGCCCCTCAAGGGTGCGAAGAACTGCTTCATCACGCCCCATACAGCATGGGCTCCACTTGAAACACGCCAGCGCCTCGTTAATATCGTCTGCGATAATATCAGAGCCTGGCAGAATGGTTCACCGCAAAACAAAGTCAACTGAAAGAAGTTATAAATATGAGAAATATATCCGAAAAACAGCGTATCGTCATAAAGCTGGGTACCTCTACCCTTGCTCATAAGACAGGCAAGCTGAATATCCGCCGCATGACCAACCTTGTGCGCGTAATATCCGACCTCCACAACTCAGGCCGTGAAATAATCATGGTATCCTCGGGTGCTGTAGGTCTGGGCGCAGGCAAGCTGGGGCTCCCCGAAAAGCCTAAGGATACCAAAACAAAGCAGGCTGTAGCCGCTATCGGTCAGTGTGAGCTCATGCACGTATACGACGATATGTTCGCAAAGTACAGCGTTACGGTCGCTCAGATACTGCTCACAAAGACCATTATCAATAACCCCAATCACTGCGAGAACTTCATGAACACCGTGGAGAAGCTGGTGGGCATGGACGTTATTCCTATAGTCAATGAGAACGATACCATCGCTATCGACGAGCTGGAGCTTGAAATAGGTGAAAACGATTCCCTTTCAGCTCTCGTTGCGGAGCTGTCCCGTGCAGACCTGCTGCTGATACTCTCGGATATCGACGCTCTCTACGATGACGACCCCCGTTCAAATCCTGATGCAAAGCCTATTCCCCTCGTCGAGAAGATAACTCCCGAGATTGAGGCTATGGCAGGCGGTGCAGGTACAAGTCTCGGCACAGGCGGTATGTCCACGAAGATAACCGCTGCCAAGATCGCTACAAACGCAGGAATAGACATGATAATCATGAACGGCAAAGACCCCGAAAAGCTCTACGACCTCTTTGAGGACAAGGAGATAGGTACGCTTTTCAAGGCACAATAATACAGACCACATACAAGAGGTGTAAATATGAGTTATACAGAGGAACTGGGCAAAAGAGCCAAGGCTGCTGAGGCTGCTGCGGCAAGTGCCTCAACTTCACAGAAAAACAATGCTCTTGCAGCAATATCAAAAGCTCTCATTGCTAACAGGGAGCTTATAATCGCTGAAAACGCAAAGGATATCGCCAACGCTAAGGCTAACGGTATGTCAGAGGCAAAGCAGGACAGACTTATGCTGGACGCAAAGCGGATCGAAGGCATCGCTAAGGGAGTTGACGAGATAATCAACCTCGCAGACCCTATCGGCGAGGTCATCGACGGCGGCTGCCGTCCCAATGGCTTGCAGATAATCAAGACCCGCGTACCGCTGGGTGTTATCGGCATCATCTTTGAATCACGCCCGAACGTTACTGTTGACGCGGCTGCTCTCTGCCTGAAAACAGGCAACGTCGTTATCCTCAAGGGCGGCAAGGAGGCTATAAACTCCAATATCTGCCTCGGAAACATCATGAGAAAGGCTGTTGAGGAAGCCGGTCTTCCTGCTGATATGATTCAGGTAGTCGACAAGACCGACCGCGAGACCACCACAGAGCTCATGCGTCTGAACGGTTACGTTGACGTTATTATCCCACGAGGAAGCGCAAACCTCATTCAGGCTGTAGTCAAGAACGCTACTGTTCCTGTTATTGAGACAGGCGCAGGAAACTGCCACGTTTACGTTGACGCTTCTGCCGATCTTGATATGGCTGTGGAGATAACCGACAACGCAAAAACTCAGCGTCCTTCTGTATGCAACGCTATCGAGAGCCTTCTCGTCCACAAGGACATCGCCGACAAGTTCCTGCCCCTTATCGCAGAGCGCTTCAAGGCACACAACGTAAAGCTCTACGGCTGTGACAAGACTATCGCTATACTCGGTGATACCGTTGAAAAGGCTACCGAGACAGAGTACGCAACAGAATTCAATGACTATATCATCGCTATAAAGGTTGTGGACGACATCGACGAAGCTATCGCCCACATCAGAAAATACAGCACTAAACATTCCGAGTGCATAGTTACAAGCTCACTCGAAAATGCTCAGAAGTTCCAGAAGCAGGTAGACGCTGCGGCTGTCTACGTAAACGCTTCGACCCGCTTTACAGACGGCGGCGAATTTGGTTTCGGCGCAGAAATAGGCATTTCGACACAGAAGCTCCATGCAAGAGGTCCTATGGGTCTTACCGAACTTACTACAGTTAAGTATCTGATAAACGGAAACGGTCAGATAAGATAAGGAACTCTCAGCAAAAGTTCTATTTTCATTTGATTTTGGAGGTCGAAATGGCTATTAGAAAAGATCTTGACGATATGCTCAACAGCCTTATGGACAACAGCGGCAGCAGTGCTCCTGCACGAAGCCACACAACTCCCAGAGCTGCACGAAAGAGCAAATTCGACGATATGTCGGTCGATGATCTGCTCCATGCTCTTGAAGCAGAAAGGAACCATATATCCGCCGATGAACCTGTCGCCGACAACTCGGCAAATGACGAGCAGCCTGCTGTATGGGAATTCGCTCCCCCGCCCCATGATATCCCCATACCCGAACCCGTATCCGATGATCCGTCGGACGAGGAGGAAGTCCCCAATATCATCGCAGAGGTAATGCACACAGAAGCTTCGGCTGAATCTACAAGAGTATTCGATACTATCCCCATGACTGAGGATTTTCCGAAGCCGACAAAGAAAAAGAAGATCGTCATTACAGGCGAACTGCCTGACTACGAAGCCCTCCGCCGCGAGGAATTAGAAAGAGAAAAACAGGCTCAGAGAGCAGCAGAGGCTGCTGCCGAAGAAGCAAGAGCCGCTGAAAGAGCAAGACGTGCTGCGGAAGCTGCTGCCGAAAGACAGCGCCTTGCAGAAGAAGCAGAACAACGCAGACTTGCCAAAATAGAAGAAGAAAAAAGACTACGGGAAGAGCAGGAGGAAAGAGCAAGAAGGATCGCAGAGGCTGCTGCCGAGAAAAAGCGTCTGGCTGAAGAAGCTGCTGCACAGCGCCGCGCCGAAGAAGAAGCAGAGCAGCTCCGCCTTGCTCAGGAAGCTGAGGAACTCCGCAAAGCTCAGGAGGCTGCCGAAAAACAGCGTCAGATAGACGAAATGAAGCGTCTTGCCGAAGAAGCTGCCGCAGCAAGCGAACCTACTGCCGTCACATTTACGGAAGAAACTATTGTCAATTCATCTTCTGCCGATAATACCGATCCTGCAATAGAGGCTCTTGACGAAGCTGTCGAGGGCCTGAGCAAAGCAGCTGAGGCTCATTTCGCAAATTCTCAGAATGACGAAGAAAAGCCAAAGAAAATGGGCTTCTTCAAGAAGCTCATGGGCAAGGGCAAGGACGAGAACGAAGCTGAGAACGCTGCCGAGACTGAAAGTGCTCCCGAGGACGGTCTGTTTGAAGCTCATGACGAGCCGTCCGCAACAGACCTTATCGACGCTGCTATCGCGGCTATAAATCAGGAGAGCGAAAAAGCTCCCGATTTCAGTGATCCCGTGGGAGATATGCTCGAAAATATCCGCGAGGACGCTGCCGAGGCTATCGCCGATATAAATGCTCCAAAGGAAGAAGCCGCTCCTGCTGAGGCAACTGTTCTTTCCGACGAGGATATAATCGCAGGACTTACTCCCGACCTGAAAGAGCGCTTTGACGAGCTCGATCCCGATAAACAGCAGCAGGTCATCGAGATGCGCCGCGCTCAGCTGGGTGCGATTGCACCTCCCGTGGAATTCAGCATCGAGGAAGCAGAGGAGCTTCCCGAAGATGACAGCGTGACCGAAGAAGCTGCTCCCGCAGAAGGAGCCGCAGCCGAGCCTGAGAACGCTCCGGAGACTTCTCCTGCCGAAAATACCGACGATGCAGCAAAGAACGAGCCTGTATCCGAACCTCAGAAACCAAAGGGCAAGGTAACTTCTGCCCTCGGCCGTATACTCGATGAAGACCCCGACGAGCTCATTGCTCAGCGCAGAGAACACGTTGAAACCGATTCCTTTGCCGATGTCGCAAGAGCTGACAAGAAAAAGCGCCTTTATACCGTGCTCGGCATCGTTATGTCCGTATTTGCAGTTATCGGCATCATCGCTACTATCGCCAAGGGCGTTGGACTATTCCACAGGTTTACCTCAGGCGAGGTCAAGAAGGACAGCTTCACTCAAATGATATACCCCGCAGCCATCATGGATATAGAGCCTTTCAGCGATCCGTCACAGCTCACTTCCGAGCAGATAATCACCGCTACTATATGGTCGATAATCATGGACGACAGCAAGATATCAAAGTACGAGCCTACTCTCGATACTGTGTCTATCCCCGATGTTGACGTTGAGAAATACGCTGTAGAGCTTTTCGGCGAGAACCTCCCTGCCTTTGAACACGCAACTGTTGGCCCTCTCGAATCGCGCTTCTACTATTCCGACGGAGCATACAACGTCAAGATAAAGCCTATAACTCATACATATGCTCCCGAGATCAAGACTATCGTCAAGAACGGCAGCGATTATACTCTCACTGTCGATTATTACGACGAGCTCCCTCAGTGGATGGATAGAACTGTCGCAAAACAGGTCGAGTTCAAGCTCACTGAGAAGGAAGACGGTACCTTCCGTTTCAGCTCAATGAAAATTATTTCCGTAAACAGCGGAAATCTCTGATAAACCGTTCAGAGGGTTCGGTATAAGCATCATGCTCATGCCGAACCCTATTTTATTCTTCCCAAATGTTACAATTAAGCAAAATTCTCCATGAAATAATTACAAAAAAAATACAAATTCAAAAGATTTCGGATTATCCCACTCCAAACAGTTGACAATTTGCAGTTTAACTGATAAAATAGATATGATGCCTATTTTATGCATTAACTATCTTTAGGAGGAGGAGCTGCTTTGGGAGACAAAAAATTTTGCTTCAGATGCATGGAACAATATGACTCTACACTTCATGTATGTCCGTCATGCGGATATGTGGAAGGTACAGATCATAACCCAATGTATGTCCCACCCGGTACTATACTCCACAGCAAGTACCTCTGCGGTATTCTTCTGGAATATAACGGTGAAGGCGCTACTTATATCGGAGCAGATATATCCAGCGGCAAAAAAGTCCTTATCAGGGAATATATGCCAATCAATCTCTGCACCCGTGTAAAAAATAAGCCCACCATCAGTGTAAATTACAATAACCTTGCCAAGTACAAGGCTTTCATGGCGGAGTATACCGAACTCAACAAATCACTCGCAAGACTTCGCAATAACACAAATATCCCCCCTGTTCTCGATATGTTTGCCGAGAACAACACTACATATACCGTCTTTGAGTACATCGAAGGCGTTAAAATGCTCGATTACTTAAAGGAAAATGCCGGAGAACTGAGCTGGGAACAGGTATCAAAGATATTCCCGCCGCTTTTCACAACTATCGGTATCCTCCATAACGCAGGTATCATACACCGCGCTATCAGCCCTGATACCGTATATATAACCGAAAAAGGCGAGCTCAAACTCTCAGGCTTCTGCGTATCAGCTGTCAGAACTGCCAATGCGGGTCTTGAGTACGAGCTTTTCAAAGGCTATGCCGCTCCCGAACAGTATTCAGCTAACAGCAGCAGCCGTCAGGGTTCATGGACCGACGTTTACGGCGTAAGCGCCCTGCTCTACAGAGCGTTGACAGGCTGTATGCCTGTGGACTCCGTAAGCCGTCAGAAGCACGACGACCTGCACGAGCCGCACTCTCTTGATTCACGCATTCCGCGCCACGTTTCAAGAGTTATCATGGAAGGTATGAACCTCAACGGCAGAGACCGTATACAGACTATCACCGAGCTCGTTACAAAACTCTTTGAACAGCCTTCCGAGGCTGAGGAGGAAAACAACCTCGAAGGCACTATGCTGCTTCAGGAAAATGTTCCCGACGAAAGCTATTCTTCTGCCCCCGCTTCTCATGTTGCATCAGCTGTACAGCCTGAGTATCAGCAGCCGCAGTACCAGCAGCAGTATCAGCAGCCCGAGCCGCAGAACGTTATCCACGAACGCAGCGCTCCCGTATCACATAAGTCTCGCCGCAATGATGACTACAACTACGAAAAAGTCAATACCGTTGACCGTATAAAAGTACCAATAATAATCGGTCTGCTCTCGCTGGCGATACTTATGGTGCTTATGGTCGTCTTCATAAATATACTCACTCCTGCAAAGGACGACAGTTCCACGACCGAACAGAAAAAGCGTCAGCCTACAACTGTAAGCGACAATATCATTGACGATACCGAGCCTACAGCTGTAAAGAATATCGAAATGCCAAAGCTCATCGGCAGATTCTTCGAGCCTACAAAGGATAAATGGAAGAGCGATTTCGTGCTCGATGCTGAATACGAATATAATGACGAATACGATACCGATATGATCTTCGAGCAGGCTGTCAAGGAAGGCGAAATGATCTCGCAGGGTCAGGTCATCAAGGTCAAGGTAAGCAAGGGCAAGGAGTCTGCATACATCCCTGATTATAAGGGCTGTACCGTAGACCAGTACAAGAACGCCCTCGCAAAGGCTGGTATATCCGAGCTCAATTATCAGTTCATCGAATCAAAGAGTGCTTACTCCAACACGGAATCTATCGTTGAGATACAGGTTGACGGCAAGGTCGTTGAACCTGGTGCATTCTTCAGCAATAAGGACGGCAAAAAGCTTACTGTATTCTACTTTAATCCTAACAACTCTCAGTATTACACGACAGCGCCTCCTGCTACAGAAGTTCCCACAACGACAGCAGTTCCAACTACACAGGCTCCTGTACCTACAACTCAGGCTCCTACAGAAGCACCTACAAATCCGCCTGAGCCAACTACAAATGCTCCTGAACCAACAACTCCGCCTGATCAACCACCAGAGAATCAGGAAACATAATAATGTAAAAGCAAGCGCTTCTCATTAAGCACTGTGCTTATATAGGAACTTTATACGGAATTATCGGGGGAAACCTTTCTGAGGAAAGGTTTCCCCCGAATCTTTTTCAAAAGGGGTTTCCTCAACATCTCACGTAAAAACTTCTTTATAAGCACCGTGCTTAGAGAGGCACTGCCTTTGGGATCCCGTTATTTGTAAAACATACTTTTTTCTGCATAAAACAGACCGCAGCCGAAGCTGCGGTCTTTAAAAGAAAGGTATTTATACTTGATCACGAAAGAGTACCACCGTATCCGGCAGACTGTGTTCCGTCTATCATCTGGAAATACTCAGCACCGTTGAGAGTTCCGCCAACCTTGAAGGAAGCTCCCGAAGTATTTGTGCCGCCTGCCTTGAGCTGGCTTACTGCCTTGTCAACGATAAAGGATACTATGACCTTTCCGTCCTTGCCGACAAGTGAAAGCCTTGAACCTGCGCTAACATTCTGCGATGCAGTTACAGAAGCTGTCATTTCACTGCCGCCCATGCTCATGCCGCCTGACGGACAATTGCTTACCCATACGCCTCCGTTGACCTTGATGGAACAGTTTCCGCCGTCACCGCAGTCGAACGGTTCATTGCCGTTGGATACTACATAACCGCCGTTTATCTCGATATTTCCGTTGGAGTCATAACCGTCATGATCGCCGTTAGCAACGTTTACCAGTGAGAAGCCGCCGTTTATCTGTATGATATAATCAGCAGCATTACTGTTGTTTTCGCCGCCGAATCTTCCCTGTCCCCAAGGCATACCCGGATTGCCGCCGCCTGAGCCGTCACTGCCGCCTGCTGCGTTGTATCCGTCGTCAGTGGAGTTCACGATAACTGAACCGCTGTTCTGGTATATCTTCTGAGCTTCAATGCCCTCGTAAGCCTTTTCGACTGTTATGACAACATCGTCATACTTATCGCTGCCCTTTGTACCAATAGTGAGGGTATGGTCTGCATGAGCTCCGTCATCGGCAGATGCAAGCTTGAAAATACCGCCTGTAAGTGTCATATTGCCTCCGCAGTGTATACAGTCATCAGACGAATCAATGGTAACAGTACCTCCGTTGATAACGATATCGCCGCCGCTCTGCCATGTTGTACCTGCTGCATCATAGATACCTACAGCCTTGATACCCTTTGCGGAGATATCTGTTTTGTTGGAGTTTCCGTCCATGCCGAAGCCTCCCGGACCGCCCTGACCTGGTCTGCCCCAGCCGCCTTGATTTCCGCCTGTAGTTCCTGTGCCTGTGAACGAGCTTCCCTCATATGTCTTTACATTAACATCGCCGCCGTTCATTATGAAGGTCTGCTCAGCCTGTATGCCGTCAGCATAAGAATCAATATTGACAGTTCCGCCGTTTATGGTAACGATACCCACTTCTTTAGCAGTAGAGGAAGCATCGGTGGAAGTTGCCTTGATGCCGTCGCCTGATGTTGTTTTGACCGAGACATTCAGCGCAGAATAGTCCATTACCTCATCACTCGAAGAAGGAGCGTTTCCGATAGTAACACTGTCCTTGCCGCGGATACCGTCATCAACAGCATTTACAACGAGAGTTCCGTTGTATATCTTGATATCGTCCTTGCCAACAATAGCGTCAGCAGCGTTTCCGTTGACCGTGAGCTTGCCCTTGCCCTTGAACTTGATATCGTCCTTGGAGTAAATAGCTCCCGTATCGTTATCTGCGTTGGTGTAGCCTGTGCCGTCGGAGATAGTATTCTCTGTGCCGTTCTTGGCAACGATCACTACCTCGTCAGCTATGGAAGCTACATATATCGGAGAATCCTTGGTATTTGTAAGGCTCATGCCGCTGAGATTGAGCTCTACAACACCGTCGGGATATTTGGTCTTGTCCACATCAATAACTATCTGTCCGCCTGTCATCTCGCCTGTAACTGTGAATGTACCCGGCTGAGTAATAGTGCATACGTTATTCTCCACCTTAGCCTCGGAAGAAGCATTTGTTATCATGCCTGAATCCGAGAGAGTTATAGTAAGTCCCTCTGTTGCAGGATCAACGACTGTATCCTCACCAACGCCTGAAGGGTCAACATTATCGAATACTGCGATGCCCTGATTGAGCTGGAACAGGGTCTGCTTGCCGTCAGTATGAGAAACAAGCTTTCCTGAAGAAAGGTTGGCAAGTGAGCATGAACGCATATCCTTTACCTTTGTATCGCCGCTTATGAGCACATACTTGTACTTCTTTGTGAACTCTACCTTGCTGCCGCCGCTGATAGCGTTAGACTTCTTCCATGTGCCGTCCTTTTCGTTGGTCGGGTCATTTACGCAGTTGAGGAGCAGCGTTGACTGCGAAACTGTCATTATCTTCTCATCTGCCTGATTATCGGTAGCTGTAGCGTACACAATACCGCCTGTGATATTGATGCCTGTTACAGCTGTAAGTCCGCGGTCGCCGCCTGCAACAATATAACCGCCGCTTATATCAATAGCAGTCTCAGCCTGTACAGCGTCATTGCCTGCCTTGATCGAAACTGTACCACCCTCAAATACAACCGTTTCCTTGCTTGACTTGATACCGTCGCCCGCAGAGTCGATAGTAAGAGTTCCGGCTTTGACAGTTACCGACTTCTTAGCCTTGACAGCATCTGTCTTATCGGTAGAATTAAGGGTCTTGATATTGATATTGCCGCCGTTGATCTTGATATCGTTGTTACAAGCTACGGCATCCTGTGTATTAGCGGTGATATTAAGAACTCCGTCTCCCTTTTCACCGCCCTTGATAGTCATATCGTCCTTTGCTTCGATAACGGCAGCCTTGAGATGATCGCCCGAATATGCCGTATCACCGTCTGTGATGGTATTCTCAGTGCCGTCCACGATATTGATAGATGTATTCTTAGCGTTTGTCACAAGGATCGCAGGAGCGTTCTTACCCGTGATATTCACGCCATTCAGGAATATCTTTACGGTATCAGGGTCAGCAGCTTCATCAGCGATATTTACGTTGATCTGACCGTCGTCAAGAGTACCGTCCACATAATATGTACCCGAATGTGTGATAGTGACCTTTGTGCCCTCAACAGCTGCATTATCGCCCTCGACCTCGATAGAAGTTCCCTTCAGGTGAATCTTTACTGCCTCTGCAACAGGATCTTCGTCAGTCTTGCCGCTGCTGAGAGTTCCCTTGCCAAGGAGGTACAACTGAACAGCCAGTGCGTCTTCGGTCGATACACCGTCATTCTTGCCGTTGCAGTCCGCATTCTTCCAGCCCTGTTCTGTGATACAGTGCTCGTCCGTGCCGCCTACACCGTACTTGTTAGGATTTGCCAGAGCCTGCATTATCATAACGCAGTCAGAGAGGTCTATCTGACCGTCATAGTTTGCATCACCCACGATCGGCGATACAGAAGTTTCTGCTGCCGAAACCGTTACAGGAAGGGCGGAAACTGCCACAAAAGCAGCCGAAAGTCCCGCAAAAAACTTTTTAATGCTTGTTTTCTTCATAATGATCATTCTCCTTTTTTAATATTCCCGCTAATTTCAAACCACCTGTTGTTTGACTATGGCTAAATTATATCGCCACCCCCTTAAATTAGTCTTAAAGTTATATGAAAAAGGTTTAAAATCTGCATGATAACAGTGTGAAAACAACTATTTTGCCATGTTGTGACCTATTATAATATATAAACTGCTTAAATTCAAGCCTGTAAATGTTAATATTAGTTATAAATATAAATTATCGTGTAAAACTCTTGACAAAAGCAAATAATTAGTATATAATAACAGTAACAAAACTGATTGAGTTCAATCTAATTTGGATAAACCAATTTATAAGGAGGAAAAATTATGAATATCTATGATCTCTCTGTAAAGGCACAGGACGGCAGCGACGTTTCTCTCTCAGGATATAAGGGCAAGGTGCTGCTCATCGTAAATACTGCAACAGGCTGCGGCTTCACACCTCAGTACGACGAGCTTCAGGACATTTATGACGAGTTCTCGGAAAAAGGTCTTGAGATTCTTGATTTTCCCTGCAATCAGTTTGGCGAGCAGGCTCCGGGAAGCGATGAGGAGATACATTCCTTCTGTACGGGCCGCTTTGGTATCACTTTCCCGCAGTTCTCCAAGATAGAAGTCAACGGCGAAAATGCCGACCCGCTCTACAAATGGCTCACGGAGAACAGCAAATTCGAGGGTTTCGGCATGAGTCCCGCAGGACTGGCAATGAGCGGCATACTCAAGATAAAGGACAAGGACTACAAAAATAACAGCGCTATAAAATGGAACTTCACAAAATTCCTCATCAGCAGGGACGGACAGCTCCTCGTACGCTTCGAGCCGACAGCTTCTCTGAAAAAAGTGCGCGAAGCAATAGAAAAAGCATTGTAATAATAACAAAGCGGGCTGGCTCTGCCAGCCCCTCTCTATTTCGAGTACTGGACAAATCCCGATATTTGTTGTATAATAGTCTATGAACCATAAACACGGCATACACCGAAAGGAGACAGCTGTTTTGAATATTGATAAGAACACCGATACGATACTGTCAGAGCTGGAAAAACACGGCTTTGAAGCTTATATGGTCGGCGGCTGTGTCCGCGACGAGATTATGGGCAGACAATGCCACGACACAGACATTACAACAAATGCGCTTCCCGAACAGATACTGGAGGTCTTCAGCAGCTATAAGGTCATTCCCACAGGTCTGAAACACGGCACCGTGACTGTACTGTGCGGCGGTACGCCCTTCGAGATAACTACCTACCGCATCGACGGCGAGTATACCGACCACCGCCGTCCCGACAATGTGGAATTTACCAACGATATCATTGCCGACCTTTCTCGCCGCGATTTCACCGTGAATGCTATCGCTATGAACAGACACGGCAATATCGTTGACCCCTTTGGCGGCAAAGAAGACATACAAAACGGTATCATTCGCTGCGTCGGAGATCCCGAAAAACGCTTCAACGAGGACGCTCTGCGTATCATGAGAGCTGTCCGCTTTGCTTCACAGCTCGGTTTCAGCATCGACGGAGCAACCGCAGAAGCTGTCCACAGTATGCGTAATGACCTGAAAAATATCTCCCGCGAGCGTATCCGCGAGGAGCTTGATAAGCTCATATGCGGCAAGAACTGTATTGACGTTCTTCTGGGATACAGCAATGTAATAACTGCAATTATCCCCGAATTTGAACCTTCTATCGGACTTGACCAGCGCTCACCATACCACAGGTACACCGTCTGGGAGCACACCGTCCGCGCAATTGCAGCTGCACCGCCTGAAGACCTGCTGCTTCGCAGGGCTTTGCTGTTCCACGATATCGGCAAACCTTCATGCATGAAAATCGACGAAAACGGCAGAGGTCATTTCAAACAGCACGACCGCGTAGGTGCGGAGATGACTACGGCTATAATGCAGGAGCTGCGCTACGACAACCACTCTGTCACAGACACGGCTGCTCTCATTGCCAATCACAGCAAGAAACTGCGCAGCAGATCCGATGCAAAGAGAATGATGTCAAAGCTCGGCGATGAGCTGTTCTTCGAGCTGATGGAAATGAAAAAGTGCGATAACTCGGCAAAAAACGAGTTCGTACTCAAAGAGAACATCTACTTTGACCGTATTATAAAAGCCGCTCACGAGATCATCGAAAATGACGAATGCAGAAGTATCCGCGGTCTTGCCGTCAACGGCTCAGACCTCGTACAGCTTGGTATAAAAGGGGCTGAAATAGGCGAAACGCAGAAGGAACTACTTGAACTCGTCATGGGAGAGCTCGTCAGCAACGACAGGGACGAGCTGCTAAGATACGCAGAACAGAGGTGCAGAACATGATAGGACATATCCATTCCACAGAAAGCTTCGGAACGGTAGACGGTCCAGGAGTTCGTTTTGTAGTGTTCTTCCAGGGCTGTCCTCTCAGGTGCAAATACTGCCACAACCCCGATACATGGGACTTCGCAGGTGGTACTGAAAGAACTGCCGAGGATCTTATGAAAGAATACGATTCATATAAGGAGTTCCTGAAAACAGGCGGCATTACCGCTACAGGCGGCGAACCGCTGGCACAGCCCGAGTTTCTCGCGGAGCTGTTCGCTCTTGCAAAAAGCAGGGGCGTTCATACCTGCCTTGACACATCAGCAGGAGTTTACGACCCGAATTCCCACGAAAAGATCGACGAGGTACTGAAATATACCGACCTCGTCATGCTCGACATAAAGCACATAGACAATGACTGCCACAAGGAGCTTACAGGCAAAGGCAACCGCAATATCCTCGCATTTGCAGAGCATATCCGCGATCTCGGTATCCCCGTATGGATACGCCATGTGGTAGTCCCCGGCATCACCGACCAATACGAGGAGCTATTCGCTCTTGGCGAGTATCTCTCCAACCTCAGCAACCTGAAAGCGCTTGATGTACTCCCCTATCATGATATGGCAAAGCCAAAATATGAAGAGCTCGGACTGGAGTATCCTCTCGGAAATACACCTCCCCTCACAAAAGATGAAGCCATTAAAGCCCGTGAGACCATAATCGCAGGCATAAAGTCAGGACTTCACAAGCAAAAGTAAATATTCTCACGGCCTCTGACACACATCAGGGGCCTTTTTCATATCATGTGAGTGAGTAGAAAATTGAGAGTAGTAAGTAGAAACGGTCAATCGCCCTTACTACTCACTGCTTACTAATTACTAAACCAGCGTACCGTATGCTGTAAAGCGGTGGAGGAGTATTATGTGCGGAATTGCAGGAGCTATAAGCTTTACCGAAGATATGCGCGAAAATATGAAAATATATGAAAATATGCAGCGTTCACTGCTTCACCGAGGTCCCGACCAGCACGGCATGAAACTGACACGCAACGCAGCCCTTATCCACACACGCCTTGCTGTCATCGACATCGACGGCGGCAGACAACCCATGACCTGCGGCAAATACACCATAGTATACAACGGCGAACTCTACAACACCGACGAGCTGCGCCGCGAACTGTCCGAGGAGTTCGCCTTCGATACCCATTCCGATACGGAAGTCGTCCTGAAAAGCTACATAAAATGGGGCAGCACCTGCGTCGATAAATTCAACGGTATCTTTGCCTTTGCAGTCCATGACGAGCAGGAGCACCGCGTCTTCCTTGCCCGCGACCGAATAGGCGTAAAACCGCTGTTTTACTACGATACAGGCAATAATCTCATATTCGCCTCGGAGCTGCCTGCACTCCTCGAACACCCCGATATCCCCCATGTGATAGACGAGCACGGAGCTGCCGAGCTTCTCCTCATGGCTCCCGGACGCACTATGGGCTGCGGTGTTATACGCGGAGTTAAAGAGCTGAAAGCAGGCTGGTGCGGATATTATACCGATAAGGGGCTTGATATATGGGAGTACTGGCGGCTGAAAGCTTGTGAACTCCACGAAAGCTTTGAACAGACCGCGGAACACGTCCGCGAGCTCGTCCTTGACGCAATACGGCGGCAGCTTGTCTCAGATGTACCTGTATGCACCTTCCTCTCGGGCGGTCTGGATTCGAGCCTTATCTCCTCGGTAGCAGCTGCGGAGCTGAAAAAGCAGGGCAAGCGACTGAGTACCTTCTCCGTGGACTACCGCGACAACGACAAATACTTCCAAAAGAGCCATTTTCAGCCTGACAGCGACCCCGAGTATATCCGCTGCATGGCTGAATATCTCGATACAGACCACCACTGGACTGTAGTCGATACTCCCGAACTGATCGCAGCTCTTGACGAAGCCACAGAAGCAAGAGGACTTCCCGGCATGGCTGATGTTGACGCTTCGCTGCTGCTTTTCTGCCGCGAGATAAAGAACTACGGAACAGTAGCTCTCTCGGGAGAGTGTGCGGACGAGATATTTGGCGGCTACCCTTGGTACAGAGATAAGGATATCCGCATGACCGACGGCTTTCCGTGGGCGCAGAGCACTGCCTACCGCAAGCGTTTCCTCTGCGACGAATACGCTTCGGCAATAGATGCCGAGGAGTATGTTTACTCCGCGTACAGAAACACAGCCGACTACGCCATGAAGCTCAGCAGTGACAGTCCCCTTGAGTACCGTATGCGCGAGATGACACAACTCAACTTCCACTGGTTCATGCAGACCCTTCTCGACCGCAAGGACAGAATGTCTATGTACAGCGGTCTGGAAGTCCGTGTGCCCTTCTGCGACTACCGCATCGCCGAGTACCTTTACAACGTGCCGTGGGAGTTCAAGGACTATATGGGCAGAGAAAAAGGACTTCTCCGCGAAGCCATGAAGGAATGGCTGCCCGAAAAAGTCCTTTGGCGCAAAAAAAGTCCCTATCCTAAAACGCATAATCCTGCATTTCTCGAAGGTGTCACCGCAAAGCTCCGCAGTATACTCGACAACGGCGGCGAAAAACTCACTCAGCTCGTAAAGCGCGAGGAGCTGGAAAAGCTTCTGCGGCATGAGGAACACGTTCAGTGGTACGGACAGCTCATGAATCTGCCCCAGACTATCGCCTTTTTCATTCAGCTGAACTACTGGCTGGAACGCTTCGATATCCGCCTTGTCTGAGCAGTGTGAATGCTGCGCTTAGTGAATAGTAATTATTAAGGGCGCACAGTGTGCGCCCCTATTAATATACTCAATCAACATTAATATGCTCAAGATCTGCAACGAGCAGCTTTCTGAGCGCGATGCTGTCGAATACATCTACTGCACCGTCGCCGTTGATGTCAGCATAGGGAAGCTGCTCCTGAGCGAGGCTCTCCCTGCCGAGAAGATGCTTTTGCAGCATTACAAGGTCGGCAGTTCCCACAGCTCCGTCGTCATTGATATCACCCGTTACGCGCACAGGCTCGACGGACTGCACAGGAACTCCCATAACGATATAGTTCACGCACATATAGGTCTGACCGTTGCTGCCGAGAGATACCTTCTCCCCTGCCTTCACGTCGAGCTTATACATCTTGAACGTCACATCGTTGTCCGACTTGCAGACATTTTCCGTGAGAGTATACTCGCTCAGCCATTCGGGAACGTTCTCCACACGGCTGTCCAGACCCACATACACTGACATATCACGTCCTGCGGCAAAGCTTGCGGCTTCGCCCTTAGTGCCCTTCGCGTCGCATGAAGTAAGCAGCATTTCAGCGCCTTCGAGTTCAGTGCTCAGCTCTGCTATCCTGAACGCTCTGTCGCCGAATATCAGCGAATCCACCGCCGCATTTTTGCTTATCTGCCATACCAGAGGATTTGCCTGAGAAGTCACCTCAACATTCTTGAAAAGCTCTCCGCCCAGCGGTATTGCGTCCTTTCCGAATACGAAGCTATCCACGTTGACGAGGTAGCCCTCGCCGCCCGTAAACTTCAGATACAGGTCATGAGTTCCTGTTATCTTTGGAATACCGACCTCTATCTCCTCATATTCGCTGAAGCTTCCCGTGCCTGCGCAGTTGACCTTTGAAACAGGCGAACCGTTGAGACTGTCCGTATACAGCTCAATAGCGCCCTCATTTCCCGAAACTTTCACCTTGAAGCTCTGAGCACCGCTTCCGAAATCCAGCTTGCGGTACATTACCCAGTCGCCGTTCTCGATATAGCCGATATTTCCGAAACCGCTCTCATTTTCCTCAGCGCTGATGCCGCTCTCCTTGGTGAAGCTTTCCGCCTCGATAGTCTCAAAGGCTGAGACAGTCTGAACAGGCGTAAAATTACCGCCCTCAGGTGAAAGGGTCACAACGCCCTTCGGGAACGAATCTATAGTGAGGTCGTTGATGTAGTACTCGATGTTCATATAGCCCTGACCGCAGTAATCTCCTGCGTAGTCGGTGGGGTCTGACGGGTCAAGACCGCGGGCGAGCTCCCAGTTATCGTCCATACCGTCGTTATCAGCGTCGGTTATCTCCTTCTTGGTAACAGCTGACGGGTACGTATAAGTCACGCCGCACTTGATATTGTACTTGCTGAGATTAGCTTCGGAAGAATCATAAGCAGCCGTACCGCTGCACTGTCCCGTACCGTTTTTAGTCTCGTTAGCGCACTGCTTGTCGATAGCGGTTCGCTTATCGGGCGAAATGCCGTTTCCTGCGAAGCTGATAACATGATCGTATGCATCAGCAGCGCTCTCGGCAGTATTCGCCGTGGAGATATTCTCGCCGTAGAGTTCTATCGGGAACGAAGTTGAGCTGTAGAGATCATTCTTGGATATACCGATGCCGTTCTTGACGGTAACACCAGCCCAGTTGTCCCACGTAATGCCGTTCATAGAGCCGTCCTTGTTGATAAGGCGGTTTCCCGAGCAGTACACCTTGAAGTTCTGAGGCTTTGTGGTGCTGTCCACATACATCCAGTGGTAGCCGCCCGTGGTAGAGTTGCCTGCTTTCAGGGTATTGTTCACGTAATTGAGATGACCGATAGTGCCGTAAGCAGTCTGGTAGCCCCAGTCGTAGATGATATTATTAGTGAAGTCTGCCGTGTACTGGTCAGGTATCTTGCCGCGGAAGTTACGGGAAACATTGTGTATGATAAGGTTGTGGTCGAAAGTCAGGTCGCCCTTTCCCAGCATGATACCGAAGCCGTGAAGTCCCTTCTTGTGACCGCCCCACGAGTCCGCAGGACCTATTACGGAGTACTGCACGGTGTAGTTGGTATTATTTGAGTAAAGTCCCCACTGTTCATCGGTAGTCCAGCCCATTGAGCAGTGGTCGATAATCGAATTTGTGCCCTTTGCGCCGCCCCATGCGTCGTTGCCAGAGCTTGTGGAAGCATAGGGGCCGGGACGTGAACTTATGTAACGGCAGATGATATTATCTCCCGACATACCCATTTTGTAGTTTTTGAGCGTGATTCCCGAGCCTCCGGGAGCAGTCTGACCAGCTATGGTGACATTGCTCGAACACAGGATATTGCCCTTCAGCTCGATAGTTCCGCTTACATCGAAAACGACAATGCGTCCCGACTTGCTTACTGCATCGCGGAAAGAGCCCTCGCCGCTGTCGTTGAGGTTGGTAACGTGGTAGACCTCTCCTCCTCGTCCGCCTGTAGCGTATTTACCGCCGCCGACAGCTCCCGGGAACGCCACAAGTCCGCCCGCTGCCGAAGCCTTCATAGCAGGCTTGACCACAGGAACTCCACCATATGTGCCTGCAAAAACTGCTGCCAGAGCAGTGACCGCCGCCGCAGTTCTTTTTAAGTTGTTTTTCATTTTAATACCCTCCTGTCAAATCGTCCTAAGACAAGATACGAACAATTCTATATTGATATTATACATGAATTGCCTGATAATTGCAATGAAAAATAGTACTTTTTTACTGAGGATATTTGTTTTTTGATACATAATATGACATAACGAGGACAAAAAAAGCTTCCCGAAGGAAGCTTTTTGGATCATTTAAGATCAGACTTATTGAATGATGCGATACCCAGAACAGTAGTTACAACTGTTATAACAACACATGAAATAAGCATTATCAGCCATTTTGAAGGAAGACCATCAACAGGCGAATTGTAAACTACCAGTGTTACCTGGAAGCTTGGTACGATTTCCATTATAAATTCCCGTATTTTGCGGTGCTTATATGGAATGAAGTTCAGAAACGGCTCAATTGTGGTCAGGATATAATGCATACAAAGAGCAAGCACAAAACCGCCTGTACTCTTCATAGAATTACATATGAACACGATAGTTGATGTGAAAGCTGTCTCTATCGCAAGTATAAGGAGCATTTTCTTGAATATTCCAACGCACGGGAAGACTTTAAACGGCATAAGTATGCCGCCTACAACTACCATAACAACGATATTTATAATGAAGAAAATCAACATAACTATAAGTGAAACAATGAGGTTTGTCAGATAGATATTAGTCCTTGAATGTCCGATTATGATCTTGTTTCTTATAGTATTGTTTTTGAAATCCTGACATATCATCATACCTGCAACTATAGATACAAATGTTGGTATCTGACCTGCGAGAACGAATAAAAACTCATCTGCGTGGCCTGTTTCGTCGCTTGCATGAGCAATAATACTGAGTAATATCGGGATAAATGCAACGAGGCAGGCAAAAACGATCATAACTACATATAATCTTTTGCCCTTAAAAAGCCTTCTTAATCCCTCAGCAAGAAGCTTAGACATTGCGAACACCTCCTACAAGTCCCATGAAGTAGCTTTCGAGGCTTTCGTGGCGCTCGGTCATGGAATTAACAAAGCAGTTTTTCTCATTCAGTGCAAGAACGAGCGGAGTTACCTGCACAGGTGAGAAGATATCGGCTTCATTTGGCGAATAGATCCTGTGCTCAAGTCCCATACCTCTGAGGACTTCAGCGAGAATATTTGTATCATTTACGTTGACATGAACGGCTGTACGGCAGGCGATCTCAAGCTCCTCAGCGCTCATTTCCTTGATAACTCTGCCGCGTTCCACAAATCCGTAATGTGTAGCCAGACGCGACAATTCATCGAGGATATGGCTGGAGATAAGTATAGTTATGCCCTTTTCCCTGTTAAGACGGAGTATCATTTCGCGGACTTCCATGATACCCTGCGGATCAAGACCATTTATCGGCTCATCAAGCACGAGAAATTCGGGGTCGCCCACAAGGGAGAACGCGACGCCCAGTCTCTGGCGCATACCAAGCGAGAAGTTTTTCGCCTTTTTCTTGCCTGTATTAGCCAGTCCCACAAGCTTGAGGATATTGTCGATATTGTCCTTCGGGATACCGAGAGCAAGAGTCTGCTGAATAAGGTTATCTCTAGCTGTCATATCGGGATGAAGAGAAGGTGTCTCAACAACAGCTCCTGTTTTTCTGCGAACTTCAAGAATTTTAGCGTCAGTGTGCTTTACTCCGAAAAGCGAATACTCACCCTTGGTTGGCGAATTCAGTCCTGTAATGACACGGATAAGAGTAGTCTTGCCCGCACCGTTTCTGCCGACCATACCGTAGATAGCGCCCTTTGGAATATTCAGTGTCAGATCGTCAAGAGCAACAAATTTTCCATAGGTCTTGCGAAGATGCTGCGTTTGCAGAATATAGTCCATTATTTCACTTCCTGATTTGTATATTTTATAACAATGTATAATCGTATAAAAAGGCGGTCATGCACAAGGCACGACCGCCTAAAGTCGTTATTATAATATGATTACGAAATTATTCGTTGATCTTTGTAACAACGCCTGAACCAACTGTTCTACCACCCTCACGGATAGCGAAACGGAGTCCTTCTTCGATAGCGATAGGAGTGATGAGCTCAACGTCCATAGCTACGTTATCACCAGGCATGCACATTTCCTTGTCAGCAGGAAGTGTAACAACACCAGTAACGTCAGTTGTTCTGAAGTAGAACTGAGGTCTGTAGTTGTTGAAGAATGGAGTATGACGGCCGCCCTCTTCCTTCTTCAGTACGTAAACCTGACCGCTGAACTTTGTGTGTGGGTGAATTGAGCCTGGCTTACAAAGAACCTGTCCACGCTCAACCTGATCTCTTGTGATACCACGGAGAAGAGCACCAACGTTATCACCAGCCTCACAGAAGTCAAGAGTCTTTCTGAACATTTCAAGACCTGTAACAACTGTGTTGAGCTTCTC
>NZ_JAILNU010000047.1 GCF_024691275.1 Ruminococcus sp. | reverse complement strand
AAGAACTTTTTCGTCAATCTCTGGAATAATATCACCGGCTTTATTTCCGGTGTGCTGAACAGTATCAAAACCTTCTTTGTGTCTGTATGGACAGCTATCAAGGACATCTTTGTCGGCATCTGGACTGCGATCTACAACAGCGTATCTGAGAAGATCGATCTCATCAGGACTGTTATCGAGTTCGTATGGAACACCATTTATACAGCAATCAGCACGGTGCTGAATGCCATCTGGTCGGTTATCACGACTGTATGGCAGACCATTTATGATTTCATCTCTCCTCTGCTGGATGCCTTCAGGTACCTGTTTGAGACGATTTTTGAAGCGATCCATGTGATCATCTCCCGTGTTATGGACTGGATCCACGAAAAGATCACTACCACATGGGAGACGATAAAAGCTGTTGTGACAATCGTTCTCGAAGCAATCAAGACATTTTTTGTGACAATCTGGAATGCGATCTCTACCACTGTCAGCACGGTAATGGATACCATTTCCAATGTGATCTCCACCGTATGGAATGCAATCTCCGGCTTCATCTCCGGTATTCTGAACGCCATCTGGTCGGTGATCTCCTCTATCTGGGAGAGCATCAAAAATCACATTACCAATACGCTGAATGCGATTCATGCGGTCATTTCTGCTGTGTGGAACGCGATCAGCGGATTCGTATCATCCGTGCTTAATGCGATTTCCTCTACAGTATCCAACATCTGGAACGGCATTAAAAATACAGTCAGCACGATCATGAACGCAATAAAAAACACTGTCTCCAATATCTGGAACAGTGTAAAATCTGCGGTCACAGAAAAGATCACAGCCATCAAGGATACGATTGTCAACGGCTTCAATGCGGCAGTAAACTTTATCAAAAACCTCGGCTCTCAGGCATTTCAGTGGGGCGCGGATATCATCAACGGCATTGTCAGCGGTATCTGTATCTTTTGTTTGCAGCCATCGAGGATGATTGTTGCTTCACCCCAGTCTACCTGTACAGCTTCGGCTGGTTCGTATGACAGCGGTACAAAGATATCATGAATATTGCAGCGTAGTTCCGCTACAGTTCGCCTTACAGAGGCTTCACAGCCCTCAAAGCCGTATTCAGCAACCAGACGTTCATATATCTTATGAGCTGTATGGTGCTGTTTACGTGGTGCTTTCTTATCAGATTCTATGCATTTTATTATGAAGGCTTTGACTTCATCGGTAATGATATCGTTCTTCCTGCCGCTGCCGGGCTTTCGTTCCCACGGAACGGTCTGTCCTTCCCAGTATTTCTTTACTGTATTGCGTGATACACCAAGTATCTTCGCTACATTACGTTGACTGTAGTCAGTATGCTCACGATAATATCTGATCTTTTCATAGATCTCCATTGCTATTGCCACTCCTTGTTTCTCCTGTACACAAGCTCTTTCTCTTATTATACAGGATTTTTATTTTAGTGGCTCATTTTTTTATTATCATTTTGAGGCTAACTGGCTCAGTTTTATTTTAGCATACATATGCATATAATTATTTATCATTGCCGAGCAGTTTATAGAGCAGCCTGTAAAGTTCCTTCGCTTCATCTGCTTCAAGAGGGATACAGCTGCCGAGCTTTTCAGGGACGCAAACGGCGTTTTCTTTCAATGCTGCGCCGTTTTCTGTCAGCTGAACTATGAGCACACGTTCGTCCTCGGTGCTTCTTGAACGGTGTACAAGCCCCTTTGCTTCAAGGCTTTTCAGTACAGGCGTAAGAGTGCCCGAGTCAAGAAACAGCAGCCTGCCCAGCTCCTTAACGCTTACGGACTTTTTCTCCCACAGCACCATCATTGCGATATACTGGGTGTATGTAAGGTCTAAATCCTTCAGCAGGGGAGTATACTTTTTTATGACCTCTCTTGCGCAGGCATAAAGAGGGAAGCAAAGCTGATTTTCCAGTTTCAGAGCGTCATATCTGCCCATTCTGCACCTCAGGCGTTCTGCTGTTTTTCGTAAGCTTCACGTACAGCGAGACAGAGCTGATCTGCACATGAAGTAGGTCTTCTGCCGCAGGTGTTGCCTTTGAGCTTAGCTTCTATCTGTTCAACAGTCCAGCCGTCGAGAACCTTTGAGATAGCCTTGAGGTTGCCGTTGCAGCCGCCGAGGAACGAGATATTTGTTATAACATTTCCTTCGATGTGGAAGCTTATCTCCTGAGCGCAAACCATTTGAGTTTTGTAAGTATAATCCATAATTATCCTCCTTCTGGAAATAAAGGATTTATTGATTGAGTTCAATTTAATTTTACATTACAAAAGCGCATTTGTCAAGAGCTTTTTTCTGAAAAATATGTGAAAAGTTGTGAATGTGACGAAACTGTTATGATATTTCGTGTGAAATAATGTTTACAAAGTTCGATGAATGTGATATTATATACATATAGATAAATACATAACAAATGGAGGAAACAATGGCAGACAACAAAAAACGTGTTAGATTCAAAAGTATAGCGATAGTCGAAGCTATCCTGATATTGCTACTGACTCTCGCATTGATATGGGTAGGACTGATACGCGGAAGAGGAGAGGCTGTTCCGGCAAACTCAAAGTCCAAGGGCGAAGTCCGCAGGAGAGCTGTTATAGAAAAAGAGGAGACTTTCTACCAGCTTGACGGCAAAAAGATACTCATGCACGACAATACATACGGCGAGATATTTGCTCCTGTATATCAGGACGTTCCTGCAAGCACACTTGACCTGAACAATCTTATCATGCGCAACGGCTATGCATATTACAGCGAAAACGGCGAGGTAATATCGACTACAGGCATTGATGTATCCCAGTTTCAGGGCGAGATAGACTGGGAGCAGGTAAAGCAGGCAGGCATAGATTTTGCGTTTATACGTGTAGGCTACCGTACATACGGCGACGGAATAGTTTCGTATGATGAGGCGTTCCAGCGCAACCTTGAAGGAGCTCAGGAAGCAGGCATAAAGGTGGGCGCATATTTCTACTCACAGGCAACAAATGCCGATGAAGCTATCGAGGAAGCAGATGCTGTTATTGATGCACTTCACGGCTATAATATAACGTATCCCGTAGTTTACGACTGGGAGCTGGTATATACAGACAATGCGCGTACCGATGACGTAAGTGTTGAAGCTCTTGCAGACTGCTGCGTGTCCTTCTGCGAAAGGATAAAGGACTCGGGCTATACGCCTATGATATATCAGAACACAGGTACAGCAACACATAAGCTTGACCTGCCGAGGATAAAGGACTACGACTTCTGGCTTGCGGAGTACAGTGACAGCCCGTCATATTACTATGATTTCAAGATATGGCAGTATTCCAACACAGGCAGGATCCCGGGCATTGAGGGAGATGTTGACCTCAACATCTGTTTCAGACCTTACGGAGCATAAAAAAACAGCCCGTAGGCTGTATAAAAAGCAAAAAAGGACGGTCAATGACCGTCCTTTATATTTTATGCGTTAAGATACGATCTTACAAGAACCTGTAAAAGCTCGTCACGGTCGATGTGGCGAATAAGACTTCTTGCGTTGTTGTAGGTCGTAATGTATGTAGGATCTTCCGAAAGAATATAGCCTACTATCTGATTAACAGGGTTGTATCCCTTCTGAGTAAGAGCATCATAGATGATGGTAAGATTTTTCTTGAGTTCCGCTTCTCTGTCCTCATTGACGGAGAAAGTCATGGTTTTATCAAACATAATATCAGCCTCCCGATTTGTAGAATACTTCAGGTGAAACGCAAATGGATCAAACAAGAAGCTTATAATTATTATACCCTAAAACGAGCGGCAATGCAAGGGCAAACAAGAATTTTTCCCGATTTGAACGAATTTTGTTTCGGATTTTATTGATTTTGCACAGCCAAAATGCGGCTGTAAGGGCAATTTCCACAGATGTGCCATAGTGTTATAAGGTCGGATCTTCGGGCGGATCTTTCAATTCACAGGAAGACACTATGTATTTGCCGCCGTCGATTATGTACTGTCGGAAACGGCAGCCTTCAAGGTCGCAGATTATCTCGTCGCCGCTGAAGCTGAATTCCGCAGTGTTCAGCGGATAGGATATGCCTATGCCGAGAGCCTTGACGTAAGCTTCTTTCAGAGTCCATATGCGGAAAAAGAGGATATCGCGCTCACTTTCTGGAGTTTCCTCCACCAGTTTGCGCTCCTTATCCGAAAAAGCTCGCTTCATCACATTCGGGCGGAAAGCTCTGACATTTTCGCAGTCTATGCCGCACTCGAAGTCAGAGACCAGACAGGCAGCTATACCGTTTGCATGGGAGATATTGTAGTGTATATCGGGACGCTCGGCGAGGGAAGGCTTTCCGAGCCTGCCTTTTATGACGGGAGTATCCGCGTTATAGTCCACACATCTGAGCTTCAGGGCTTCACGCAGCATATTATGAGCGTGTTCGTGGAGATCGCGTCTGTCTATCTCCAATATAGATATCATAATCATAGTTATCACCGTATAAATTATAGCATATTCATGATGTTTTTACAATAGATAGTGACAAATGTCACTGATAAAGTGACAAACGTTATCTTTATAAAATGAATGAGGTATGCTATTATCATTACATGGAAAATCATGTGATATTTGTTCATACATAATGAACAATGCTGGGAAAATGGATTATTGGAGGTAGGAAATATGTTGCGTATAATAGGATGTGTTATTTTATTTATAGCTTCGCTGGTGAATCATATAATGGATGAGAAGTTCAAGGGGCAAACAGGCGCACAGATCACTCGCAAGATAGTCATAGAGCTGTTGATTGGTATAGGGCTTATGGCATTACTTGCACTTATAGTGTTTGGCTTTCTGGACTACATTCATGAAGGTATTGTTGGTATTGGAAAGATGGGATAATATGAATGAAATCATGATTTTTTTACAATAGATAGTGACAAATGTCATCTTGTAAAATCATGTGATTTATGATATCATTATATAAGGCAAATGTTAAAAAATCAAGCTGACAAATATTAAAAGGTGATAAATATTTTATTTCCGCTGATTCTGACTGTAATAGTCGCAGCAGTGATAATACTGGCGGAATTGCTGCGTGAAAAGCTTGAAATAGACGGAAAATACATAATAGGCATTATAGCCTTTGTGTTGTTTTTAGTTGTTATATATGTTTTTTGGAAGCTCGTATTTACAGATATGCCGAGATGCCTGCCAAGGTAACACTTTTTTGCATACGCTGAAAATCATAGCTGAACATAGTAAAAATGAACTGTATACACACTGAAACATTGCCTTTTGGTATTGACAAACAGTGTCGTTTGTTGTAAAATATATTATGTGTATTTATACTATCAGACCTACACTATAAAATGAAAAGGCGGAAAGCAAAAATGGGTTTATTCAAAAACGTTTTTGGCGCGAACGCTTACTCAAATCGTGAGTTGAAGCGTATCGAGCCTATTAAAAATAAAGTACTTGAACTCGACGAAGAGTATCAGAAGCTTTCTGATGCTGAACTTAAAGCAAAGACAGCTGAATTCAAAGAGCGACTTGAGGACGGCGAAACTCTCGACGATATCCTCCCCGAGGCTCTTGCAACTGTAAGAGAAGCTGCATGGCGTGTTCTTGAAAAGAAGCCTTATCCTGTACAGATAATCGGTGCTATCGTTCTTCACCAGGGACGTATCGCCGAGATGAAGACAGGTGAAGGTAAAACACTCGTTGCCTGCGTAGCTTCATACCTCAATGCACTTTCAGGTCTCGGCGTTCACGTCGTTACCGTAAACGACTACCTTGCTAAGACTCAGGCTGAAGAAATGGGCAAGGTGCTCCGCTGGCTGGGACTTACAGTCGGCTGTATCCTCCACGGACTTAATAACGACCAGCGCCGTGCAGCATATAATTGCGACGTTACATATGCTACAAATAACGAGCTGGGCTTCGATTACCTCCGTGACAACATGGTAACTCACAAGGAAGAGCGCGTACAGAGAGCTCCAAACTTTGCTATCGTGGACGAGGTCGACTCTATCCTCATCGACGAAGCGCGTACTCCTCTTATCATATCAGGACGCGGAGACAAGTCCACAGACCTCTACGCTATCGTTGACCGTTTCGCAAAGACCCTTACTTCCACTACAGTCGTTGAAATGGACGACAAGGTGGATCAGGAGTCTATCAACGATACCGCTGACTATATCATCGACGAAAAGGCTAAGACAGCTACTATCACACAGCGCGGTGTAAAGAAGGCTGAACAGGCATTCAGAGTAGAGAACCTCATGGATTCCGAGAATATGACCCTTCTCCACCACATCAATCAGGCTATCAAGGCTAACGGCGTTATGAAGAACGATATCGACTACGTTGTCAAGGACGGCGAGATCATTATCGTTGACGAATTCACAGGCCGTCTTATGATGGGCCGTCGTTTCAATGACGGTCTTCACCAGGCTATCGAGGCTAAGGAAGGCGTTAAGATCAAGAGCGAGTCAAAGACTCTTGCTACAATTACATTCCAGAACTTCTTCCGTCTTTATACAAAGCTCTCAGGTATGACAGGTACTGCTATGACTGAGGAAGACGAGTTCAAGGAGATCTACAAGCTCGACGTTATCTCTATACCTACTAACAAGCCTGTTATACGTATAGATCATAACGATCAGGTATATACTACAGAGAAGGGCAAGTATGCCGCTATCATAAACAAGATCATCGAATGTCACGAAAAAGGACAGCCGATCCTCGTTGGTACCGTATCTATCGAGAAGTCGGAGCTTCTCTCCGCAATGCTCAAGAGAAAGGGCATTAAGCACGAAGTCCTCAACGCTAAGCAGCACGCAAAGGAAGCTGAGATCGTTGCACAGGCAGGTAAGTACGGCGCTGTAACGATCGCTACCAACATGGCAGGACGTGGTACCGATATCATGCTCGGCGGTAACGCTGAGTTCCTTGCAAGAGCTGAACTGAGAAAGCGTGAGATACCGGAGGAGATCATCGCAGAGGCTATCGGCTTTGCTGACACAGACAATGAAGAGATCATCGCAGCAAGAAAGCTCTACCGTGAGCTTTATGACAAGTTCAATGCTGAGGTAAAGGAGAAGGCTGTTGCTGTCAAGGAAGCAGGCGGACTTTATATCCTCGGTACAGAAAGACATGAATCAAGACGTATCGACAATCAGCTCCGCGGACGTTCAGGCCGTCAGGGCGACGAGGGTGAGAGCTGCTTCTTCCTCTCTGTCGAGGATAACCTCATGCGTATCTTCGCAGGTGACCGTCTTGAAAATATGATGAAGACACTTAATGTTGACGAGAATACTCCTATCGAGAGCAAGATGCTCACAAGGATAATCGAGTCTTCACAGAAGAAGGTAGAAGGTCAGAACTTCAGCATCAGAAAGAACGTCCTCAACTACGACGACGTTATGAATACTCAGCGTGAGATCATCTACAAGCAGAGAGCTCAGGTTCTCGACGGAGAAGACCTCCACGAGAGCATTCTCAAGATGATGGAAGATCTTATCGCTTCTACAGTTGATACCTATCTCGTTGACGATGAGATCAAGGACGACTGGAACCTTGTTGGTCTGAGGGATCACTTCCTCGGCTGGCTCATCGGACCTGAGGATCTTGTTTTTGAGGAAGGCGAGCTTGAAGAAGTATCAAAGGCTGATATCGTAAACGCTCTCAGCACCAAGGCAGGAGAGATCTATCAGGCTAAGGAAGCTGAGTACGGCGCTGAGGTAATGCGTGAACTTGAGCGTGTTATCCTCCTCAAGGTCGTTGATACAAAGTGGATGGCTCATATCGACGATATGGAAGAACTCAAGAAGGGTATCGGACTTCGTTCGTACGGTCAGAAGAACCCTGTTATCGAGTATCGTTACGAAGGCTTTGAGATGTTCGATGCAATGGTAGAGTCTATCCGCGAGGATACTATCCGTATGCTGCTCACAGTTAAGCTCCAGACAAATGAAGCTCCTGAGCGTGAGCAGGTTGCTCAGCCTGATGCTCCAAATGCAGGCGCAGGCGACGGAAGCTTCTCAGATGAACCTCTCCGTTCAAAGAAAATAGGCGATAATGATCCTTGCCCCTGCGGAAGCGGCAAAAAGTATAAGAAATGCTGCAAAGCAAAGGATATGGCAAATAACTGATAAATAGGGGCGGTATACTCCGCCCCTATACGATTTGCCGGAATGTCGTAAGCGGGCAGACTCTTTTTAATGAGATAGAAAGTTTTTTGAGGTGACAATATGAAAAAGTACATACTTCCTGTTATCGGTCTTGCACTTCTGACAGGCTGTGGAAAGGTAAGTGACAGCAATGTTGATGATAAGCCTATCAACATTGTATCAGGTACTGTTGAAGCTTCTTCAAGGGAAAATGATACTTATGAAAGCGAAGCTGCTTCTGACAGCAAGAAAAGTTCACATACAACTACAAAGCTTGCAGGCGAGAAGGTTTCAGGAACGACTACTGATAAAACTAAGAAATCAAACGTTCAACCTGCTACAAGGGCAAACGGCGGAAGCGACGGTGTAGTACACGGTACCACAAGAGCTGTTCCCGTTGCTCCGAGAAACAACAATACCAATCCGACAACAGCTGAACCAACACAGGAACAGACACAGGCACCTTCATTTGACACCAAAAATTGTGATTCGATCTCTTTGAGCTTTGACGAAAAGACACCGAATAAGATCGGCATATCAAGAGAGTACAGCGACGGTAAAGTAAGAGAATATCAGCACCTGAGTGTTGATACGACATATATACAGGAGCAGCTTGAAAAAGACCCGTCCAAGAAGATAACCGACTTCTTTAAAAAGGTGGATCTGGACGGCGATACGCTGCCTGACCTTTGTATATACGAAAAAGAAGACGGGCTTAACATGGTATGCAGATACTATCGTTATGATCCCGAAACAGGAGTGTATTCCTCATGGAATGAGCTGAATGCGCTTAAATACGAGGTCAGCGTCGATGCCAATAACGGTATGCTCGAAGTGTGCTTCAAGAGAGATGACAAAATAGAGTATGAGACAAAGTCCTATGAGTGGAACGCTCAGAAGCAGCTCGTGCTCAGAAGCTTCGTGCATCAGTATACAAATGATGAGAACGTTGTTCTTATCGAGTACATCGACTACGACGAAAATGGTATCGAGAGCAGCAGAAGAGTTGAGGACAGCAGCGGTCAGAGGATAGAACCTTCCGACCCTGATACACCTCATGAGGAAGAATAAGTACAGCGGTACTGCTTTCGGCTGACTTAATGAAAAGGATTGAGAAATGAGCGGATACAGTGCTTTTGCGCGGTATTATGATGAGCTTACCGCAAATATTGATTATAAATGCCGTGGAGAATACTTCCACGGCATAATTCAACGCTTCAAAAAAACAAAGGATAATATTCTCCTTGATCTTGCCTGCGGTACTGGAAGTATATCAGAGGTCATGGCAGGTCTTGGGTACGACGTTATCGGCGTTGACAATTCCGATGAGATGCTTGGGATAGCTCTCGATAAGAAGTTCGACAGCGGACATAATATACAGTATCTCTGTCAGGATATGCGCAAGCTTGATATGTTCGGTACAGTTGATATCACTATCTGCGCACTGGACAGTATAAACCACCTTGCAAGCCTCGATGATGTGCGCAGGGTGTTTGAGGGAGTTGCCTTTTTCTCGGAGCAGGACGGACTGTTCATATTCGACGTGAATACGCCGTATAAGCACCGTGAGATACTTGCAAACAATACCTTTACGTATGAGACCGAGCACGTTTACTGCGTCTGGGAGAACACTCTCGACGAGGATACCCTTGAAGTGAAAATGCAGCTTGAATTCTTCGAGCTTGAGGAAAACGGTATGTATTCACGAAGTTCTGACGGCTTTTCGGAAAAAGCGTACAGCGAGGAGGATATTGAGCGTCTGCTCAGGGAGAGCGGCTTTGAGCTGCTGGGCAAGTACGGCGATGATACCCTTGAAGCACCGAGGGCTGATTCACAGCGCATAGTTTATGCGGCAAGATGTATCAGAAACGGTCAGACTATCTAAGCGGATACTTTTATAAACCTTTCAGGAAGGATAAGTGAAATGGGAAATTTATACAGGGCAATATCTGCCGACGGTTCGGCTTTTGCGGAGGTTCTTGACGCTAAGGACATCGTTTCGGAGATAGAGCGCATACATAAGACATCGGCAGTAATAACAGCAGGTCTGGGAAGACTTACTGTGGCAGCTTCTCTCATGGGCTATATGCTCAAGGGTGATGATGACAGCGTTACTTTGCGTGTGGACGGCGGCGGCCCTTCCGGACAGCTGGTGGCAGTTGCAGACAGCCGCGGAAATGTCAAGAGCTGCGTGAACAATCCTATTGTGGAGCTTCCGCTGAATGCTCAGGGAAAGCTTGATGTAGGCGGCGCAGTGGGCAGGGACGGTACACTGTCCGTTGTCAAGGATATGGGACTGAAAGAGCCGTATGTAGGCGTTATACCGTTGGTTTCAGGCGAGATAGCCGAGGATATCGCAAGCTATTACGCGACCAGCGAGCAGATACCGACAGTATGCAGCCTTGGAGTCCTTGTAAATCCCGACCTTACAGTAAAAGCAGCAGGCGGCTTTCTTGTACAGCTGCTCCCGTTTGCTGATGAGAAGTGCATAGACATCATCGAGAAGAACGTTGCTAAGATACGTCCTGTATCTCAGATGCTCGATGAGGGTATAACTCCTGAAGAGATAGCGAATATGCTCCTTGACGGACTTGAACCGAATGTACTTGATACGGCTCGCCCTGTTTATAAGTGCGATTGCAGCCGCGAGCGTACAGAAAAGGTGCTTATCAGTATCGGCAAGGACGAATTGAAGTCCATAGCCGACGAGGGAAAGGATACCTCGGTAAGCTGCCATTTCTGCGGCAAGGAGTATGTGTTTACACCCGAACAGATACGCGGACTGATAGGGGAGTGAAGCTATGATAACGGCTGTATTTGACCTTGACGGCACTATCGCCGATACTATCTGCGATCTGGGCGACGCTGTGAATTACGGACTGGAGCGTCTGGGCTGTCCTGCTCACGATCACGAAGCGTATAAGAAAATGGTCGGCAACGGCGCTAAGAAGCTTTGCGAACGTGCGCTTCCCGAGGAGAAAAAGGAAAATTCTGCGGAGCTGCACAAGCTTTTCAAGGAATACTATTCCGAGCATTACCTTGACAAGACAAAGCTTTATGACGGCATGAAGGAGACATTGGAGAAGCTGCAAAACAGCGGAGTCGTGCTTGCTGTGGCTACCAACAAGCCCGAAGACGTGGCAAGGGAGATCGTTGAGGAGCTTCTTCCCGATATAGATTTCATCAAGGTGCTGGGCGGAGTTGACTACCGACCCACAAAGCCCGATATTGCCATACTTGTTGAGATATTTGCGGCTTTGCCCGATGTGGAGAACCGTGTGTATATGATAGGTGACAGCAATGTTGATGTGCAGACTGCAAAGAACGCAGGTATCGAGTGTATCGGCTGCGCATGGGGCTTCCGCGGACGTGAGGAGCTGAACGCTGAGGGTGCGGACTACATTGCCGAGAAGCCCGAAGATATCGCAGAAATAATATTGAAGTGAGTGCTCATTCGATTCGGGAGCGTTGTTAAGAGGACGCTTTGCGAAGCACCTTTGGACTCTGCCGAAGGAACGCAGTCCCTTTCATTGGATTAATATTTTTGACACACAGCAAGCCTGTTTTGGCGTTAGGATATAAGTTAAGCCGCTGCAATTGCAGCGGCTTTGCTATTATTTTACGATAATTGTTTTGTATGTGAGGTCATTGTCGGCGTATCCTAAGATATAGCGCTGGAGCTTCACAAGGTCGGCAACTCCAACTTCATTATCGCCGTTGAGATCAAGCTCGGCGGACTTGTTCCCTGAAACAATAGCCTTTCGCAGCTCCACAACATCGAACACATCTATAACGCCGTCGTTATTGATATCACCGAGTACTATAGTCTTTGTGCGTACAGGCTCAGTGGTAGATGTTGTGGTAGTAGTCGTGGTCGTTGAAGTGGTAGTCACTACAGGTTTTTTCTGAGGGTATATGTTGAGGAAAACGTCGAGGGACTCCAGAGGCTTGCCGTGAAAGTCGAAAAGTGCCTGATTATCGAAGGAAGAACCGCCTGATTCCGTGACATCGCGGTCGTAGCCCTTAGCGTATGAAGTTGCCCAGCCTGAGCCGTAGCTGTCCCAGAGCTGCTTCTGCTGTTCCCACGGTATATCAGGAACTCCCAGCCATGCAGGTTCCCAATAGAAAACGCCGATACCGTGACCGTTGCATTTTGAGATAGTATCGAAAACATCAGTCAGTGCCTTTATCTGACCGCCAACAGATACCTCGTATTTCATCTCACAGCTGTCCAGACCGTCACCGGCGTTGTTGCGGAAGCCGTCACCGTCCTCATTTGTGTAAGGGTAGGCGGTCTCGGCAACCATAACGTACTTGTGGTAGGTATCGCCGATTTCCGTGAGGACTTTCCTGAGGTTATCGAGAGAGCCGTGCCAGTAGGAATAATATGAAGTTGCGAATACATCATAGTCGAGGTGACACTCATTCATTATCTTTGCATACCAGCCGAAATGGCCGTTTCCGGGGTTTGCGAAGTGATGAGCGATAAGGATATTCTTACTGAAATCGCGGACAGCCTTTTCACCGCTTGAAAACAGGTCACATATCTTGTACATATCCTTTTCATCGCAGAAATAGCACTCTGTCTCGTTGCCCACCTGTACCATGCCGATGTCGCTGCCGTTTTCGGTAAGGTATTTCAGCACCCATGAAGTCCACTTGTATATCTCGCCCTTGAGGGTATCATGGTCGTGCTGTTTCCAGTATTTTGGGCGATACTGCTTTGCAGGGTCTGCCCAGAAGTCGGAATACTGTATATCAGCGAGGAGCTTCATGCCGTGCTCAGCAGCGCGTTTGCCTATTTTTGCTGCTGTTTCAAGGTCTGAGTGACCGCCGCCGTAGCTGTGACCGTTGCTGTCATAGGGTTCGTTCCATATTCTTACGCGGATATAGTTTACGCCGTGGTCAGCAAGCACCTGAAAGATGTCCTGAACATTTCCGTTGTCGTCATAGAATTTCATGCCTGCCTCTTCCAGTGAGATGATGGAAGAGATATCTACGCCGCGTATAGGTTCACCGCCGTTTATACGGCTGTCGAAATTGCTGAAAGTAACAGAGGGAATATTAGCTGCAAGCGGCTTGCTGCTGCACCTTATGGCAGTAGGGCAGGCGATAGCGGCTGCTGCAGCCAGCGTGATAAAACTTTTGAACTTCATAATAAACTCCTTTTTAATATCCTTAGTTTTTCTTAGTCGTTCTTCTTGCGAGTTCTTATCCACATCTTCTTGAAGGGATTTTTTACCTGCATATCGCTGAAATAGTTATAAAGAACGTCCTGATTGCAGCCTGCATCGGGGAGCGAGCTGTAATACTTTTCGAGTCCCTTGATATCCATGCCTATCTCTGACGGGAATTCGATATCCTTGTCGGAGAATACAACAGCGCCGTTTACAGGAGTCTTATCAAAACCGCCTTTTTTAAGGTGGTGGATAACGTTGTCTATATGAGTCTTGTTCTGCATCTGAGGGTTATAGAACTTATGGGTCTTGCTTCCGATGGTATGGGTGAGGTTCTTGCCCGAGCCTGTTACCTTACCCGAGATGCCCTTTGTTTCGATCACGAGAACGCCGAAGCGGCCGAAAACAAGGTGATCGACCTCGCAGGCTTTATTATAGAGGGGGAGATAAGCATTGTTTATGATCCTGATATGATCTTTTTTGCCTAATTTTTTTATAAACTTTGCCACTTTTTTCTCGGCAGCTCTGCCTTTGCGCTTGCCCTTGCTGAAATGGACGCATATATATAGAATGAGCAGAAGTAAAGCAGCGGCGATCACGGCGTAAAGCTTCCAGTTGATCTTATCCGCGGCGAAAAGAGATATGATTTGATATTCCATAATTTTCTCCTTAAAAAATGTATAAACGAGAATTATGCGGTGATAATAGCTTTGTACCAATGAAGCGCGGTTCAGACCGCGGTCAGAGGTGTGGCGCGGAATGCGTCGAAAACCCGAATAAAGAGGTGTACTCAATATGTGGGACAAACTTGCGCTTATTCTTCTCATAATCGGAGGAATAAACTGGGGACTGGTCGGTATATTTGAATTTGATATGGTCGGCTGGCTTTTCGGCGGAACTGACAGCGTATTGAGCCGTGCGGTCTATATCCTTGTGGCGATATCGGCGGTATGGTGCATATCACTGCTTTTCCGTACCGACGAGGAATTCGCCGTACAGCGTGCGGACCGTTAGACCCCATGATACGCTCCTTCATAGATGCCGTAAGGAGCGTTTACATACGGATATGCAAAAAGGGAGGCAAAACGCCCCCCTTGAATTTTTATGATTAGTCGCTGATGTAAGGAAGCAGAGCGATGTGTCTTGCTCTCTTGATAGCAACTGTAAGCTCACGCTGGTGGTAAGCACAAGTGCCTGTAACACGTCTTGGAAGAATCTTAGCTCTCTCGGTCATGCACTTTCTGAGCTTAGCGAGATCCTTGTAATCAATTTTCTCGATTCTGTCAGCACAGAACATACAAACCTTCTTGCGTGGTTTCTTCGAGGGACGGGAATTTCTTTCCTTTTCCATGACTTTTCCTCCTATCGTAATAAAGTAAAGTTAACTTACTCAGAACGGAACGTCGCCGTCGCTGAGAATTTCCTCAAAATCGCTGAGGTTGCCGTAAGACATACTGTCATTAGCAGCCGGCTGCTGTGGAGCTGCCTGCTGTGGAGGAGCAGAATAATTGTTATTGTAATTGTTCTGAGGAGCATTGTAGCCGCCGTTATTATAACCGCCGCCGTTGCTGCCGCTCTCATTTTTTCCGCCTACGAACTCGACATTATCAACGAAAACATCGGTGGTGTAATGAGTTACATCAGAGTGATTTCTGTCCTGATAGCTGCCAGTTCTGAGGCTACCCTCAACGCAGATGAGTTTGCCCTTATTGAAATAACGGGAAACGAACTCGGCAGTCTGTCTCCATGCTGTACAGCTGATGAAATCAGCCTGTCTTTCGCCGGTACTCTTGTCAGCAAAACGTCTGTCAACAGCAACAGTGAATCTGCACGAAGCGACACCGCTCTGAGTCTGTCTGAGTTCAGGATCGGCAGTGAGCCTTCCAACTAAAATAACCTTATTCATCTGAGCGCCTCCTAAATAATGAAGTAGAATTATTCAACAACTGTTACGAGTGAACGAAGAACGCCGTCTGTGATGTTGAGACGTCTTGAAAGATCAGCAGGATAATCGGGCTGTGACTGGAATGTATAGATCACATAGTAACCCTCTGTCTCGTCCTCGATAGGATATGCAAGCTTGCGCTTACCCCAATCCTCGTTGACTTCAACAGCTTCAGCGTGACGCTCGATTCTCTCCTTGAACTTTTCTACGAGAGCCTTCATAGGCTCCTCGCCGTTCTTGAGGCTGAAAACAACCATTACTTCATACTTAGCGGATACCTTTGCCATTTAGCACACCTCCTTCTGGGATCATGCCCGACAACTTACTGCGGGCAAGGATAATATTGTATCTGTTTACACACGATACTCAAATATTATATCATTTCATTGGCAGCTTGTCAAGCTTTTTTTGAAATTAGTTATCTGGTACCGAAAAACAGGTTCTTTTTCTTGAAATTTAGCAGAAATGTCAATGATGATGCCGCTAACATTGACAAACGTAAAGCTTCATAGTATAATAATAGTATATGGGAGCAGTTCTGCTCCCTTTATTTACGAAAGGATATGAATTGAATGGAAACCTACATTATACTGAAGGATCTTGCGATCATCTTCATATGTGCCAAGGGGGCGGGGCTCCTTGCGAGGAAGATAAAGGCTCCGATGGTAGTTGGAGAGATAATCGCAGGACTTATCATCGGACCGTGTCTGCTGGGATTTGTCAAGCCTACTGACTTTATCAGTCAGATGGCGGAGATCGGCGTTGTACTCATTATGTTCTCGGCAGGACTTGAGACCAATCTGCAAGAACTGAAAAAATCGGGATTTGCAGCCTGTATGATAGCCTGTGCGGGAGTGCTCCTGCCGCTTGTGGGCGGAAGTCTGCTGTATATGAGTATATACGGCTTTGCCGAATTTGGCTCGGACGAGTTCTTCAAGGCGGTATTTATAGGCTGCATCATGACTGCGACCTCTGTCGGCATCACGGTAGAGGTGCTGAAGGAAATGGGCAAGCTGAAAAGCCGAGTTGGACAGACCATACTCAGTGCAGCCATAATCGACGACGTTATCGGCATAATTGTCCTTACATTTGTACTCGGATTCAAGGACCCCAACAGTAATACGCTTCTTGTTACGGGCAAGATATTCCTGTTCCTCGTGCTTTCACTGGTGATAGGTTTCGTTATATACAAGCTTTTCAAGTTATACGATGAAAAGTATACTCATACAAGACGTATTCCGATAATAGCTATCTCGCTGTGTTTTGCAATGGCTTATATTGCCGAGAAATATTTCGGTATCGCTGATATCACAGGTGCGTATATAGCAGGCATAATCCTTTGCAACGTTCGTGATGCAGAGTATATCGATCGCCGTGTAAGTATCAACGGCTATATGTTCTTTGCGCCTGTATTCTTCGTTGGCATTGGTCTCAAAACTGATTTCAGCACTGTGGATTCAAGCATGATAATCTTCTCCATAGGCTTCGTTATCGTAGCTATGCTTACTAAGGTCATAGGCTGCGGACTTGTCTCAAGGTGCTTTAAGTACAGCTGGGGAGACTGCCTGAAAATAGGCGCGGGAATGATGACAAGAGGCGAGGTTGCTCTTATTATCACCAATAAGGGATTGGGACTCGGTATTATTGATTCATCGTATTTCACGGCAGTAATACTTCTTATTATAGTTTCAAGTATAGTAACTCCGATAGTGTTGAAGATGCTTTTCAGCAAGTTGGGAGATGACGATGAAAAGGAAGCTGCGGTACAGGCTGCGAAATAATACAGAATAAGGTGAAAAATGAAAGCAAAAAGTCGTGATATAAACATCTTTATGGTAGGTGTTATTACAGCAGTAATATTTATTATACAATATGTATTCAGTTTTATCGGAGGTCATATATCGGGACTTTTTGATTATTCTGTCATCGACAGCGATGATCTGTTTATGCGAATATCGGTTCACCATATAGTACAGATGTTATGTGCTGTCATGCTTATTATCATACTGAACCGATCCTGCAAGATCAAAGGGTTCAAGCTACAGCCCGAGTTTGATGCCAAAGGATTAAAATACACCGTTATTTTCTGCTCGGTAATTGCTGTGTATTATCTTACTATATATATTATCGGCAGTATCACCGATACCATAAATGTTTATGACTATGAACTCAATAAGATCAATATAACAGGACACCTTGCTTTTCAGTTACTGATTTCGGGACCTTCTGAGGAGATACTGTTCAGAGCATTGCCCATAGCAGTATACATTCATTTTTTGAGATCGGACAGCAAAAAGAACAGAGTTATTGCAGTTGTTCTTTCAGCCCTTTTATTTGCAGCAGCACATATCAACTTCAGAGAGTTGACGGTTTCGTGGTTTCAAGTCTGCTATGCTTTTGCCCTCGGACTTGCATATGGATTTGTTTTGGTACGCTCCAAAAGCGTTGTTTACCCTATGATAATGCATAGCGTGAGCAATGTTGTCTCTGTCGGAGGCTGCTATCTGTATATGCTGTATTTTATGTGAAAATACTTTACCAAAGTTGCAACTATAAAAAAGAAGGTGGTAACCTTCTGAAAGGAGAAAGATATGTTCAGGATAGGTCACGGTTACGACGTTCACAAGCTGGTAGAGGGAAGAAAGCTCATACTCGGCGGAGTTGAGATACCTCATGTTACAGGACTTCTCGGACACTCGGACGCTGATGTGCTCGTTCATGCGATAATGGACGCTATGCTCGGTGCTCTGGCAATGGGGGATATAGGACATCTTTTCCCCGACAACGACGACAGCTTCAAGGACGCAGACAGCATGAAGCTTATGGCGGAGGTCTGCCGCAGAGTAAGAGCCGAGGGCTGGGAGATAGGCAATATTGACGCGACTATAATCGCACAGGCTCCCAAGCTTGCGCCTCATATATTGACTATGCGCGAAAATATCGCAAAGGTTTGCGGCTGTGATGTATCGCAGATAAGCGTAAAGGCAACTACTGAGGAGCACTTGGGCTTCACAGGCGAAAAGCTGGGAATGTCAGCTCATGCTGTAGCACTTATGTATAAGGAATAATTAAACGGCGCACTATGGTGCGCCGTTTTTATATACCGCATGGATTTGAGCATATAATAAAAGGAAAAGTGAAGTCGCTTAGATACTGTTTACAACTAAATAAATAACGGATAATAGATTAAATATATAAGCGGATGCTTTTAAATTAATGACAGATGTAACTTTACAAATCAAAAAAAAAATGATATAATGAGCAGTAGAAAATGTTTTTATCCAACCATTTAATTTTGATAAGGTGAAAGTTATGAAAAGGGAACTCTTTATCATATGTTGCAGTTTATCTATGATCTTATTCGGCTGTGATGAAAAAAACGATCTTTATAAAGAATTTGATACTAAAAAAGCTAAAAAGACCGCACTTGAATATATGAATGAAAAATATGATAAGGATTTTTACGTAGTAAGCAGTAATAAAAACGATGTTAATATCACTGATTCGGTGTATAAAAAAAGTCTTATATCAAAATTAAAAGAAGATCTGGAAGAAAAATGTTTTCAGACCTTCTCAAACGATTATATCAGGGGCGGCATTTTTTCATTCGATGATGATTTCTATTCAGAAATTCAAAAATTGAATGAAAGCGGAAATGAGCTTCCAACAAATTATGAGTATAAAGCAATTCATGAAGAAGTATTTAAAATGCAAAATTGATAAGGTGAAAACTATGAAAAAGAAAAAGCATTACATTAGATCAACTGTTTTATTATTGAGTGTTGCAATGTATTGTGGGTTATGCGGCTGTTATGTGCCTATCGGCAAAAAAGACGATACCACTGTTAATGAACCGACATCAGCTGTAACACCAACAGCTGACCGTTCTGTACTGACAGAAAGACAAAAGGCGATACTTGCAGAAAATGGACTTCCAACAGATATCGACAAGTTAGAGTCGAATCAGAAGAGAGGTATAATGAATATTGAGAATGCATTTTTGTATCTTGATGAAAAGTACAAAGGTGTAGAATTTGAGTGCCTTTCTCATGATTCGGCATGGATAATGGGTCAGGAAAAAACAGCTTTTGTTCCCAAAGGATATGACAAGGAAGATAGCCGCAATATTGTCACTGTTGAAAAAGACAGAGACGGCAATTATTCTGATAAATATATACTTGTAGCGGTAAGAGAAGCTATGGAAAAAGTCGTTACTGATTATGTTGAGGCATATTTTGGAGAAGGTAATGTTAAAGTATATGTCTATCCATGCTCAGCAGATATGGAATATGATGATGTAATAAATGAAAATACTGTAAAGGATAAAGTAGAATCCACAGCGGTACTATTTGTACCTGATGAAGAATGTACTGAAGCGCAGTTAGATGCTTTTTCAGATACATATTTAAATGATGGACATGATTTTGTATGTAATTTCAGAGCTACGATAATCAGAAAGGAGGATTTTGACCGCTTGACATACAAAAATCATTCCGATATGTATGATAGGGATCATATGATCTATGATATCGATATCAATATGAAATAATTAAAGAGGAGATTTAATAATGGTATTTTTTACAGCAGAAGAACTATGTATGATTGAAATGCTCACTTATTTTAATGAAGCAAGTGATGATATTTATGAGGCAGCGTCTATAGACGAAGTTAATCGTATTACATTTAGTAGTGAAAAAAGTAAAGGCAAAACAGTTGGTGAAATACTTAGTAAATTTGACGATGATAAGATCGCACTTCTTAAAGGCAATGATGACATAATTGATACTGATTTCTTTATAAGTGCAAAAGAATGGGGACAGGTAATAGGATATATTCTCAGCAATGAGAGAATATCAAATCTTAGATTTACAGATTTTCTTAATTCACCTAATGGAACAAAGAAGCTTGCGCTGTGTTTTACAGATGATGAAACACCTGATGAAGCAGTTGTTGCTTTTCTTGGAACAGCCAATTATGATGAATGGCTTGACGATGTAAAAGCGGCTAAAATGACTGATTCTCCATGTCAGGAAGATGCGTTGAATTATATAAACAGCCTGCCTTATAGTGATATTACTGTCACCGGTCACTCAAAGGGCGGCAATAAGGCTATGTATTGTGCTATCCTCAGTGATAAGATAACAAGATGTGTAAGTTTGGACGGACAGGGCTTTTCAAAAGATTTTATTACTAAATATGCAAATAAAATAAGTGAAAGAGCGGGTCATATTTCAAATTACTCTCTTAGTACGGATTTTGTGCATATACTGCTTGAACAGCTGCCCGGAACAAATCAGTATTATTGTGAAGGCTATGGTCTTGAAGCTCCAAGTTATGATTGGAATGATATAGGAAGCATTGTTGCACAGAATCACAGCCCGAATTCTTTCTTCAGAACAGATGGAGATTCGATCGCAACTGAAATAGATTTTGCAGGACGTGTTACTCCAATATTTGATATTATTTCTGAAAATGAACAATCAATACTATTAAAGAAATATGTTTCGTATCTTCTTAATTTGAATGACAAAGGCGCTTATGATGCTCTTATTGATTATGTAGAATCAATTATGGGAGCGGTTCTTGATAATGCAAATATCGAAGCAACAATATTTGGCAAACTTCCTCAGCTTGCAACTCTTATAGGATATACAATGCGCTTTATTGATTCAAATAACCTTGATCTTGATGATGCAAGAGAGATAGTTTATTCACTTGGAATGGATAAATTTGATACTTTGTCATTTATTATCGAATTAGCGACCAATAGTGAATATACCAAGCTTCCAAAGGTTTTGGAAGGAGCTTTAAAATTAGTTGGCAATCAGTTCAAAGATGGAGAAGATGATTATCTTCTCAAACAGATCATTTGGGATATTGCGGGTGATTTCCTTAGTGATCATTATCTTGATAAAGATGATTTTTATTATTTGTGGGATACTATTGAAAGTAAGTATGCAGAAGCAAGAGATGCTGAAAATAGTGTATATGATGCAAATAACGGCATAGTAAAGGATTGCCTTGACTATATTCGCACTGTTGAATTCCAGACAATGGTAAACAACGACAGCAGGGTAGCAGATATAATAGCTGATCTTGAAGAATTCATTGAAGACGGCGAAACAACTGATGAACTGCCGGATGCTTTTGATGATCTCAAGGAACTCCTTTCGGATCATGGATATGATCTCATCGTAACTGATGATGAAAAAAATTATAGCGCAGGTCCTAATAAGAAAACAGTCGTATTTCTTGGCAAGGGAAATGACACATTTATCGGCGGAAGATATAAAGATATCATATTTGGCGGTGATGATATTGATACTATCGCAGGCGGACAAGGCAATGATACGATTCACGGCGGTAAAAGCAATGATTTACTTTACGGCGATGACGGAGATGATAACATCTTCGGTGATGACGGCGACGACGCGATAGAAGGCGGCGAAGGCAACGATACTATCCACGGCGGCAGCGGAAAAGACACTATCCACGGTAATGGCGGTAATGATAATCTCTATGGAGATTATGGCAAAGACGCTGAAGAAGGCGATATAATCTACGGCGAAGACGGTAATGATAATATCTACGGAAGCTATAACAAAGATTACCTTTACGGCGGCAATGATAACGACTATATTGAAGGAAGAGCAGGCAGCGATACTATCTATGGCAATGAAGGCGCTGACACTATAGACGGCGGTTCGGGAACCGACTATTTATACGGTGGCGGAGGAAACGATACATATATATTCAACAAGGATATATATGGCAGTTCATCAAATCAGGGACACGTTGATGACCACGATTATGTTAATGATTCTTTTGGAACCAACTATGTTTTATTCAAAAATGTTCCTACAGATCTGAAGAGCTTCAAGGAAGTAATCAGTTTTGAAAAATCGCTCAACAGCGTTATTATCAAGTCAAAACAGACAGGCGCTTCAATGAAGCTTACAAACTATTATACAAATGACGAAAACTTCTACTTTGAGATAGACGGCTTGAGCGGTACATATATCCTCAATGAAGACATGGAGCTTGAGAAGAAGCAAGGTTCTGGCGGCGGCACATTCGTAGGCGGTCCGTGGGACGAACTCAGAGATGATACATCAGGAACACTTCCGGGTGATTATGATAGTGCAGGACAGGCACAGCCTCCTCGTGATCCGCTTATAATCGACCTCAATAATGACGGCGTTCATACCACAAATGTAGAGAATGGCGTTTACTTTGATATAGACAATAACGGATTTGCAGAAAAGACCGCATGGATAGATACTGTGGACGGTTTCCTTGTATATAACCGCGATGAGGATAATAAGATCACGAACGGTTCTGAGCTGTTCAGCGATCAGGTAATACTTCCAAGCGGAAAGAGATCTGCAGACGGTTTTGAGGTACTCAAAACATTCGATACCAACAACGACAACGTTGTAAATGCAAAGGATGCTCATTTTGCTGACCTTCGTGTATGGATCGACAAGGATCATAACGGTGTTACGTATTTCCCTGTGTCTGATACTGAAGAAGAGCTTGCTAAGAAGGAGCTCTTTACACTTGCTGAGCTTGGCATAACCTCAATAAGCACAGTATCGCATTCTCCCGAAGGAGAGCCTGAGGACGCACCTAATAAGGAGCTCTTTGCTGATGTCATGATCAACGGCGTTAAGCACAATATCTCCGAGCACTGGTTCGAGGCTTCGACTTTTGATACACAGGAGCTCCACACAGAGGGCGTTGATGATGATCTTACATCATTCGGCAACCTTCACAGTGTAACTTACGCACTTGAGCATGATACAGACGGCTACCTCACGAATCTTGTTGATACATTCAAGGCATCGGAGGATTATGTTGAAAAGCGTATCCTCACAAAGAAGATACTCTATCATATATCAGGAGCCGACAATATAGCAAGCAATTCAAGAGGCAGCGCAATTGATGCCCGTGACCTGCACGTTATTGAAACTATCATGGGCGTTGAATCGTTCATCGGTGCAGGAAACAGCACAAATCCTAATACCAATGCTGCTGCGATACTGAAGAAGATGTATGCAAAGTTCGAGGAGCTCTATTTCAATCTTCTCAACAGAGACAGCAAGGCAGCATATATACTCGATACAGTATCTGTCACTGTAAATGAAAACGGTCAGCGTGTATTCAATCTTGAAGAGCTCAGTGCAGTACTTGGAGAGCAGACTGATACAAACGGTGAAGCAAGTGATATCATATGCAGCATCTGCTCATATCTCAAAGCTTATGACAACGTTTACGGTACAAATTTTGTATCTCAGTTCGTAAGTGCTCACCCTGAGTCGGCTGAAACAGTTGCACGTTACAACAATGCAGTTGTAGTTATCGGTTCTGATGGCAATGATACTGTCAACGGAACATCGGAAAACGAGATCATCTGGTCAGGTGACGGAAATGATACTATAAATGCTTCATCAGGCAATGATACTATCTTCGGCGGCAGTGGAAATGACAAGATCAGTGCAGGTGCAGGAAACGACATAATTTATGGCGAGGACGGAAGCGACAATATAGATGCTGATGCAGGAAACGATATCGTTTACGGCGGTGACGGAGATGACAATATCAGTGCAGGTGCCGGCGATGATCTGATCTACGGTGAAGAAGGAAATGATACCGTCAGCGGAGACGCAGGCAATGACGTTATTTATGGCGGAAACGGAAACGATACTCTCAGCGGTGGAGCAGGCGATGACGTTCTTTATGGTGATAAGGGTGACGATATCCTCAATGGCGGTGAAGGCAATGATGCACTTTACGGCGGCGAGGGAAGCGACTCTCTCAGCGGCGGTACAGGTGATGATATACTGTACGGCGGAAAGGGCAGAGATACATACTACATCAATGCAGATCACGGCAATGATGTCATTTACGATTCAGAGGGTCTGAGCGCACTTATATTCGGCGACGAGATAAGCGCTGATGACTACACTCTCAGCGTAGATATAAACAACGGCATCGTACTCACACATATAGAAACAGGCGAGACTATCAGCCTTCCTGACTTTATCAATGTTCCTGAGAATTATGACTTCGTCTTCGACGGCGATAGCAAGATACTCGGCGGCGGTGATTCACGTCAGGTGATCGAAGGAACTGACGGCGACGATACTATCACAGCAGGCGACGGCTTCAATATCATCAGAGGCGGCGCAGGTGATGATACTATTACAGGCGGCGACAACCTCAACTTCATCTACGGCGGCGAAGGCAACGATACTATCACAGGCGGAAACGGCACAAATATAATCCGCGGTGAAGACGGCGACGATACCATTACAGACGGCAACGGAAGTAGCCACCTTGACGGCGGAAACGGTAATGATGTTATCAATGCAGGCGGCGGCAATGATGTTGTTCTCGGCGGTGCAGGTGCTGACAAGCTCTACGGCGAAGACGGTGACGATGTTATCGCAGGCAATGACGGTAACGATGAGATCTACGGCGGAAACGGCGACGATACAGTCTATGCTGACGAAGGAAATGATTTTGTTCGCGGCGAAGACGGAAATGATTCACTGTTTGGCGGCGACGGAGATGATACTCTCTACGGCGACGATGGCGATGATTACCTCGAAGCAGGGAACGGCAATGATAACCTCTACGGCGGCGCAGGAAATGACGTATTTGTCGGCGGCGAAGGCGTTAATAATATGTACGGTGACGACGGAGATGATGTATTCCACGGCGGCAACGGCATAAACAATATGTACGGCGGTGACGGTGATGATAACTTCACAGGCGGCGAGCTTGCAGATCTTATCATGGGCGGCAGCGGCAACGATACTATGAACGGCGGCAACGGCAATAACCGTATGTTCGGTGAAGACGGTGACGACGCTATCTACGGCGGAAATGACGACGATTATATCGAAGGCGGCGAGGGTGATGATTCACTTTACGGCGGCAATGGTATAAATACAATTTACGGCGGCGACGGCAACGACATTATCTACGACGGCGACAACAACAGCTTCCTCTATGGCGGTGACGGTGATGACCAGATCCGTGCAGGCGGCGGTTCAGATGTTCTTGACGGCGGCGCAGGAAATGACTTCCTCCAGAGCGACCACGGCGGAGATACATACATCTTTGATATCGGCTATGATGTTGATACTATCCATGCTTCGGGCGACCTGAATACAATTGTTATCCACGGCTATACAACAGCGGATATGCATAATACCAGAATGCCGAATAACGATCTTGTTATCGACTTTGGTGAGGATACAGGCGACAGACTTATTGTCGAAGGCTTCTTCAACTTCAACAGCAACCGCGACTTCAATTTCGTATTTGATGATGAAACTGTTCTTGAACAGCATCAGATCGAAGCAGTAAATGCACCTGTTTACGGCACATCTGACGATGATCAGCTCTTTGCTGTTGACAACAGCGGCTGGAGCATTATCGCAGGTGACGGAAATGATAAGCTTAACGGCGGTTCAGGCAATGATATCCTTGACGGCGGAGCAGGCGATGATATTCTCAACGGAGGCACAGGCGCTAACACTTACGTTTACGGTATGGGTTATGATGTTGATACTATTGAAGCATCAGCAGACAGCTGCACTATCGTTATCCACGGCTATAGCGCAGAGGATATGAACAGTGTACGTGAAAACGATAACAGCCTCTCGATCAGCTTTGGCGATGAAACAGGAGATAAGCTTATCGTCAAGTCCTTCTATGAGGATTATCTCGACCGCAATTATCAGTTCGTATTTGACGACGGAACAGTTCTTGGCAAGTCTGATATCAATGCTAAGGCAGCTCCGATCATTGGTACTGACGGAGATGATAATATCTACGCAACTAATGGCGATGACATTATTGACGGCGGTGCAGGAAATGACACACTTGCAGGAAGCAACGGCGAGGATACATACATCTTCGGCAAGGGCTACGGTCAGGATTCTGTCAACGAGTGGGGCAGCGATCACAGCTTTGTTGTATTCAAGGACATCAATTCCGACGAGATCACAGTTTCTGACCAGTGGGGTTCAAACCTCCTTATCTCTGTAAACGATACAGAGGACGTTCTCACGGTAAGCAACTTCAAGTGGGGACAGGCTACCTACACATTCAGTTTTGCAGACGGTGCAGAGGGTTATGTGGACAAGAACACATGGGAACTCGTGCTCACAAAGCAGCCTGATACCGTTGAGGAAGAAGACATCGAGCAGACATTCACAGAATATCTCAGCGATATTTATTCCGATGATATTTTCGGCGGCGAAATTACTGCTGAAAACACAGTGATCTCTGATGTAAACGACAGTGCGGTCATTGGTGAAGAGAGCAAGGATATCTCGGATATAGCAAATATCCAGACCATGCTGCTTGTAGAGAATATGTCGGCATTCAGCAATGACAGTCAGGTATCCGACGGTATCAATATCGGCGATATCACAGCAGACACATCTGCACTCGATCAGCTTCTTATCAATTCATAAGTTCAAGGGAACACAAATAAGACCACCCGTACCTAAGCTATTCATATAGAAGTAATAAGCCATAGTATTTCTGATCTGAAGTCAGAAGTACTATGGCATTTTTTTACCAAGCAGAATCGAACTGTTAGCCCTGCAAGGGAGCTGACCTGTGTTCATGAGCTGCAAAAATGCCCCGAAGCACTTTGAATGCTTCGGGGCAAAACTTTTTATATGAGTATCCGAACTTTTACTCAGTCTATGGGAAGTGACTTGTACTTTCCGAGGAGATAAAGCTGGATCGCCAGTGCATCTTCGGTAGATACGCCGTTATTTCCCTGTACGTCGGCATTTGTAAGTCCCTGCTCGGTGATGTGATGCTTGTCAGAGCCGTTTTTGCCGTACTTGTCAGGGTTAGCCAGTGACTGCATTATGATTACAACGTCAGCCATATCGACATCCCTGTCACAGTTTGCATCGCCGTAGACGGGCTTTGCTACAGGTTTTGAAGTAGTTGAAGTTGTGGTAGTAGTTGTAGTCGTTGTAGTCGTAGTGGTTGAAGTAGTTGTCGGCGGCTTGTTCTCTATAGGAGCCATACTCGGTTCGCCGTCGCCCCACCAGTCCCACGGATTACCTTCGCGGTATTTAGCCATATTTCCGCCTGCCGCTGTCCATGTGAACACGTTATCGTAGAGGTGTCCCTCATAGTAGTAGAACTGTGCCATTGCACAAATCTCATCAGCGTAGGTCTTGTATGCGCCGCTGTCCTCAGCCATGTAGCACCAGCCTGTATTGAAGCCTTTGAGACTGTTTCTGATGACCTGATAGCCGTGCATTTTTTCCTTATTGATGCATATTTCTGCAAAGTGAAGTATCTTTCTGATACCCATATGATTGGAGATTATGCAGTCATAGAAGTTGGACGGTGTAAATGAGTACTGGAACATTTCGGGAACATTGTCCTCGGGCATGAATGTAGGATCACAGTCTGCAAATGCGGTAACAGCGGTCTGCATAGTACCGTAAGCGTGGGCGGAGTTCACACCCCAGCCGTCTTCGTAGGCGGTTTCGTGGTCTGAACCGATCTTGCCCTCACCGAGAGTGGATTCTCTTGAACCGAGACCGAGGAAAAGAGCGTACATTTTTTCGCGGTCTGTCTGACCGAGACGGGTGGAGATAAGATCCCAGTGCTCGTCAATTTCCTTATAGAGAGCATACTTTACTTCCTGAACGGTCATTTTGTGGTTGATGGCACGGATCTCGGCAGCAGAAGCATCGGCAGGAGTATTTCTTTCGCCGAAATTCAAAGGATTGCCAACGCCCTCTTTCTGAACGTCGCGTGAAGTATCGTGCAGTGGGTCACAGGTGCTTCCTGCGAAGTACCACTCGTCGGCAGAAGCAGTAAGCTCATAGTTTTTATTGCCTGCGATAGTCGGCACATAAGCTGAAACGCATACAACAGCTGCTGTCAGTATGCCGCAGAATCTTTTAAGTTTCATAAATATCACCTCAGAAGTTTGAACCGTTCCAGCCCCATTCGTTGGTACTTGTGTATTTGACGTACACGCGGTCGGACGGTATACCTATGTTGTCAGTAAGAATGCCAGTGATGTGGCTTGTGAGAGTTACGAGCGCATTTGAAGAAGCACTGCCGAAGATAGAGACCTCTACCATAGCAGCAGGAGCGTCCTCGCCCTTGAACCAGAGGTCGTATTCAGGCTGAATGCCTACCATGAGCCAGCTCTCAGATTTACCTGGGATAGCTGTGATAGCGCGTCCCATAGCGGATTTGATAGATGTTTTCTGTTCCTCTGAAACAGATACGTTTGTTTTAACGTCGATGAATGGCATGATATTTTCCTCCTCATTTTTATTTAGTTAAGAGTTCAGAGCTGAAAGCTGCGAAGCCTCTTGCGGCGACATTAACTATCAGCTATGCACTTTCAACTTTTAACTTGATCGAAATAACGTGAACGGAATTTCGATTTATAATTTTATAAGTCCCTCAGAAAGCATTTCCTGAGCTGCGAGCATTACGCCCAGCTTGCCGCTTGTGTAGGTGATGCCGCCCTGCATCCATACTGCGAATGGTTCGCGGAGGGGAGCGTCAGCGGAAAGCTCTATGGAAGCGCCGTTGGTGAAAGCGCCTGCCGCCATGATGACCTGACTTGAATAGCCGGGCATATCCCAAGGCTCGGGAGTTACGAAGGAGTCCACGGGAGCGCCCTTCTGGATACCGCGGCAGAATGCGCAGAGGTGTTCCTCATCGCCGAGCTTTACGGCAGTGATTATATCTCCGCGTGGGTCGTCCTTGCGTGGAGAGCACTCGAAGCCAAGCATAGTAAAGAGCTCGCTTGCGAAAGTGCAGGTCTTTATAGCATTTGCAACAACGTCGGGAGCGAAGAATATTCCCATGAGCATTTCGCGGTTCATACCGAGAGTACAGCCCACTTCCTTGCCCATGCCGACGCAGGTAAGACGATATGAGCAGAGCTCTACGAGATCAGCTCTACCAGCGATATATCCGCCTGTGCGAGCGATACCGCCGCCTGCATTCTTGATGAGCGAGCCGATGATAACGTCAGCGCCTACAGCGGTAGGCTCTCTGTCCTCGACGAACTCGCCGTAGCAGTTGTCAACCATTACAATGATATCGGGATTGCCTTTTTTAGCGGCATTTATCATTTTTTCGATATCGGCTATCGTGAAAGCTCCGCGGAGAGAATAGCCGCGTGAACGCTGTATGTAAGCGACTTTAGCGTCCTTGACAGCTTTGGTTATCTCGTCGAGCTTAGGAGTTCCGTCGTCGTTGAGGTCTACCTGACCGTACTCAACGCCGTAGTCCATAAGAGAGCCGTTACCCTTTGTGCCGCTGATGCCGATGACTTCTTCGAGGGTATCGTAGGGCTTGCCTGTAATGGAAACGATCTTGTCGCCCATTCTGAGAACTCCGAAAAGCGCAACAGACAAGGCATGAGTGCCGGATACGAAGTTGAAGCGCACAAGAGCGTCCTCAGCGCCGAGAGCCTGAGCGAAGACCTTGTCGATGACCTCGCGTCCCATATCTCCGTAGCCGTAGCCTGTGGAGCCATAGAAGCAGGGTTCGCTGACCTTGTTGTCGGAGAAGGCTTTGAGCACCTTAGCTCCGCAGTATTCAGCGTTAGCATCTATTTTTTCAAAAGCTTCTGCGCAGTTCTTTTCTGCCTGAGCGGCAAGCTCAGAGAGCCTGCTGTCGAAGCCGTATAATTCGTTTATCTTATTATTCATGTTTTATCCTTTCGATTGATTTTGGGACTATTTGTAGGGGCCGCCGCCCTCGGCGTCCCGTTGAGGGAACGCCCTCACTTGCAGGGCGTTCCCTCTTTCAAAACAATCCACTGGATTGTTTTGAAATTCACCCTTTGCGGAGCGCCTTCGTAACTGCGGGGCTTTGCCCCACACCCCACAAGGGCTGTCAGCCCTTGACCTGCCCAAAGGAACACAGTCCCTTTGGAATCCCGTTCATAGGTTTATTAAGTTATTACGTTAAATTATGATTTATCATACATAAATTATATCCGTTTTTAGCGCTCATGTCAACGCATTTCCGCTGAAAAGTACTCAGACCTTGTAGCTTTCTGCCTCTTTTATGAGCTTCACGTCAACAAGAGCGTCGATGAGAGTGCCGTTTTCGGCGTATTCCTCGGAGAATATCTTGCCGTCCTGTCTTATCCTGCCGAGGAAAGCGCCCTTATCGTATGGAATGAGCAGCTTCATGCGCTTGGCAGTCTCAGGGAGGTTTTTCATGATACATTCAAGGAGCTTATCAAAGCCTGTATGTTCCTTAGCACTTATCATAACGGTATTATCGTTCTCGAACACTGTATCGGTAAACGCAGCAGCGTCCGCCTTGTTCATGACGAATATCTGCGGTATGCCATCGCAGCCCAGCTCATTGAGCAGACTTGCCGTTACCTCAGCCTGTTCCTTTATTTCGGGCGAGGAGAGATCCTGCACATTGAGGATAATATCCGCTGCCGCAGCTTCTTCAAGTGTTGACTTGAAGGCTTCGACGAGGTTATGGGGGAGCCTGCGTATAAGACCGACAGTATCTATCAGCATGACGCTTCTTCCGTCAGGGAGCTCGATTGAGCGTGAGGTTATATCAAGTGTAGCGAAGAGCTTGTTTTCGGCGAGAACTCCCGCATCGGTGAGAGCGTTGAGCAGCGTGGACTTGCCCACATTGGTGTAGCCGACTATAGCCGCACAGAGCACACTGTCTTTTTTGCGGCGTGAGCGCGAGAAGTTACGGTGCTTTTTGAGTTCTTCCAATTCCGCTTCGAGGTAGCTGATACGCTTGCGGATATGGCGCTTGTCGGTCTCCAGCTTAGTCTCACCGGGACCTCTTGTACCGATACCGCCGCCCAGTCGGGAAAGAGCCGTGCCCATGCCTGTCAGACGGGGGAGACGGTATTTCTGCTGAGCGAGCTCGACTTGCAGCTTGCCTTCTTTGGTACGAGCGCGCTGAGCGAAGATATCGAGTATCAGGGTAGTTCTGTCTATGACGCGGACATCGAGTATCTCCTCGATATTGCGCACCTGAACTCCTGTGAGCTCATGGTCGAAGATGACCAGCTCAGCTTCCAGTGCATCGAGCTGTTCCTTCAGTTCTTCGAGCCTGCCTGCGCCCATGCAGGTAGCAGGGTCATAGGCAGGGCGCTTCTGTATGATAGTTCCCACAACATCGGCGTTAGCAGTTGAAGCCAGTTCTTCAAGCTCATTTATTGAAGCCTCCGCATCGAATTCGCCTGTATCCACGCAGGCGAGGACAGTTTTTACAGGGAGGTCATCGGTCTTGTTTTCGTACATATGGTACTCCTTATCAGATAGTCTCGCGTTTGTAGAGCTCTGAGACATCTTCCCCGAAAAGTCGGGAAAAGCAGCTGTTATTCCCTATAAGTCCGAGCTTTTGCGGTTTAGACAGCTGCTTTATGCGATATTCGAGCTTTGATGCGAGACTGCGGTTTTCACAGCTCCAGAGAGCTTCAAGCGACAGTGCTTTATGTGAACGAGTGAACTTTGCACATTTTTCGTTTCTTTCAAAGTGTTCTTTCATACGGCGTTCTATGTTGTTGGTTATACCCGTGTAAAGCAAGCCGCCCTCACACTTTAAAATGTATATATAATACATTCGGGGTCAGTCGAGGTCAAATTCCTTGCCCGAATCGGGGGTGCGATCCTCACGGCGGCCGTAGAATCCCATGAGTTCGCCCTCAATGTTTCTGATAGCGAGGATATACATATCCATATTGTTGGTATCGTCATGAAAAGCGAATACGCGGTTGTTTTGTTCATCTTCTTTGAACCATTCAACGCTCATAATGACCTTGCTCATCATTTCCTCGTCCATAAGGGTCTCAAGAAGCCTGCCTGTGAGAGGTGAAGCAGGTGCATAATACTTTATTGCCGCAGGATTCTCGTAAATAATTCTGTAATCGAGGTTACAGAGCACTATAGGGCCTTCTTCGGAATCAATAATTCCCTTAAAAAAGTCATTAACATCAAAATCAGCCATTTTTATTCTCCTTCATATTTAAATAAGATTTCAGAGTATGCACATACTGTCTCCGAAGCTGAAGAAGCGATAACGCTCCTCGACAGCAGTCCTATAGGCGTTCATAGTGTTTTCGTATCCCATGAAAGCGGAGACAAGCATAATAAGCGTACTTTCGGGCAGGTGAAAATTTGTGATAAGTCCGTCAATACACTTGAACTTATATGAGGGATAGATAAATATGTCTGTATATCCCTCGTGTTCGGAGATATCACCGTAAAAGCTTGCAACACTTTCGAGGGTACGGCAGGTAGTAGTGCCGACTGCGATGACTCTTCCTCCGTTTTTCTTTGTCTCATTGATAAGGTCAGCAGTTTCCTTTGGCAGGAAATAGTGTTCGCTGTGCATTTTATGGTCGAGGACGTTGTTTTCCTTGACGGGACGGAATGTTCCCAGACCGACGTGCAGCGTCACGAAAGCGGTCTTTATTCCCCGTGAGCGCAGATCGTCCAGCATTTCGGGTGTGAAGTGCAGACCTGCTGTAGGAGCAGCCGCAGAACCGAGTTCCTTTGAATAAACGGTCTGGTAGCGCTCGCGGTTTTCGAGCTTTTCCTTGATGTACGGCGGGAGGGGCATTTGTCCCACATCTTCCAGAGCGGTGAAAAAGTTTCCCTCGCACTGGAACTGTACGATACGGTTTCCGTCGTCCTTGACCTCGATAACTTCGGCAGTGAGCCTTCCGCCGCCGAATGAGAAGCGGGTACCCACTTTAGCTTTTTTGCCGGGACGGCAGATTATCTCCCATAGCTTATCGCCCTTCTGCTCAAGAAGCAGGAATTCGATAAAAGTCTGGTTGCCGATCTTTTCACCGTAAAGACGGGCAGGGATAACACGGGAATCGTTCATTACCAGCAAGTCACCTTCTTTGAGGTGATCGCATAGATTATAGAAGTGATCGTGAGTTATCGCACCTGTAGTACGGTTTACGCACATCATACGGGAGGCATTTCGCGGCTCGATAGGAGTCTGAGCGATAAGCTCCTCGGGAAGCTCGTAGTAAAAATCTGATTTCAGAAGTTCCATTTATATTCTGATCTCCTTTTTAAGTAAGAGTAAGTGTTTTTATACGGACATCATGTCCAGAAGGCAAACATTCTCTGCACTTCGTAAGCCATTTCGGGAAAGTCTCTGGTGTATACATCGTAGCGGAAAGCCTGATTGAATTCCTGAACTCCCGCAACGACAAGCCCCCACATTACCGAGAACCACATAAAGCGGAAGACAAGTTTTTTCTTTGTCTCGTCGGTAAGCTTGCTGTAGATGAAGAAGAGCACAGCGTAAGCACCGAGGAGCGACTGCCACGCAAAGTCAGCCATATAGCGGACAGCGTAGCCGCTCTCCCATACAGAAGCAACGATCCCGAAGGGGATAAACAGACATGGGATAGCGACATAAGCTGTTTTTACCAGTTTGTTTTTTCTTCCGGGGATATTTTTGAGAGCTTTTCCGGAAAGAAGGTAGGCAAACATGGGCAGAGCGAGGTAGAAAAGACCCGAAGTATTTCGTGTGGAGTTGAGGTCGGCGTAGAAGTAGCCGCCTGCACTCATGAACTGGAATTCGGTATCGACGATAGGATAAGTTGCCGAGAATCGCGGCGGATTAAAGAAGTAGTTGTATATTGCTACCCATGAAAGGCGTGGGTGGAACTGTGTCTTTGTGAAGTCGTTGATAGTCTGGGAGTACTGTATACCGAACTCGAACGGCGAGCCGAAACGGTCGTAGTTGTACCACATCTGCACCATTCCTATGCAGACCATAGGGAGCAGTGCGCAGAGCAGATACCGTGAACTTGCGGCTGTAAAGAGCTTTGCGCTGCCTTTTTTCGGTGTTTCGTTCATTCTTGGCATAGCGTATATCATAAAGAGCGCGGCAGTTATGCAGTAGAGCACCAGTGTCGGGCGGCAGAGCACAGACACTGCGAAGATCAGTGAGGATATCGCTGTTCTCGGGAGGGATATCTTGCCTGTACCGATGATATTAGCCGTAAGCATGAAGTATACCGCCCATGTCAGAGCAGCAAAGCCTGCGGACATAGCAATTTCATAGAATTGCGGTCTGCCGATGCTGAACCATACACCGCTGACAGTCTGTATCAGTATAAGCCCAGCAATAGCAATGCCTGCCGGAGTTTTCGGGAAGAGCTTGCGGAGAAACTCCATATAGAGCTTTGTAAGTCCCACGATACCGATTATCGCAAAGAGCAGCACAGCCATCGCATCGGGGAAGAAATAGCCTGTTATAAGGTGATACGGCAGGAAAACAAGTACGACGGGAGCGATTCCGTAGTAGCTGAAGTACTGCTGATCGAAGTAAACATGATCCCAGTTGTAGGGGATATTCTCTCTGTCCAGAGCGTCGCTGTCGTAGGGAGTAGCGAAGCTGTTCAGCTCATCTTTAGGAGCATCGAGGAGATGGGTGCTGCCGTGTTCAAAGGCTTCTACCAGCTCCTGCGTCATCTGGTTGCCTGCTTTTCGCTGCATGATATTGGTGATAGAAGTGGTATCCAGCTTCGTAAAGGTTATCATGACCGCAGCAAAGCAGGCGATATCGGTGATAATGACAGCTGCAGTGCGGCAGAGCTTTCCGCTTTTCGAGAAGCTGCGCTGCATGGTCTTGCTCTTTGTCATGAGGTGCCAGAAGCAGATGCCGAATACTATGAGCAGGAATCTTGCCCAGGAGATATCCATAGGTATCTGGTGGTTGAAGGTAATGCCTTTGATGTATACGATGCCGTTGTCGAGCGGCATCACGGACAGTCTCATATTGCTCACAGCGCCTGAAAGGTGGATCTGAGTATAGTTGGAGTGAGGCTTATCCTTTACGAGAGTACCCTCGGCTATAGAAAGGCGGTAGTCTGTGGTGCGGGTAACGTCCATTGCATCAACGTAGAGCTTTGCGGCTTTGGTATCGCTGCCGAACTCAACGTCAACACAGACGTTTGTTATCTCCTCGTTGATATTCTCGAAGGTGAATACAGTGGAGCGTGAACCGACAACGGCTATATCGCTGCTGCCCTCGCGGATATCGGCTTCGGAAGCTTCGATCTCATTAGCAGAGAAACTCATTTCGCCGTAACTGCCGAACCACATACGGAATGTTGGGATATTGAACAGTGTGACTTCCAGTACGGACGCGAGGAGAATGGCTTTTACCGCTGTAACGGCGGTATGGGAGCGCTTTTTCTTGTTAAGGGTGCATATGAGGAAGGAAAGACCGGCGGTCGCACCGAGGAATGTAAAGGCTCCGTTATAGGTATCGCATTTTATGATACCGAGTGCTTCCGCAGCAGCAATAAATATCAGAAGAACAGCTGCTCCCCGTGAGAGGCTGCGGATATTTTTCAGCTTTTTTGCTGATCGGTCAGTGCCTTGCAGACTGCACTTCATTTCGTGAAGGAAAACCGAGGTTACAGCGGCAGAGACCGCAAGCATAAGTATAAACAGAAAAGTATTCATATAAACTCCGTAGATCGGCGCATTGCCGTGATATTATATTCTTGTTGCGAGAAGCTGTGAGTATTTTCCGCGGAACTGCTCAAAGCGGTCCTCGTCGATAGCTTCACGTATTTTTTCGGTAAGGGTGTTGTAGAAATAGAGGTTGTGTTGTACGGCGAGCCTGCCTGCGAGCTGCTCATTCGCCTTGAAGAGGTGGCGGATATAAGCGCGGCTGAAATTGCGGCAGGTCGGGCAGTCGCACTGCTCATCGACGGGACGCGGGTCGGTCTCGTAGCACTTGTTGCCGAGGTGCATTATGCCGCTCCATGTGAAAACAGTGGCATGACGGGCATTTCGGCTGGGCATTACGCAGTCGAACATATCAACGCCGCGGGCAACGGCTTCGATGATATTGGAAGGAGTGCCCACACCCATGAGGTAACGGGGCTTATTTACGGGCATGAACGGCTCTACCACGTCGATTATGCGGTACATCTCCTCGGTAGCTTCTCCCACGGCAAGACCTCCGATAGCGTAGCCGTCGAGGTCGAGCTTAGCGATATCCTCCATGTGCTTTATGCGGAGGTCGTCAAAGGTCGAGCCCTGATTGATGCCGAAAAGCATCTGGTGCTTGTTTATGGTATCGGGGAGACTGTTGAGGCGCTCCATTTCTTCCTTGCAGCGTATCAGCCATCGTGTGGTGCGCTCAATGGAGTTGGCAACATATTTATAAGGGGAGGGGTTCTCGATACATTCATCGAAAGCCATAGCGATAGTTGAAGCGAGGTTCGACTGTATCTGCATACTTTCCTCAGGCCCCATGAATATGCGGTGTCCGTCGATATGCGACGCGAAGTAAACGCCTTCCTCCTTGATCTTTCTCAGCTTTGCCAGTGAGAACACCTGAAATCCGCCGCTGTCGGTAAGTATGGGCTTGTCCCAGTTCATGAACTTGTGAAGTCCGCCCATCTGTTTAACGATATGGTCTCCCGGACGGAGATGCAGGTGATAGGTATTGCACAGCTCTACCTGAGTTTTCAGACCCTTCAGGTCAACGGAGGATATACCGCCCTTGATAGCTGCGGCAGTACCAACGTTCATGAAACACGGGGTCTGGAATGTGCCGTGGACAGTCTCGAATGTTCCGCGGCGGGCTTTATTGTCAGTTTTAAGAAGTTTGAACATATATGCTCCTTTTGAATGATCTTAGCCGTCAGTCAGCTTATTGACCGAGGCGTGGGCTTTTTCATCTTATCACGCAAAAAGTTTGTTATGCGTAAATAAAATTTCAAGAATGTATTGACAACACAAAGTTAAAGTGCTATTATAGTAAACAAGGTAGAGGCGCGGCTGCGAAAAGTAACTGCACACGGGACGACCTGTCCGATGGTGTTCAGCGAAAGGCAATGCCGCCGAAGGACTGTCTTTGGTAAATTCAGTTCTGGCTGTATGCTCAATAGGCTTGCAGCTGTCATCATGCTTTTGATGGAGAGCTATCGGCATATTTATTCTATGATATGTCAACATTTCTATTATAACGCATGATGAGCCGGTTTGCAACCGGTTTTTGTTATTTTATGCATTTTTTTTAAGGAGAGGTCAATATGAAACAGTATAATGTAGGTATTATAGGCGCAACGGGTATGGTAGGACAGAGATTTGCAACTCTGCTCGAAAATCACCCGTGGTTCAATGTAAAGGTGCTTGCAGCTTCACCAAGAAGCGCAGGTCAGACATATGAGCAGGCAGCAGGCAGCCGCTGGAAGATGGCTGTTCCAATGCCCGCAGCTATGAAGGATATGGTACTTCTTGACGCAACAAACGATATCGAGAAGATCGCAGGCATGGTAGATTTCTGCTTCTGTGCCGTTGATATGAAGAAGGACGAGATAAAGGCACTTGAAGAGGCTTATGCAAAGGCTGAGTGTCCTATCGTTTCCAATAACTCCGCACACAGATTCACACCTGATGTTCCTATGGTAGTGCCTGAGATAAATCCCGAGCACATCGAGATCATCAAGGCTCAGCGCGAGAGACTTGGCACAAAGAGAGGCTTTATCGCAGTTAAGTCCAATTGCTCTATCCAGAGCTATGTTCCCGCACTTCACCCACTCAGAAAGTTTGGTCTGAAGAACGTGCTCGCTTGTACTTATCAGGCTATTTCAGGCGCAGGCAAGAACTTTGAGACATGGCCTGAGATGGTAGATAACCTTATCCCGTTCATCGGCGGTGAGGAAGAGAAGTCTGAGCAGGAGCCGCTCAAGGTATGGGGCGAGATCAAGGGCAACGAGATCGTAAAGGCAACAGCTCCAAACATCACGACACAGTGTCTCCGTGTGCCTGTTTCTGACGGACATACAGCAGCAGTATTCGTAAGCTTTGAGAACAAGCCTTCCAAGGAAGAGATCCTCAAGCTCTGGGCTGACTTCAAGGGCGTTCCGCAGGAACTCGAGCTCCCAAGCGCTCCAAAGCAGTTCATTCACTACTTTGAGGAAGATAACCGTCCGCAGGCTAAGCTTGACAGAAACCTTGAAGGCGGTATGGCAGTATCAACAGGTCGTCTTCGTGAGGATTCACAGTACGATTATAAATTTGTATGCCTTTCACATAATACACTCAGAGGTGCAGCAGGCGGCGGCGTTCTTCTTGCTGAACTCCTTGCAGCAAAGGGATACTTTGATTAATTCGGAATGCGGAATTCGTAATTCAGAATTATTGTATGTAGAACAATGCTGTTGAATCTAAAAGTAAAGCATTTGCGCTGAGATGTATAAAGCTTTACCAATATCTCGTTAAAGAGAAAAAAGAATTTGTTATGTCAAAGCAGCTTTTGCGAAGCGGTACAAGTATAGGTGCTAACATAAAAGAGGCGCTTCGCGGACAGAGCAAGGCTGATTTTTATTCAAAATTAAATATTTCTCTCAAAGAAGCAAGTGAAACTGAATACTGGCTTGAGTTATTAAATGAAAGCGGTTATATAGAAGACAGGTTCTTTGATGGGATATATTCAGATTGCCAAGAAATTATAAGTATTCTTGTTGCAATAACTAAACACCAAAAAGACTAAATGGAATCGTGAAATGCGGTCTGGAATATCAATTCCGAATTCCGCATTCCGCATTCCGAATTAGACGAAAGGAATTGAGTCTATGAAGAACACTATTTTCACCGGTGCAGCAATTGCTATAATCACTCCAATGAATGCTGACGGTTCTATCAATTACGACGAACTCGGCAGAGTTATCGACGACCAGATCGAAAAGGGCACAGATGCTGTCGTTATCTGCGGAACTACAGGCGAGTCCGCAACCATGACAGACGACGAGCACCGCGACTGTATCAAGTTCGCTGTAAAGCACGTTGCAGGCAGAGTTCCTGTTATTGCAGGTGCAGGCAGCAACGATACACACTACGCAGTAGAGCTTTCAAAGGAAGCCGAAGCAGCAGGCGCAGATGCTCTTCTCCACGTTACACCTTATTACAATAAGGCAACACAGAAGGGACTTATCGCACACTTTACAGCGATCGCAGATGCTGTAAATATCCCGATAATACTCTATAATGTTCCCAGCAGAACAGGCTGCGGCTTCGATGTTGCAACTGTCAAGGAGCTCGCAAAGCACAAGAATATCGCTGCTATCAAGGAAGCAAGCGGCAATATCAGCTATGTTGCAAAGCTTGCGGCTGAGTGCGGCGATGATATAGACATCTACAGCGGCAACGATGATATGGTAGTTCCTGTAATGTCACTTGGCGGCAAGGGAGTTATCTCAGTTGCTTCTCATGTTATACCAAAGGAAATGCACGATATGGTGCAGCTCTGTCTCGACAACAACTTTGCAGAGGCAATGAAGCTCCAGCTCAAGTACCTCGATCTCATGAATGACCTGTTCATCGAGGTAAATCCTATCCCTGTAAAGGAAGCAATGAATATGGTCGGCTGGAATGCAGGTCCATGCCGTTTGCCTCTCTGCGAGATGACAGACGAGCACAGTGCAAAGCTCAGAGCTACACTTGCAAAGCACGAACTCATCAAGTAATTAGGAATTAGGAATGCTTAATTCGGAATTGATATCTGTCCCGTCAGGGACACATTAACACCGAATTCCTAATTCCGCATTCCGAATTAAAAAAGGAAGTGTAAAACATGACAAATATTGCTATTTGCGGTGCTAACGGCAAAATGGGCAAAAATATCAATGCCTGCATAGAAGCCCGTGACGACTGTCAGACTGTTGGCGGCGTTGATATCTATACAAAGCAGTATGCGGATTTTCCAATAGTTGAAACTCCCGCACAGCTTCCCGTAAAGCCCGATGTTATCATAGATTTCTCTAATCCTGCTTTACTTGACAGCCTTCTCGATTACTGTCTTTCCACAGGTACACCGCTGGTTATCGGTTCGACAGGCTACGACGACGAGCAGACTGCGAAGATAAAGGCTGCTGCACAGCAGATCCCTGTATTCTTTACATTCAATATGTCTCTCGGTATCAATCTCCTTGTTGAGCTTGCAAAGAAGGCAGCTTCCGTGCTGGGCGACCAGTTTGATATCGAGATAGTTGAAAAGCACCACAACCAGAAGATAGATGCTCCGAGCGGAACAGCTATCATGCTTGCAAATGCTATAAACGAAACTCTCGACAACTCCAAACATTACGTTTACGACCGTCACTCACGCCGTCAGAAGCGTGAAAAGTCCGAGATAGGTATGCACGCTATACGCGGCGGCACTATCGTTGGCGAGCACGACGTTATTTTCGCAGGAAATGACGAGGTTATCACACTTTCTCATTCCGCTGCATCAAAGACCGTTTTTGCCGCAGGTGCGGTAAATGCTGCTGTATTCCTCAAGGATAAGCCGGCAGGACTTTATGATATGTCACAGCTTGTATAAGACAGAATTTCCCCTCAAAATGAGGGGAAAATTTATTAAGGAGAATTAATATGCTGACACACATCGGAACACAGGCCATAGAAACAGACAGACTTATACTCAGACGATTTGAATATTGCGACTGCGATGCAGTTTTCAGAAACTGGGCGAGCGATGAAAAGGTCCAGATCATGTACGCCGAGCCTACTTATCGTACTAAAGAAGAGGTGAACGGCTTGCTCGACAAGTACATCGGTAACTACAGTCGTGAGGACTACTACCGCTGGGCTGTGATCGAGAAGGACTGCGGCGAGTGCATCGGTCAGATAGCATATTTCCTTGTGGACAGCAAGAATCATTTTGCCGAGATAGAGTACTGTATCGGTCAGGAATTCCAGCGCAGGGGATATGCAACAGAAGCTGCAAAAGCCGTTATTGAATTCGGCTTTGACAAGATGAACCTGCACAAAGTTCAGATATGCTGCAAGACGATCAACGAGCCTTCAAGGAAAGTCATCGAGAAGTGCGGACTGACATATGAGGGCACTCTCAGGGACTACTTCTTCATGGACGGCGAGTACGTCGGCAGACATTTTTTCTCAATACTAAGAAGCGAATACGAAAACAGGAGATAATTTATGGCTGATATTGAAACACTTGAAAAGGTGCGCGAATTGTTCAGAAATGACCGTTTTGCGACTGAAATGGGAGCAGTTATCGACGAGATAGACGACCATTATGCAAAGGTGAGCCTTGTTCTCAACGAGCATCATAAGAATGCTGTCGGCGGAGTTATGGGAGGAGTATACTTCACTCTTGCGGATTTTGCCTTTGCAGTTGCTTCAAACTGGCAGCAGCAGGGCGTTGTGGGGCTCAACTGCGACGCTTCGTTCATAGGAGTGCCGAAGACCGAGCGCATCATAGCGGAGGCTGAGCTTGTCAAGGACGGCAGGACGATATGCTGTTATGATGTAAAGATACATGACGAGCTTGGGAATACCATTGCAACTGTCCAGTGTCTTGGATTCAGAAAAGCGTAAAAATTTAGCTTTTGCTAATAACGGGATTCCAAAGGGACTGTGTTCCTTTGGCAGAGTCCAAAGGCAGCGCCTCTGGTGGGGTGTGGGGCAAAGCCCCACAGTTACAAAGCGCCTCGCAAAGGGTGAATTAAAAAACAGTCCAGTGGACTGTTTTTTAAGAGGGAACGCCTTGTAAGAGAAGGCGTTCCTTATATAAATATAGATTTTTGATAGATTGAAAGCCGCTGTTACCACAGCGGCTTTTTCATATCTTCTCGTCCTTTCGGGCGGCTTTTTTTGTTTTTTGTGTTCGTACATCTTATCATCAGCCTGATTTATAATAGTATATAATGTATCGGATTTTTTTGCGATAGTGACGATACTGCCGATGCTTGCCGAGATGGAATATGGCTTGTTTATGAGCTTGTTGACCTTTTCAAGCGAATCGCTGAAGCGTCTTTCGATGGTCTTGGCATCGTTTTCATCAGCGTTGGGGCTGAAGATAACGAATTCATCTCCGCCGAAACGTGCGCAAATGCCTTTAGTGCCGCAGCATTCCCTGATAACTCCTGCGAGTCGCTGGATAGCGTAATCGCCTTCATTATGGCCGTAATTGTCGTTGATATATTTCAGACCGTCCATATCAATGAAGCTGAGCATGATCTTTTTCTTGTGAGCGACGCATTCCTTGAACATATCGTCGGTGATATTCATGAAGCCGTTGCGGTTATAGATGCTGCACAGAGGGTCGATTACGTAAAGACGGTTGAGTTCGTCCATAGCCTTGTTGAGGTGGTAGAGCTTGCGAAAGTTTTCCACAGAGTTGCTCAGGTTCATGGTAAGGGTATGGCACAGCAGGCTTGATGTAGGGAAATCGCTGTTAGTGATTATGTAATAGCCGAGGCATCGGTCGCCGAAGTGCAGTGGCAGGAAATAGTTTATATCTCCGCCTTTGCCAAAGCCTTCGGGGTACATATCGCTGCTCGGGAAAAGCGAAACGTGCCTGCATTCGCCTTTTTCCCATATGAAGGGGGCGGTCATGTATTTTGAGTAGCCTGTCCCCGTGTAAACGTGGTGAGCGGCTGAGAAGGAATCCTGCCAGTCCTCGCTGAGACACAGGCAGAACTTATCAAGCTCAAGGTCGCTTACACACTGCCTCAGCACATTCTGCGCTGCGGAAGCTGTCTCGGCTTCTGCAAGACCTGCGGTGAGGCGATTCAGGGCGTGGATATTGTTGTTTGTATTCTCGATCTGCCGGTAAGTACGTTTTTTGTACTCCCTGAGATCGTCGGCAGTTTCCTGCGAACAGCCACAGCTTTCCGAGAAAACAGGCTCAGCATCGAGAACGATGCTTTTCGGCGTATTAATGCCTTCCATAATGTCATAGAGGAGACTGCAAGCCTTGTAACCTGCCTGAACCAGTGGGCGCTTTATAGTTGTGAGAGCAGGGAAGGAGTTCCTTGCGTTGAATGTATTGTCGAAGCCGGTGACCATGACATCGTCAGGGACTTTGTAGCCCAGTTTTTCCAGCGAAGAGACAACCGTGAGAGCCATGCTGTCGTTTGCACATATGAAAGCATCGGGCATCGGCAGACCTGTTTCGGCGAACTGTTCTATAGCCTTTTTGCCGTCATAGCTTCGGAAATTGCCGTAAAAGACGCGCTCCTTCTCGACTTTCAGACCATTTTCTTCCATTGCGGCGCAGAATGCATCGTATCTTACGCGGGCTTCGGTGTTTGCGAGAGGACCCGTGATGCAGTTCAGCGTCCTTGCACCATGGAACTGTATGATATGGTTGACGAGCTTCTTCATGACCGAGAAGTTGTCGATGCTTATATCGTAGAAATCGGGATTTTCCTTGCTTTCAAATACGACAGTAGGCTTGCCCGAGGCACTTATCCTGCTAACTATTTTAGCTCTCATGTCAGCGTCGCCGAAGGTATTGAGCATAAGTAGGATGCCGTCAAATTTGGCATAATCAATAAGATCGTAAATGCTGTATTCGCCGATGTCGAATTTTTTGCTGCTGACCATTCCGCCGAAAGCGGCGAAGTAGGAGATATTCAGCTTTTTTTCGTGGGCGAAGCGATTTATGCCGCGCAAAATGTTGTACTGATATTCTTCGTCAAGAGCTGAAACGACAACAGCAACCTTTTTTATTTTGTCATAAGCCATATTATCCCCTCATAATAAATAGTTTAAACACCTATCTATATTATAACACTTTTATGTGAAAAATAAAGAGTTTGAGAGAATTTTGTAGAAAGTCACATGAAATGCAGTTTTTGTTTGTGCAGACCGACAGAGAAAAATATATAATAATTAAAAGTACTACAACTCGTATTTAATCATTTGATTTGTACAGCCAATTATGCTCTAAATGTGAATAATCATGGTATTTCAAAGGAAATTTTTAGCATAAAATGTTATATCCTCGGCATGATAAACAGGCTCGAAACAGTAATATCTTGGAACAAAAATACAATATGTAAACGCCGATATATAGCTGAAAACGCCTATTTGGAGCCGATTCACATTAGAATGTATAAAAATGCGCAATGTATGAAGATAAATATGTACAAAAAGAGCAAAAAATGAGCAAGAGCTCAAATTGTTAGCAAATTTTGACTTGAATAGTTCACAGAAAAGTAATAAAATAGAAGCAGAAGCTGAGGAAGAGGAGGGACACAGGAGCAGGATCGTGCTCCTGCGCTTTTCCTTAGTTGTTTAAGGAAATCATTATTATGACGTAATGAAAGTGAGGAATGATCTACATGAAAAAGAACATCTTTAAGAAGTTGGTCAGTGCAAGTGTTACAGCACTTATGATCGCTTCAAGTGTTCCTGCGATCCCTGCTGTTCATGCTGCCGACTATCAGGATAAAGGCAGTATAGGCGGATTCGACTGGGAAGTTTGGAATCAGAACGGTCAGGGCAACTTCTCTTGGAAGCCTTCCGCAGGTTCTTTCACCTGCTCATGGAGCGGCATCGAGAATTTCCTTGCACGTATGGGAAAGAACTATGATAGTCAGAAGAAGAACTATAAGGCTTTCGGA
>NZ_JAILNU010000037.1 GCF_024691275.1 Ruminococcus sp. | reverse complement strand
GTCACGTCTGTCATCACGGCGACGTCTGTCGTTTCCGCGGTCGTTCTTTCTCTCAACCTTTTCTCTCTGAGCAGCAGCCTTAGCAGCATCGCCCTTGAGAACTTCGCCCTTGTATATCCAAACCTTTACGCCGAGCTTGCCATATGTTGTATCAGCCTCAGCGAAGCCGTAGTCGATATCAGCGCGGATTGTCTGGAGCGGGATCGTACCCTCGTGGTAGCTCTCGCTTCTTGCGATCTCAGCACCGGCAAGACGACCGGAAACCTTGACCTTGATACCCTTTGCGCCGAGACGCATTGTTCTGCCGATGGACTGCTTCATTGCTCTTCTGAAGGATACGCGGTTCTCGAGGTCGAGAGCGATCTTCTCAGCAACGAGCTGAGCGTCCATGTCGGGCTGCTTAACTTCGATGATGTTTACGAATACCTGCTTCTTCATCATCTTCTCGAGCTGTACTCTGAGCTTCTCTATTTCAGCGCCCTGTCTGCCGATAACGATACCTGGCTTAGCGCAGTGGATGTGGATTCTGACCTTATCGTTGAAACGCTCGATCTCAATTCTGGGAACACCAGCAGCATATAAGCTCTTCTTAATGAAATTACGAACGTTGTAGTCCTCAACGAGGGTATTGCCGAAATCAGCCTTGTTGGCGTACCAGCGTGAATCCCAATCCTTAATTACGCCGACACGGAGTCCGTGCGGATTAACTTTCTGTCCCATAATCAGACCTCCTTGGGATTATTCTTTTTCTTTAAGAACAACTGTGATATGTGATGTTCTCTTTAAAATTCTGTATGCTCTGCCCTGTGCTCTTGGCATGATTCTCTTCATGATAGGGCCTGGTGTTACGTAGCACTCAGCAACATAAAGATTATCGCCGTCCATGCTGAAGTTGTTAACAGCATTTGCCTGAGCGGATTTTACAAGCTTTGAAACGATAGGACTTGCAGCCTTAGGAGTGAGATCTAAAGTAGCCAGTGCGAAGTCAACAGGCTTGTTTCTGATGAGATCGAGAACGATCTGCACCTTTCTTGGTGATATGCGAGCATTTCTTAAATTAGCTCTTGCTTCCATCTATAGCTCCTCCTTCCGCTTATTTCTTACCGTTGTTGGATGTCTTAGAACCTGCGTGGCCCTTGTATGTTCTTGTAGGTGCGAACTCACCGAGCTTGTGACCTACCATATCCTCTGTTACGTATACCGGAACGTGCTTGCGACCGTCGTGAACAGCGAATGTGTGACCAACGAAATCAGGGTATATTGTTGAAGAACGGCTCCATGTCTTGAGAACCTTCTTCTCACCTGCCTCGTTCATTGCAACGACCCTCTTCAGGAGAACTCCCTGGACATAAGGTCCCTTTTTGATACTTCTACTCATTAGTCAAGTTCCTCCTTTCAGATTACTTGCCGTTGCGGCGCTTTACGATGAACTTGTCAGTTCTGTGGTGCTTCTTACGAGTCTTGTAACCAAGAGCAGGCTTGCCCCAAGGGGTAACAGGGCCTGGTCTTCCGACTGGTGACTTACCTTCACCACCACCGTGTGGATGGTCGCATGGGTTCATGACAGAACCACGTACTGTAGGTCTCCAGCCCATGTTGCGGACTCTACCAGCTTTACCATAGTTAACGTTCTCGTGGTCGATATTAGAAACCTGACCAACAGAAGCCTTGCATCCGATCGGAACCTTTCTCATTTCGCCGGAAGGGAGTCTGACAAGTGCATAAGCACCTTCCTTACCCATCAGCTGAGCCTGGTTGCCAGCGCTTCTTACGAGCTGAGCACCCTTACCTGGGTAAAGCTCGATAGCGTGGATGAATGTACCAACTGGGATATCCTCAAGCTTGAGAGCATTACCTGGCTTGATATCAGCTTCAGGACCGGACTCGATCTTGTCGCCAACCTTTAAGCCGTTAGGAGCGAGGATGTATCTCTTTTCGCCGTCCTCGTACTCAACGAGAGCGATAAATGCGCTTCTGTTCGGATCGTATTCAAGAGTCTTGACAACTGCGATCATGTTGTCCTTATCACGCTTGAAGTCGATGATACGGTATTTTCTTCTGTTACCGCCGCCTCTGTGGCGAACAGTTATTCTGCCGTAGCTGTTTCTTCCGGACTTCTTCTTGAGAGGTTCGAGAAGGCTCTTCTCCGGCTCAACCTTTGACAGGATCGAGTAATCAGTAACAGTCATCTGACGTCTCGAAGGTGTCGTAGGCTTATATGTTTTAATAGCCATAACTTTTCTCCTTTAATGCATTTTTTGCGGGAGCATTACTCCCATACTTTTCTTCTATATAAAAGGGATTAATACATACCCTCGAAGAATTCGATAGCCTTTGAATCAGCAGTAAGAGTAACGATAGCCTTCTTCCAAGCGGCTGTCTTGCCCTCATATCTGCCGAGACGCTTTGCCTTAGCTCTGATGTTCATAGTAGTAACCTTGTCTACCTCAACGCCGAAGAGCTTTTCTACAGCCTTCTTGATCTCAGGCTTTGTAGCGTCCTTAGCTACTTTAAAGGTGTACTTTCCTGCCTGAAGACCATCCATAGATCTTTCAGTGATAACAGGTTTAAGAATGATATCCTGTGCTGTTTTCATTATGCGTACACCTCCTCGATCTTTCCTACGGCATTCTTAACAACGATGAACTTGTCATAGTTGAGGATGTCGTATACATTAAGAGTGTTTACAGCGGCTGTCTTTATGCCAGGGATATTAGCAGCGCTCTTTATTACCTTAGCATCAGCTTCAGCAGTAACGATGAGAGCCTTACCCTCTACATTGAGAGCCTTGAGCATATCAACAATAGTCTTTGTCTTGTAGCTGTCAAGTGTGAGAGCATCAAGAACGATCATGTTATTGTCGAGAACCTTTGTGGAAAGAGCAGACTTCATAGCAAGTCTTCTTACCTTTTTATTGAGAGCGTATCTGTAATCTCTTGGCTTAGGGCCGAGAGCAACGCCGCCGTGGTACCACTGAGGAGCACGTATAGAACCCTGTCTTGCGTGGCCTGTACCCTTCTGTCTCCAAGGCTTTCTTCCGCCGCCGCTTACTTCTGTTCTTGTAAGTGTGGACTGTGTGCCCTGTCTCTGGTTTGCGAGGTAGTTAACTACCATAGCGTGCATAACAGCTTCGTTAGGAGTAATACCGAATACAGCATCATTGAGCTCTGTCTCGGATACCTGCTTGCCAGCCATATCAAATACTGAAATTGTAGACATTTACGCTTCCTCCTTCCTTAAGCCTTAACGCTGTCAACGATATAAACGATTCCGCCCTTAGGACCAGGAACAGCACCCTTGATAGCGATGAGATTGTTTTCAACGTCTATTTTAACGATTTCGAGATTCTGAACAGTTACCTGCTCTGCACCCATGTGACCAGCCATGCCCTTGCCCTTGAAGATTCTTGAAGGGGATGAGCAAGCACCCATTGATCCAGCCTGTCTGTGAACAGGGCCTGTACCGTGAGTTTCCTTGAGTCTGTGCTGGTTGTGTCTCTTGATAGCGCCAGCGAATCCCTTACCCTTGCTTGTACCGATAACGTCGATAGCGTCACCTACTGCAAAAGTATCAGCCTTAACGATGTCGCCTACATTGAGAGCTTCACAGTCATCAAGTCTGAATTCTTTGAGGTTCTTCTTGCAAGCAACGTCAGCCTTGTCGAAGTGACCTTTCATAGGCTTGTTAACTCTCTGAACCTTTACATCGCCGTAACCGAGCTGAAGTGCAGCGTAACCGTCGTTTTCAACAGTCTTCTTCTGAACTACAACACATGGACCGGCTTCTACTACTGTTACAGGAATAACCTTTCCTGCTTCGTCGAAGATCTGTGTCATACCGATCTTCTTGCCGATAATGCCTTTCTGCATTTTCATTTCCTCCTGTTAGGTTATTGGTTGATGATTTACGCATCAACTTGACCGACGGATCGCCGTCATTCCGCTTCCCTTGCGGTAGTTTCAAGCGTGATATCGGTTAATTACTTAACCTCCATAACAACGTCTACGCCTGCGGGGATCTCGAGCTTTTCAAAAGCAGCTGTTGTCTTCTCTGTAGGACGGATAACGTCTACAAGTCTCTTGTGAGTTCTCATCTCGAACTGCTCACGGCTATCCTTGTACTTGTGTACAGCACGGAGGATAGTAACAACTTCCTTATCTGTAGGGAGCGGGATTGGTCCTGAAACTCTTGCACCGCTTCTTTTAGCTGCCTCAACGATCTTAGCTGCTGCAATATCAACAGTAGCGTGATCGTAGCCCTTGATCTTGAATCTGATCTTTTCGTTGACTGCCATTATTTTCGCCTCCTTGAAATTGATTACGGGGACGCAGATCTGAGATATTCACACGTTTCCGTGTGTTTCATGCCTTATCTGACAAAAAAACTCGAAAAACTGATGTTTTCCGAGCGGTCTTAGCAATATTTGAGCACAAAATGAGCATAGTCCACGCATACGCAAGCTGCGTGAAAAATAACCACAAACTGTGTTCGATATCCCAATCGCCCGGTTTAAAATCGGACATACTCCGCGGAAATTACCTGTCATACCGACAGCAACCTTCCGTTTCAACGCATATCTTCTGCAGTCAGTACGCATTCAGCGCACTCAACGTAGTCAATTATATCATATATATCGGGATAAATCAACAATTTGCAGGAATTATATTTGTAAATTTTCAATGAACAAAATTTATATTTTTACTATTTCTGTCTTTCATAGAAAAAGCAGTTCCCGAAAGCCTTCCTGCCTTCGGGAACTTTATCGTTAATCAGCGTCTCTTGCACTCTTTTCAGCCTTTATAGCCTCTACGCCCTGCTTTACAAGGTAAGCGCCGAGATCGTAGAGCTTATGGATAATTATAGCGCATATGAGCGAGCAAATGAATATCTTTGGTATTATCTCATACCAGTGACCGAGCTTCACGCCGACTTCCACATACTTCTCGTTGAATCCCTGATGATGAGGGCTGTCGGGATTCATCTGCCAGCCTCCGTAGAACATATTGTCGAAGATATAAGATATGAGGTAAAGGGCAAGTGTTACGCTTGAAAGCTGACGGAGCACGAACTTCACGTACTTGTTCGTTGTTGTGATATCGAACAGAAGCAGGAATATGCAGGTCGCCATCACATATACAGGATATGTGCCGTAGTCGTTGAAGTGCCATGATACGAAATGATTGTCGTTTATCTCGTCCGCAACTGTCTGTGTGTATGTGCTCCATGTTATGAACCATGTTGCAAGTGCGAATACACCGAGGATTATGCACTTGTTGCGTATATTTCTCTTTGGCGGACAGTCACGTATAAATGCACCTGTGAAGTAGTATGCCAGTGGCCATGCGCCATTCAGATAGTCGGGCAGCGCTCTGATCTGGTCATTCTGTTCAAATCCGAGATAGAAGCTTCTTGCAACTATTGTAAGAAGAAGGGTCGCAGCTGTAAGGAAGAACTTCTGCTTATTGTTTTTGCAGCCGTTGAACGCAAGGTTCACAAACGGGATAACGATAAAGAGTCCGATATAGTAATTGATATACCAACCGTACTGAGCACCGTCAAATTCAAGATATCCCCTCAGTATCTTCCATGCGTCGAATTCTTCATAATAGTGGTGTGACTTGAATTTGAAACACAGGATACTGATGAATATGTATATTACTAATATTTTTATAAGTCCCTTGTAGAACTTGGCGCTGAAGGTCTTGTTCTTCATGAGATATCCTGTGGATATCATGAACAGCGGAACGCAGGTATATGCTATCCAGCGGAACGCTATCGGCCCATACGCAGATGTGTTTGTGAGCGGTGTGTAGTAGAATCCGTTGTAAAGGAAGAAGTGTATACACACTACAAGAAAAACCGCCAGTATCTTTACTATGTCGATTCCCGCAAAGTATGGCTTTACAGGAGCTGCTGCGGGAGCTTTTGACGAAGCCGTCCCACTTTTTTTCTCTGCACCGCCGCCTGACTTTGCAGAAGCCGTCTTGTCCTGCACAGCTTTGCCTTTTACAGCTGACGCAGGGCTTTTTTTGTTGTCCATTTTTGTTACCTCCTTGAATAATTATGAACTGCATCTCTGTCGCATACCTTATTATTATAACTGATATACGTTTTCATGTCAATCGAAAAATGCAGTGTTTTATATAATATAGACGTATTTTTTCCGAAAAACTCTTACCCTCCGAAGACATATTTCAAAGCGTTGAGAACAATATCGCCGACTTTTTTGGAGTCAACTATTTCCAGAGCCTTGTCGGGACGGTTCGTTATGATATTGTCCACGCCGAGTGCCATGACCTTCTGCATCTCGCTCTGACGGTCAACAGTCCATACGAATATCCTCTTTCCGTTGTGATGAGCAGAATTCACAACGCTCTGGTTCACGAACAGGTAGTTCATGCTCACCGCGTCGATATACGGCAGCTGAGCATAGGAAGTCGCCGTGGAGAGATTTGCGATGAACGCCGTCTTGATCTTCGGATTGAGCTGTTTCACCTTTTTCAGTGCGGGATACGAGAACGATGTCACATAGCACGAATTCACAAGCCCGTATTCCTCTATGATGTCCACGAGATGCTCGGCGGTCTTTTTCGGATTTCCGGAGCGCTTTATCTCTATATTGAGCATTATGTCGTCGCCCACAAGATCAAGCACCTCTGTAAAAAGCGGTATCTTTACGTCTGCATATTCAGGCTTTTTCTTGAACCATTCTCCCGCAGACAGCTGCTGCAGCTGCTCATAGGTATAATTCTTGAGCAGTCCCCTGCCGTTTGTAGTCCTTTCAAGGCGCTCGTCATGGAACACCACCATCTGATCGTCGGCAGTGAGCTGTACATCAAGCTCTATGAAGTCCGCTCCGCTTTTCACCGCAGCTTCAAAAGCAGGCATGGTATTCTCAGGAGCAACATGGGAAAAGCCTCTGTGCGCCGTGACCTGTGTACGGGTCAGAACTCCTACATTCACATTGACGGTTCCGTTGTACAGAGCCTTGAAGTAGGAAAGATTCATTACAACCGCAAGCGATATGAGTACCGTAACTGCAATAACGCTCCTGTGTATCTTCATCTTCTCCTCTTTGCTGTTAGGCAGTTTAAGTTCTTCGTCTGCCGCGTCGCGCATGAACTTCTGAGTGAGCCAGCACATAATGACAGGTGCCGAGAAGAATGCAGATACCGCTGTAAATACGTCCCACGTATAGCGCAGCACTCTAAGTGCCGTACCAAAAGCAGCATCAGGTTTGGAGAAGCCTTTTATTATGAATACTATAACGAAACTGAGACCAAACGTAATGAGTGCGATAACAGCCACTACAGCCAGACTGCATAAGAACAGCGTCGTTATCATACGAAAGCGCTGTCCCTCCATCTTCTTGCGGCTCTTTTTCACACATTCACCGAACGAGCTTTTTGTAAGTATAAGGTAGTGTATACTGTAGCTGCCGCTGATGATAAGTATAATGAACAGCAGCTGTATAAGTACATAGGACGCGACGGCTGTGCCGCTCTTTACAGAATAGAATATCCTTCGCAGCACAGGCATGAGCGGTGCCATGAACATTCCTGACGACAGCGAGAACTGTGCCAGCGGCATTATTGCCATATATCCGAGAAAGGGGATTATCCCTGCTCCTTTGAAGGCTTTCACGAAAGTCTTGATGCCCGTTCGGAACATCGCTCCCGTGAAGATGCGCTGTTTTTGGCTGTAGCACGAAAAGCAGGCTGCCAGCGCCGACAGTTCAACAAAGGAGAAAAAGGCATATGCGAAAAGCATAACAACTATGACCAGGATAGTAAAGGGGTGCTTCAGATAAACGAGAAGATTCTCATCGTTCAGGTAAGTGACACCCGCCATCTTCATGGTTTGTTTTAGCAGGAGCGTGAGCACAGGTGTACCAATAGCAAGCAGCATGAGCTTGAAAATAAGTTCAAATACAAGGAAGTGCGGTACAGCCCTGAAAAAAACTCCTGCGGATCGTAAGAACTTTTTCATTGGTATACTCCAGTACAGATGAATATACTTCAATTATACGCCTGTTTACAGCCATTGTCAACAAAAAAATCCGCCTTTCACGCGAAAGACGGATCAAATTTATCCAACAAGTCCCGAACGCTCTATTCCCTCGGTAAAATGTTTTTGCAGGCAGACGTAAAGCAGCAGCACGGGAGCTATGGAAAGCAGACAGCCTGCTTCCTTCCACACTATCTGCTCACGGAGACTTATCTGCAAAGTCGGATCATCAAACAGCTTTATTTTCAGCTGACTGTCAAGATTTGTCAGCATGAGTGCTATGGTCTTGTTGTTGGTGAAAAACGTGGTGCTCACATAGTAGTCGTTCCAGTACCATACCACTGAGAACAGGAACACTGTGAGGAATGCAGAAGCTGCATTGGGAGCCATTACGCGCACGAAAGTCATGAACGGTCCGCAGCCGTCTATATAAGCCGCGTCCTCAAGCTCTCTCGGCAAGCCCTTGAAGAACTGTCGGAATATGAGTATCATAAGTCCGGCGCGTATGCCGTTCGCAGTCATGGCAGGCAGATACATGGTCAGTCTGCTGTCAATGAGATTCACCGTGAACAGCCCCCTGATGCCGAAGTAGCGGAACTGCGTATACAGCGGCAGGGATATGACCTGCGTCGGTACGAGTATCATCATGACGACTATAGCAAAGAACAGCTTCTTGCCCTTGAACTTGAATCTTGCAAAGCCGTAGCCTGTCACCGCACAGGACGCTACCTGCACCAGCGAACATCCTATGTTCAGCAGCAAGGTGTTGCCGAGGGTCTTCCAGTAGTCCATAGCATCAAGGGTATCGGCTATCACCTTCAATGTGTAGTGACGAGGTATCCACATAACAGTGGGGTCGCTCATATCGCCGCGCTCCCTGAACGAACAGCTTATCATATATATAAGAGGATACATTATAACGAAGCCAAGTCCGAAGAGTATCACGAACCTGAAAAAGGGTACTGCTTTATCCGCTACGGCTTTTCTGCGAAGATAGCCCTTTTCCTCGGCAGACATGGACTCCATGCGGATACGTCTTGCTTCGCGTCTGCTCATGCCGCTGCCGATCTCCTCGGCAGTCTTTTTCTTCGGCGCAGTAATTTCATCAGACATTGCCTGCACCTCCTTATTCGTTCTCATAGTAAATAAACTTATTTACTATGAGGGTTATCAAGCCTACCGCAGCGAGAACAACTGCAAAATATATCCATGCCATTGCCGAAGCCGAGCCGAACTCCCACTGGTCCTTCATATCGACTATACGATTCATGACCATGTTCATGGGATTGGTGAACGAGTCGATGACCGTGAATATCAGATTCGCAAGTATAAACGGACTGACATACGGGAAGGTTATCTTCCAGAAGTACTCCCACGCGGTAGCTCCTTCCATTTGTGCAGCTTCTCTTGCCGACGAGGGGATATTCTGCAAAGCCGCAAGGAACAGAAGTATCTGTATGCCCGAGCTCCACACTATGCCGAAGATATTGTCCGCAACTGCCGTGATGATATTGCTCATTCTGTCACTCAGACCGTAAATGCCGAGGAACTGCATAAGCTCCCCCACAAGGTCTGTTGAGAACATGGTCGAGAACTGTTCAGCTCCCGAGTTGCCCGTGGAGTCCATATCGCCGCTGATTATCCTGAACACAGGACCTGTAGCTATGATAACAGGCAGGAAGAATACCGCTCTCGCCATAGTCCTGCCCCTAAACTTCTGGTTAAGGATAACGGCTATGAACAGCGAGAATATGATTATGAGCGGCGTTTTCCAGAGAGTTTCCAGAAGGACATCGCCCAGATACTCAAGGTAGTAGGGGTCTTCGGTTATAGCGTTGAGATAATTGTCCACGCCCGTGAACTTCGTGTGCAGCGCTCCGGGGTCTACGGAAACATCACTGAACGAGTACCAGAGCGATTTTCCAAGAGGTATGAGAAAAAACAGCACCGTTCCCACCAGCCACAGTCCTATGAAGCCGTAGCCGTACAGCGATTTCCGCCGCTCGTATGACATTTTCCGCTTCTTTTCGGAAGCGCCTGTCTTTACACTCATCAGTACCTGATGCCTCCTTCCTCAGAAAGTCGTATATGCTCTCCGCCGCAGTCGATAGTCTTCTTTTCGAGGTCTACCTTTACGACCACGCCGTTCTCGTATGTTGCAGTTATCTTACTGCCGTCCGTTTCGTAGTCCGATATAAAGCTGTCAGATACCGCGCTCAGAACAGGTTTCAGGAGCGCATACTCCTTAGCCGCGGTATCCGTCCAGTACTTGTAGTTTGCATAGTACAGCACGTCGTATTCTGTGTCTTTCAGCTCGCTTGTCTCCGAGTGTATCATATCGTAGCTGAGACAGCTTCCTGTAGCCGCTGCCATGAGCAGGAGCCTTTCCGAGTCAGCATCGCCATTGACAGCCGTGGTCGAATACGGTATAACGCCGTGCATGACCAACTGATAGAACGGGATATCCTCGTCAAAGAGGTCAAAGCGGCCGGAACTCATGGGAACTCCCGTGATATGGCTCACATATGGCAGCGCATAGGCGTTGGCACTGTCTGCGAGTATTCCGCCCGAAAGCTTGCTGTTTATCTTTTCATAGCTCTTACGCAGAAGCTCCTCGGACTTTGCACGGGAGATGTTCTTCTTGCCGTAATCTCCGTAAAGGGACGATGTAAGGCTCGCAAGTGAAACGCCGCTGAGACCTGCCTTTGAATAGCTGTCGGCTATCTCTCCGCTGACCTTGCCGAAATAGCTCGGCGACAGCAGCGACATATTTTTCCTGTAGCCGTCAGGTATGCCGTAAGCCTTGTCGTAACTCACGACCTGGGAATAAGCTCCCGAAACCCTCACAGCAGTGCTTGTGAACGACCAGTAGCCGTTGCCCGAGAAGAAGTCCCTGTTGTCGGACACTGGGTACAGCTCGTAGCCGCTGTCGTCTATAAGCTTTGTGAGCTTGCTGAAATCGCTCCTGCCGCCCAGCTTGCCCGAGGGCTTTGCGCCCGTATCCACCTTGTTTTTGATGCCGTCGTTAGTCCAGTTGTTGTAGGAGATGACCATATCATCAACGCCGTCCTCACGGAGAGTGCTTATGATATCCGCAGCCTGACTGTAGTCGGTAACGGAAGTTTTCAGGGATACGGGTATGCCCAGTATGGGCTTTTTCTTCATAGTGCCGCCGTAGAGATCAAGGTACATCGCTGAGTCACCAGCCTTGCTGCGTATCTCGACACCCTGCTCCTCAAGGAGATACTGTCTGTATCTTGCGGCTATGTCGGTGTAGTCCGCACCCTTCTTCGAGATAGGATAGTAGAGCACCTCGATGTCGTCGGACTTTATCTCGCCCTTTTCAAAAACGGTATAACGCTCATTGCTTCCCGACATGAGGAAATTGTCCGTGCCGCGGAGAATGAACGTGAAATTGCATATATTGTAGCTGCTGTTGGACTGCTTTGATACGTTTGCCGTAATATAGGCGTTGGAGTCGCCCTTTGCCGCAACTGCAAGGAGGGCGTTGTCCCCATTGACTATTCCGTACACAGGCAGATATATCTGCTCGGAAACAGCTCCTCGCATCTGGGGGACTGCTGTAATATCGCTGCCGTAAATGCGCTGCTGATAGATATTGTTCTGGAAGGAGCGGTTATTGTTGAAGCGCACAAGAGCTCCGCAGCCGTCGGGAATGACGAAATATCCGTCCTCTTTGTCAGATGCAGCGCCGAAGCTGCCGAGGACAGTCATCTCCGTGGCAACATTTGAAGCCTTGCTCTCCTTTATCTCCGAGACCTTTACACTTGCGCGGAGGTGGTCGCCTTCAAGAGTGTACTCCACGGGATATCTGAATCCTGCTTTTGTGTAGTCGTATACCACACGTATACCGTTCTTTATATCAGTGACCGTAAATGTACAGTCGGTATCAACTCCCGAGCGCAGGACATTATTTCCCGAACGGTTCAGCGGCACACCGTAGCGCAGAACATTTGACGAACGCAGCTCGTCTGCGATAAGACCTGTCGCAGTCTTGTCCTGTGAGGCTTCAATAGGCGAAGACCACCATATATAGCCTGTTTTCTTGTCCTCGATGCCGAAAACAGCGCTCCTGTCGTCAACTATCATGCGCAGGCTGTCATTCTCCGCACCATAGCGGTATGCACCGAGAAAATGCGCCTTGTCAGCCGTTACCCACGCAAAACTGCCGCTTTCGGATCTGTAGACGCACTTTCCGTCCTCGCTTCCGTCGTATCTTAATACCTCGTCTGTATCCTTCATGTCCTTTTTCAGGAGCTCCAGCTCCCTGCCGTCAGCGGACATAAAGGCATATTTGCTGTCCGGAGTGGATATGACCTGACGCACTCTTACAACTTTTTCAGCAGCTTCGTCGGTTATAACGAAGTACCGTCCTGCGTCGCTTACCCAGAGCTTACCTTCATCGCACTTGCTGCCGCTCTTGAAGGAAGCTGCCGCCTGACCTGTTTTCGTGTCTATTGCTACAAGCTCTCCCAGCTTTTTGAGCTTCTCTGTCTCATCTGCAACGAGCTGCTGCTCGGCGGTGTAGTCCTTTTTGCTTGCAGGCTTGCCGCCAACGGTCTCCCACATAGAGTCGGCGATATCCTTGTCCTTATAGTATATATCGTATCCGTCGGCTGAGCCGATCTTTTTCAGGAACTTTTCTGCTTCCTCTGCGGAAAGCTCGGCTTTCTCAACTGCTTCCGAGCGCTTTGCCTTCTCCTGTTCGCCGTCCTTATCTGCTTCATCGGCAAGTGCAGCTGAAAGCTCCTCGGTATCATCGTCCGCATAGGCATCAGTGCCGACCGACAGCGATGCCGCTGCAAGAAGGCAGAGCAGAAAGCTCTTTATACTCTTTCTCATAGCTCTGCCCCCTCAGACTCTCGCCCTGTAGGACAATTCCGTGTATATAGTGGACAGGAAGATGAATACCTGCTGTATAAGCGACATAAGGAGCACCAGCAGGAACAGCATTATGAACATCGCAGCTATGGTCAGCACAATGGCAAACGCGGTCTTGCCGAAGGAGTACTGGTGTACCGAGCGTATAGCCGAGAACATCATTATCACCGTCCACCCGACACCTATGACTTCTATCGCCTGCATGAAGACATACTCGTCACGTATGAGAAAATGTGACAGTATGACATTGATGTAAAGCTGCACAACATAGGGTATCAGCGCATAAGCACTGTAGATGCAGATATTCCTCAGAGTTCCCTCGCCGTCAAGAAGAGTACACACCGCCCAGTTTCCCAGCGTCCACGCGCCGAAAAGAATGAAGCTCCTGACGATATAGGGTATGATATTGAAGGTCTTGTCATAGCTCACGTAAAACTGAAAGCCGTAAAGCCGTCCATAGGCTATGCGTCCGAAGAAGAGAAGCACTACGATGAGCATGGCTATTTTCAGCGAGCCCGACTTCTTCCAGCGCATATCGTCAAAGCCCTCGAACGGGTGCGTCACCGCATATTTCACCCATTGACTCTGTGTGAAGTCCATCATGACTGTTCTTCTCCCTTCTTCTCGTTATTTCCCGCAGTCCTGCGCTTTTTTCTGTATATGCCAAAGGCTGTGAGCGCAGCGGCGGCGATCGCCGCAACTGCCGCTATAGCTGTGAAATGCTCCTTGAGGAACTGTCTGCGGTAGCCCTCAAAAGCCTTGTTGTATATCTTGCCGTCGTCCGCAAGCTTTGCGTACTTCATCGAGCCTTCATAGTCGCCCTTTCGGAGAAGCGCCAGCGCTACGCCGATGTACGCTCTGCGGTAATTTCCGTCGCGTTTCAGTACTTCCTCCCACGGCCCGAGAGCTTCCTCGTACCGTCCTTCATTATGGAGAGCTGCTGCCTTATGGACTGTCCTGCCGAATGAAGTCTCCCTGAACACGGTAACGGTATCCTTTGAGGAATCCAGCACATAGAGGTCGTTGTCAAGTGACTCCAGAGCCGCAACGTGGTCGAAGCCGCCTGTCTGCTCGGCGATAGCTCCCGTAATGAACAAAAGGTTGCAGTCTTCATCATACTGAAAAACTCGTCCTGTGGTAAAATCGAGGCAGTTTATGCAGCCGTCCTCGGCAATGTCTATATCCACGATAGCTGCGGAGTACATCTTGTTCTGTGAGGTATCGTAAACGGGTTTGTAGTCGCCGAAATGCAGTTCCATATCCGCGAAAATGTTCTTTCCTGCCGCATTGAGCTTCTTCACGGTATCGGTGGACTGTGTGGACGATGAAGTGCAGGTGTACACGAAATCGCCGTCGATGTCAAAGCTTGTGATTCCCGACGGAACTGTTCTCGTTCGCTGAGCCTTTTTCTCCTCGGACATGAATATGCTCCTGAAATAATTGCTGATTATCTCGGCTGTCGGCTCAACGCGGTTCGCACCGTAAAAGCCCATGAACTCTCCGTCGGGAGCAAACATTGCAGCTCCTGTGGTGATATTTCCGAGAACGACATAGACGTTTCCCGCCTTGTCCGCGATAACACGCTGAGGGAGGAAGGTCTTCTTCTGATCGTAGACCTCGGAATCAGGCTTCGTGATCTCGCACTGCACATTGCCGTCCATGTCCGAAACGAGCACACGGGAATTATTGGTATCGGCTATGTAGATGAGCCCTTTTTCCGACGATACATACACTCCCATAGGCTTATTGAGCTTAGTCCCCGAGCCGTCGGGCATGGTGAACTCGTCGTACACGCGGACGACTTCATCAAGCCGTGAATTTGCCGCGATCACACGGTCGTTTCCTGTATCTGCGATGTAAAAGATGTGGTCATGGTCACAAAAAATGTCACTTGGCTCGTCAAAAGCTCCTATGCCGAGATCATAGCCCGAGACCGTCCTGTCAGCGACAAAGCCCCCCTGTGAAGGTATAGCTTCGCCCCAGTTGTCGTAATTGTAGTTTTCATACGGCTCACCTGCTGCCTTTGCGTATACGTGAGCCGCAGGAGTGCTCAGAACGGCAAGTGCGCATACTGCCGCCATAAACCTGTTCATATTTTTCGTCACTTGCCTCACCCCTTTCGTATTTGCCCTTAGTCAGCGCGACGCTGCACCCTTGCCACGTTGCCGCTCGCAAACTCACTCACTCTGATCCAAAACGCGTTCCTTGCATCGCTTACAGCTTAAAAATCAGCTCCGTCCCTGCAAACTGCTTACTCCTTAATGCCCGAATGTGCCATAGTCTCGATGACCTGACGCTGCGCCAGCATGAATATGATTATCGGCGGTATAAGTATGAATACAGCCGCCGCCATTGCAACGCCTGCTCTCGCCATTCCCGACGATGCCGCCTGAGATACTACTGTCGGCAGGGTCTTGTACTGCTCTTTGAACACAACAGAGCCTGCCTGTATGTTCCATGCGCCCTGAAATGCAAATATCATCAGTGTCATGAGCGCAGGCTTCTGATTTGGCATCACTACCTGCCAGCATATGCGGAAAAGTCCTGCTCCGTCCACTTTTGCGGCTTCGATTATGGAATCGGGCACCTGACTTATGGACTGCCTCATGAGGAACAGTCCCATAGGCGATGCCACCGCAGGGAATATCAGCGCAGTGTAGGTGTCTATCATGTGGAGCTTCGCCATAACGATGTACTGCATGATGTATATTACGTTGCTCTGATACAGGAGCGCAACTACTATTATGCCGTTCAGTATCTTGCTGCCCGGGAACTTGCACTTCGCAAGTACGAACGCCGCCATTGACGAGAAAAAGCATTGCAGCACCGTTACCGTCACCGTTACGAACACACTGTTGAACACATAGCGCGAGAACGGTACACGGTTCTGATGCAGCACCCTGAACATATCGCTGAAATTGTCGAGGGTAGGTCTTACGGCGTAAAGCTTCGGCGGAAATACAAAAAGCTCCTCCACAGGCTTTACGGACATTACTACTGTCAGGTATAACGGCAATGCCATGAAAAGTCCCAGTATCACAAGAAAAAGGAATATGACGGCACTGCCGCCTTTCTTTCTTCCTGCCTGTTTGTTGGAAGCCCTGAGCTTCGCGGTATCTGTCTGTGCCATTGCTCAGTCCTCCTCAGTCCATATACTTGCCCAGAACCTTGCTTATGAGCTTGTTGCAGACGAACATTGCTATGAACAGCACCATGCATATCGCCGATGCGTAGCCCATTTCAAAGCGCTGCCAGCCGTAGTCGAAGGCGTGGGTCATTATCGTGTGTGCCTTGTAGTCCGTACTTGGGAAGCCCACAAGGTTCTGTGCGACCGTACCTGCTGTGAACGAACTCACTATCTGCATAACGGCTGCGAACATGAGCTGAGGCCCCATAGACGGGATAACGATATATCTCAGCTCCTGCCAGCGGTTGCGTATACCCTCGATAGCTCCTGCTTCGTACATGGAGCGGTCAATGTTCTGGAAACCTGCACGAAGCGCAAGGAAGCCTGCTCCGAGAGATATCCAGAGCTGCACTATTATCGTTACTCCGAGGACGTATCTGCCGTCCGTGAGCCACTGAACAGGTGAATTGATGATGCCGAGATTTATCAGGAAGGAGTTCATATATCCGTTCATATCGCCGCTGAATATGAGCTGCCACACCGTGTAGACGTTAGCCATTGACGGCGCGTAGAATATGAGCGTGAAAACGGTCTTGAGCTTCGGGTGCATCTCGTTTATGAGCCAAGCCAGCAGAAAACACAGCACGTAGCTTATCGGCCCCGTGAACAGTGCAAAAACTATGGTGACTCTTATGGACTTCATGAATATCTTATCCGAAAGGAAGAGCGTGGTGAAGTTGGAAAGTCCCACAAATTTAGGCGGCTGAGCCATATTGAAGTCGGTGAAGCCCATTGGCAGGGACATGAGCACGGGGACTGCCGTAAAGAGCATGAAGAATATCATAAACGGCGCTATCATGCCGTAGCAGGCTTTGTTGCGCTTGATATCGCGCCAGAGCATACTGCGCTTTTCTTTTTTCGACCTTTTTCCGATATTTTCTGTATTAACTGCCACTTTTTCACGCTCCTTTCTGTTCAGCCTATTGCAGGCGTTCCCTGCAATGGTATAATTATACACATTCTGTACTTTTCGGGCAGGTAATATCCTCCCCTGCAAGTATCCCGTTTTCGGTCATGCATTAGCCAGCGGCTCAGTCCAATCCGAGGTTTCGGCGTTTTCGTGTTATCTCGTCGTTTATGTCCTTGTTGTACCATATAAGGGTATCACGGGGATTCTCTTTTTCGTTTATAGTCTCTCTGAACGCATTCATTATATTTCGCGTTACCGCATAAGAAGCAGGAATAACAGGTATCTCCGCAAGCTCCTCCTGCTGTGCGCGAAGTCTCGAAAGCTCGTCATCAGACCATGAGAGCCGTCCCAGAGCCTCCACATTGGCTGTGTCGAAACGTCCCATAGTTCCGAGAAGTCCCTCTATCTGCGAAGCGTACTGCACCTGTGTTTCGGTATCGGTGAACCACTTCACAAAGCGCCATGCGTTCTCCTTGTTCTTGACTTTGTTGAATATAACCGCACCTGCTCCGTTGGAGTTTGCCGCATGGGAAATACTTCCGTCCTCACGGACAGTTCCGGGAACAGGACAGAAGTCCCACAAGCCGTTTATCTCGGGAGCTGCCGCCTTCAGCTGATTGAAGAAGGTATAATTTGCGACAACTATTGGATATTCTCCAGTTCTGAAACGGCTGAAAGCGTCATAGGTCTGCTCGAAGCTGTATTTGGTATAGAAATCCGTCCACTCCTCAAAGGACTGAACAGCTTCTATGGAATCAAAGGTCGATGCAGTCTGCTCGCTGTTATAATAATTCACGCCCTTTTGCAGGAGCAGCATTGCAAAGGTGTGACCTGTCTCGGTCGCAGGTGAGATATTGTTCGGTGGGAGCACAAGTCCTGCCGACATATAGTTCCTCTGCAAAGCAGGCAGCATATCTATGAGGTCGCTCCATGTTTCGGGAGGCGAATAATATCCAAGCTCCGTGAGAACATCGGTGCGGTAGAACATCATGGGGAAGTTCTGGCTTATGGGCAGTCCGTAACAGCCGCCGTTGTAGGTGTACTGAGTTGCGGCGTTCTTATGGAAGCGCTCCATGACCTCGCCGAAATCCTCAAACTGAGACATATCCACAAGAAGATCACGGGCAGCAAGATTCACGGGGAACTCTCCCCCAAGGAACAGCGCTACATCGGGGCCCTTTCCTGCAAGAGTAGCCTCGACTACTCCGCCCGTTACAAGATTAACAGAAACGGGTATGCCTGTTTCCTGCATGAACTGATTCTCGGTCATCTCCTTGACCACCTGTGCCTGATCGCGTCCGAGGGACACCCATACCTCTATAGCGCCCTCTCCCGTAACGTCGGAAAGAGTAGTATAATCCTCGAAGAATGAACCGATAAACGCATCAAAGCTGAATTTCAGGGACTTCCCCAGCTTTTCCTCACAGCTTGAAAAGCTCCTGTCAGCCGACGCGAACTCGATATAGTCCACTTCGAGGGGCTGGTCGCGGTTGTCTCTCAACCATGCCGAGAGGGAGGCACTGCCGTCCTTTATCTGCCCGAGATAAGACGGTATGCGCAAAGGTCTGGCAGTACATTTATCCAGTATCACCGCCATATTTTCAAGAGCTGCCGCCTCAGAGCCGCTCGTTCCCGAAAGAGCTTCGATGCCCTTCTGTACGTCTTTCAGCTCCGCGGAGATACTGCCGAACCTGTCAACGAGCTCAGGGATCTTCTCGTGGACATAGTAATCGGTGTATTTATCGGGAGAAGGTCCCGTTATCATGAGCACCTTCCTGTAGTAGGTGTTCAGCTCCGTGACTATGCCTTCGAGCCTGCGGAGATAGCTGCCTATCTCGCCGGGAACAGCTTCCATGGTGAGCGTATGAGCTTTTCCGCCCTCAAGGTATACATATACATAGTCGCCGCCGCTTTTTGGACTGACTACCGACCAGTCGGTATTGTAGCTGAACTTAACGCTGTCAAGCTCCTCGCAGGGAACTTCACCGTCGATATATATACGCCTGCACGAATAAAAGCCGCGTATCTGATCCTGACGCGCTTTGATGCCTATTTTATACCAGCCTCCTGCGCCTACCTGTTCCGCCGGTATCTCCCACTCAACTGTTTGCAGAGCCTTCTTCCAGCTGCCGCTGCCGAGGGTATTGTACACCATTTTGCACGGGTCTGAGGGAGAAGCAAGATAGCTGCTGTTGTCATAGGTCGGACAAAGCGTAGCGTCTGACTTATAGGCTGCATTCTCGCCCTCTATTCTAAATAATGAAGAAGCTGTCTCCTTTACCGAAACGGAAGCGTCTGTTCCTGCTGCATACTCCCCGTAGGTCGGGAGCTCTTCGGGAGCCCGTAAACAAAGCTGCGCTATGGCAAGCTGAGCACGTTCGGAGCTGAAGCTTATCTCGTGAACGCCCTTGTCAAGGTAAAAGAACAGCGGTTCACTGAAAAGTCCGTCCGCGTCGCCGAGAAAGCAGCTCTTCCACATAGTCGTCTGAACCTGTGAAGGTCTGACCTGATTGCCGCGGGAGTCCTTGTATATATCACGCTCGTTCGTCCAAACCCTGCCAAGTTTCAGGCGCGATGCCGTATCATATGGGAGCTTCCCGTCAACGGTGAGTTCAAGCTCGATATCGGGGCTTGCCGATATCATGGGGCAATAGTCCAGCCAAAGGCTGTATTTTCCCGATTCCGCCGCTTCAAACCGATAGGTCACTTCTCCGTCGGTGCTGTTCCACAAGAGAGCATCGCTCCTCGTTTCACCGAAGCTGTCCGTAAAGCTTCCTGTGGAAATATCGCCGTTTTCAGCAGATGCGAAATCAGCTCCTCTCAGCGTTATCTTCTGCCCTGCAAAGTCCTCGGCAGCGTATTTATCGCAGTAGTCACCAAACGAGAGAACTCCGTCATCAACAGGCTCGATGGCGTAATAATCCCTCACCATAGCCGTTCTGGTCGCAGCCGATACCTCTTCATCTGCCGCAAAAGCCCTGATCTCACTCAGGGAGCTGCCTGCTGCGAAGATACAGGTCAAAAGCCCTGCCGCCAACGCCCGAAAAGCCCTTCTCATTCAGTTTCACCGCCCTTTCGCCCAGCTCATAACAACAAAAATGCGCAAGCTCCCCTGCGTCGGGAATCATGCGCACAGACAGCCTGTCCGCAGTCCGTCGGAACTGCAATTTCTAACAGAAACAGTATATCAAATTTATGTAATAATGTCAAGAAATCAAGCTCCTCCTCATTATAAATAATATTTTTTACTTCAGGTAATTTAGCTTAATAATATGAATCGTTGAAAGAACTGCACAAACAGCACTTCCGAACCTTGTAAGATATCACAAGAAGTTGCGTTTCATTTCTGCCGCTCATTTCAAATATTTCGTGAATATTAAAAAACTGTAAAATTCGAACCGCTTTTTACGTTTTGTATTGACATTTGCCGTGTTTTATGTTATTATAAACTTGAAGAAACACAAAGTATTTACTACTAATCGTTATACTAAAAGGAGAGATATGTTTGGCAAATGTTCTTGAGGTCAAGGAGCTGTCAAAACAGTATTCCAAAGTCCTTGCAGCCAATAAAGTATCTTTTGAGATAGGCGAAGGTGAGATATTCGCACTTATCGGTCCTAACGGCGCAGGAAAAACTACCACGATACGTATGATATCTACTCTGCTCACGCCTACTTCAGGCGATGCGATAGTGGCTGGTCACAGCATCAGCAAAGAACCTGAAAAAGTCAGAGAATGCATCACATACCTTCCTGACGAAGCAGGTGCATATAAACAAATGACAGGTATCAAATACCTGAGATTCATGGCAGGTCTTTTCGTAACGGATATCGAAGACATCAACAAATGCGTTGATCGTGCTAAAAATATCTGCGGACTCGGCGACCGCCTGAATGATAAAATAGGAAGTTACAGCCGCGGTATGATAAGAAAGCTGCTCCTTGCGAGAGCTGTTATGACCAAACCAAAGCTTGCTATACTTGACGAGCCTACAAGCGGTCTCGATGTTCTCAACGCCATCGAAATACGCAAAATGATAAAAAAGCTCGCCGCAGAAGAAGGAATGTCCTTTCTTCTCTCATCACACAATATGCTCGAGATAGAGTTCGTTTCCGACCGTGTCGGTATCATCTCAAAGGGCCATCTAATGGTGACAGGTCGTACCGACGAACTGAAGGAACGCTATAATGCTCCTAACCTCGAGGACGTATTTGAAAGGGTGGTGAAAGAGAATGAAGTTCATTAACCTTCTCAAAAAAGAGCTCTCGGAGCTCATAAATAAGCAGATGATACTCTCACTTGTATTTATGCTGGGAATATTCTTCATTATGGGTAATGTTATGAAGTCAGCTACAAGCGAGATAGTCGAGGAAGCAAAAAGCAAAAAGCTCAGCATATGCAATATGGACGATTCCGATTTCACTAAGGATATGCTCGATCACTTCAAGTCAAACGGCAATGAAGTAGATCTTATCACCGCTGATGAAGGCGATCTTGCTTCCGCATTCAAAAACAAAAGCAATCTTAAAAGCTATGTTGTGATCCCGCAGGGCTTCGGCGAAGCAGTCGAAAACGGCGAAAAGCCCGAGGTGCTCTCCGTAAGCAAGGTCAAGGGCGCAGCAGCTTTAAGCAATATGTCATCAGGCCCTGAGGGAACGCTCGCTTCCATTACTCTTTATGTATCACAGAAGCTTGCACAGCAGCAGGGTATCAGCAGCGATCAGCTCAAAACTATCGAGTCTCCGCTGACAATTACTGAGCATACGGTAGTTGCAGACAAATCAGCTCAGGTATCAATGGGTTCCATAGTGTCAAAGATCATGATGCAGAATATGCTTCTTCCGATCGTTGTAATGGTGCTTATTATGATGACTTCGCAGTCGCTTATCGCTTCGATATCAAACGAAAAGATAGACAAAACTCTGGAAACTCTCTTATCCACACCTGTTTCAAGAGGTTCGGTAATAACGGCAAAAATGCTTGCAGCAGCTATCGTGGCTCTCCTGAATGCAGCCGTTATGATGATCGGATTCACTTCCTATACCAAGGGTATGATGAGTTCCATGACTGCTGACATGACATCTTCTATAACCGACAGCGCAACGGAATCAGTAAATTCATTGCTGTCAACAGGCGATGCTTTAAAACAGCTTGGTCTCCAGCTCGGAGCTTGTGATTACCTTCTCGTAGGTATTCAGCTCTTCATTACCATAATGATATGCCTTGCATTATCCATTATCCTCGGAGCACTGGTCAACGACTCAAAGTCAGCTCAGACCATGATACTCCCCATAGTTATGCTGGTAATGATCCCGTGGATGGTAACGATGTTCACCGATGTGTCCTCGCTCCCCACAGCAGCAAAGGCTGTAATATATGCTATCCCCTTTACTCACACATTTACCGCGATGCCAAACCTTATGTTCGGAAATACATCAGTTTTCTGGCTGGGTCTTGCGTATCAGTTTGTAATATTCATAGTCGTGATGTTCTTCGCACTGAAGCTCTTTACTTCGGATAAGATACTCACGATATCGCTCAATCTGGGTCAGAAGTCCAGATTCAAGAAATCAAGCAAAACCAACGAGGATTGATCCTCTCCCCTTTCCCCATGAAAAGGCGCAGCAGTTTCTGTATGGAGCTGCTGCGCCTTTTTATGTCATCAGGTATTTCCCCATAAAAGTAAAAAAGCTATGCAACGGTGCATAGCCTATACAAATTAAATGAATAAATATAGAAGGGGAATTGGGGGATTACTTAATCCGATTATATAATACCCCATTAACCTTAAAATAATCTTAAAGTTATCTTAAATACTTTACGTTATCAGCCTAATACCTTTAAGCATTTATCGTAAAGCTGATCCATTGTGTATTTGCTGTCAGCATCAAGCTCTTCATAGCTTACCTTATCGCCGTCCATTTTAATTGTAAGGCCGAAAGGATAAATGCCTATCTTCTTTTCAGCTGTCTCATATACCGAGTATACGGCGATTTCATTATCTATTACTATAAAGTAATCAGCATCTGCTTCGCCCTTATACTGTTCTTCATAAAGTGAACGGAAAGTGGACATATCGAATCCTGACGGTACCTTATAATCCTTTGAACCGTCTTTGCTGATGATGAATGTACCGCTTATATCCTTTCCGTCTTCCTTCATCTTCTTCAGCACTCTGCTTGCTGAGCCTGCTGTTGATGAAGCGGTATTGTCGAGCTGTACCTGTTCATTCTCCTGCATATAAGTAGGAACTGTCATATCTATCTGCCAGTTTCCTCCGACAGTACGGTATACCAGCATTTCCTGATCGTTAGTCTCGTCATCTACCGAAATAGAAGCCACTACGTCATAGCCTTCTTCATATTCTCTTCTGTATGCGCTGAAATCGGTAAGAGCCTGATACACCTCGCTGAGATGATCGGGATCGATGGAATCTCCGCTTTTTTCGATAAGCTTGTTCATTTCTGCAAGTCTTCCGTATGCCTCATCAAGGAGAACATAGCCCTCCTCGGGGATGCTTTCAACGCTGACTATTTCATTGAGTTTCAGTGTATGTCCGTTGTATGTGCTTTCAAAAGCTTCAAGCATATTTTCAACAGCCTTTTCCGGAGTATCGCCCTTTGATGCAAGTCCGGAAAGTACAGCAGCAGCCGGCATCATCTCCTCGTCATACTGATATGTCATGGAAGCCTTGAAATCTCCGTTGTTTATGTCGTTAAAGTAGTTTGTAATAGCCTCTTTTACCAGCGGTT
>NZ_JAILNU010000024.1 GCF_024691275.1 Ruminococcus sp. | reverse complement strand
TTTCTTGTCTGGAGCATATAGAGCTTCTTGTTCTCAACAGTGAACTCCATATCCTGCATATCGTGATAGTGATTTTCGAGAGTCTGGCAAACTTCCTTGAACTGAGCGAAAGCCTCAGGGAAAGTCTCAGCCATCTGCTGGATAGGCATAGGAGTACGAACACCGGCAACAACGTCCTCACCCTGTGCGTTTGTGAGGAACTCACCCATGAGCTTCTTCTCACCTGTAGCAGGGTCACGAGTGAAGGCAACACCTGTACCGCAGTCGTCGCCCATGTTACCGAATGCCATTGACTGTACGTTTACAGCAGTACCCCAAGAGAATGGGATATCGTTATCTCTTCTGTATACGTTAGCTCTTGGGTTATCCCATGAACGGAATACAGCCTTGATAGCACCCATGAGCTGCTCCTTAGGATCGTCAGGGAAGTCAACGCCGATCTTAGCCTTGTATTCAGCCTTGAACTGACCAGCAAGTGTCTTGAGATCGTCAGCAGTAAGCTCAACGTCCTGAGTTACACCCTTTTCAGCCTTCATCTTGTCGATGAGCTCTTCAAAGTACTTCTTACCAACTTCCATAACTACGTCAGAATACATCTGAATGAATCTTCTGTAGCAGTCCCAAGCCCATCTTGGGTTACCTGACTTTGCAGCAATTGTGTTAACAACTGTCTCGTTGAGACCGAGGTTAAGGATTGTATCCATCATACCAGGCATTGAAGCTCTTGCACCTGAACGAACAGATACGAGGAGAGGATTCTCCTTATCGCCGAACTTCTTTCCTGTGATTCCTTCCATTTTAACGATATACTCGTTGATCTCAGCCTGGATCTCGTCAGAGATACCGCCGTCCTCGTAGTACTGAGTACAAGCCTCTGTTGTGATTGTGAAGCCCTGAGGAACAGGGAGACCGATGTTTGTCATCTCAGCCAGGTTTGCACCCTTACCGCCGAGAAGTTCTCTCATGTTGGCATTACCCTCTGAGAAAAGGTAACAATACTTATTTGCCATTGGTGTATACCTCCATTTTTAACATTACCGAATAACACTTCTACAAATACACATATAGAGACATTATTCGAGTTATGTTTATTATAACACATCTCAAAAAAAATTACCATATATTTGATGACAAAAATTACTCGTTTATTTTATTGCAGTTTGTACAAAATTTAACAAAGCGGTTTGTTTTAGGCTAAAAAGGCTTGAAATTATTGTTAAAGTATGTAAAAATAGTAAAGTGGTATCTTATCGCTTGATTGATACTGCGCAATGTTAAGACCTATATAAGGAGATATGTTGAGAATGAAGAAATTAACAGCGCTTCTGCTGGCTTGTATGACATTCGTGTGCGCAGCAGTATCTTGTGGAAACGGCAGTAATGAATCGACTGAAAGCAAGAGTACGGCTGAGCGTGAAGAAAAGACAGAAGCTGCATCGGTAATGTCCGACCCCGAGCTCAAAGAGGCTCAGGAAAGGTCTATGGATAAGATGCGGAAGACGGCTGAAGAGAACCGCAGCGAGCTCCCGTCCGCTACGATAGATCCCGAGATAAAAGAGTCGCGTGAAAAGGCTCTGGACAATATGCGTGAAAAGATGGGCGAAGTGCGCGGCGGCAATGAGTTGACGAGCGGCACCGATGAAATGATCGGGGACGCAAAGTCGGTCGTTACGCAGTTTGCAAAGGCGATGTGCAGCGTTGATGCCGAAGCTATGGCAGAGACTATGTATCCGCCGAAAATGCTGGAAGGAATGAAGGCTTGCGGCGAATACGACAAATTTGCCGAAAGCGTTACGTCCGACGATAAGTACACGTTTGCGGGCGTTGACGTGAAGTCCTGTGCCAAAATGAAGGAAAAGGAACTCGCACTTGCACAAAGCTACATGAATTATTTTGCGAAGGAATACGGGCTCGGCGGCAATGAATACAGAGTGACCGACGGTTACTCCTTCGTGGCAGAGCTGCATACAGATGATGAAAACGGATCGGTACTCGATGCCGAGTCGCTCCTCGTAGTAAATATAGAAAATGAAGGCTGGAAGATAATCCCGATCAGCCTTGAAGATCTTACGGAATAACATATCAGGAGGTATTAAGTAATGAATAAAGCAGTTATTTTAGCAGGCGGACAGGGCAAGCGCATGAAAGCGGAGATGCCGAAGCCTCTTTTCAAGGTGCTCGGCGAGCCGATGCTCCACTGGGTAATATCAGCCTGTGAGGCGGCTGAACTCACGGATATCTGTGTAGTTAAGGGCTTCAAGGGCGAAATGATAGACGAGTATCTCGACGGAAAGTACACAACAGTGCTTCAGGCTGAGAGACTTGGCACAGGTCACGCTGTACAGCAGGCTATCCCGTTCCTTGAAAACGATACAACAGGAAATACCCTCGTGCTTTGCGGAGACGCTCCGTTCATCGACGAGGCTACTATAAGAGAATCCCTTGTTATACACAAGCAGCAGAACAATGCTGTTACGGTGATTACCGCAGAGCTGGACGAGCCTTTCGGCTACGGCAGGATAATCCGTTCGGCAGGCGGTATCAGCGGCATTGTCGAGCAGAAGGACGCTACCGACGAGCAGAAGCTCATCAAGGAAGTCAATTCGGGAGCATACTGGTTCAGGACAGCTGACCTTATCGACCTCCTCGGAAAGCTCAAAAACGATAATGCTCAGAACGAGTATTACCTTACGGATACTATTGCCATAGCTCTTTCGGAGGGAAGAAACGCAGGTGCGTACAAGTCGGATAACGCAGACATAATCAAGGGCGCAAACGACAGAAAAGACCTTCTTGAACTCAATACATACGCAAGAATGGCAGTCATTGAAAAGCACCTTGCAAACGGTGTGGAATTCACCTGTATTGACGGCGTGGTCATCGAACGCGATGTTGAGATAGGCGTGGGAACAGAGATACTTCCCAACACTATCCTCCGCAAAAAGACCGTTATCGGCAAGAACTGCAAGATAGGACCGAATACTGTAGTTGAAAACTGCAAGATAGGCGACGACGTAAACCTGCATACAGTTCAGGCGTATGAAGCCGAGATAGAGGCTGGCGTAAAGATCGGACCTTATGTTCATATCCGTCCTGACAGTGTTATAAAGTCGGGGGCTAAGATAGGCGACTTCGTTGAGATAAAGAACTCCACTATCGGCGAGAAAACAGCTATCGCACATCTTGCATACGTTGGCGACAGCGATGTGGGAAAGCGCGTAAATATCGGCTGCGGAACAGTTACCGTAAACTATGACGGTATCGCAAAGAGCCGCTGTGTTATCGGCGACAACTGCTTCGTGGGCTGCAACACCAACCTGATCGCACCTGTAAAGCTGGGCAAGGCTGTATATACGGCTGCGGGAACTACCGTAACACGAGATGTTCCCGACTATGCTCTGGCGATAGACAGAGGCGTGATGAAGGTAAATGAGGGATATACTCTCAGAAAGCTCAAGAGCAAGCTGGGCAAATAAGCGAAAAGGCGGACATATTGTCCGCCTTTTACAAATAAAAAAAGACTATCCGAAGACAGTCCTTTTTTATATATTAGGTATAGAACCGAAACTGGCAAAAGAATAACGACCTTCATCGACACCCTCTCAAAAGCCGATCAAGGTCGCTATCGGGTGGTATCTGCGTACCCTCTATACGCAGAGACCTTACGGCGAGCACAGATTCCGTAGTGCTTTATACCTGTTTGCTGTGGTATTGATCCTGATACATCGTGTCAAATGACTTTGAACTGTTTTAGGCGATTAAACATATTATAGGCATTAATGTTTAATAACAGTCGTAATAGTGAAATGTATGATTGAAATCATTGTTTGAACTGGGGATACGGCGGAGTTTAAAACCGTATCAAGCATAACAGAATATAATTGCCGATTTTGTTACAGGACACATAATATATTTTTAATTATGCGGTGGAGAGAAGCCGATGTTTCGGCGGATATCTCTTCCAACAATTGTATTATAAAACATAGGCACAGGAAGTTCAATTGATTATATTGCTTAAAATTAGGACAAAATTGCTAAAATAAGTATAAATATTTATATTAAGTGACTATTAACAAAATAAAACATAAAATATATTTAAAAAGTATTAACGACCTGCTCGCAAAAGCTTTGAAAAATTAATTAGAACAAAATTGAAATTTTAAATCCACGAAAATACGTTGATTTTCAATGGTAACAAAAAAATAGCACAAAAATGATATGGTTTAACCAGTTGCCTGAAATACTGACCATGTGTACAGTTTGTCAAGTGGTTAAAATATATGCTTAATTGCAAGTGCAAAATTTTTCTATGATATTTGAATATTTATGATATATTTTTATATTTTAACGATTTTAGTGCGCTCGCAGACAGCAAAAAAGCTCCGAAAAATTTTTCGGAGCTAAATGTTACAGTATACAGTTTGCAGCGTTTTCAATACGCTCTTCATAATATTCTTTCTGCCACGGGAAGTTGAATTGCTTGAAAAGCTTCAGGCAGCTCTGTGCATTTCCGAGAGCGCCCTTCAATCCTTCCTCATCGCCTGCTTTAGCGAATATGTACACTACGGTAATGAATATCTCAAGCAGAACGAAGTCGTTTGCCCCCTGTGGTTTATAGCCGAATTTCAGCAGCTTCAGTGCCTGCTGATAGTTTTTGGCGGCACAGTCGGTCAGAGCCAGAGCCATATACAGCTCAGCTTGCTTCTTTAAAGGTGCTTTCTCGGTATATCTTTGCAGGAAATTGATGTTGGCTGTGCGGAAATCCGCAGCTTCACGCCAGTTTCCGATCTTGCTGTAGGTTTTCAGAGCTTCATTGCAGAAGAAGAATCTCTCGTCGCTGCTCATTTTTTTGTCGAGAAGCTTTTCGAGATGCAGGAATGCCGTTTTGTGGTCATAGATCCTGTCATACAGTGAAGCGAGCTGTATTATATCAAAAGACGACGGCTTTTTTGCGTTGTCGATGAACGCATCTGCATAGGCTTCGCAAAGCTCTTTTGTATAGCCGCTTTCCAGGAAAAGACCGTATACTTCGGTATATTTTTTCATCTCGGAAGCGTGCGAGACTAAAAGCGGAAAACCGATCTTCTTTCTGTCATTGGGTGAGATCATGATACCAGCCCTCCTGTTCGCTGAGGAAAATATATATCTATCATTATATATTTTTTGAATGAGTAAAAAAAGTAAATTATTGTTACCTTTCTATATTAATAATTCTATCACAAATTTATTTCTTAGTCAACATTTGTGTGCAGTGAAAATCGAAAACTGTTGATGTGCACAAAAAACATACAGATTTTTTTCCTAATCAATTTATTAAACAATAGAATCTTTTTAAGCTTATTTCAATAATCTGTGTTATAATAGTATTAAAGTGGATAGGTGTACGTTCTGGAAGCCTGTTCTATATGAAATTGCAATGCCCTGCTGTTGCAGCAGTTGTTACAAGGGGGAGTTTATATGAGGATACTCGTTGTTGAGGACGAGATGCAGCTTGCAGATGCTCTGTCGGAGATACTGCGGCGCAATATGTACACCGTCGATACGGCATACGACGGCATAAGCGGTCTTGATAACGCACTTTCGGGCGTTTATGACTGCATGATACTTGATATAATGATGCCCGGTATGAACGGCATAGAGGTTCTTCGCAGCCTTCGCCGCGAGCATATCAGCACTCCTGTCCTTCTTCTTACAGCTAAAAGTGAGATCGAGGACAAAATAAATGGTCTTGACTGCGGTGCGGACGACTATCTCACCAAGCCCTTCGTCACGGGCGAGCTTCTCGCAAGAGTACGTGCTCTTACACGAAGAAAGGGCGATATCGTCGATGAGAACCGCCTTGACTATAACGGTCTGGAACTTAACAAGAACACCTGCTCTGTTATGTGGAGAGGCAGCGATGTGAAGCTCTCTCTCAAGGAGTATCAGATAATGGAGCTCCTTATCTCCAACCCGCACCAGATACTCCCAAAAGAGCGAATTATCGAGAAAATATGGGGATATGAGAGCGATGTTGAGTACAACAATATTGAGGTATATATATCGTTCCTCAGAAAGAAGCTTTCGGTCATCTCAGCGCCCGTGCAGATAAAAACGGCAAGAGGTATAGGTTATTCGCTTGAATAATTGAACGGGAGGAAATGGAAATGTTCAAAAAAGCTCATGATCATATGTTCAGAAAAGCTCAGATGAGGCTTTTCTCAATGATCGTCAGTATCCTTCTTGCAGTATTCATAGCGCTCATAGGCTCGATAAACGTCATTACCAAAGCGGTGATGCGCGGACAGTCCAAAGAAGTGCTCATGAAGATCGCCGCAGGAACGGAATACGACGATGTGAATTCAAAGTTCACATTTACGCCGCCCGATGACGGCGCGAACAAAGAGGTGAGACATTCGGAGAATCCGCCTCCTAAGCATACGGAAACAACTGCCGAAGCATCTCATACGACACAGAAGCCGACTTCTGCGGCGGAAACTTCTACCTCTGAAAAGGCTACCGAAACGGATACACACGCAGCTCCGACGGAAGCAGAGCACAATGACCCGACAGAGGCTCCCGAGAATAATGACCCACCTGAAGAACAGTACGATGAGGAACCCTATGATGAACCGCCTGTTGCAGCTGATCCTCAGCCTGCGGTAACTCCGCCTCCTGAGATAAATACAGATCCTGCAACTCAGGCTCCTGATAACAGTGGCGGCGGTCAGAACAATCAGGGCGGCGATCAGGGATACTGGAACGGTCAGTGGGGCGATCCGAGCCAGTGGAACCAGAACGGTCAGTGGGGCGACCCTAATCAGTGGAACCAGAACGGTACGTGGAACGGCTATAACCCGTGGGCGTGGAATCCGTGGATGTGGTGGAATACATGGGCGCACAGTCCGGGAGCATACAGCAATGAGAAGGAGCCTGATGACTTCGACCATGAAAGCTATAGAGCCGAGCATGGCGGAGCTGCCCGCGATGACAGAGCTGACAACGGAAACGCAGATGCGGATCAGGATGGCATAAAACAGCAGTCCTTCATCGGCGAAGGCAGACTTATGACACTTTCATACAGCGGAGAGTCTGTTCTTGATGGCTTTACGGTGCTTTCAAACCGTTCGGATCCTTCAGAGCAGAAAACTGTTTCAAAAGGGAACGGCAGCAAACCGAAAGAATATAAGTCCAGTGCACTTTCAAATAATGTCAAGGAAGAACCTATCCCGAGAACCCTTGGTTCGATAGACTTCTTTGTTATAATGGCTGACAAGAACGGAAAATATCTTGCTACTCTCAACAACGACGATCTCGGTGAGGAAAAAGCACAGAATTATATCACAGCTATCATAAATGAGGATCTGGACACGGGTATGCTGAATTCTTACCAGTTCTACCAGACCGATAAGTCCAACGGAAAGATAATGGTATTTACCGATAAGAGCTATGAGATGGATATGCTCAGACAGCTCAAGCGCACTACTATTATAATAGGATCTATCGCGCTGGTCATTCTTTCTGTTCTGGCGTACTTCCTCAGCAAAAAGAGCATACAGCCTATCAAGACAGCGTTCAACAAGCAGAAACAGTTCGTTTCCGATGCGAGCCACGAGCTCAAAACTCCGCTGACAGTCATTTCTACGAATGTAGATGTACTTGAAGGAGAGATAGGGCATAATCGGTGGCTGACGTACATCAAGTCGCAGACCGAACGCATGAGTGTGCTTGTAAACGACCTCCTGAATCTCACAAGACTGGAAAACAACACTGCCGAGCTTGAAAGAAAGTACTTCAATCTCAGCAAGGCGATAGTGAATACCGCACTTCCGTTTGAGTGTCAGGCGTTTGAGAGCAACAAGACCTTCGAGGTCGATGTTGATGAAAATATCATGCTTTGCGCAAGTGAGAAGCTCGTTAAGCAAATGGCTGCTATCTTTATCGATAACGCTCTTAAATACTCCAACGACGGCGGAACGGTAAGAGTTTCCCTGCAAAAGCTGGGTGATAAGAAGGTGCTTTCGATATACAATACAGGCGAGGGCATCAAGGAAGAGGATACCGAAAAGATATTCGAGAGATTCTATCGCAGTGACGAGTCCAGAAACCGCGCAACAGGCGGCTACGGACTGGGACTTGCAATTGCAAAATCCATAATCGACAAGCATAAATTCAAGCTGAATATCATGAATATTCCGGGCAAGAGCGTCTGCTTCATGATATCAATGTAAAAGAATAATGCCTCCGAAAGTGAACTCGGAGGCATTTTTTTGTAATTATTCTTCTTCGCTGTCAGCTTCTTCCGCAGGGGAGAGCTTTTCAACACGACAGACTTCGATACGGTGGTGCTTTACTTCAAGCACGTCGATATGAAGCCCGTCCTTTTCGAGACTGAGCTGAGTGCCGTCCTTTGGTATCTCACCGAGAACGGCGATAACGTATCCGCCGAAGGTCTCGAACTTGTCCGCAGGCAGGTTTATTTCCAGCTCCTCGCAAACGTTGCTGAGGGAGCTTATACCCGGGATCGTCCAGATATTGTCGCCTGTCTGTTCAAATCTTACAGATGGCTCGTCCTCGGGGTCGTCGGCAAAATCGCCTACAAGCTCCTCAACGAGGTCTGTTATGGTTATGATACCGCTCATGCCGCCGTATTCATCGACAACTATTGCGAAGTGGTCGGCACCGCGCTGCTTCATCTGGTCGAAGAGCCTGTCAGCCTTCATATTCTCGTGTACGAAGCTCGGTTCGCGGACCGCCTCAGCCATGATATTGTCGCGGCTCTTGTCTTCGAGCCTGAAGTAGTCCTTTGCATTGAGCACACCTATGACGTTATCGACACTTTCGCCGCATATGGGGAAAGATGAATGTCTGGTGCGGTGGATAGTTTCCTCCCAGACGCTTATATCATCATCGCTCCACAGCACATCAACGTCGGTACGGTGGGTACAGACCTGTTCGGCAGTCATATCATCGAAAGCGAAAACATTTTTGATAATGCGGTTCTCGTCCTCGTCGATAGTGCCTTTTTCAGCGCCTGCGTCGGACATCATGAGTATCTCTTCCTCGGTAACGGTGTCGTCATCGCTTTCGGGGTCTATGCCGCAGAGCCTGAGTATGCCGTTTGCAGAGACGTTCAGCAGCCATACCATAGGTGCAAAGAGCTTGGACACGAAAGAGATGCAGCTGCTCATGGAGAGAGCTATTTTTTCCGGATCTTTCATTGCAACACGTTTAGGTACGAGTTCGCCGAAAACCAGTGTGAAGTATGACAGTATCAGGGTTATAAGCACTACAGATACCTTTTTGACCACAGTCGTCGGTATGCTGATATTTGACTTTGCTATGAGAGCGGTAAGGCTTTCGGAAAAGCTGTCCGCAGCAAAAGCTGCGCCGATGAAGCCTGCGAGAGTTATTGCGACCTGTATCGTAGCAAGGAACCTTGTGGGACTGTCAGTGAGTTTTTTCAGTCGTAAAGCTTTTTTATTGCCGCTTGCCGCAAGCTTTTCAAGGCGGACATCATTGGTCGAGATGACTGCGACCTCTGTACAAGCGAACAGCGCATTGAGCGCGATAAGTATAATTTGCAGGATCAACTGCCCTATCATTTCATATCCTCCGTTAAAATAGTGATATTGACGTATTTTTCTTTATAACCTCATAAAGGCACAGCCTAACACAAATGATAGTGCAGACCATGCCTCCGATCTATGTATTCAACGGAAAAAATCCAACAATTATCAGTATCACTGCCGTCAGGGGCAACGTCCATTCGTTTTTCAACTCCTGTTCTTTTCAAGATGATATAATTATATCGTATTCTTGCTATTTTGTCAAGTATATGCTATAGTATGGGTAAAGGATCTGCTTTTAAAAAACGGGATAAAAAATTTTTTTATTGCACAAATACACCTTTCTCAGGTGTGTTATATGTGAAAGGAGGCGCGTAGCGATGAATAACGATAGTACAGCACTATATGCATTCAGAAAATACGGAAACGATGTCCTGAGAGCAGCATATGCTTTCTGCGGGAGCTATGCCGAAGCAGAAGATATAGTTCAGGACGTGTTCCTTTCGCTTCACACCGAGTCAAAAAGATTCAATGACGATGAACACCTTAAAGCGTGGCTTCTTCGTGTTACCATAAACAAGAGCAAGAATCTGCGCAGGAGCTTCCGCATCAGCCGCACTTGTTCCATAGACGAACTCGAACATTCGGAGGCGATATGCGAGATAAACACGGAGGGCCGTGAGCTTCGCAGTATCATATCATCTTTGCCGCGAAAATATGCAGAGGTGATATTCCTTCACTATTATGAGGGCTATAATATAAGAGAGATAGCGGAAATGCTCGGCAAGAACGAGAATACAACAGGCTCGCTTCTCAGACGAGGCAGGGAAAAGCTGAAAATAGAACTTGAAAGGGAGGAAGATCCATGCGCGGAGAAGATTATAAAGGCGCTCTGAACGAGCTTACTCTCAGCGAGAGCTTTTGCAAAAAAATGGAGAGAAAGCTGCTTGATGCTGAGTTCGCTGAGGACGAATACTTTGATGAAGTCGTCCACGTAGACGTTATAAAGAAAAAAAACAGAAAGAGTCTTGCGGCAGCGGCTGCGCTGATACTTGCCATCGGAGCAGGCGGTACGGGTACTGCATACCTTTTTAAGGATAAGCTGACAAATGAGCTTGCAGCCGAGGAGAACATAGATACAGGCGGTGAGGAGATCAGTTGTAAGGAAAGAGATGCAAAGCTTTACGGGTTTAATTTCACGTTTGGAAGTATAGATCTCAGAGATGTGACGCTTTCATTGAGTTATAAATCCGATTACTCTTCATTTCCGACACGCGTCCATCCAACAGCAAAGCAGGCTGAAAAGATAAAGGAACTGTTTTCGGGTATTGAGTGGAATGTGTGTTTACCTGATGAAGATGTCGTAAATCAGGCGACTTGCATGGAGAGCATAGACCTCTCTGCTGCGAACGGAAAATACAGTATGGTGTTTTTGCGCGACGGATATGTTGCAGCATCTGCCTATGATCTTGAGAATGGCTTAATTCCGAATGCTGATTTTTCAATGTATTATTATAAGATACCTGTCGAAAAGTATAAAGAGCTTAAAAATATTGTGTTCGGTGATATGAAGTTCGGCTATCTGGAAAGATTCGGTATATCCGCAAGTCTTGAAGATGCAGAGTACTCTGTAGATGATAAAAGCGGTACACTTACAAGTGAGAAGGCTTATGACATTGCACGGATCATAAACAACGAAACAGAATGGACGTTATCGAGCGAAAATATCGAGTTCCCCGAAGATGAAAGCGATATAAGCATCAGTTTAAGATCGGAAGGCGATAGGATCAAGCTTGATTTTTGCAGCGCTCAGAATCTGCTTGCTGTCACAAAAAGCTCGGACAGCGGGCAGCTCATAGAAAGAAAAATATACAAGGCTGATCTTAGTTTCCGCAGTTCTTTGGAAGAGGTGATGTGCGACAGTGTTGCCTGCGATTGTCCGCTCGAATTCGGTGACGCAGATCATGTCATTATTGAGTATTACAACGGCGAAAAGTGGAGCGGCTATAATATCGGCAGAGAAAAGCTTGACGAGCTGCTGAATGATATGAGAGATATGAACTGGAGAAAGCTTTACAATGTTAAGTGGCAGATGTATAATTATGATCCTGAATTTGAAAAGGCTGTCATCATCAAGGCAGGCAACATAAATGCTGTTATATACAATAGCGGTGAACTGTCCTATGCAACAGGCGTTTCACGCAGTCAGTACAGTGTTGACGATTACGCTCACATAGAAAACTGGGTAACATCGCTTCCTGACGGAGCTTTAAATGATTCTGAACTGGTAAATCTGCTGCTCGATAATATACTTGATACGAAAAAAATAACGCTTACATCTCAGAACGAGGACTCGGTAAAAGAAAAGAGCAAGTTTACAGATGAAGAGATAGCGCGATTCAAGGAAGAGATAAGAGAAATAGAATGGGAAAGCCTTGAGATCGGAAAATACGGACTTGGTGAGTTCGCTGTAAAAAATGATCCGAATTCAAAATCAATATATATTGATGTTACACAAATGGCATATATGCTCTATTCGGATAATAATGATATACTTATGTTCTATAAAGGCGGTGAACTTCTTAGCTCGATCCCGAGATGGGGCGTTAAGTGCAAAGATCCTGAAAAACTGAATGCGATATTTCAGGAGCTTTTAAGAAAAAAGTGATCTGCAAGGATATATCAATTACCGTTTTATAAACACTAAAAGGGGAGCATTTTTGCTCCCCTTTTAATATGCATAAGAAAAGCCATAGTACCTGTTACAGATACTATGGCTTTGATCTTTGCGGTTTATCTTATCTTTGAACCAACAGGTATGCTGTCGTCAACGAAGATGACCTTTACTCCGTCGGGAGTATCAGCAGCACATATCATGCCGTTGCTGTCAACGCCTCTCAGCTTCACAGGCTTGAGATTAGCGATGAGCTGGAGCTTCTTTCCGATGAGGTCCTCGGGAGCGTAGTACTGAGCTATGCCTGATACTACCTGTCTGCCGCCCATGCCGTCGTCGAGCTGCAAGCACAGGAGCTTGTCCGACTTCTTTACCTTTTCGCAAGCCACTACCTTTGCAACTCTTATTTCCACCTTTGCGAAGTCGTCGATAGTTATTTCGGGCTTCAGCTCGATAGGCTCGGCAGGAGCCTCTGCCTTTTCGGCTGCGGAGAGCTTAGCCTTTGCAGCTTCCATATTCTTTGTGAGTATAGCATTGAGCTCGTCTATCTCCTTGTCAACGTCTATTCTCGGGAAGAGTATCTCGCCCTTGTGAACAGTTACGTTTGCAGGAAGTACATCGAACTTGTCCAGCTTGTCGTACTCGACATCTGCTGCTGCTGCGCCTATCTGCTCCCATACCTTAGGCATAGTTGTAGGCATGAACGGTGCGAGGAGCGCAGAGGTCATACGGATAGCCTCAAGGAGGTTGTAGAGAACTGCTGCAAGACGAGCCTTCTTTGCATCGTCCTTGCCCAGCTTCCACGGTTCGGTCTCGTCGATGTACTTGTTAGCGCGTGAAACTACCTCAAATATAGCTTCGAGAGCCTGCTTTATCTTGGTCTCGTCGATAAATCCGTCCACGGTTGAACGCAGACCTGAAACAGCAGCCTTGAATTCGTCGTCGATAGGCTCGCTCTCACGCTCTGTGGGGAGAGTTCCGCCGAAGTACTTGTCAGCCATTGCAACGGTACGTGAGACAAGGTTTCCGAAGCCGTTTGCAAGGTCGGAATTTATGCGGTTTATCATTATCTCGTTGGAGAAAAGGCTGTCTGCGCCCAGAGCCATTTCACGGAGGATATGGTATCTGATAGAGTCCTGACCGTATCTCTCACCGAGTACGAACGGGTCAACGACATTGCCGAGGGACTTGCTCATTTTCTCGCTCTCGCCGTTCTTTCCTGCCATTGTGATCCAGCCGTGAACAGCAAGGTGCTTAGGCAGAGGCAGGTCGAGTGCCATGAGCATTGCAGGCCAGATTATAGCGTGGAAACGCATGATGTCCTTAGCTACCATATGAACATCGGCAGGCCAGTACTTCTCATAGTCGTTATGTGCGGAGTTCTCATAGCCGAGAGCTGTGATATAGTTGGAGAGTGCGTCTATCCATACGTATACGACGTGCTTTTCGTCGAAGGATACGGGAACGCCCCATGTGAAGGAAGTTCTCGATACGCAGAGGTCTTCAAGACCGGGCTTTATGAAGTTGTTAACGAGCTCGACAGCTCTTGTCTTTGGACGGAGATAGTCTGTTTCGAGGAGAAGCTTCTCGATACGCTCTGCAAACGGAGACATCTTGAAGAAGTAAGCCTCCTCCTTTGCGAACTTGACGGGTCTGTGACACTCGGGACAGCAGCCGTGCTCGTCAAGCTGCGACTCAGTCCAGAAGCTCTCGCAGGGAGTACAATATTTTCCCGAATATTCGCCCTTGTAGATATAGCCCTTGTCGTAAAGTGCCTTGAATATCTTCTGAACGGCTTCTACGTGATAGTCGTCAGTGGTTCTGATATATCTGTCGTATGATATGTTCATATATTTCCACAGGTTCTTGAACCTGTCAACGATGACGTCAACGTACTCCTTTGGAGTAACTCCTTTTTCGGCAGCTTTCTGCTCTATTTTAAGGCCGTGCTCGTCAGTGCCTGTGAGGAACATTACGTCATAGCCCTGCATTCGCTTGTAACGGGCAATTGAATCGCAGGCAACTGTTGTATAGCAGTGACCGATATGCGGATCGCCCGATGGATAATAAATCGGTGTAGTGATGTAAAAGGGTTTCTTTGACATAAAAATCGCTCCAATCTGAGTGTAAAAATTCCCGTTTCCGAATGAAAGAAAAGGGGGTAACTTATATTATACCACCTTTTTTTTGATTTGTCGAGTGCAAAAAGCTTTTTGGCATATATTTTTTGCATAGAATTATACGCCCGAAGCTGCGTCGATTATGCTGATTTATGTGTGCGTCAAACCGACTTAAATTCAGGAGGAATTTTTGTTGAAACTTGACAAAGAGAAGCAGCTGTGGTATAATGCCCCAAAAGGAGGTCACTATTATGGACATTAAAAAAATTTTAACAGCATCTTTAGCAACAGCAGCTGTTTTTAGCGGAACAGTTCCAAATTACAGCAAAGCTCCCGTGTCGTTCGCAGCTTTCAGCTATGAATCATGGGCGGATAATAAAAAAGAAGTGGTCATAGGCGACTTCAGTTTTGTTGTCAACACAAAAAGCGGGACAGCTGTCCTCGAAAAATACAGCGGTAAAGATAAGGAAGTCGTTATTCCGGACAGTGCTGACGGCGCTCCCGTAAAGACGATAGCTTCCGATGCTTTCGCAAACAACGATTCTCTTGAATCTGTTGTTATCCCTGCAAGTGTATGGGATATCTCGGGCTTTCTGAATTGTACGGCACTTCGCTCGGTAACTATCGAGAATAATCCGAACTATAAGACGGGTATCATTCGTCAGAGCGCTTTTGAGGGCTGTAAGGCACTTGAATCTATAACTATCCCAGACTGCTTTGAAACTGTTATGGAAAATGCTTTTGCAGACTGTACTTCTCTTGCGGAGATCATCTTCCCTGAGCATAAAATGGTATTGAACAAGTATACCTTCTGCGATACACCGTGGTATAAAACTCTTAAAGCTGACGAAGACGGCTTTGTAAGATTCAAGGATCTTATCATTGATGTTGTGAATGCATCAGGCGAACTGGTCATACCTGACGATGCAGTCGAGATAGCAGCCTTTCTGTGCTATAAGAACAATGATATAACTTCGGTCGTTATACCGAAAAGCGTAGAACTTGTCGGAGCAGGCGCGTTTTACGGCTGTGAGAATCTGAAAACTGTTACCGTAAAGTCTATGGACTGCCGTTTCTATGATAATTCTGTATTCGCAAATAAACTAATAACTCCGCATAAGTTTGATATCAGTGAACTTGAAAGCTTCCTTGAAGGACTTGGCGATAATATCAGCGGCTGGGAAAATATACAGAATATCGTTGATAATTATAATAGATCCCCTGAATACAAGGAATACGTCGATAAGCTGAATGAAGCGGTCAAGGACTTCACAGAGGATCAGGAAGACGGCAGCGCAAGAAGTCTGTTCATGCCAACAGGCAGTTTTGACGGCAGGATCGTTGGCTATAAGAGCTCCTCGGCTGAGAAATTCGCTGAAAAAAATGATGCTGAATTTGAGTTTGCCGCAATGAAGGGAGATGTCAACAAGGACGGCGTTGCGGACTCGATCGACGCATCAAAGCTTTTGCAGATGTATACAAAGATGTCCACGAGCGATACGGTTCTTACAGATGAAGAATTCTACCTGTATGACGTAAACAGCGACGGCTGCGTTGATTCCGTAGATGCATCATGTATCCTTGCGTATTACGCTGCAAATTCAACTGACAGAGCAAATTCGCAGCTCCTCGAAGAATTTATGGAAAATAAATAAGTAAAAAGCCCTCACATGAGGGCTTTTTGCTGCAATAGTACGTAAAATGTTGTATTCTGACGAACAGCTTCTATATAAATGTATCGTAACAATTTTTTTACTTGACACGGCTGTCCTTTTGCCTTATAATAAGTGTATGATTTACCTATTTACTGGAGGGATATTATGATTTGTAACAAATGCGGCAGCCAGCTGCCCGAGGACGCTTTATTCTGCACAGAATGCGGCGCTCGGCTTGAAAAAGAGGACACTGCACCGACAGTACATACAGATGATGAACCTACTTCTATCCTCCCTCGCCTTGAAGAAGTGATAGCAGACAATGAGGAGACTCTCAGCCTTACTCAGGAGCAGGCAGAGATGCTCAGCGATGAGCCTACAGAGATACTCAGCACAGCCGAGGAGATAAAGCTCCCCGAGCCTGAGCCTAAGTATGAGGACGTAACGGAAGTTCTGACAGCTCCCGAGCCCGTACCTGTTCCCGAACCCGAGCCTGTTCCGCCTCTGATGCATTCCGCACAGGAAAAGCCTGCGGAAGCACCTGTTGAAGCTAAGCCTGTAAATAACGGCTATGATGACAACAGCGACACCATGAAGATACCTGTTCAGAATACTTCGTATGAAGCTCCTACCGAGCAGTTCACGACGAATAGCAGCAATAATTTCGGCGGCAATGGTTCAGCTGCAAATAATCAGGACGTTATACTTCCTCCGCCGCCTGTAATGCCGCGCGAGCCCGAGCCTGTTCAGCCGCAGGCATCTGCACCGATACCCGAGCCTGTACCTGTGCCTATGCCTGCTCAGAACGATGAGAAGGCAAGACCGAAGAAGAAGGTCAGCGGCGGCAGGATATTCGCAGCATCTCTGGTATCACTGCTGACTATGGTATTCCTGCTTCTGTTCAGTGTACTTCTGGCAGTAAAGATAGGTGCGAATGGCAGCATAATCAGGAGCAGAGCCGAAAAGCTCAACGCAAAGACAACTCTTACGGCAGAATTTGACGGCAAGGAGCTCGCAAAGACCTTCTATGACTCTCTTGGCTTCAGAACAGCTACAAAGGGAGCAGCTAACGAGGAAGGCTTCAAGAGGTATATGCTCAATACCGATTTCCGCGAGTACGCAGGAAGCGTAGCCGAGGGCTATCTTGATTATATCATCGACGGCGAAGGCAGAGATCCTTCCATAACTGCCGAGGATCTTGTGAATGACTTTATCAAGGCAAACAAGAAGGCTATAGTCAAGGAGTTCGAGTATGACCTTACCGATGACGACTATGATCTTCTTCAGCACAACCTCGATAAGGACAACTTTACCGAAACTATGGATATAAAGGAATGGAACAGAAATGCAGGCTTTGATGTAGGAAAGCTCAGCTTTGCGTTCTCATACATCACTATCGGCATCGTAGCTGCACTGGTACTGCTTTTCCTTATATGGATAGCAGCTATCGTGGACAAGCGTGCAAAGCACGTTACAGGTTTCTTCGGCAGCATATTTACCGTAGTCGGAGTTATCTCCTTCCTTACAGGACTTACTGTGTTCGTAGGTTCGGCAATAGCGTTCACATTTACACATAATGTACTGTTCTATCTGTCCGAGAGCCTTCTTCTTCCGCTTGCGATAATGTTCTGCATTATCGGAGCTGCCGAGTTCATTTTAGGATTTGTATTCAGAAAGACTAAAAACGGTCTGAAGAAGAAAGAGAAAAAAGCGGCAGCCGCTGCTGCACCTGCACCGACAGTACCAAACAACTGATACATAACGGCGTTCCATTCGGAGCGCCGTTTTTGTGCTTGTTTTTTTCATTGAAAAGTGGTATAATCATAGTTTGAAGGGAGAGCTTTTCATGTTAGCCAATTATCATACACATACAAGCCGCTGCGGTCATGCCCGCGGTGAAGATAGGGAATATGTAGAGAGCGCGATCGCAAACGGTATCAAGGTGCTTGGTATCTCCGACCACTGCCCGTGGGATTACGGAAATGATTACGTATCGCAGATAAGAATGAGACCTTATGAAATAGAGGGCTATTTCAGGTCGTTCACAGACCTGAAAAGTGAATATGCTTCTGATATAAAGATATACATTGGTTTTGAAGCGGAGTACATACCCGAACTTATCGAGGCACAGGACAAGCTCCTTGCGGACTATCCTGTAGACTACATGATAATGGGACAGCACTTCAATCATATTGAGTATGAGGGCGCTTATATGGGGATTCCTACTGCTGACGAGAGGTTGCTCATAGAGTACGTGGATCATATTATAGAGGGCATGGAAAGCGGTCGTTACCGTTACCTTGCACACCCCGATCTCCTTGATTTTACGGGAAGCGACGAGCTGTATGAGGAACACTTTACACGGCTTTGCGAGTACCTGAAAAGTAAGGACATACCTTTGGAGATAAATCTGCTTGGAAGAGCAGGCGGCAGGCACTACCCGTCAGAGCGCTTTTTCAGTATCGTTCAGAAAGTAGGCAATAAGGCGATCATCGGCTGTGACGCGCATATGCCGCAGTCTCTCGGTGATACGGAAACGATAGAATGGGGCAGGAGATTTGCCGAAAGATTCGGGCTTGAACTGGAGGAGTCTCTTGTAGGGCTGGACTGACAATAATGTGAAATTCGGAATTAGAAATTCTGAATTTGGGTTTAATAATAAAGTCGTTAAATAAAGATTTATTTGTGTAAGGAGAAAACATAAATGAGTATTTTTGATGTATTCGACAGGATTTCCGCAAATTCTTCTGCGGCAAGAGGTAAAATAGAATATGTGATAACAGGTCTGGGCAATCCGGGTCTGGAATATGAAAATACACGCCATAATGCAGGCTTCATGGTGCTTGACGAGCTTGCAAAGCAGTTAGGCGAGAAGATCGACCGCCTGAAGTTCAAGGGCAAGACCGCTGAGGTCACTATCGAGGGCAAGCGGTGTCTGCTCCTGAAGCCTACTACCTTCATGAACAACAGCGGCGAAGCCATAGTTCAGGCGCTGGAGTTCTACAAGATAGACGTTCAGAACCTTATCGTTGTATGCGATGATATCTCCCTTGACTGCGGAAAGCTCCGCATACGCCGCAAGGGCAGCCACGGCGGTCACAACGGTCTGCGCAGTGTATGCGAGCTCACAGGCAGGGACGATTATCCGCGCATAAAAATGGGCGTTGGCAAGAAGCCTCACCCCGACTACGACCTTGCAAAGTGGGTGCTGGGCAAGTTCGGCAAGGAGGACTCGGAAAAGATGAACGAGTCCGTGAAGAATGCCTGTGAATGCATAAAGCTCATGGTGCAGGGCAAGACCGACGAAGCCATGAACAAATATAATTCGTAATTCCTTTCGGAGATAATAATGGAACTTTTTAAGAAACTGTTTTGTGAGCTTGCAGGCTTTAAAAGTCTGCGGGAGGCTGTTGAAAAAAACATATCGCCTGTCTCTGTGACAGGTCTTTCCCATATACACAGGGCGCAGCTCATACACGCCCTCAACGGCAGCAAGATAAATCTTGTGGTAACAGGTACGGAAGCCGAAGCAAAGAAGCTCTGCGACGATATCAACATGATGGCAGGCTGCGAGGAAGCCGTACTTTTCCCGTCAAAGGAGCTGGTTTTCACTCCTGTTGACAGCACGAACCATGAGTACGAGCATATGCGCATCTCGGCACTTATCAAAGCGGCAAAGAACCGCTGCTCGGTGATATGTGCAAGTATTGAAGCTGTCATGCAGCCTGTTATACCTGTGGGAGTTCTTATTGCCGCAGGTATCGAGCTTGAACAGGGGCAGGAGATAAATCTGCCCGAGTTTGCGCTCACACTGGCGAAATGCGGCTATCAGCGCTGCGAAAAGGTAGAGGGAGCGTCCCAGTTCTCCATACGCGGCTCTATCCTCGATGTCTTTCCCGTGCAGTCCGACAAGCCTGTGCGTATCGAATTATGGGGCGACGAGATAGACACTATATCCGAATTTGAGACCGATACACAGCGCCGCACGGACGCTCTTGAAAGCGTGGAGATATACCCGTCGGGAGAAGTCCTCTACAATAACGACGAGCTCGCCGACAAGATAGAGGAGCTCTGCAAAAAAGTCCGCGGCAAGCATATGGACGCAGTACGCGAGCACCTCGGCGCGGACGTTCACAGGCTGAGAGCAGGGGAGATACTCGCCCACAGTGTGAAGTACTACCCACTTGTTTACGGCGAGCCATCAACGGTGTTCGACTATATCGACGGAGTTGTGCTTTTCAGCGATTATTCCGACGTTATGGACAACGCCGCAGGTGTTCTCACCCGACATAACGAGGACGTGAAGATCCTCCTTGAGGACGGTCAGCTCTGCAAGGGGCTGGACGGCTATGTACTGGAGCTTGCACAGATACAGCATATCGCCGAAAAGCGGATATGTCTCTATATGAGCAGCTTTATGCAGGGCGGTGAGCGTATCGACTTCCGCAGACTTGTCAGCTTCGAGGCAATGCAGACCGCACCGTGGAGCGGCGAGATGAAGCAGCTCGTGGAAGACCTTGACGACTTTAAGCGCCGCGGCTATCGCATGATACTTGCGGCAGGCAGCGACAAGACTCTCCCTATCATACAGCAGGATCTCAACGAACAGGATATCCCCTGCGACCTCGCTTCCGATAATATCGAGCCGCAGAGCGGTCGTGTGCTGCTCATGTCGGGCAGCTTCGGCGGCGGATTCGAGTACCCCGAGAACAAGACCGTTCTCATCACGCAGGGACGCTCTATGGACTCTGTCCGCAGAAAACGCCGCAAAAAGAAGAACAAAGCCGAGGAGATACGCTCCCTTGCGGATATCACAGAGGGCGACCTCGTTGTACATTCAGGTCACGGCATCGGACGCTTCATCGGTATCCGAAAGCTGGAAATGGACGGCGTTACCAAGGACTACATCACCATACAGTACGCAGGTACGGATAAGCTCTATATCCCCGTTACTCAGCTTGATATGGTGTCGAAATACATCGGCCCCCGTGACGACAGCGGCGTTAAGCTCAACAAGCTCAGCTCGGGCGAGTGGCAGAAGACTCGAAGTAACGTAAAACGTGCCGTCAAGGACATGGCGCACGAGCTCATAGCTCTTTACGCAAAGCGCGAAAAGAGCGTGGGTTTCGCATTCTATCCCGACGACGAGATACAGCACGACTTCGAGGAGCGCTTCCCCTATGTGGAGACCGACGATCAGCTACAGTCCATTGCCGAGATAAAGGCTGATATGGAGCGCCCACGCCCTATGGAGAGACTTCTCTGCGGCGACGTTGGCTTCGGCAAGACCGAGGTAGCTCTCAGAGCTGCCATGAAGTGCGTACTTTCGGGAAAGCAGTGCGCGATACTTGCTCCTACTACAGTACTTGCGTTCCAGCACTACCAGACGGCGCTCCGCAGATTCGAGCATTTCCCCGTGAATATCGAGCTTCTCAGCCGTTACCGCTCTCCGAAACAGCAGGATGAGATAATCAAGAAGCTGAAACAGGGACGTATCGACCTTATAATCGGTACTCACAAGATAATCCAGAAATCGGTGGTATTCAAAGACCTCGGACTTGCCATAATCGACGAGGAACAGCGCTTCGGCGTTGCTCATAAGGAGAAGTTCAAGGAGAGCTTTACGGGAGTTGATGTGCTCATGCTCTCGGCAACTCCTATCCCGAGAACGCTGAATATGGCAATGAGCGGCATACGTGATATGTCGGTTCTCGAAGAACCTCCGCAGGACAGATATCCCGTTCAGACCTACGTCATCGAGTACAACATGGGCACAGTGATACAGGCTATAGTCAGGGAGCTTCGCCGCGGCGGTCAGGTGTACTATATCCACAACCGCGTCGAGACTATCCGCGCCTGTGCTTCACGTTTGCAGGAGTTCCTTCCCGAAGCTCGTATAGCAGTAGCTCACGGTCAGATGAGTGAGGACGAGATGTCCGACATCTGGGAACAGCTGGTCGAACATGAAGTGGATATCCTTGTATGCACTACTATCATCGAGACAGGTGTGGACGTTCCTAACGTCAATACCCTTATTATCGAGGATTCCGACCGCTTCGGACTCTCTCAGCTGTATCAGCTCCGCGGACGAGTAGGACGTTCAAACCGCCGCGGCTATGCGTATTTCACCTATCAGCGCGACAAGGTGCTGACGGAGATAGCAACAAAGCGCCTGAACGCTATGCGCGAGTTCACACAGTTCGGAAGCGGCTTCCGCATAGCTCTCCGAGACCTTGAGATAAGAGGTGCGGGAAGTATTCTCGGCGGCAGACAGCACGGACACATGGAGGCTGTCGGCTACGATATGTATTTGCAGCTTCTTTCGGAGGCTATCGCAGAGGAGAAGGGCATACAGCCCGAGAAAGTTCCTGAGTGTCTCGTGGATATCCAGATCGACGCGCATATTCCGGAGAAGTACATTTCAAGCCTTAATCAGCGTATAGATATGTACCGCAAGATAATGCTGGTCAACGAGGACAGCGACAAGACCGACCTTATCGACGAGCTTATCGACCGCTACGGTGATCCGCCGAAATCAGTGGTTGGACTTATCGAGGTGTCTCTGCTCAGGAATAAGGCTGCACACCTCGGCATCACCGAGATATCCCAGAAAAACGGCGCGATGTATTTCTACACGGAATACCTTGTCCCACAGCAGATATCAGCGCTTCAGCAGGCGTACAAGGGCAGGATAACCTTCAACGGCGTTGGCAAATCCTATGTCTCCGTGAAGATATCTCCCAAAATGCGGCCGTTCGATATGATGCGCGAAACAGTTGAGATATTTTTTACAAACCGCGAAAAAAAATAATGCATCAAACACTAAAGCAGCACTGAAATACAAGATGTTTTTGTGCAGTGTGCTGCAAAAAGCGTGAAGTAATTTGTCCGATATGTTACTTTACATACTATGATTTTTGTGCTACAATGTGTTTGTTAAGATATAGGTTTAAGGCATTTCAGCCAATGTGAACAGGAGATACAATATGAATTATAAGAGTTTTATCGCAGGCGCAATGGCGTTTGCTCTTGCAGCTTGTACAGCAGGCTGCGGCGATAAAAAGGATTCCGATACTAAGACGGAAACAGAAAATACCACGGCAGCTCCCGTAGAGGAAACTACTCCGGAAAATACTACAGAACCCGAACCGCCGAAGCCTGTTGCAGCTACAGATCCCAATGCCGTAACATTTGACAACGGCTTGTTCGATTTTGCATACGTAAAGTCTGAAGACCCCGACTGCGCAAAAGGCGAGCTTTCCGTCGAGGAAGTAATGGGCAACAAGATGCTCAAATTCACAGATGACAATACTGTGCCGCTGAAAGGCAAGGTGCAGAAGGTGAGGATCAATGCAGTAAAACTTCTCGGCAGCGAGGGTATAGCAAAGGTTCGCAGGATAGAGTTCGATCTGTATGCTCAGGCTACAGCAGACCACCTCAAGACCAATGATGCAGATGGTGTAAGAGCTCCGGGCTGGATCGGCGGCGGCGGCGGAACTGTAACTGCAAACAGTGATAAATGGTACGATTTTCAGGAGTTCGAGGGCGGAGAGTACAACTTCGAGACTTCGGGTGCTGTCCACGTAAAGTTCAAGTTCCTGCTTGCTGACAGCGGGCAGTGCTGGAGCGAGGATATGGAGGACGCAAACTTCCTTATCATGCGCTGGGGCATAGCAAACGAAGCTGACCTTATGATAGACAATATCGTTTTCTATGACGAGGACGGAAATTCCATACCTCTTACAGCAGAATATTCAGGTAATACATCAGCTTCTAACAGCGATGCAGAGACTGCGAATACGGAAGCCGCATCTGGCGAGATCGAACTGACAGATGATCTCAAAAAGCAGTTTGAAGATGCCGAAGTGTTAGCCAGTGAAGTGAATTCACAGGCTAAGGAGGCTATAGAAGAAGCTTCGAGACAGGTCGCTGAAAAAGAAAAAGAGAAAGAAGAAAAGAAAAAAAGAATGATGAATAAAGAATAAGAAAACGCTTCCGAGTATTTCGGAAGCGTTTCTTTCGTTATTCGGCTTTGATCCATTCTTGAACGGTGTATTTCAGACCGTCTTCGGCTGTATTTTGTATCTCTTGTATCGTATAGAGTACATTGCCTTTTTCGTCTGTTGCCGTGCCTTCTGTTATGTAGCTGTTATTTCTGGGAGGATAGCTCTGCAATTCATAGCTTATGCCGCAGAAGCCGTTTCCATCAGGAGAAAGAGTATAAGCTTTGCCGTTTTTAGTGAAGTTTATATTTTTTATTGCCTTGTCTGTTACATAAAAGGTGACAAAACCATAATATTTCTCACAGTAACTGCACGAATGACCTGTATCTGACGTAAATATGCCAGTATTTTCAGCGTATTCGCCGCAGCTGCCGCCATTGCTGATCCATAAGCCCATTCTCAGCATATCACAGCGGCTTGAACTGCAATTTGCGATCAGTGTAACATCGAGGTCGGGTCTATAGATAAGTGCGCAGGTATCCGCAGCCTTTCCGTCGTCGCTTTTTACGGTGCCGATAACGGTTATCTCAGACTTCGAAGCATTGTGCTGTTCTTCGGGAGTTTCATAAAGGTCGGCCGACCAATCCTTCATTTGCGATCTCGCAGCGGATTCGGGCGTGAATCTTGCACCGTCGATGAAGTTGCCGACTATACCGCCTATGAATATGATAGCTATCACGGCGCAGGTGACTTTCAGAAGCATCCAGCGGTGATGCTTGCGGACACGCTTGGCGGTCTCTTTGTATTTTGACGTATCTTCGGGTAAAGGGATATTTTCGCTTGGTTGTATATTATTTTTCATTTGTTCCCACTCCTTTTGGCAGTCGGGACACTCCGCAAGATGCTCTGAGACTATTTTCTGCGACTTTTCAGAAGCAATGCCGTCAATGCAAAGCGGCATAAGGTCGCGTATAACATCGTGGTCATATTTCATATCCATACCTCTCTTTCATGGTTTTGCGCAGTTTTGCAACAGTACGATTGTATATGACGGCTGCGGTATTCGCTCGTATTTTCAGAAGCGCGGCGATATCCGCATAGCTTGTATCCGAGTACAGGCGGTACTGCATGATCGAGCGTGACGGTTCGTCGAGTTCGTCGATCAGAGTGCGCAGTCTGATGAGCTTTTCCTTGTGCTCAATATCATCAATGGGCGGCGGAACGGATATATCGTTTTGCTTAGCCGCGATATCGCGCTGATGCGATTCTCTGCGTATGTACTTTGCATAGATATTCTTTGCGATCTGAAACAGCCACGTTCGCAGGCTGCATTCACCGCGGAATTTCCCGAACGAGAGGAATGCCTGATAGAATGTTTCCTGAGTAAGTTCTTCTGCGGCAGTCATGTCGAAAGATGTCATATGCATGAGAAAGCGCAGGACATCAGGCTGATATTTGTTGTATATCTCCTCGAATTCATTCAACGGCATTCACCTCCTGTTGTGGTATCTGATACGTATCTGTATATTAGTACCTGTTCCGAGGAAAAAATTACAATCCACAAAAAAATAATTTATGCTTCTGATTCCGGAAGCGTTTTTGTATATCAGTCAAAATAAAAAATATCCTCAAACTTCTTATCAAGGGCAATGCATAGTATCAGCGCAAGCTTTGCCGTGGGGCTGAACTGTCCCGTTTCTATGGAGCTTATGGTATTACGGGAAACACCCACCATTTTCGCAAGCTCGTCCTGTGAGAGCCTTTGCTCCTTGCGTATTTCTTTGAGGCGGTTTCGGAGTACAAGTGAATCGTCTATCATTTAGCCACCACCTTATGTTTTGAGATCGGAAAGACCTCTTGCCCTGTCTATCTCAGCGATGTCGCGGTTTTTGTTTTCTTGTCTGCTTTTAGCAAGAATTTCTTCTTTATTCATAGTCAACACTCTTTCTCATATATGAACAAAATGGTGTACGACAGATACAACAGTTGCCAGAGCCATAAGTGCACCTGCGTAAAGATCGTCCTTGTTATCGGTCTTTTTCCACCTGTAAAGGTAATCGGCGGCGAATGATGCGGTGAAGATACTATAATAGCCGAAATTCATTTTATCGAGTATGATATAGTCAATGGCGAAAAGCGCGAGGCAAAATATAATTGCTGCAATTCTGCCGTATTTCATGCCTTTTACCCTCGTTTCGAGATAAAATGGGTCGTTATTCTTGTTATCGTTTCTGCTTTTTTCAAGTATTTCTTCCTTATTCATAATAGTACCTCCCACGTTATGCAAAGTTTTATTGGCAGTTTTTGACAAGTATACTTGGTATGATCATATTATAGCATTGTCAAGTGTACTTGTCGAGACTTTGCAAAGCAAACTTGTCAGATTTGTGTGAATACACAATTTGTGGCTGGTAAAAAAATGCTGATTGCACAAAAGCGTAGGAGCGGCATTCTGCCGCCCCTACAGATACAAAAAGGCACTGTGATCTTCACAGTGCCTTAATTACGCATTAAATTCAGCCCATAACTACCTTTATCTCGTTTACAGCTGCCAGCTTGTCAGCAGGAACGTAATTGCCTGCGAGCTTCTCGCCGTTGAGAGTGATCTCCTTAACGCCGCTCTGAACGTGTGCGGAGTTGTCGATAGCGATGTTGAGCTTCTTGCCGCGGAAGTTCTTCTCGATCTTGAAGCCGTCCCACTTAGCAGGGATAGAAGGAGCGATAGTAAGTCCGCCGAGGTCAGGACGCATACCGCAGATACCCTCAACGCAGCCTACCATTACTGTTGAAGCTGTACCTGTGAGCCAGTGAACGTGTGAACGTCCCTCGTAAGGTGAAGCCTTTGACTCGGTGAACTGACCGTGAACATATGGCTCCATAACACGTATCTCAGCTTTGTCGTTCATAGCAGCAGGAGAGCTTTCGAGGAAGTACTCGAATGCGCGGTCGCCGTGTCCGAGGAGGGACTCAGCAAGTATCAGCCAGCCCTGTGACTGTGAGAAGATACCGCCGTTTTCCTTTGTATCGAGGTTGAACACCTGCATGAGAGCGCCCTCGAAGTGGTGGTACTTGTAAGGCGGTTCAAGGAGCTTAGCGCCGTAAGGTGTATTGAGTATATCGTGAACACTGTTCATAGCCTTGTCAGCCTGCTCGCCGGAAGCGAAACGTGAGATAACGCTCCAGCTCTGAGGATTGAGCCACATATTAGCTTCAGGATCCTTTTTAGCGCCGACGATAACGCCGTCTTCACGGATACCGCGGATAAATCTGTCCTCGTCCCAGCACTTTCCGAGAGCTGCACCCAGCTTCTTCTGAGCATCGTCGAGGTAAGCTATATAATCTGTATCGTTCTTGTCCTTAGCCATGTCGCGCATAACGTTCATAGCGTAGTAGAGCTGGAATGCAACGAATGTTGACTCGCCCTTTGCACCAAGGCGGAGACAGTCGTTCCAGTCAGCGTGGAGACCTGCCGGCATATCGTGATCGCCGAGTCGCTCCATAGAGAAGCGGATAGCGTTCTTGAGATGCTCGTAAACAGTAGCCTTTCCGCCGCCTTCCTCTGCATATGTGATAACTTCGTCGAGGAAGCCCTTGTTGCCGCTCTCGCCGAGGTACTTTACGATAGTCGGGAAGAGCCAGAGTGCATCGTCTGCGCGGTAAGACGGGTGACCGGTTTCCTTAGCGTAAACGCTGTGCTCGTCGTTCTCGTCAGGACAAGTCTCATGACCTGCGTTGTGGTCGAACTTGACCAGTGGGAGACCGCCGCCGTTGCTTACCTGAGCAGAGAGCATGAAGCGTATCTTCTCAGCTGCCATTTCGGGGTCAAGGTGAATGATACCCTGTATATCCTGAACTGTATCGCGGTAGCCGTAGCCGTTTCTGAGACCGCAGTAAATAAAGGAAGCAGCTCTTGACCAGATGAAAGTGATGAAGCACTGGTAAGCGTTCCATACGTTTATCATGTTGTTGAACTCGTCGGAAGGAGTCTCTACCTTGAAGTTGGAGAGCTGACCGTGCCAGTAGTCCTTGAGCTGTTTAACTTCAGCGTCTACCTTGCCTGCTGTCTTGTATTCGTTGAGTATAGCAGCAGCCTCGGGGTCCTTGCGCTCGCCGAGCACGAAGATGAACTCCTTTGTCTCGCCTGCTGCGAGAGTGATATCGCTCTGGAGAGCGCCGCAGGAGTTAGAGTTATAGTTCATAACGCCGCTGCACTTGCCGTTCTCGACAGCGATAGGATTTGAGAAAGTCCTGTAAGGACCGATGAAGTCGCTGAGGCTTCCGCAGCAGCCTGTAACAGGCTGACCGACCATGCCGAAGAAGCGCTCCTGACCGTTGTAGCCGTTCTCGTCGAAGCCTGTGTTCTCGTTCATATGCTGGAGGATACGGTTGCCGCCCTCGAAGCTTGTACGAGTGATGAACAGGGTGTACTGGAGGTTTACCTGATCCTGTTCGTAGTTAGGCTCGTTTGTGAATTCTATGAATCCGAATACGGAAAGCTTTCTCTCCTTGTCGGAGTTGTTTGTTACCTTAGCTCTCCATACCTCGTATGTCTTTCCGTAAGGAACGTAGTATGTAGTTTCGGACTTTATATCAGCATATTCTGCTGTAATAACCGTATAAGCAGTACCGTGGCGGCATTCGCTCTTGTACTGATCGAGAGGCTTGCCTACAGGCTGCCAAGAAGCTGACCAGTAATCGGAGGTATCGTTGTCTCTTATATAGATGTAACGACCGGGGAGAGCCATATCGGAATTGAAGCGGAAGCGTGAAAGTCTGCCGTTAGCGCCTGATTTAACGAAGCTGTAGCCTGCTGCATTATTTGATATCATAGCGCCGTATTCGGGGTCTCCGAGGTAGTTTGCCCATGGTGCGGGAGTTGCGGGGTTAGTGATGACATATTCTTTGTTTTCAAGATCAAAGTGTCCGTACTTCATAATACATTCTCCTTCTCAGCTGCCTTTGGACAGTGCTTTCCGCAGGCAGAAAATATCAATCTAATTATACCATTTTATACGGGCGTTGGCAAGGGGGTAATAATGAACATACCGTTAACAACCGCAAAAAAGAACAGTTTTTTACTACTATTTGTAATATATTGTTATGGGATTGCTTTTTGTTATTGTCTTTTAATTGTCAATTATACATTTCGTTGTAGCTGTGACGGCTGTGAACGGCATTGTGAAAGTTATGACCTGCGTAGTGCAAGGTGTGCGTGAAGTATTGATTTTTACAGGCGCGTCCATTATAATAAAATCACAGGAAACGGAAATTTCCCGCAGCAGGGATAAGCTTATCAATAAAAGAAAGTGAGGAGGTCAGCCGAAATGAAAATAAGATTACTTGTCAGCGACGAACACTACGATTCGATAGCGGCTGAACTTGTAAAAAAGGGCATAGAGATCGACGACAGCGCGGAGCTGATCCTTTCGGAGAGCAATGTTACCGTGTCTCATCTTATAGCGCGGTGCGGCGATGAGATATACAGGCTCGAAACGGCGGATATCTCCCATATCGAGAGCTTTGCCCATGATATAGTTGCATACTGCGGAAACGACGAGTACAGGCTTTCCGAGACGTTGAAACGTTTGGAAGAAATACTCGACCCGAAGGAGTTCATACGTGTCAGCAATTCGGTGATAGTTTCGATGCATCACATAAAAAGCATACGTCCTGCATTGTCGCAGAAATTCACACTGACTATGAAAAACGGGGCAAAAGTTGACGTTACGCGGACGTATTACTACATATTCAAGGAATTTATGGGCATATAAGGAGGGATAAATATGGCAGGAGGAATAAGCGCTCTCGGTATAATTATATCTGTAGCCTGCGTGATTATTTTATCAATAATATCATTTGCAGTCTATAAGGCAGCATATAAACGCAAGATAAACAAGCGCCTTGCAGAGGGCAGAGAAGCGGATATCAAACCAATGATGCCGCCTGTGAAGTTCGTTATCGTTACGATACTGGGAGCCATGGGCGGAATGATACTTGTATGGCTGATACTGATAATGTTCTTCAGTGCGAAAATGAATAGCCTAAAGAAGGACATGGCAGTATATCCGAGAATAGCTTTTTACAGAGATGAGACGCTTGAAGATTCGCTGTTCGCAGGGTATAAATTCGGTGATGAGATAAAGGGCTATAACAGGTTTTCAAAGCAGTTCGGAGATGTAAAGCTCGAAGTATATGTTACCAAAAATACCTTTGATATGTTTCCGACTATCCTCGTCGCTTCTGACTATGTGGGCGATAAGGAGAATCTGACTTTCTCCGAGGAAGTGAAATACAGCTTTTACACTGAGAACTGGGGAAATGAGTTGTGTCCCGATTCTTTGGTCGCCATAGATGTTGGCGGTTATAAGGGTGAATTCACATTGAAACATAAAGTGTATTACAGCGACAATATCAAGGATCTTATCAATGAACCTCCCGATGAAAGCTATGAATTGGATTTCAGGATACATGAGTCGGGCTCGATAGCTTGTCCGCAGCTGGGACTTACAGTAGACAGTTGGGACTGATGAACAAAGGAAATGAATATATAAACGCAGGCGGCTGTTTTCAGCCGCCTTTTTGTATGACAGTGACATATGTCATTCACGAAAGGATATATGTCACTGCGAAAGTGACAAACGTCATCTATGCAAATCGGCGTTTCTGAGTATAATAAAAGCATAGGGTTGCGCAACACCTGAAACGTGAACATACATCAGTAAAAACCAAAAGCATCAACTAAAATGATTATAAAGGAGAATTATTATGAAAGTTAATTTTAAAAAGTCAATGGCAGCTATGGCAGCTACAGCAATGTGTGCATTTTCAATGTCAAACGTTATTTCCGCAAGTGCAGCATCAGGTGCGAAAAAGTCATCAAGTATCACAAGATCAAGCACATCAGGCACAGGTTCAAAGAAGAATAACGATATAAAAGTTGTGACAAAAACAACTACAGCTAAGTCAAAGGCAACAACAAGCACTACTACGACCACAAGTATGTCAAAGAAAACAGGTCTTGTAAACGGCGCAAAGAAAGGCACAACAACTACTACAACAAGCATAAAGCTCAATACAGGCAATTCAAATTTAACAGTAAATGACAGCGTTCTCGGCAAGCTGAACAATGGAGCTCTTGATGACAGACTTGATGCTCAGATCACTCATGATCTGGACAGAGAGTTCGCAGGCAGCATTATCGGTAAGGATATCGAAGCTGATCTGGCAGGCAGAATAGGTCTGGATGAGCATCTCGGCAATGATATGCTGGATATAGACAGCCGCTTTAACGATATCCTCGGCGGCAGAACAGATATTATGGGTAACCTTGGTTTAGAAGGCATCGGAAGCAGCAGAGGTGATATCCTCGGCGATCTTGATATAAGAAACGGCGGCAAAGGTACAGGCGGTTTAGGAAGCGTGGGCAATTGGTGCGCACATGGGATCAAAGGTAATTGTACGGATTCAAACAGATGCTGGAGTTATAAATCAGGCGGAGGACATTACCAGAACAAAGGAGGAAATGTTAAGGTAGATGTTTTCAATACTATAGACGGAAACAGTTACAGTATTGGTTGTGGAAATGGCGTATATATCAATATTTTCAATGGTAAGATTCTGATCGGCAATGGTCAAAGTTCGTCTTGCAGTATTGGAGGTACTTCAGAGTTCCAGACGTTGATTTTCGGTGAAGATACAATTTGCCGTGCTAATCAGGATGATGGTTATGGTTCGTGTTCGATCAATGGCGGCGAGGCAGTTATTATTTACAATGAAAACGGAGTTCAGGTAATAACAAACGACGGTGAAAATGTTACGATATCCAATAATACAGGCAATAACGGCGGTTCAGGTTCCACAGGCGGCAACGGTGGTTCAGACCCCGGTACAAGCGGCGGAACAACTCCGAGCGGAACAGACAACGGCGGAACAGCTCCGAGCGGAACAACTCCGAGCGGCGGCAATCAGGGCGGAAGCGACGACAATAATTCAGGTACACAGTCAGGTTCAGGTTCAAGCGATAATACAACATCATATACCACAGCAAACTCAGGTTGTGTAGACCCCGGCGAGGACGGACATGGCCACAGCAGCACCGGCGGCAGCAGAAATGTTGAAGATGATGACCACGACTTCACAAATATCGGAGGCGGCTGCATCGACCCTTACAGAGAAAACAATGGCAACAGCGGCAGCAGAGGCTCTAACGAGGGCGTTCATTTTGGCGGCAATCCTATGATAACTAACTGGGGCAATGAGCCGAGATTTACAGAGATAGTATCAGACGGTGATTTTACAAAGTTCAATGATCCGCTTATCGACCCGATCAAGGGCAACTTCTGAGACTGAACGTAAGGAGATTATTATGAAAAAGTCTATTGCAGCTATCGCAGCGGCAGCAATGTGCGCTGTTACAATGACAAACGTTCTTTCGGCAAGTGCGGCTCAGCGTGTGAAGCTCTCTCCGAAGGACAAGTTCAACATTTCCTCGGGATCCGACAGCGATCCTGAGGAGGAAAATGATGATGAAATAGAGGAAGCTCTCAATTTAGATGCGCAGGCATGGCTCGAAGCCGAGCGCGAGTTCTGGAAAGAGCACTGCGGTATGGGCGCAGAAAATAACGACAGCGAGGAGCAGGACGACGATGATACATTTGATTTCATCGGAAGGAGCAAACAGAACTGGGATATCATCTGGCAGAAGCGCTTGCATGACGATATGAAAAGACTGGAAAGGACTATCAAGCACGATGTTATATTCAGACATTGAACGACAGAACATACAAAGTAAAACCCGGAACCAAATTTAAAAGGAGTATTATTATGAAAGTCAATGTTAAAAAGCTATGGCAGCTATCGCGGCTTCAACAATGTGTGTGATCCCTATGGCAAACTCTTTTTCCGCAAGTGCAGCAGCACTTCGGAAAAAGAACGCATTTCTCGTTTCAGATTCAAAAGCAGTAAGCAGCAGTGATTCTTCGGATTCGTCTGACAGCACAAAAATCGCGGTAAACAGCGAGCTTGCTGAGGAGTTGTCAAAGAGCAATGCGTTAAGGTTCTATGAGGAGACAGCTTCCGACACAGGCAAGACAACTCTTGACATATCAGCAAGCGAGCTCAAAGATATGCAGCTTGAAGTAATATTGGAGCTCGAAGCTCTTACAAGCAGATTCGAGGCTGAGATAGCTGAACTCGGAAGGGTAAGCGATATGAAAGGAATGGCAGGAAGCCTGCTCAGGATCGACGGAATGCTCGGAGAGCTCGACCATGTATTCACAGGTATAGACAGCTTATTCACAATGGATACGAAAGGCATTCGCGCAGGCAAGACTACACTGAACAAAAGGATCGGCGCTTCTCTGAGCAAGCTCGATACACTGCTCGGCAACGGTATCGGTGTAGGCGTCTATGGTCCGTCAAACTTCGGCAGCACTGTTTTGGGCGGTGGTAACAGCGGCGTTCTTTGCGAAAATAGCTGCGGAGGTTTTACAGGCGTTAGCGGACAAGGCGGCTATACAGGCGTAAGTTGTGGTGAAAGTAAAAATAATACATCAAACGGTGGTTCAAAGAGCGGCACAACAGGCGGTTCTAAGAGTGACAAGTCAGTTGGTTCAAAGAGTGGCAAGTCAGGCAGTTCAAAGAGTGGCAAGTCAAGCAGTTCAAAGGACAAAAAGTCAGGCGAACAGAAGCATTATAATACGTGCGAAGATGTTTTCGGTGAAGCAGCTTGCAAAAAAGCGCAGGAATTATTGGATGCTACATCAAAAGTACCCGGCACTACACCATCAGGCGGTGACGATGATGACAAAAAAGACGGCACAAGCAGTGGCAACAACGGCGACGGCACTTCCTGTGAAGATCCAAATGCAGACAGGAATGGCAGCGGAAGCGGCAACGGTAAGATAGTCATTCCCGGCGGCGGATTCACAGATCCTGCTGCAAGCAAAGCATCGGTAAGATCTCTTAGACGATAAGAAACACGGGGGCATCTTGATAAGGGAAGAATAAACGAAAAGACTCTCATTTAAGCCGCACAGGGCTTACGGGAGAGTTTTTTCGCATATCGTCAACCATCGGAAATCCGAGCTGTGACATCGGATTTTTTTGAAAAAAGGTCTTGACAAGTATAGCCTTTTGTGATATAATGCAAGCATAAGCAATGAGGAAGACAAGCAGAGGATTGCCAATGTCCACAGAGAGCCGACGTTTGGTGCGAGTCGGTGATAAGCAGTGCTGTGTATCCCTTCTGAGCCGAAGTGCTGAAATTTTTTCAGTAAGCGCTTCCGTGATTCTGCGTGAATGAATAGGACTTGCTGGAGTCTGAAGTGGTGTTACGCAATAGCGGCACAATTTGAGTGGTACCGCGGGTAATCAGATCATGATACTCGTCTCAAAGTCGAATTCTTTGAGACGAGTTTTTTGTTTTTCGTAGTCAAAGAAAGCGGAAGTGTTCCTCAGCACCCGTTTCATTTTCCGGTATAAAACATTTTTTAGAAAAAAGGAGAGATCATCATGAGCGACATGACAAAGTTGCCAAATGCAGAAGAGAGAATAAAGGAGGTCGCTGAGAGAATCAGGCTCACACGAGAATCGGTCGGACTGTCTCCTAAGGAAATGGCTGATAAGCTGGGAGTGCCTGCTTATGAGTACCTTGCTTATGAGGGCGGAGCTAAGGACTTCAGCTTCAGCTTCATCTATAAATTTGCCAATGCCTGCGGCGTTGAGATCGCTGACCTTATGGAAGGTGAATCGCCGCATATCAAGAGCTTTGATATAACAAGAGCAGGAGAGGGACTCCCTATCGCAAGAAGACAGGGACTGAGCTATCTCCGCCTTGCACCTAAGTTCCGCAATAAGATCGCAGAACCGTTCCTTGTTACTATCCCGTATATCGACGAGGAATTCAGAGTTCCTCATCCGCATACCCATGAGGGTCAGGAAATGGATATCGTTATCAGCGGTCAGCTCAAGGTCCGCGTCGGTGACAACGTTGAGATACTCAACGAGGGCGATTCCATTTATTACGACAGCTCTGAGCTCCATGACGAGTGGGCTGTAGGCGGTAAGGAGTGTAAGTTCTACGCTATCGTATGCGGCATAAATCAGCCTCAGCATGCTATCTCCAACCTCGAACCCGTAATACTCCCCGGTGTTACCAATTTTGACCTCGCTCATGTACAGGATCCTATCGCTGATAAGTTCGTGAAGCTCGAAACAGACACTATGGGTTCCCTTACAGGTATCAGCTTCATCAACGAGGAGCAGTTCAACTTCGGCTTCGATGTTGTTGACGGACTTGCTGCAAAATGTCCCGACAAGGAAGCTCTTATATATGTCGGAAATGATTTCTCCGAGAGAAGATTTACATTTGCGGATATAAAGAAATATTCAAATATGACTGCAAACTACTTTATGTCAAAGGGCATAAAGAAGGGCGACAGAGTTATGCTCGTCCTCAAGAGACACTATCAGTTCTGGTTCTCTATCATAGCTCTCCACAAGATCGGCGCTATCGTTATCCCTGCAACAAATCAGCTTGTGCAGCATGACTTCACATACCGCTTCAAGGCAGCAGGAGTAAAGGCTATCGTATGTACAGGCGACGGCGACGTTGCACATCAGGTGGATCTTGCAGAAGAGGAACTTGGCGTAAAGCTCATCAAGATGATGGCTCACGGCGAACGTGAGGGCTGGGAGGACTTCGATAAGGAAATGTCAGCGTTCAGCGATGTTTTCGAGCGCCCTACAGACCCCGAAAAGCTCTCGTGCGGCAGTGATCCTAACCTCATGTTCTTCACATCGGGTACTACAGGCTATCCTAAGATCGCTACACACTGCCACAAGTACGCTCTGGGACACTTCATCACAGCACGTTACTGGCACAACGTTGACCCTAACGGTATACACTTCACTATCTCCGATACAGGCTGGGGAAAAGCTCTCTGGGGCAAGCTCTACGGACAGTGGCTCAGCGAGACCTGCGTATTCGTTTACGACTTTGACAGATTCGATGCAAACAAGATACTTCCTATGTTTGCAAAGTACAATATAACTACATTCTGCGCACCTCCTACGATGTACAGATTCTTTATCAAGGAGGACCTCTCCAAATACGACCTCAGCTCTATCAAGTACGCTACAGTCGCAGGTGAGGCTCTTAACCCCGAGGTATACAACCAGTTCCTCAAAGCTACGGGCGTAAAGCTCATGGAGGGCTTCGGACAGACAGAGACTACACTTTCTATCGGCAACTTTGTTGGTATGACCTGCCGTCCCGGCTCTATGGGCAAGCCAAGCGTGCTTTACGATGTTGATATCGTTGATCCCGACGGAAAGCCTGTCAAGACAGGTGAAACAGGCGAGATCGTTATCCGCACAGACAAGAAGGTCCCTGCCGGACTCTTCCTCGGCTACTACAACGATGAGGAGAAGACCAAGGAAGCATGGCACGACGGAGTTTACCATACAGGTGATACTGCATGGAAGGACGAGGACGGCTACTTCTGGTACGTTGGACGTGTTGACGACGTTATCAAGTCCTCGGGCTACCGTATCGGACCTTTCGAGATCGAAAGCGTTATCATGGAGCTCCCATACGTTCTCGAATGTGGCGTAAGTGCTGCTCCCGACCCTGTAAGAGGTCAGGTAGTAAAGGCTTCTATCGTTCTTGTCAAGGGAACTGAGGGCACTGACGAGCTGAAGAAGGAAATCCAGGATTACGTTAAGAAGCACACTGCTCCTTATAAGTATCCTCGTATAGTCGAGTTCAGAGATGAACTGCCAAAGACTATCAGCGGCAAGATCAGACGAGTTGCACTTAAAGGCTGATATAAAAGACGTTCCTTCGGGAACGTCTTTTTAGTTGAAAGCTGAGAGCTTTAAGCTGAAAACTGAGAGTTTATACAAAATGTGGTTTTAATCAATGTGCATTGTTTAATTTAGCTTTTTGACAGTATCTATGCCTTCTGTTTTTTAGTATTATTTTTTTGAAAAAATTTGAAAAAACACTTGATTTTTGCGGAAAACCGTGGTATAATACTTTATGATGATAGTAAACCCAAAGACCGGAAACCTTCCGGTCTTTAGTATTTATATTGGGACTATTATTTTGCAGAGAAAGGAGATGCCCGATATTTCGGGGGATATTGCCTATGAAATTCAAGAAATTCGGCGGCACGGAACAAAAGGTCTACGACCTTATCAAGCCAATTACCGATGAGCTCGGATACTACCTCTGGGACGTTTGCTACGAAAAGGAAGGTGCTATGTGGTACCTGAGAGTATTTATAGATCAGGACGAGGGAATAACCATCGCCGACTGTGAACGCGCAAATGCTCCTATAAGCGATATTCTCGACGAAAAAGACCCCATCGCTCAGAGCTATATGCTGGAAGTGGGTTCGGCAGGTCTTGAACGTGAGCTCGTGAAGGAGGAACATTTTGAGGTCTGCGAGGGCGATACGGTGAAGATACGCTTCATCAGAGCTGTTGACGGTGAGAAGGAAATAATCGCACAGCTGGTCGGCGCAGATAAAGAGGGCGTTACAGTCGTTCTCGACAGCGGAGAGGAAAAGAAATTCCCTCTGGCAGATATAGCTTTTGTAAAGCTGTATCTTGATTTCTGAAATGATAAAAACCAAAATAAAATATATTGGAGGAATTTACAGACATGAACATGAATAAGGACTTTTTCAGGGCACTTGAGGCTCTCGGCGAAGAAAACAGCGTTGAAACAGAGCTCCTCATCGAAAAGGTTAAGTCAGCAATGCTTAAAGCCGCAAGAAGAGCTTATCCCCACAGTGAGGAGAGGATCAGTGTTGAGATTGATCCCAAAACGAAGAAGTTCGAGATGTATATAAGACAGGACATCATTGATGATGAGCCTTTCGACGAGAATGAGGTAAATATCGACGTTGCCAAGACTATGGATCCTAATGCTATCGTTGGCGGCACTATCATGAAGGAGCTGGATATATCAAAGCTCGGCAGAATGGCTGCTCTTTCCGCTAAGCAGTCCATCAAGGGTGACCTCAGAGAGATCAACCGCGAGCAGATGCTCAGCAAGTTCGAGCAGAAGGAGCATGAATGTATCACTGCGAGAGTTTCTCAGGTAGAGCCCGGCAGAGGCACTGTTACTGTTGTTTATGACGGAACAGAACTGTACCTCTTCCGCAACGAGCAGATACCCGGCGAGAACCTCGAAGAAGGCAAGTCCGTAAAGGTTTACATCACAGGCATCATCGGCAAGAACAAGAAGCCTGTAGTAAAAATATCACGTACTCACAAGGACCTCGTAAAGAGACTCTTTGAGCAGGAAGTTCCCGAGATATATGACGGCACTGTTGAAGTAAAGTCCATTTCCCGTGAGGCAGGTTCAAGAACTAAGATCGCTGTATGGTCTAAGGACGAGAACGTTGACGCAGTAGGCGCTTGCATCGGCCCTAAGCGTTCAAGAATAACCGCTGTTGTGAACGAGCTCAACGGCGAGAAGATAGATATTATCCCGTGGAGCGAAGTTCCCGAGGAGTTCATTGCAAGAGCTCTTGCTCCTGCTGAGGTGCTCAAGACTGTTATCACTTCTATGGAAGAAAAGTCGTGCACAGTTATCGTTCCGAACAATCAGCTCTCACTTGCTATCGGCAACAAGGGTCAGAACGCAAAGCTTGCTGCTAAGCTCACAGGCTTCAAGATCGACATCAAGCCGCAGTTCGACAACGTAAGCGGCGAGGAAGCTCCCGAGATGAGCCCTGATTTCGTTGCTCCTGTTTTTGAGGCAGCTCCTGCTGAGGAAGATGCAGCCGAGGAGACAGTAACAACTGAAGAAACAGCAGCAGAGGAGACAGCAGTTTCCGAGGAAAGCGCTCCTGCTGAGACAGAAGCTCCTGCTGAAACAGAAGCTCCTGCTGAAACAGAAGCTCCTGCTGAGACAGAAGCTCCTGCAAACGAGGAATGATTATGAAGCCAAAAAAGATACCCATGAGAATGTGTCTCGGCTGTAACGAGATGAAGCCCAAAAAAGAGCTTATCCGAGTGGTAAAGTCTCCCGAGGGCGAGATAAGTCTCGATTTCAAGGGAAAGGCAGCAGGCAGAGGTGCTTATATCTGCCGCAGTGCCGAGTGCCTTGAAAAGGCAAGAAAGGCAAGACGCTTCGAGAAGCAGTTTTCATGCAAGATCGACGACAGCGTGTATGAGGTGATGGTAAATGAGCTCGGAAAAGAACCGCAGAACAGCTAATCTGCTGGGGATCTGCATAAGAGCAGGCAAGACCGTGAAGGGCTTCGACAGTGCGGTCGAAGCGGCAAAGAACGGTTCTGCCGTAAGTATACTTACAGCTTCCGACGCTTCGGATAAAACAGTCAAGGAAGTCGAGTTTTACTGCGGTAAGTTCAATGTCAAACATCTCAGGACAGAACTGAGCAAGTCCGATATCGGAAAGCTCTGCGGAAAAGAAACGGCTGTTATCGCTGTAACGGACAAAGGCTTCACTGACGGCTTTGAAAAAATAATATCCGACGGATCGCAATAAGAATTATTTCTGATGCGTTGATATAGATATGGTTTATATTAATACCGCGGCTTGCGCGGTCATAAAATGGAGGTAATCAAGCCTATGGCAAAAAAAATAAAGTTAAGCGACGCTGCAAAAGACCTTAATATTTCTGCACAGGAGATCATCGACTTTTTCACAGAAAAGGGCGACAATAAAAAGAAGGCAGGTTCTTCACTCACCGAGGAGGAAATGAATTCCTTGCTTGAGCGTTATACAAAGGATCGCTATTCGGTAAGCTCACTGGACGAATATTTCAACTCCAAGAATGATCCACGTCCCGTGAAGGAGGAAGCTCCCAAAGAGGAGAAAAAGCCTGCTGCCAAGAAGCCTGCCGAGAAAAAGGCTGCTCCTGCAAAGAAGGAAGAAAAGGCTGCTGCACCTGCTCCTGCAAAGAAGGAAGAAAAGCCTGCTGCACCTGCTCCTGCAAAGAAAGAGGAGAAGCCTGCTGCACCTGCTCCTGCAAAGAAGGAGGAGAAGCCTGCTGCACCTGCTCCCGTAAAGAAGGAGGAGAAGCTCGCTGAAACTGTTCCTGCAAAGAAGGAAGAAAAGATCAATGAAACACGAAAGGAGGAGAAGTCCGTGGCTGCACCAGCTCCAGAGAAAAAAGCCGAAGAAACTGTAAAGAAACAGGAAACAGCTCCTGTAAAGGAAGCTCCAAAGCCTGAAACAAAACAGGAGGAGAATAAGCCGGAGCCTGCAAAGACTAAGGAAGCTCCTAAGCCTGTCCAGAACAATGATAAGAAGAACGACAAGAAGAAGGATAAGAAGAAAGAGCAGGCAAAGGCTCAGGACAGAGGCGAAAGAACAAAGTTCAACGCTTCATTCAGTTCAGAGACTGCTCAGACTTCTACTCAGAGACGTACTGTTGATACAAGAGGAAGCTATGTTGACCTCGATAAGTATAACGAGAGATACGACCAGATGGCTGCCTCAAACAAGCACAAGAATGACAACTATTCATCAAAGAAGCAGAAGATAAACCAGAAGTCCGCTCAGAGAAACCGTCAGCAGTTCTCCAAGAAGGAGAGTGAGGCTGAGAAGCTCAAGAGACTCGAACTCGAAAGAGCAAGAAAACAGCAGCTCAAGGTGCTTATCCCTGATAATATCACTGTTGGTGAGCTTGCTACACGTTTAAAGGCTACAGCTACAGACGTTATCAAGCAGCTCATGAAGCTGGGCGTGATGGCTACTATCAATCAGGAGATCGACTTCGATACAGCTTCACTTGTTGCTGAGGAAATGGGCGCAAAGGTAGAGAAGGAAGTTATCGTGACTATCGAGGAGCGTCTTATCGACGATACAGACGATGACGATACAAACCTCCAGCCGCGCTGCCCTGTTGTAGTCGTAATGGGTCACGTTGACCACGGTAAGACTTCTATCCTCGACCGCATCAGAAATGCTCACGTTGCCGCAGGCGAAGCAGGCGGTATCACTCAGCATATCGGTGCTTATCAGGTAAATATCAACGGACAGGACATCACATTCCTCGATACTCCTGGTCATGAGGCTTTCACTTCAATGAGAGCAAGAGGTGCTAATATCACTGATATCGCTATCCTCGTTGTTGCTGCCGATGACGGTATCATGCCGCAGACAGTAGAGTCCATCAACCACGCTAAGGCAGCAGGTGTATCTATCATCGTTGCTATCAACAAGATGGATAAGGAAGGCGCTAACCCTGACCGTATCAAGGAAGAACTCACAAAGTACGACCTCGTTTGCGAGGATTGGGGCGGCGACGTTATCTGTGTTCCTGTATCTGCTAAGACAGGCGAGGGCATCGACGAACTTCTCGAAAACGTACTCCTCGTTGCTGAAGTCAAGGAGCTCAAGGCTAACCCTGACAGACTTGCAAAGGGTACTGTTATCGAAGCTCGTCTTGATAAGGGCAGAGGTCCTATAGCAACTCTCCTCGTACAGAACGGTACTCTCAAGCAGGGCGACGTTCTCATCGCAGGCACAGCTGTAGGCCGTGTACGTGTAATGACAAACGACAAGGGCAGAACCGTAAAGAGCGCAGGTCCTTCTGTTCCTGTAGAGATAACAGGTCTTGCAGAAGTCCCAAGCGCAGGTGATATCTTCAACGCTGTTGAGGACGAGAGACTTGCCCGTGAACTCGTTGACCAGAGAAAGCATGAGCAGAAGCAGGAGCAGTTCAACGCTTACCGCAAGGTAACTCTCGACAACCTGTTCAGTCAGATCGCTGAGGGCGATATCAAGGAGCTCCCGATCGTAGTCAAGGCTGACGTTCAGGGCTCTGTTGAAGCTGTTAAGCAGTCCCTCGAAAAGCTCTCAAACAATGAGGTAAGAGTAAGAGTTATCCACGGTGCAGTTGGTGCTGTCAAGGAAAGTGACGTTATGCTCGCAAGTGCATCAAACGCTATCATCGTCGGCTTCAACGTAAGACCTGACCCTGTTGCTGCTGAAAATGCAGAGCGTGACGGCGTTGATATCAGACTCTATCGTATCATCTATGATGCTATCGAGGAGATAACAACTGCTATGAAGGGGATGCTCGCTCCTAAGACCCGTGAGGTAGAGCTTGGACGTGTTGAAGTAAGACAGGTCTACAAGATATCCAATGTTGGTATGGTAGCAGGAAGCTACGTACTCAGCGGCAAGGTAACAAGAGGCAGTCAGGTGCGTGTTGTACGTGACGGTATCATCATCGCAGACGATAAGATATCAGGTCTGAAGCGTTTCAAGGACGATGCAAAGGAAGTTGCAGAAGGATACGAGTGCGGTATCAGCCTTGAAAAGTTCAGCGATGTCAAGGAAGGCGATATCTTCGAGACTTATATTGTCGAGGAGTACCGCGAGGACTGATAATACTTGAATGTAAATGATAAATGATAAAGGGGGAATTTCTTATGGATAACAGCAGAATGAGCAATGCGGATATGTTACAGTACTGCAATGAGGCGCTGGCATGGGACGACTTCGGTCCTATTGATATATTCTTCTTTGAATCTGTCAAGAAGATCATTCTCGGTCAGTGCAGCGCTATTGAAGAACCAGAGGAGTATTCCGATGACCTTATGGGTATCGAGCGCCCTGTCAGCGACGTGGAGCTCGAACCCGAGTACGGTAACTATGCGGATATATATTACAGCGAGGAAGGCGACGAGGATATCCCCGATTACAGCCGCACCGCCGAAGATGAAGCTTTCTCGGCAGAGATATTCAGCGACGGTTTCTTTTCCGATACCGAGCAGGCAGCTGAGGGTGCTGCACCTGCTGAGGACAACGGTTCAAAGGCTGAGAAGCCTGTGAGCGAAAAGCCTGAAAAGAAAAAGTCTGCGAAGAAATCAGCTTCAAAGAAATCGGCATCAACTAAGACAGCTGCAAAGAAACCCGCTAAGAAAACTGCAAAGAGATCCGCAAAAGCTTCAGAATCCGATAAGCATGAAGAAAAAGACGATGCATTTACCGTCAAACTGTAACGACAGAAAGGAATAAAATGCCTAATTTCAAGAACAGCCGTATGGCTGAAGATATCAAAAGAGAGATGACGGCTATCCTTAGGGAATTGAAGGATCCGAGAATAGACAAGATGCTGACTATCGTAAGGGCTGACCTTTCAGGCGATATGTCAAACTGTAAGATATATGTTTCAAGCTTTGAGGGCATCGAAAGAGCCAAAGAGTCTGTTGCGGGACTTAAAAGCGCAGCAGGCTTCATAAAGCGCGAGCTTTTCCACAGGCTCAAAATGCGCAAGGCTCCCGAGCTTACATTTATCGCCGATAACTCTATAGAGAGAAGTGCGGAGATAAGCAAAAAGCTTCATGATCTGCTTTAAGGAGGGCTGAGTATGTTCATTGGTTTCAGTGAAGCTGAGGTATTTCTCAGGAACTGTGAGGACGCGGTGATAATAACCCACCGAAATCCCGACGGAGACTGTATAGGTGCAGGTTTCGGACTCAAGGATATACTTGCTCAGCTCGGGATACGAAGCAGAGTAGTCTGCCATGACGGATTCCCGTCGCCAAGATATGACTTCCTCACAAGTGAAGGCGCAGGTGAGGAGTTTGAACCGAAAACGATAATCGCAGTTGATATCGCCGATGAGAACCTTATGGGCGATTTCAAGGATATCTACGGCGGCAGGGTACAGCTCTGCATCGACCATCATATCTCAAATAAGAACTTTGCGGAGAAAACATTGCTCCGCGGTGACGCTACAGCTGCCTGCGAGATAATCTATGATCTTGCACAGTATATGGGCGTGAAAATAACAAGACACTGTGCAATGTGCCTGTATACGGGCATTGCGACCGATTCAGGCTGCTTCAAGTACGACTGTACGACACCCCGCGCTCATGAGATAGCTGCGGAAATGATGCGCAGCTACGATATTAATTTCGCAAGAATAAACCGCTATATGTTCGATGTAAAGACAATGGGCAGACTGAAGCTGGAGGCTAAGGTCAACGAGCTCATGGAGTACAGTCTCGGCGGAAAGCTGGCTATCGCTGCGGTAACGCAGGATATGATGAAAGAGCTGGGCGTATCTATGGAGGAGCTGGAAGGCTTTGCTCCGCTGACTATACAGCTCGAGGAGACTGAAGTCGGCATACTGATGCGCGAGCGTGAGGACGGCGTGTTCAAGTGCTCGTTCCGCTCGGCAAACGACGTGAACGTTTCGGCTATATGCCAGCTGATCGGCGGCGGCGGTCATGCAAAGGCAGCAGGCTGTACTATCAGCGGACCTCTCGAAGAAGCGAAAAAATATCTCGCGTCAGCTGTCGAAAGGGCTTTGAGCGAATGAATGGTATAATTTGCGTAAATAAGCCGCAGGACTTCACATCATTTGATGTGGTCGCAAAGCTCCGCGGCATACTCAAAATGAAAAGACTCGGTCACGGCGGTACTCTCGACCCTATGGCTACGGGAGTGCTTCCCGTTTTTGTGGGCAATGCTACAAAAGCCTGCGACATCATGCCCGATAATACCAAGAGCTACCGCGCAGGATTCAGGCTCGGTGCAGTATCCGATACGCAGGACGTGTGGGGCGAAGTGCGTGAGGTATCTGACATAGCTGTGAGCCGCAGCGATATAGAAGCGGTTATGCCTGAGTTTATGGGAAAGATAATGCAGCTGCCGCCTATGTATTCGGCTGTTCAGGTGAACGGTCAGCGCCTTTACGATCTTGCAAGACAGGGCATAGAGGTGGAACGTCAGGCGCGTGAGATTGAGGTCGAAAGCCTTGTGCTGGAGGAGTACGACAGTAATACCCGTGAGGGTGTTATGTCCATATCCTGCGGCAAGGGCACTTATATAAGAACTATTATCAGCGACATCGGCGAAAAGCTGGGCTGCGGAGGTATCATGACATCTCTCGTGAGAACTTCCTCGGGCGGCTTTACCCTTGCCGACTGCTTTACCTTCGAGGAGATACAGCAGGCAAGGGACGAGGACAGGCTTGAGGAGCTCATACTCCCTATCGAGCGCGTTTTCGAGAAGCTGCCGAAGCTGAGACTGGGCGAGGCTCAGACAAGAATGTACAGAAACGGCGTAAAGCTCGATCTGTCAAAGCTGCGCGGTGTGCGCGATAATGAGGACTGCTACGGAGTTTTCGGCTTTGACGGCGTTTTCATTGGTACTGCCTTCGCAGACCGTGAGAACGGCATACTCCGCGTCGGAAAAAATCTGGGGTGACGGTATGGATAATATGAAAACTGCTGCCGCTCTCGGTCTTTTTGACGGCGTTCACCTCGGTCACAGAGCCGTTCTCGGAGCCGCTGCGGAGCAGGAAAAAAACGGGCTTGTTCCGTGTGCGTTTACGTTCCCGCCCGAAAGTGCGGCGAATAAGGGCGCAGCAGGTTATATCTACAGCGGATACGAAAAAAACTTCATACTTGAACATGATTGCGGCATAAAACGTGTATTTTCACCGCGTTTTGCCGACATATGCGGAATGGACGGCGAGACCTTCGCACAGGAGATACTTTGCGGAGAGATGAACGCCGCCTTTGTCTGCTGCGGCAATGATTTCAGGTTCGGCAGGGGCGCTTCGTGCGGAGTTGACGATCTGAGAAGATTCGGTAAGAAGTACGGCTTTGAAGTGCGCACCGTGGACGACGTCTTCTGCGGTGAGGAGCGCGTATCCTCCACGCTGATACGCAGCCTGCTCACAGACGGCAGTCTCGGACGTGCCAATGAGCTGCTCGGAAAGCCCTATACTATTATAAAAGAAGTGAGCCGCGGCGCTCAGCTGGGACGCACTATCGGTTTTCCAACAGCGAACCAGATATTCGGAGAGGGACAATTGGTCCCGAGATTCGGTGCATATGCCTCGAAAACATATGCCTGCGGTAAATGGTATCCTTCCATTACCGATATCGGCGTGAAGCCTACTGTCAGCTACGGCGGAGCACCTCTCGCCGAGACATATATTTATGGATTTTCAGGCGACCTTTACGGAAGTCCGCTTCAGGTCATGCTTTGTCAGTTCATACGTCCCGAGATGAAATTCGGCTCGGTAGAGGAGCTGAAGGCACAGATCAGCGCTGATACAGAGTATGCACTGAATATATTGTAAAAAATTCGCTTTGCTTTCACTTTGCTATCACAAACAAGTATTAACATAGTAAAAGCTGTGAATAAATGCGGCGAATGCCGCGAACATACGCAATAAGGAGGGCAAAACCCAATGATAGAGGTCAAGAACCTTACTAAGAAGTACGGCGATAAGCTTGCCGTGAACAATATAAGCTTCAAGGTCGAAAAGGGTGAGATACTCGGCTTCCTCGGACCAAACGGTGCGGGCAAGTCCACAACGATGAATATGCTTACGGGCTATATCTCATCTACTTCGGGAGAGGTGCTCATTGACGGCACCGATATCCTTGACGACCCTAAAAAAGCTAAGGCAAATATAGGATATCTCCCTGAGATACCGCCTATATACGTGGATATGACCGTGGACGGCTACCTCAACTTCATCTACGATCTCAAGAAGTGCAAAATGCCGAGAAAGGCTCATCTCAAAGATGTATGCGCTCTCTGCAAGATCGAGGACGTCAGAGGAAGGATCATCAAGAACCTTTCAAAAGGTTACCGTCAGAGAGTCGGTCTCGCACAGGCTCTTATCAATAACCCGCCTGTTCTTATACTCGATGAGCCGACAGTCGGTCTCGACCCTAACCAGATAATCGAGATAAGAACTCTTATCAAGAAGTTGGGCAAGAAACACACGGTCATCCTTTCATCGCATATCCTCCCCGAGATACAGGCAGTATGCGACAGGATAATCATTATCAATAAGGGTCAGGTCGCAGCAGACGGTACTGCCGACGAGATCGCTAAGAATATCACCAACAAGCACAAGATGACACTTCGCGCCGAAGGTCCTACACGTTCGGCTGATGATAAGAAGCTCATCACTGACGCTATAAAAGCTATCCCGGGAGTTAAGTACGTCCGCGCCGATATGGAGCGCGAAAAGGGCGTTTACGACTACGATATCGAGACTGACGGAAAGACCGATATCCGCCGTGACCTCAATAAGCTCTGCGCTGACAACGGCTGGAATATCCTCATGCTCCAGCTCTCAGACCTCACCCTCGAGGACATCTTCCTCAAGATCACTATGGCTGACGAAGTTATCAGGACTGATGACGACGATGACGAAACATCTTCAAAGCCAAGAATAGACATAAAGGTATCTCCCAACGGCAAGCTCAGAGCTGTCAAGGAAGCTGACAGCACCGATACTGCCGATGAAGCTGCTGAAAAGGCAGAGGATACAGAAAATAATGGAGGTGAGGAATAATGCTGGCTATTTACAGACGTGAGATCGGCGCATTCTTTACATCAGGCGTGGCATACGTTTTTCTTGCCGTGTTCTGGTTAGTTTCAGGTATATTCTTCTATAACGGAGTTATTGCGAGCGGTACAACAGATACATCATCAATGTTCAGCTCTATGTTCTATATCGTTATGTTCCTCATTCCTGTGCTGACGATGAAGCTCCTCAGCGAGGAAAAGAAGAACAAGACGGATCAGGGACTCCTCACAGCGCCCATAAGCCTGTGGGACATAGTTCTCGGCAAGTATTTCGCAGCTCTTACACTGTTCATAATTGCTGAGTCCATCGTATTTATATACGCTTTCATTCTTAATTATCTCGGCACTGTGACGTGGACACCGCTTCTGGGCAACTACTTTGCTATGCTTGCTCTCGGTGCGGCTTTCATCGCAGTAGGTCTTTTCATCTCGTCACTCACTGAGAACCAGATGGCTTCCGCAGTAGTCAGCCTTGTTGCACTCTTTGTTATATACCTTTCCGAGATGCTCGTTTCCAGCTTTGAGAACGGCAACAGATTCAAGAAGATAGTATACAAGTGTGTTACTACTCTGGCTTTCTATTCGAGATACGTTGAGTTCACAAGAGGCATATTCAGCCTTCCAAGTGTATTATTCTTCGTAAGTGCAGCTTTCCTGTTCAACTTCTTCACCGTTAAGGTGTTAGAGAAGCGCCGCTGGAGCTGATCATCAAGAAAGGAAGGTTTTGATACTAATGAGTAAAAAAGATATCGACGAGACAAATGTGGTATCAGTTGATGGTGAAAAAGTGAAGAAGAACTATAAGAAGCTGAAATACGGCTCGATGTTCTATACGATCATCATTCTTGTTGTTGCTATCGTCGTTGTACTGAACTTTATGGTGGGCGTGGCAGCTAAGCGTTCACCGATAAAAATAGATATCACTCCCGATAACAGGTATGAGCTTTCAGACGTATCCATAGATGCTGTAAAGGCTCTGGAGAAGGACGTTGAGATAACTGTTACCTGTAAGAGAGATTATTTTGAGTCCCTTGGCAATTACTATTCAAATATGTACGCTCAGTACTACGGAGCTCCCGCAGAAGTTCCGTATGAGATGATACCTGAGCTCCTTGACAAGTATTCCATATACGCAGAGCAGGGAAAAGGCAGTATCAATGTCAAGTATGTTGATATGGACAAAGACCCTGACCTCGTAAACAAGTACAAGGAGAACTATTCAGGTGATATCCAGCGCGGAAATATCATCGTAAGCTGCGGCGACCGCGTAAGAGTTCTCGCGGAAAGCGATGTTATGAATATGCTCACTGCCGACCAGACAGCTATGCAGAGCCAGCAGCTCATATTCAAGTTCACAGGTGAGAGCCTCCTCACATCTGCTATCACAGGCGTTACAGACGCTCACCCTGTAAAGGTCGCATTCGCAAACAAGATGAACGGTTCACCTCTTTATGATGAGCAGAACTTCGGAGATGCAGCTGATACCTTCAAGACAGAGCTCCTCGGCAAAAACGGCTATGAGTGTGTTGATTTTGATATCACACTCGACGACCTCAAAGCTGACGAGTACGATATGATCGTTGTATTTGCTCCTACAGTTGACTTCACTGAGAATATAATCCAGAAGCTCAGCGATTTCCTCTACAATGACGGAAAGTATGACAGAAATATGGTCTATGTTCCGGACTTCAGCAAGACAAATCTCCCGAATATCGAGGAATTCCTCGCTGACTGGAGCCTGAAGGTAGAGAACAATATCCTTGTTGACGAAAAGAACGCTATCGCTACAGCAACTACTATCATTCTCAGCGTAAGCGATTCAGAAGCTGTAGGTGATCTGCCTAATGACAAGCTCCCTATCGTTTCACCTTATACAAGAGAGCTTACTCAGCTCAAAAAGAACAACGAAGACGTTGTCAAGGAAGTCCTCAAGTCATCTGAGGAGGCGTTTACAGCTGATATCGTTGATTCAAATGCTGCACAGGGCGAAAAGGGTTCAAGATCGGCAGTGCTTCTCTCTCAGAAGCTCCGTTCCGAGCAGCTCAATACCTATACGAGCAGCCTGCTTCTCATAGGAAGTCCGTATATGTTCGACAGAACTGTTATCCAGCAGAATACAACATACAATAACGCAAACGTACTCCTCAATACTATCAATACGATGACAGGCAAGGAGAACAGCGTTGTTGTTCCTGATAAGAACTTACAGCAGTCATATATCTCTACTACAACAAAGCAGGCAAAGAATATTCAGATCATCGTTGTATGGGTAATCCCATGCATTATCGCTCTTGTTGGCGTATTTGTACTGTTAAGGAGAAGAAATAAATGAAAAAACAGGCAAAGGGCATCATCGCGCTCAGCGCTCTGCTTGCAGCTATGCTGGGCGGCGGCTATGCCTTTATGAAGTTTTTACCCGATGAGGACGGCAATAACTCAGGCAGCACACAGCCGTCCCTTATCGCTACAGAAGCTGAGGGACAGGGAACTGTTCTCGTCAGCGATGGCAGCGAAAATGCAGTTGTAAAAAGCGTTCGTGTGAAGAATAATGACGGCGAACTCAATGTCATCATGAAGGAAGCTCCAAAAGATGACGGCACAGCTGCTGTCTATACCATCGAGGGCTATGAAGACCTCAATGTGGATACCTCTATGATATCTACTCTTGTAAACAATGCAAACGGTATGCAAGCTGAATCGCTTATCGCAGGCGGAAGCAGCGAGCTCGGCAAGTACGGTCTTGACAAGCCTTCGGCAGAGGTCGAGATGAACTTTGAGTCGGGCAAGACTGTCAAGTTCTATATCGGCGATGAGCTTCCGTCGGGTTCCTCAAACTATGTCAGAGTTGACGGCAGCAACGATGTTTATGCCGTATCAAGCTCTACTCTTGCAAATTACAGCAAGACAGTAAAAGACTTTATAAGCAAGACTATCCTCGAAAAGCCTGATGATGAGAATTATCCTATCATCAACAGCCTGAAGATCGAGCGCGGCGATATCGACTATGATATTCTTCTCGAATACGACAAGGACAGCGAAAAGGCTCATTCGGGCGGTACTTCTGCTTCACATAAGATGATACAGCCTATCGAGAGCTATCTCGCTATTGAAAATTCAACCGACATAACCAACGGTATGTTCGGACTCAGTGCTTCCGATATCCATGTGCTCAAATGCACCGAAGAAGATATTGCAGATGCAGGTCTCAAAGAGCCTTTCTGCAAGGTCACTATGGACTGCGATAACGGCAGTAAGTACGTGCTTCTTCTCGGTGAGATATTTACAGATGACTCGGGCAGCAAGTGCAGCTATGCAATGCTTGACGGCGGAAAGGTGATATATACAGTTTCGCCTGACAATGCAAAGTGGCTGACTGTACAGCCTATTGATATCGCGTCAAGACTTATGATAACTTCTTATGTATGGAATATCACAGAGCTTTCCGTAAGCGGCGGCGGTGAATCCGCAGAATTTGTTATCCAGCCGAAGGATCCTGATAATATTCCTGATAATCCAACGGCTGACGATAACCTTGTTCATATGCGCGGCGAAGAATTTGACTCCGAGCGTTACAGACAGTTCTATTCGTTCCTTACAGGCACTAATGCCGAGGAGTTTGCACTGGGCAAGCCTGTTCCGAGCGGTGAACCTATGGCAACTATCAAGTATACCGATTCGTTCTCCGGAAAGACAATGACTTATGAATTCTATGATGATTCGGTAATGCGCGCACTTATTGTCGTAAACGGCGAGAGCAAGTACTATTGTACTAAATCTTACGTAAATACTCTCATTGAGAATATCAAGCGTATAGGCACAGGAGAGGACTACATTAAAAACTGGTAAATTCCAAGGAGGTATACAATATGAAATTCAACACATACAAGGGCTACCCTCTGGTAAGAAACGGCAACCAGCTCTATTACGGATATATGTCCGACCCATTCGTTATCTTTATACAGATACTTGAAACCAAAGAGGAAAACGGCGAGCAGATGACCTCGAAGGTCAGAGTTGTCCAGATGGACACCAACGAGCCTGATCCTATGAAGGCTTTTGTCAAGAATGCCGAGCGTGAGTGCGGACTTTATGAAGCACTTGATATCGCAAATGTATGGCTTGAAAAAGCTCTGAAAAACTGATAATAACGCGAAAAGCCTCCCGAAAAGGGAGGCTTTTCTATATACTTTCATTCGTGGTATAGCACGATACTGTTCCGCTGTCAAAGCTTACTCAACAGAAATGATGTAGTAATACACAGGCTGACCGCCGTTAACGAGCATTACCTCTATCTTGTCGCTGAGCTTTGACTGTATGAAACGCTGGAGCTCCTCGGCGTTCTCCTCGGGCACATCTGCTCCGTGGATAAGAGTAACATAGCTCACATCGCCCTTTGAAAGCTTCTTGACAAGCTTATATGTAGCCTTGTTTATATCGCGCTCTGTAAAAGCAAGCTTGCCGTTATCCAGAGCAAGTATCTCGCCCTCTTTTATCTGATGTCCCTCAAACTCTGAGTTCCTTGCGGCAAAGGTGATAAGACCTGTGGAAACTTTCTCGAAGGCTCTTGTCATATCAATGCGGTTCTCGTTGAGACTGCGGCTGTCATCGAAGGCAAGCATCGCAGCAATACCCTGAGGTATAGTTCTTGTCTGGAGTACGCATACCTTTCTGTCTGTGAGCTTTACAGCCTGTTCTGCCGCCATGATGATATTCTTGTTATTTGGAAGAACAAATACTGTATTTGCAGGAGTTTTGAGGATAGCGCGGAGAATATCGTCTGTAGAGGGGTTCATGGTCTGACCGCCCTTTACGACAACATCTGCGCCCAAGTCTGTGAACATAGCTTCAAGACCGTGACCTGCTGCAACTGCGACAAAGCCGAATTCCTTTTCAGGCTCTGCGGGAGTAAGTCCCTCCTGAGCTGCTTTAGCGTCCTTGATCTTGTTTTCATGCTGGATACGCATATTCTCGATCTTAGGACGAGGATCGTTGATGAAGTGACCGAATTCAAGACCCTTCTGGATAGCCTTGCCGGGATCATCGGTGTGAACGTGTACCTTTATGATCTTCTCGTCATCGACCACAACTACACAGTCGCCGATAGTTTCGAGGTATGCACGGAGCTTTGAAACATCGGGGCAGTTATCGTCCTTTTCCAGCATAAACTCGGTGCAGTATGTATACGTTATATCGTCATCGTATTCGCTGACAGCTGTTCTGAACGAATCCCCCGAGCTCTCATGGTTCTGAGCAGCTTCTTCGGGTTCTGCGATCTTACCGCCTGCGAATACATCGGTCATTGCGCGGAATATTATGCACAGACCCTTGCCGCCTGCGTCAACTACGCCTGCTTTTTTGAGCTGTGGGAGCATATCCGTTGTTTTGGCGAGAGTTGCTTCAGCTTCTGTGCAGACCTCCTGCCAGAATGTCACCTCGTCGTTTGTTTCGGCAGCTATCTCCTTAGCCTTTGCAGCTGCGGATTTAACAACAGTGAGGATAGTTCCCTCGACGGGCTTCATTACAGCCTTGTATGCTGCTTCAACGCCGTATTGCAGAGCATCTGCGAAGTTTTCGCAGTTAGCTTCTGTACAGCCGCCAAGTCCCTTTGAAAAGCCTCTGAATATAAGTGAAAGTATTACGCCGGAGTTACCTCTTGCACCTCTCAGAAATGCTGATGCTGCTGTCGAAGCAACCTCGGATACAGGAGCTTTGTCGTCGAGCCTTTTGAGCTCTGCGACGGAGTTCCCTATAGTCATTGACATATTTGTGCCTGTATCACCGTCGGGAACAGGATAAACGTTGAGCTCATCGACCTCACGTTTTCTGTTGCCGATAGTTATAGCGGCGGAGATAACAGCGTCCCTGAGTAAAGAACCGTGTATCACAGTAAAATCCTCCAATTCTGTTAACAGGCTTCTGCCTGCGCGCTTATGCGTTCATATCGTCAACAAATACGTTGACTTTGTGTACATCTATACCGGCAGCTTCCTCAACAGTGAAGCTGACCTTATGGGTGATGCTGTTTACCGCGGCAGTAATATTAGTGCCGTAGGTGACCTTGATATGGAGGTCGATGATGAGACCGCCTTCCTTGTCGGTGCGGAGCATTACGCCTTTGTTCTTTCTGAAAGCCTTGCCCGCTGTGAGAGCTGATACTGCGGAACGGAATGTGCTTATGCTGCAAACATCAGCAACGCCGAAGCAGTCTGTAACTGCGTGTTTAACGAGTTCAGTCAGATAATTTTCAGAAATAATGATCTTGCCGATATGATTTTCAAAGCCTACCATGAGCCATCACTCCTTATAGTAAAATGTAATGCGGTACATTCGACCGCTATTCTAATAATTATAACACAGAATTCCCTTTTTTACAATACCTATTTGCGAAAAAGTTTGTTGGTGCTTGTAGGATTACAATAGATGTGAGACAAATTACAAAAAAAGATAGCGGAGCAGCATAAACCTGTGTTACAGTTAAGTTGCGAAGATAAAAGCAACAGGAGGTTAGCTGATCCGCTATGAATACTATAACACAGATTACCAC
>NZ_JAILNU010000018.1 GCF_024691275.1 Ruminococcus sp. | reverse complement strand
CGCCCTTGAAGTCTTCCTGTTCCCACTTGCCTGTCCAAGTACCGAAAGCACCTGAAACCTCAGTGTCGTTTGAATTTACCTTGAGGTAAAGTGTAGCTGACTTAGCGCCCTGTGGAGCGAACTCAGCGTAGTTGTTGATCTTGTCGTCGCTTCCTGTTTCAGTATCAACAGTCATATCTGAAGGAGTGAGGACGATATCGCCGCCTGCCGGTGGGTTGTATGGCTCATACTTTGTAGTAGAAGTAGTTATAGTAGGAGTCTTCTGTGTTGTAGTTGTACCGCTTGATATCGGAGGATCAATGTTGGTCTTGTCGTTGTAGATCTTGCTAACGCCTTCGATCTGGGATACAATAGAACCTGTCTTGTAGAAGTGGTAAAGACCTGCTGCTGCACCTACGAAACCTGCGTTATAGTCGAGAGCAACCTCGTTGCCCTGATAGTCGGAACGGATATCCTTATATGTACCGTTTGCATCTACAGGACCGCCGCAGAGAGCGCCTACGAGGAGGTACTTGTTCTGCTGTCCGTCGTTCTGCTGGCTTGCGTCAACGTTTGGAGATGAAGCTCTGTGGTGAGGATTTCTTGAAGAATCGGGCTTAAAGCCGACAACGAGACAGTGCTTCTGTCCGTTAGCGAAAGCCTTGTCACCTGTGAGGTATTCCATCTGACCCTTAGCCCATGAAGCGTCAGCCTTCTGATACTTAGCAGCTACGAGAGTACAGAGCTGAGCAGTAGCGTTCTGTCTTGCGCTGCCCCATTCCCAGTTAGCGAGGAAGCAGTAGTTATTTCCCTTGAAGTTGTTGAGGAAGCCTGCGCTGCTCCAGTCGCCTGTGATCTCACCCTTGAGGATACCTGCGCCGAGCTGAACGCTCTCCCATGAGTGGTTGGAGTAGGACTGACCTGCGCCCTTTAACTCATTGAGATACTGGCTGTCCTTTGTAGCGAGATAGAGCCAGCCTGCTGCCCAGTCGATCTCATCGTCTGCACCAGTCCAGTGTCCGTCGTAGAATGTTGAGTTGTGGCAGTTTGTGTTCTTCTTTGAGAATTCATAAAGAGCCTTAGCGTACTTGAGGTCTTCTTCGTTGCCGAAGTTTACGTAGTTAGCTGCGAGAGCTGCTGCATATTCAGCAGTGATGTTAGCAGCACCGCCTGTTGTCCAGAGCATATCGCCTCTGCTTCCCTGAGTTTCAGGAGCGCCCCAGTAAGAATGGTCTACATTACCGTTACCTTTTTCGATGAGGACCTTCTGAACTGTATTGCCGTTGAGAACAGTAGCATCACGCATAAACTTAGCGAATCTGTCAGTGATAACTTTGAGGTGAGCACCCTGACCTGTAGCCTCGTATGCGTCCTTGAACTCGTAGTAAGACCAACCGAGAGTAGAAGCAGCATAGCCGCCTGGCTGACCGAACCAAACGTGGTCACCTGCATCGTGGAAACCACCTACAACATCGTCACTTGTATGGCAGTCGCCTCTCCAAGTGAGTGCGCAGTCACCGTTCAGTTTACCGCACATATTTGCGTCATAGAAATAAAGAGAGTACTGAAGGAGTTTTGCATAGTTGTCGGAATCTGCTGCTGTAGCTGAGAGAGAGGGGTTAGCTACTGAAGCGATCGGACCTGCAAGTGATGTCATAGCGACAGCGCCGCTGATGATGGCTGATTTCAGCCTGTTTAATTTGTTCATGTAATCACACTTCTTTCTTAGTAGTGAGCCTATAATATGTCTCATGAACATTATACAAGGTTTGTTCTGAAATTTGGTTACAAATTGGTAACTGAATAATTACGATTTGGTTAAAACGGACATATTAAGACTAATTTCAGCATAGTGTGTAAAAAGTTCGTTCATATATTGTGCATAATTACGATGAAATTTTTTGTATTCAGGTGGACAAAAAGAGAAAAGCAGCAGAATAATAATATTCTGCTGCGCGATAGTGTTATACATTTTTGCGGTCTGATTATTTTTTGCGTTTGTATCAGTCTCCGTTGATCGGAAGTGACTTATATATTCCGAGGAGATATTTCTGTAAGCAGAGAGCGTCATCGCCGGTCATGTCGTTCTGGAGATTTACGTCTGCATTAGTTAGACCGAACTCGGTGATATGGTGCTTGTCGGTACCGTTAAGGCCGTACTTGTTCGGGCTTGCGAGAGCCTGCATTATCATTACAACGTCTGCGAAGTCAACAGAATCGTCACAGTTTGCGTCGCCGAATTTGACACCTGTCATGACAGTGATGGTGCGTGTGATCTTCTGACCTGTAGGAGATATAAAGGATATCCGCGCACTGCCTTCCACAAGACCCTTGATCGTATAGGTATCATCGGAGGTCTGCTCCAGAGAGATAACATCGTTGTCGTATTCAAAGTTTCCGAATTTTACCATACCTGCACCCTGAGTAAATCTGAGAGTAGCAGTTTCGCCGACAGCGATGTCTTTCTTGTCTATAACGAAATTAACTTCGCTGTTTGTGGGCTGAACGGTCGTGGTAATAGTAGTAGTTGTTGTTGTGGTGGTCGTTGTGGTAACTACGGGTGAGCTGTTACCGAACTTGAAGTTCTCGTTTATCTCGTTTGCGGACTTTGCAAGAGCTGTCATAGCCGAAGCGTCGCCGCCGTAGAGGTTTGCGATACCTGCACAAGCGATAGCGAAACAGCCGTTATAATCGAGAGCGCCCTCGGTGTACTGGTACTTGTCGGTCTGATCCTGATAGCCGCTCTTGTCGTCGCCGCCTACGAGGAGACCGTAAGCTGTGTACTTAGCGGAAGGATTTGAAGAAGCGCCGTTTGCGTCTGTACCGGGGTTAGCTGCGCGGTGGTGTATATGTACAGGCCACTTGCTGCCGTAGCCGATGAGGAAGCTGTAGCCTAAGCTGTTGTCGCCGAGGATATGATCCATCTGGTACTTTGCAGCCTTAGCGTAGTCAGCGTCGGGGTCGCCGTTTGCGATAGCGATAGCGTCCATCTGCTTAGCGCAGTTGTAACGTGAAGCGCCCCAGCCATCGGCGTTGTATGTACCTACTCTGAGGTCGCCCTGACTTTCGAGTTCTACCTTGAGCTCGTCAGCGAAAGCCTTATCGCCTGTAGCCTTATACATCAGTGCGGAGTAGCCCTGCCATACCTTGTTCCAGCAGTATACCCAGCCGTCGTACTGACTTCCGCCGTAGTCCTTGTTCTTAGGAACGCGGGTAGGCTTGCTGCCTGCATCGCAAACCCAGAGCCAAGCCTGAGCCATAGCCTCTTCGTCCTGATACTGAGCCTCTGTGCCGTAGAAGTCTGCCAGACCGCCGCCTTCGTTGCCGACGTGCTGCTGACCGAATTCAAGGAGAGCCTTTGCGTACTTTATACATTTAGCCGAATATTCGGGATCTGAATCCTTTACTACGTAGGCAGTTCCGGCAAGACCTGCTGCCATTTCACAGCATACTGCGGAGTTGTTGCTGTTTGCTGTGAGCCAGTAGATAGGTCTTTCGTAGGTCTGCACTTCAGGCGATGACCAGTAGCTGTGATCCTGTCCGCCGTTGGCAACGACGTGAGCGATAGCAGCGACCTTGCCCGATCCGTCGAGGAAGGTGGTTTTCATGAGGTAATCGGCACCCCACTTCAGCTCGTAGATAAGGTGATCCTTGCAGCCTGCTTTTTCGTAGATACCCGGGTTGAGGTACTCGGAGAGCGCAAGGCTGGAGATGCCGAAGCCGATAGTGAGATTGAACTTTATATGGTCGCCTGCATCGTGGAATCCGCCTGAAACATCGACTTTTCCGTCGCCGTCGGGGTCAACTGCGGCTTTTTCAGAACCGCCGAGGCTGCCGATAGAAGCTTTTTCGTCGTATGTGTGGCAGTCGCCGCGCCATGTGAGCGGACCGTCGGTGATGCCCTTGCCGCAGGCGTTGGCATCGTACATATACAGCGACATAGCCAGAGCTTCGTAATAGTTGTTGTCAGCAGCGTTGACGTTTGCAGGGACTGTGAAGCCTGCGGAAGTGACAGCCATAACAGCCGAAGCAGCAAAAGCGGTCAGCTTTGCAGACAGTTTGTGTAAATTTCTCATTTTAAATTCTCCTCTCATAACCATGTTTTCGGAAATCAACATAGTTCCAATAACAACATTATAGCACATTTTGTATCGCTTTTGTGAATATTTTGTGTAATTTTTTACAATGCAAATCAACTTTGGAGAATGTATCAAAAAGACGTATTACTTTTTGTGGCATTTTACCCATATATAATGCCGTCAGGCAGCGTGACGCTGCGCCCTTGCCGCGTTGCGAGCTGAGCCGGTTCGACCGCTTCCACGCTGCCGCTTGTTTCACGCGCTCACTCTGTACGAGATCGTTAATTTGCTTTCGCTTACGGCACGATATGCAAATCGCAGCATGAAACATCTGTAGGGACACTTTTCGAGCGTCCGTTAATAGCAAAACATTTATCTCATTACTCTCAATTGCAAATAAAACAGGGCGGAAATTGAAATATCCGCCCTTACTTATTAATTATAATTATTTATTTCGCCGTCGATAATACCCGACATTGCGCCGCGGAGAGCCTCCCATGAATCCACGGGGCCGCCGTCAAGGAGAACCGAATTGATATTGTTGATAACGCCGCGTGTTTCGTAGTTATAGTTGCCTGCGCTGTACATCTTTTCGCCCATGCCATAGCTGTAGTCGAAGAAAGGCGTGATGTTCACAGGTGAGAGGTACTCCTGTATAGCGTCGAACTGCTCGGCGGTGATGCCCTGAGCGATAGCAGCGTCCTTTGCGGCTGCTCTGATCTTTCCGTCGGTAGCGGCAAGTCGCTCACATTTTATGTAAGTAGCGACAGCTGCGCCCTTTGTCGAGCCCTTTACGAGCATTCTTGCATTGAATTTGCAGCTTCCGTAATATTTATCCGCGTCGGGAGCTTTCGGGAACGGCACGACCATGAGGTCTGCTTCGGGGTTCAGCCTGTTGGATTCCGCGAGAGCCCAATCGTTCATGGCGTAGAACAGCGTGTTCAGGTCTGTCGGGAAATTGCCCTTCCATGTTTTGTCGTAAAGACCCTTTGCAGCGATATCGTGCATGAAGTTCTCGGCTTTTTCCAGTTTTGGATCGTTGATATTATTTGCGAACGAAGTTCCGTCATAAGTGACGACTGCCGCGCCTGCGGAGCAGAGTGCAGCTTCTCCGAACCAGCCGTTTATGCCGTATCTCGGAGCATCGGGCTGATTTGCCCTGAACTTGTCCACGATCTGCATGAAGGTATCCCAGTTCCAGCTGCCTGCTTTATATAAAGTATATGGGTCGTCGATGCCCTCTGACTGCATGAGCTTTCTGCTGTAGGTCAGGAGGAACGGCTCTGACAGAGCATAGGGGACAACGTAGTGCTGACCCTTGTACTCGAACGACCTTATAACGTCGGACATCTCGTCCCATAAGCCGTCGCTCATGCCCATATCGTCGTAATATGGGTCGAGAGGGTCGAAGCGCTCGCTGAGAACGCCCTGTGGGAACACATCGGTGTCATATGGGAACATATCAATTCCTTCGCCTGCTGCGAGTTTTGAATCGAGCACATCGAACCTGTCCTTATACTGGGCGTTTATGTAGTTTATTTTGCCGCCGTAAACGTCCTCGAACAGAGCGAGGGCGGTGGAGCGTCCGCTGCCGTTGACTGGGTTCAGGTCGAAGTCCGAGAGCCATGTGATATTCATGTCCTCTGACGGAGCAGCCTTTTTGGAACTGCCCGAAGTACCTTTTTCGGTGAGAGTCGTTGTTTCGGCAGTCGGGTCAGCCTGACCCACTTTTTTGTCGCCGCTGCATGAAACGGCAGATGAAAGAACTGCGGCGAGAGCGGTCACGGCTGCCGTCAGTTTCTTTGAAAATGTCATTATATGATAGCTCCTTTCGGATATTGCATTTGTGTAAGGATATCTGTTCGATCTTCTGGTGAAGATCTGAATTGCTCAATAGCGGTGAATATCCTGTCTTTTTCCCTGTTTTTGCCGAGGTCGTTCCGTACTATGTTTTTTTGGACGTGCAGGACTCTGCGGTCAGACCTTAGCGGGATCGCTACTCACTAATTATACTCGTTCGGCGAGATGATGTCAAGGCGGAAAAATGAAAGTTTACAGCGTAAACGCGCTGTATGCAGGAAATATCCTTTGTTAAAAAACGCCAAAAATGAGGAGTATTATATGTCAGGTTGTTAAAAATTTACAGAATTGTGTTAAAATAGCGTGACAATTCAATATACCTGTGATATAATAGAAACAAGGTGTTTATGTCGGCAGGAAAAACTGACCGCCCTAATATATTGAGAAAGGGATTTATAAATATGGACAACAATAATTACGGTTCACATCGTCCCCGCAAAAGAGTATCCCGAAAGACACTGAGAAGACGACAGCTTACAGCACTGTTCATAATCGCATTGCTCGTGCTCATGTTTGTTATCTTGGTGGCAAATGCTTGTTCAAAGAACTCCAAGAGCGGCGACGGCGGCAAAAAAGCAGCGGCAACTACTACGTTGACAAGGATCACAACGACTACCGAACCTGCTATAACTACTACAACAACGACTACGACAACTCCTGCGGATCCTGTAAACAAGAGCGATTTCAAGCTCGACAAGCAGTCGGTATACATCAGTGTAGGTGAAACCGATACTCCTATGGTACAGGCTTACCCCGACGGAACTACAGAAGCTGATGAGCGCTGGTCATCAGGCGATAAGAGCATCGCTACAGTTGATGAATACGGTCATATCACAGGCGTGAAACCCGGCGTGTGCTACATAACGCTCAGATCGGCTGCCGATCCGGATCAGGAAGTAATGATAAAGGTCACTGTACGCGGTGACGATTCAACAAACGGAACTTTAACGCCTCAGTCGAATACGGCTGAGGCTCCTGCGCCCCCTGTTCATGATGATACAGAGGGGCTTACTTATATAGACGGTATCCTTGTGGCGAACAAGTCCTACAGCCTGCCTGCGGACTTTGATCCGGGTCTTGAGACCATATGCTATACGCAGTTTCAGGCACTTACAAATGCCGCAGCAAAGGAGAATCTGAACATATGGCTCGGTTCGGGGTATCGTTCATATCACGATCAGGAGATTATTTATGCCAATTACGTAAAAGAGGACGGCAAGGAGCTGGCAGATACCTATTCTGCGCGTCCGGGATATTCTGAGCATCAGACAGGACTTGTCATTGATGTGAATACTATCGACGATGCTTTCGGTGCAACTCCCGAAGCTGCATGGCTTGCGGAACACGCTCATGAGTACGGCTTTATAATACGTTATCCATACGGCAAGGAAGCGTACACAGGCTATAAGTACGAACCGTGGCATATAAGATATGTGGGCTCAGAGGTCGCAACGAAGATGTACAAAAACAATCAGTGCCTTGAAGAATACCTGAAGATAAAATCCGAATACAAAGATTGAACGATCCCCTGTCGGCAGTGACGGGGGTTTTTTATTGGGAGAGCAATGGTGCTGCTTGACTAACCCGACGGGATATGTTAAAATCATAGCAGAGCAGTTACTATATATAAAGGAGCGTCGGAGATCATGCCGAGATTTTTTACCAATGAGATAGACGAGAATAACATAGTCCTCACGGGCGATGATGCCAACCATATAGGACGTTCGCTGCGCATGAGGGTCGGCGAGGAGGTCACTGTGTGCTGCGACGGCGTGGACTATTGCTGCACTATCGGCAGGATAACAGCCGATACGGTGTACCTTGACCTTGTAGAGAAGCACAGATGTGCGGCTGAACCCAGCGTGGAGGTAACGCTCTTTCAGGCAGTACCTAAACTGGACAAGCTGGAGTACATTATCCAGAAAAGCGTGGAGCTGGGCGTAACGAGGATAGTTCCCGTGCTCACGAGGCGCTGTGTGTCCCGACCTGACGAGAAGGACTTCGAGAAAAAGAAGCTGCCGCGCCTTAATAAGATAGCTGAGCAGGCTGCAAAGCAGTCGGGGAGAGGCATTATCCCCGAGGTCACGCCCATAGTCAGTCTGGGCAGAGCTGTCGAGATGATGAAGGAGCTTGACCGCACAGTTCTGCTGTATGAGGAGGAGGGCGGAATATCCTTCGGCAAGGTGGATTTTGACGGCGTTAAGACCGTTGGACTGGTCGTAGGCAGCGAGGGCGGCTTCGACAAGGCAGAGGCAGATGCTGCTGTGGAAGCTGGAGCTGTGCAGGTGTGGCTGGGAAAGCGGATACTGCGTTGTGAAACTGCACCAATAACGGCACTCTCAATTTTGATGTTTTTAACAAATAATATGTAAATAGTTGAAATCGGAGAAAAAGTATGTTATAATATATAAAAGATTATCGTAATCCGATCGCAAGCGGTTCGGTAAGTACTAATTCTTGCGGAGAAAAGAGGAAAAATAATATGAATAAGTTTTTAGTTGCTGTTTTAGCTGCAAGTGCAGCTGCTGCTGTTGGATATGTTGCTGCTCAGGCTCTCAAGGACAAGAGTGCAGGTTCAGATTATGATGATGATGATTACGATGATTTCGACAACTTTGATACAGACGAGAGCATCGACTTCGAGATCAGTGATGACACTGCAAAGGAAGCTGAAGCTGAGGCTGAAGAGGCTGCAGGCGACACAGCAGAAGAAACAGTTGAGGAAAACGAAGACTAATGATGTGCAAGAGGAGCGCAAAGCTCCTCTTTTTGTATCTTTAGAACACGTATGTTAAAAAAAGGTGGACGAAATTGTACAAGTATACAAAGTGTGAAATGAGCTATTGACAAACGGCGGTCTGACTGGTATAATATAAAAGCTGTTTATCAAGGACACAGCGAAACAACCTTATCCGAGGCGTAACTCAGTTTGGTAGAGTGCTTGCTTTGGGAGCAAGATGCCGCAGGTTCGAGTCCTGTCGCCTCGACCAAAGTTCTTTTGAAAAAAATCAAAAAACTTTGAAAAAAGTACTTGACAAACGCAAAAAAGTGTGATATAATAATTAAGCATTAAACGCTGGTGTAGCTCAGTTGGTAGAGCAGCTGATTTGTAATCAGCAGGTCGGGGGTTCGAGTCCGTCCACCAGCTCCATTATTTTGCCTTAATGCTTTAGGTGAACAAAATTTAGAAATGGGAGAGTTCCCGAGTGGCCAAAGGGGGCAGACTGTAAATCTGTTGCTTTTCAGCTTCGATGGTCCGAATCCATCCTCTCCCACCAGAAACGCCCCGAAAATTTTTCGGGGCTGTTTTTGTTAAACTACGCACCAAACGACCTTGCAAATTCTCTGCAAGGGCTTTTTTATGTCCGAGGAAAAAGAGAATTTGCACGGAAACGCGGCTGATTTGTTCACAAAAGTATAAAGATTGTAGGGGGATCTTATGATAAAGGCAAATGTTAATTATAATTTGAGAGCACATGCCACGTATATCAGAAATACTTTGCGCTACAGAGCAACACGTTTTCTGGTCATTTTCAGCGCACTTATGTATGCAGGATTTGCGACTCTCTCGCTCATGAGCGCTCTGACCAACAACAAGACATACGTTGAGTACATAATGTTTATCGTTCTTTTCTTCGTGATATTCCTTGTGAGCGTCGGCAGACTTTTGGCACTGAATCCGAACAAGCAGTACAAAAAGTACTCCGAACACTACCCCAATGCCAATTACGAGATAAAAATAAGCGATAAGGATATCAGTATAAAGATAGATTCCGATTACTTCAAAAAGAATGCGGTCTATGATTTTTCAAAAATATCCGAGGCGCGTGAGTTCATGGGCTATTTTATACTCAGTATAGCCAATGACGAACAGATCCTTTTCTGCGGGAACGACCTCACCGAGGGTACTGCTGAAGAAGTCAAGAAGCTGCTTATCAGTAAGCTCGGCAAGAACTACAAAACGAGGGAGAGATGGATATGATAAGCGTTAAAGTCACACCTTCTCTTGAAAGAGAAAAAATGATCTGGCTGTTTGGAAAAAATGCTCTGAGAACTCTCAGACGCATCGCTTTTGTGGGTGTTTTCTGTGTAGTAGCCATCATTTTCTGCGTTGTATCCTATGTCAACCATGTGGGCAATCTCTTCAACCTGATCTTCGGCATCCTTTTGCTGCTGAAGGCTGTTACGGACTACCTCAGGATAAGACACGCTCCTAAAAAACGTTTCAGAAAAGAGCAGGAGTACGGCGCTGAAAAGGTGTATTCCTTTGATGAACGTTTCAGCGAGGTCACAGAAACAGGCAAAGGACTGAAGGTGCACTCAAAGTATGCCTACAGGACCTACAGACAGGCAATACATATAAACGGCTGGTTCATTATAAAATTCGATAAATATACCGTGGCATTCAATGAAAATGAGTTCGACGAGGGCTCGCCCGAGCAGCTCAGGCAGCTTCTTCGTGACAAGCTTAAAGTAAATTTTGAGGAGAAATAATTATGACTATATGCAGGATAGATGATGCAGACAATCTCAGCAATACATACAAGAAAAAAGTTGACGGACCTATTGCATTGGGAGGAGTTCTTGCTGTACTGGCAACGTTCTTCGGACTTATCGCCGTTGCATTTATGGCAATGTCAGGAGCATCGTTTGGTCTGATATGGCTCGTGTTCTTACTTGTTGCAGTGATACTGGTGCTCGGCTACAGGAAATCTTTTCTGAACCGAAACTATTTTTACGCCTACGTGATCGACGACGAGTTATACTGTATAGATATCCCGAGAGCCTGCGATAACAGCAGCCTTTTCGGTAAGATGACCATTGCTTTCGGCGGTTATGCAGCGAAAAAGCGCAGAATGAACAATATGAAGATGCTCCCCACAACTTCTTACGTTGACGAGTTTGTCTGCAACAGAAACGTTGCAGAGGTCTGCGGCAGCATCATCGAAAAGGTTTTCGACGTAAAAGAGGGAAAGGAATTCGTGAAGGTGAAGGTACAGCTCACAGCTGTGAACAAGGCAGGAAGCTTTTTCCCGACCCGCACAAAGACAATTAGCATACCGCGGACATTCACAAACATGACAGAGCTGCGTTCGCGCCTTGAATACCTTAGATAAAAAACGGCTAAGCCGTATACATACATATAAAGTCAAAAGCCAAAAACACTTGGAGGAAAGAAAATATGATAAGAGAAGATCTGAGAAACATCGCCATTATCGCGCACGTTGACCACGGTAAGACAACTCTCGTTGACGAGATGCTCAAACAGGGCGGCGTTTTCCGTGAGAATCAGGCAGTTGCCGAGCGTGTAATGGACTCAAACGACATCGAGAGAGAAAGAGGTATCACGATCCTTGCAAAGAATACCTCGGTAATGTACAACGGTACAAAGATCAATATTATCGACACCCCCGGCCATGCTGACTTCGGCGGCGAGGTTGAGCGTGTTCTCGAAATGGTAGACGGCGTTCTCCTGCTCGTTGACGCAGCTGAAGGCCCTATGCCTCAGACACGTTTCGTGCTCTCAAAGGCACTCGAAATGGGTCACAAGATCATTGTTGTCGTAAACAAGATCGACCGTCCCGATGCACGTCTTGACGAGATCGGCGATGAAGTTCTTGAACTTCTCCTTGAACTCGACGCAAACGATGAACAGCTCGAAAGCCCTATCCTCTTCTGCTCAGGCAGAAGCGGTACAGCTTCACTCAGCCAGTACGAGACAGGTACAGACCTGAAGCCTCTTTTCGACACTATCATAAACTACATCGAGCCTCCTAAGGGCGAGGAGAACGACCCGCTCCAGATGCTCATATCCTCTATCGACTACAACGAGTACGTTGGACGTATCGGTATCGGTCGTATCGTCAGAGGCAAGATCGCTGTCAACCAGCAGGTAACTGTCTGTGATTATACAGGCTCAAAGAAGAACTACAACGCTAAGATAGTATCGCTTCTCCAGATACAGGGACTCAACCGCGTACCTGTTCAGGAAGCTCAGATGGGCGATATCGTTTGGATATCGGGTATCGAGAATATCACTATCGGCGATACGATATGTGCTACCGACACACCTGATCCGCTCCCGTTCGTTAAGATAAGCGAGCCTACAGTCGAGATGACATTCTCCGTAAACGACAGCCCCTTCGCAGGCCGTGAGGGCAAGTTCGTTACGTCACGTCAGCTCCGCGAGAGACTTTTCAAGGAGCTCCTCAAAGACGTATCTCTCCGCGTAACAGAGACAGAATCCACGGATTCGTTCCGTGTAGCAGGCAGAGGCGAAATGCACCTTTCTATCCTCATCGAGAATATGCGCCGTGAGGGTTATGAGCTTGGCGTATCAACTCCCCGCGTACTCTTCAAGGAAGACGAGAACGGCAGAAAGCTCGAACCTATCGAGCGCCTTGTTATCGACGTTCCCGAGGACTGCGTCGGCTCTGTAATGGAGAAGATCGGTACACGTAAGGGCGATATGGTCGATATGCACCCGCAGGGCAGCCGTATGCGTATCGAGTTCCTTATCCCTGCAAGAGGACTTTTCGGCTATAAGAGCGAGTTCCTCACAGATACAAAGGGCGAGGGCATCATGAGCCACGTATTCGACGGCTATCAGCCATACAAGGGCGATATCGAGCGCAGGAACACAGGCTCTCTCGTTTCATTCGAGACAGGAGAGGCTGTAACATACGGTCTTTACAACGCTCAGGAGCGCGGACAGCTCTTCATCGGCGCAGGTACTCCTGTATATGAAGGCATGATCGTAGGAGCTTCACCAAAGACAGAAGACCTCGTTGTAAATGTCTGCAAGAAGAAGCACCTTACAAATACCCGTGCAAGCGGAAGCGATGACGCGCTCAGACTTGTTCCGCCAAGAATACTCAGCCTTGAGGACTGCCTTGAGTTCCTTGCTGACGACGAGCTTCTTGAAGTAACTCCGGAGTCGCTCCGTATCAGAAAGAGAACTCTCAGCAACAGCCAGAGAGCTAAGGACAGAAGCAAGAAGTAAGTATAATTTTCATCAAATCAACACCTGTAAACCATGTAATTTGCAGGTTTCGGAGATATCATATGAAAAAACATATCATTTTTTCTCTTATTGCCGCTTCATCAGTCATGTTTGCAGGCTGCGGAAAGAAAACAGTCGGCGACAGCAAAACAGCCGAAGAAACCTCGGCAGCAGCAACTTCTGAAGAAGTGACAGAGGAGGAGCATATCGAGGACAATACCTACGTGCCTCTCGCAACTGTCAGAGAGAGAAATATCATCTCAGCCGAGAACTTCGATTATGAGATATACAACAATGGCGTTACGATAACAAAGTATACAGGTAAGGACAGCAATGTGGAGATACCTGCGGAAATCGACGGTGTTCCTGTCAATGAGATAGGATTCTACGCCTTTGAAGCAAACAGCAATGTAACATCTGTAACGCTTCCCGAAAGCGTTATGACCATCAGCGAGGGTGCTTTCAGCAGCTGTACCGCTCTTGCTCAGATAAATCTTCCGAGCAGCCTTACCCTTATAGAGGAAGGCGCGTTTGCAGGCTGCACAAGCATCACCGAGCTCACCGTTCCTGCGGGAGTTCAGAGAATACAGGAGGGTACTTTTGTCTACTGTACAGGGTTGAAGTCTCTTACAGTGCTCAGCCCCGAGCTGAAATATGAGAACTGGGGGCTTGAAAGTCTCCCTGATCTTACGGTATATGCGCCCGAGGGCTCTGCGGCAGCGGAGTGGGCCGGCGCAATGGGCAAATATTCTGTATATTGATTATGATATAACGTGAGGGAAAAGCTATGAGGATACAAAAGCTGACAGCATTTGTCATGGCAGCGGTCTGCATAGGGTGCTTTGCAGGCTGTGAAAAAAAGAACGATAAAAAGACTTCTGATAAGGGTTCGGCAGGCAGCAGTGCGGCAGAGGCTTCTGCTCCTGTTATCGGCGGCGAAGAGCTTTCAGGCGATAACTTTAAAGAAGAAGATTACCAGAATAAGGTAAAAGAGATGATAAAGGATGCTCCTGTAGCTGAAAAGCAGTCCGAGCTGGGTTCGGTCGGCGAAATAACTGAGCCCGAAGCAGATTCTGAGGAGGCAGAGCTTGGAAACTACCGTATCAGTGACGGCGGAGTAAAGCTCTACTACGACGAGAATGAATATCCCACAGAGCTCGTGCTCACTCTTGAAAAGTACTTCACGTCTTTTTCCGCAGCTGATTATACTACCTATACAAGCTGCATTTTCCCGAGCTATATAGAGGAAATGGAGAAGTTCCTGAGCAAGGAGTATGACTACGATCTCAAAACATCATTCTCAAAGCAGTGTTCAGGACTGGCAGGGCAGATGAAGGGCGACTATAAGGTTACTCGCATAAAGCTCGAACCCGCTGAACAGCACGAGGAAGGCAAGGATAATGTGGATTCATACCTCAGTACCCTTGATGACATTTTCGGAAGCGGCTATTCGGATAGCGTAAAGGCTGACAGCGATGACCTTATCGACACTTGTTTCTACGTCATGGGCGAGGATTCAAACGGCAAGGAGTCCATGCTGGTCAGCGGCTATGAGATAATTTTTGCCGTTAAAGACGGAAAATACTACACATTCGGCTGAGGAGGCTGAGCAAATGAATAAGATATTTACAAGAACAGCGGCGATACTTGCTGCGGCAGTGATGACGTTATCTGTAGTTTCGTGCAACGACAATGACGCTGAAAAGGACGCAAAAGCAAAAAGTTCTGCCAACCTTGCAGGCGGCGATCTTCCGGAAGATGCAAATGTCAAAGAGGAGGATATGCCTTACGGTGCAGAGTATAAGCAGCTGAAAGTTGAAGAAGAAAAAGATCTGCCGATGTCTGTGGAGTTCGATCCGCGATATATGACAGATGAAGAAGCAAAGCAGGTAGTCAATTACTTCTGGTCGCTCTCATCGAAAGACCCTTCCTACCTTGAAAAGGCAGTACACCCCGATCTTCTGAAATACAGACTGGACGAGGCAGGTACAACTGCACAGGACTTCCTCAATAAGGAGTATGATATTATAAAGGGGTACGCGGAATCCGACTTCACCTTTACGTTCACACTTGTTGACGGAATACTCAAAGCAGATGAAAAAGCATCGGATTTTGAGTTCTATGATTCTCTCGTTGAAAAGGCGATACCTCACGCAAAGGTAACAGACAAGAAGCTGTTCATGGTAAACTGTACGTACAGCAAGCCCGATGACACCGGCGTTTACTCATTGCAGATGAGACTTGGCGATTACGTTGATGTAGCTGTTTATACCATTGACGGAAAACCTTACATCATTTCATAAATATGCATTCAAGGACGGCAGATGCCGTCCTTTTTTATTACAATGTTTTTACATATTGTTTAAGAAACGTTTTTTGTTATTGATTTCTCCGAACTGTTATGCTATAATTTGTTTGAAAAAACTTCATTGGAGGCTCATATGACAAAAGACAAAACAAAACTTTTCAGAATACTACCACTCAGCGTCATAGGCATCGGAGCGGTCATTATCTCAGCGGCAGTAGTAAAAATTATCTCAGCATATAACGGACACCACAAGATAGAGCCCGACAAGACCGCCAATATCAACGTTATGCTTACAAGACCCGACAACTGGGAGAAGCTCGATCTCGGCGGTTTTACGCTGAATAAGGAGAATTTCAGCCTTATCGACGGTTCGACAGCAACTATCCCCATAACTGCGGAGCTCGCAAGGCAGTGCTGCGGAGCTTCCGACGATGATATAGGAAAATATATAGACCACAATACCACAGGCTATGCTTATTATAATCTCATGATGACGGCGAGGCAAAGGGAGCTAAGGTATAAGGATAATTCATATAAGCAGAAAAATCTGATTTTCGCCACCGAGCCTTCGGTTGACGAGATAAAAGAAGCGGCTGATTGTAATATCGAGTACGAAGTTACTCCCGTAGCGCTTGACGGCTTCGTGTTCATCACCCACAAGGACAATCCCGTGGACAGCCTTACCGTGCAGCAGATAAAGGACATCTACAGCGGCAAGATAACCAACTGGAAGGAAGTCGGCGGCAATGACAGCGAGATAATCCCATATCAGCGCGAGGCGAATTCAGGCAGCCAGACCGCTATGGAGCAGCTCGTCATGAAGGATACGACCCTTATGGAGCCGAAAGAGGGATACTGCATAAGAAAGGGCATGGGTGAGCTTATTGAAATGGTCGCGGAGTACGAGAACCGTGAGAACAGTCTCGGGTACACCTACTATTATTATATTAACAATCTCTACAAAAACGACAATATAAAGGTGCTTAAAATAGACGGTATATCGCCTGATAACGAGAATCTGCGCGATAAGAGCTATCCGTTTTCGACGGCTTATTACGTTGTCACAGTAAAGGGCGACGACAGCGAGCTTATGAAGCTGAAGGACTTCATAGTCAGCGATAAAGGTCAGCAGATCGTGAAAATGGCGGGATATTGTACCGTAAACGGAAGCGGTGAATGATATGAACGAATACGAGCGCAAGGAGTTCAAGGTACGGCAGATAATGAGCACGTTCCTGAGCGCACAGTATGTGCTGGTAATATGGATATTTCTGCAATTCATGCCGCAGAGCGATGAGATAAGGTATGAATTAACGCCTTTATCGAAATGTCTGCCGATACTCGGTGTATGTACAGCAGTGCTGGTTTTGCTGCTGCTTTGCAGTTTTTACAGGATAGTATTCATCACAGCCGAGTGGATCAATGTATTTTTATGTTTAGTGTTCGGGGTACTTCTTACTTTGGTAGGGGTACTGCTCTTTGTGCTGTTCACATGGCACTTCTGGGTATATCTCATGGTGACGAAAGATGCCCTGAATAAGTATCGGATAAATCATATATCCGACTATGAAAAGGCGGAAGCCAAATACCGCAACGAACATCAGGGACTTTATCCCGACGATAATGAAGAATAAAATGAAAGGATCCCAAAGAGAAATTCTTCGGGATCTTTTGTTATATACATCATACCTGTAAAAAAGTAGAGACGACATTCCGTCGCCCGCAAGTTAACTATTGATTTTCAGGTTTTTGACAAGCAAAAAGGCGGACATAAAGTCCGCCGTTAATGTTATATCTGTGTTGAATAGTTAGGAGCTTCCTTAGTGATATAGATATCATGAGGGTGGCTCTCTTTAAGTCCTGCGCCTGTGATGCGGATGAACTTAGCCTTTTCGTGGAGTGTGGGAATATCAGCACAGCCGCAGTATCCCATACCTGAACGGATACCGCCAACGAGCTGGAAGATAGTATCAGCAACAGCACCCTTGAAAGGAACACGACCTTCAACGCCCTCAGGAACGAGCTTCTTAGCGCCTTCCTGGAAGTATCTGTCCTTAGAGCCGTTAGCCATAGCTCCAAGGCTTCCCATACCGCGGTATACCTTGAACTGACGACCCTGATAGATCTCAGTCTCGCCGGGAGCTTCTGCGCAGCCTGCAAGGAGAGAGCCGAGCATTACAACATTAGCTCCTGCTGCGAGAGCCTTAACGATGTCGCCTGAGTACTTGATACCGCCGTCAGCGATAACAGGGATACCGTACTTCTGAGCAACGCAGGCAACGTCATAAACAGCGGTGATCTGAGGAACGCCGATACCTGCAACTACACGGGTAGTACAAATGGAACCTGGTCCGATACCGACCTTGAGGCAGTCAGCACCTGCTGCGATGAGGTCTTCAGCAGCCTCGGCAGTAGCAATATTACCTGCGATAACAGGGATATCAGGGTATGCTTCCTTGACCATTTTGAGACATTTGATGATGTTAGCGCTGTGACCGTGAGCTGAATCGAGAACGAGAACGTCAGCCTGAGCGTCGATAAGAGCCTTAGCTCTTTCGAGAACGTTAGCGGTCACGCCGATAGCAGCGCCGCAGAGAAGTCTGCCCTTGCTGTCACGAGCGGAATTCGGGTACTGAACGGACTTTTCGATGTCCTTGATAGTGATAAGACCCTTGAGAATACCTGCTTCGTCAACGATAGGGAGCTTTTCGATCTTGTGAGCACGGAGGATATCCTGAGCCTGTGCAAGAGTAGTACCAACAGGAGCAGTGATAAGGTTGTCCTTTGTCATAACTTCTGAGATCTTAGCGTTGAAGTCTGTAAGGAAGCGCATATCTCTGTTGGTGATGATACCAACGAGCTTGCCGTTTCCGTCAACGATCGGAACACCTGAGATCTTGTATTTGCCCATGAGTTCGTCAGCATCGGCAACGATGTGATCCTCGGTGAGTGAGAACGGGTTAACGATAACACCATTTTCACTTCTTTTTACTTTGTCGACCTCGTCAGCCTGCTGTTCGATAGTCATATTCTTGTGAATGATACCGATACCGCCTTCACGGGCGATAGCGATAGCCATACGTGAATCTGTGACAGTATCCATTGCAGCGGTCATGATAGGGGTGTTGAGGTGTACTGTTTTAGTGAGCTGAGTACCGAGCTGGATCATATTGGGGGTAACATCTGATTTAGCCGGAATAAGCAGTACATCATCGAAGGTAAGACCTTCCTTCTGAAATTTGCTGTTCATGTCGGTCAGCATAATTATATTCCTCCTTGCAATTAATATTAACTTTAATGATACTATTTTTCGCGCCTTATGTCAATAGTTTGGGCTGATAGGTGAATATAGAAATTTTTTGGTCAAAAAAGGTCGGGTTTTGGCAAAAAAAGCAATTTGTTATATTAAAGTACCTCAGCGGTAAAGTGTTTGCTGTTTTACGTATGCTGCAAGAATTGCAGAAGCATCAACAGAATCCAGCTTTTTGTCGCCGTTCCAGTCGGCAGCTGCGGACTGCACATCGGTGAATTCACTTTTTTTGCCTGCGGAACGAAGGGCGTACTCTTTCAGCACGGCGGAAGCGTCCACAGCGTCAACGTGTCTGTCGCCGTTGACATCTCCCCTTGAAAAGCTGGGTATAGTAAAGGTTATACCCTGAGTTCCCGCATATTCCTCGGCAGCCGAACCTGCTTCGCCTATGATAATGAAGTCGGTGATATTAACGGTCGAATCGCCGCGTATATCGTATCTTTTACCAAAGGCATCGCTGCCGATAGTTTTTACAGTGGGCGGGATAAATATACCGCTCAGAGCCGAACAGCTGAAAAAAGCATCATTCTCGACGGCATTTACCGAGTCGGAGAAATTGACGGTCGTGAGTGACGAGCAGGAATGGAAGCTGTTTTTGGGGATAGCAGTCAGGGACTTTCCGAGTTTTACGCTCTGGAGAGAGGTGCAGCTCATAAAGCAGCCTGAGCCGAGCTTTTTCACGCTGTCGGGGATATCCGCTGTTTTAAGGGAAAGGCAGCCTGAAAAAGCAGTGTCGCCAATAGCTGTCAGACCGTCGGGCAGTGATACTGAAACGATATTCTCTCTTCCGAAAAAAGCGGCTCTGCCGATAGTTTTTGTATTATCACTGACAGAAGCGTTGCTGTCTCCGGCATAGGCGATAAGAGTATCGCCGCTCTTGTTGTAAAGGCAGGAGTTTACAGCGGTATAGTCGGGATTATCCTTGCTCACGGCAAAAGAAGTCAGTTTGGGGCAGGTGGTAAATGCGTAGTCTGATATCATAGAAACTCCACTGCCGATACTTACGCTTGAAAGGTTCGGACAGGCGGCAAATGCCCATTCGTCTATCGACTTCACGCTGTCGGGGATAACGCAGGAGGTGATACCTGTATTGCCGAGAAATGCATTTTTGCCGATAGCGGTAACAGGCAGCCCTTCGTATTTTTCGGGGATAACAAGCTTTGCAATGTTGCTGCTGCGGCATTCTGTTATGCATACCTGTTTGTTTTCGACCTTGCAAACGAGCTGTAGGCTGTCCGGGTTGTTTTCAGCGTATGAGTACGTCGGGGGAACTGCTGAAAATATCAGCACGGCAGCTGCTGCGGTCAATAACAGCCTTTTCATTCAGACCTCCCTGCGGCAGATCTCGCCGTTTATCATAACGAGAACAGGTTCTGACATAAGGTCAAGGGGATTATCGCCCTTTCTGTAGAGCTGTATATCAGCATCCTTACCCTCGGTAAGAGAGCCTGTAGTCTCGTCAATGCCGAGTATCTCGGCAGGAGCGATGGTAAGAGTTTTTACAGCATCATCGAATTTAAGTCCGCCCTTTACCGCAGCCTGAGCAGAAAGGGGGAGGTACTGTATCGGAGTGACTGTATGGTCAGTGCATATAGCGATCTTAACGCCGCTGTCGTGGAGAACAGAGGCATTTTTCAGTTCAAGTCCGCGCATTTCGGGTTTGCAGCGGTCGCACATCAGAGGGCCGCATATCACGGGTATGTTTTCTTCTGCGATGATATCGGCGATAAGGTATCCTTCAGTGCCGTGAATGATAACGGCATCAAGGCTGAACTCCTTTGCTATGCGCATAGCAGTGCAGATATCGTCGGCGCGGTGGCAGTGGAAGAAAGCCTTTACCTTGCGTTCAAGCAGGGGCATGAGAGCCTCGCATTTGATATCGTATTCAGGCGGATCGTAGTTCTCGCTGTCGGAGTAGTAGCTGTCCATATCCTTTGTATAGCGGCGAGCCTTGTGGAGTCCCTCGCGGATAAGAGCGGTTATCGCCATACGTGTCACGGGAGTTTCCTCCCTGCCGTTGTAGACATTTTTGGGGTTCTCGCCGAGAGCGAATTTTATGCCGCAGTTCCTGATAAGCATATCGTCGATGCGTCTGCCGTAAGTTTTTATGGCAGCTATCTCGCCGCCGCAGGCATTGGCGCTTCCGGGACTTGAAGCCGTAGCGGTTATGCCGCGCATACGTGCTTCCTCGAAGCATCTGTCGAAGGGATTGATGCCGTCGATAGCTCTCATCTGCGGAGTGAACGGGTCGGTGGACTCGTTGCAGTCGTCGCCCTCGAAGTCGAGCCCGTTCTCGATTATGCCGAGGTGAGTATGAGCGTCGATGAATCCGGGGAGAAGCATACCGCCTTGTGCGTCGATGCTGTTTTTGTTATCATAAGGAAGAAAACCGCTGCCGATATTCTTTATCTTGCCGTTCTGGATATCTATCCAGCCGTCCTTTATGACACCGAGGCGATCCATGGTATGAATTTCAGCGTTATAGATAAGCATATCCGCTCACTTTCTGAGCGCAGCGGCTATCTGCTCCGCATTTTCAACGGGGCTGCCGTTACATTCGATCCTGATGGTGGAGTGTTTGAGGTAAATGTCCTTGCGGGAGTTGTAGAGCTCCTCAAGCTGTTCTTTTGTGGAGTTCACAACGATAGGGCGGTTGGTATCGTCCTTTATGCGGTCGTAGCAGACCTCGAAAGGAACATCGAGGAATATCACAGCCGCACCCGCGTCCTTAGCAGCCTTTGCCGTATCGGGGTTGAGCATAGCTCCGCCGCCGCAGGCAGCAACAGTGGTCTTGCCGCAGAGGGACTTGACTATCTCAGCCTCGGTCTGACGGAAGAAGGGCTCGCCCTTTTTCTCGAATATCTCGGGGATAGTCATTTCAAGAGTACGGACGATGAGGTCGTCCGTGTCGCAGAAGCCGCAGCCCAGTTTCTTAGCCGCGAGCTTGCCTATAGTAGATTTTCCGCAGCCCATAAAGCCGCATAAAAATACAGTCATATTAGTCTCCTTAAATCATTGATATGCTTGTCTGTGGATTTATGTCATATTCCGAAATGGATAACGAATTTGTTTTCGAGCTGTGCCTCTGAAAGCAGGGCAGTCAGTTCGGAAAGCTCGGAGAATTTCAGAGTGATCCCGATAAAAGCTTCGAGTGATTCTGGTGGTATCAGGGTGATACCGTAATATGCAAGTCCTAATTCGGGGCGTTCGAGAGTATGCCAGTAGCATTTGAGGATACTGAGCTTACCGACGATATTTTGTATGAAATCATCATCAACGGCTATCAGGTCGTATTGATCGGGGGAATATTCAACGTATATATCTTTTGGTTTCGGAGCTTTATGCATTATCCCGAATTCATGTGCACACATAATATATCACCTCGTATATCACCTTGATTTTTTACACCGAAGCTCTGCGTTCGAGCTTTACCAGCGGCACCCACTCGTCCTCGATCATCTTCTCGCCTGTGAGCTGAAAGCCGTGGCGCTCATAAAAGGCTATACCGCGGGTATTGTACTCCAGTGCCCAGAGGTTGTCCGCACTGAGGTTATCAACAGCATACCATAGAAGTTCAGCGCCGATACCGCAGCTCTGGAACTGCGGCTCCACATAGAGTTTTACCACTTCGGTGCCGTTTACGCGGATAATGCCTTTGACGATGCCGTTATCGTCGAAAACGTAGGTATTTTGCAGCGCCTCAGAGCCTTCGCGGTACTCCGCAGCCGTGTCGAGGACGTTGAGCTCCGCGAAATAGAAGGGGTCATTGCGGAAAAAGGGGTAGAAATTCACGCGGTAGTTGGTAACTATGATCTCGGCGATACGCGAAGCATCTTTTGTGGTGGCAGGGCGTATCATATTACTTGTTCATGCTGTCAACAGCGTTTTCAACGTCTGTGATTATCTTTGAGATATCTTCTGCCGAGAACTTTCCGCCGTACCATATCTCGTGAGCCTTTACAGCCTGATATACCAGCATAGAAGCTCCGCCCACAGCAGTTTTTCCGAGAGCGCGAGCCTTTTTCATGAGAAGGGTCTCGGTGGGGTTGTATATAACGTCGAATACACTTGCTGAGTTTTCGATGACCTTGTCGCTTACAGCGCAAGCGTTCACCTTCGGATACATACCGACAGGGGTAGCATTTATGAGCAGGTCGAAGCTGCCGTCAAGATCGGATATATCCACGATCCTTACGCAGGCGGCACTGCATTTTGCGAGTATCTCAGCCATGAGGAGCTGAGCGTTCTTGAAGTCCTGAGGTATAACAGCGAGAGTGATATTGCCGCCGTGGAGAGCTGTTTCAATGGCGATCATTCTTCCGACACCGCCGCAGCCGAGTATAGCAACGTTTCCGCCGATAGGGAGCAGCTCTGCGGAGCGCAGGAAGCCGTCGCAGTCGGTGTTGTAGCCAACGAGTTTGCCGCCTGCGTTGTTTATACAGTTGACGGAGTTATAGCGGAGGGCACTTTCGCCCAGCTCGTCAACGAGCTTTATCACAGCCTGTTTGTGGGGGATAGTTACGTTCAGACCGCGGAGACTTTCGAGAAGATCGCGGCTGTCCGCGATCTTTTCGGGTTCGATGTCGATGAGTTCATAAGAAGAATCGTTCATTCCGCTGAGTGCGAAGAGTTTTTCGTGAATGAGCGGAGACATGGAGTGTCCCAGCGGGTGACCGATGAGTGCAAATTTGTTCATGATAATGCTCCTTCAAGTGTTTCCATATTTTCAACGTTTACAGCTGTGATATCTTTAAGGGTCTTTTTTACGAGACCTGTGAGAGTTTTTCCGGGACCGAATTCAAAGAATCTGTCAGCGCCTGCTTCCTGCATAGCAGCGAGCTCGGAAGTGAAGCGTACAGGGGAAACGATATGCTTTGCGAGCATTGAAGCCATATCCGAGAAGTCATTGAGCTCGCCGCCTGTGAGATTGGAGTAGTACTTCACCTGAGGAGCCTTGAATGTAATGGTCTTTGCAGTCTCATAGAACTTATCGGCAGCAGGCTGCATGAGCTTTGAATGGAAAGCGCCTGCGACATTGAGCGGGATAACTCTTGCCTTCATTTCCGCAAATACCTCGCTGACCTCTGCGATGCCTTCGGGAGTTCCTGCGATAACGGTCTGAACAGGGGAGTTGTAGTTTACGGCTGTTACGTATTCCTTTGCTTCGCCGCAGACTCTTTCAACTTCCTCGGGAGCTATTTTCATTATGGCAGCCATTGCGCCCTTAGCGGAAGCTGTAGCCTCCTCCATTGCAGCAGCTCTTGCCTTTATAAGGCGGAAAGCGTCTTCGAGGGATATCATGCCCGAAGCGTACATAGCTGCGTATTCACCGAGGGAATGACCTGCAACGCCGTCGAAGGTAAAGCCCTTTGACTGTGCGGCTTTAAGGCAAACGATAGAAGTTGCCATGATCGCAGGCTGGGAGTTGATAGTCCTTGAAAGCTCCTCCAGCGGTGCATTGAAGCAGATCTCTTTCAGGTCTGTTCCGAGGATCTCAGAACCTGTTTCGTATACGGAGAGGAGTTCGGGCATAGCTTCAGCGATGTCCTTGCCCATTCCTGCGTACTGCGAACCCTGTCCTGAAAATAGTGAAATTGTCATAATAAATAACATCCTTTCTGTGTGTTATATACAAAAAAATGGCAAAAGCGCCTAAGTGTTATATTGCAAATTTGTGAGAAGTGCTGATATTTCGACTTTACCAAACGAAAGTTTTAAAATATCATTGCAAAAATACTCAAAATGATTTACAATATATTATGTGTGATATTATGTCCGACCGCGGGGAAAGTTCCCCACACACGGTATATCGACGATACACGGCATTTGTAGAGTCGATATTATTACTATAACATAAAATTATGCTTTTTACAACCTGATTTGCATAATTTTTATGTTTTTAAGGAGATATTGATTAATGGGCATCAACATTTTGGGAATGGGCAGATATGTGCCAGAACAGAAGCTGAATAATGACGACTTCAAACGCTTCGTTGAGACTAACGATGAGTGGATAACTTCAAGGACAGGAATAAGAGAACGCCGCATGGCTGGTTGGGAGCCTACGTGGTATATGGGGGCGCAGGCATCAAAGAAAGCTATCGAGGCTGCGGGCATCGACCCTTCCGAGATAGGACTTGTGATATCATGTTCGGCAACAGCGGATTTCAACTGTCCCAGTCTGTCCTGCATTATCCAGAACGAGACAGGCGCTGTGAACGCAGCAGCCTTCGACCTCAATGCAGCCTGCACAGGCTTTGTGTATGCGGCAGATACAGCGCATCGCTTCCTTATGACAGACGATTCGCTGAAGTATGTTCTTGTAGTCGCAAACGAAGCTTTATCACGCTTCCTTGACTTTGAAGACAGATCCTCATGTATCCTTTTCGGCGACGGTGCTGCTGCGGCAGTTATCGAAAAAAGTGATAAGCTCTACGCATCACATCTCGGCGCAGACGGCAGCGGTGCGGGATACCTTGTGTCAAGAGCTATGAAGGTCGCCTCCGAAGTGGCTGTGGAAAGCGATTTTGAAGACCCGTTCCCTGATGTTCCGCTTCATAAATTACAGCAGAACGGCAAGGAAGTATACAAGTTCGCAGTACAGGCTCTGCCCAAGTCCTTTGAGCTTGCAGCTTCCAAGGTCGGCATAACAAAAGACGATATAGACTGGTTCATACCTCATCAGGCAAATGTAAGGATAATAGAGACTGCTGCCAAGAAGCTCGGAGTGCCTATGGAGAAGTTCATAGTTACTCTCGATCATTACGGAAACACCTCAAGTGCATCTATCCCTCTCGCACTTGACGAAGCTATAGAAAAAGGCATCATCAAGCGCGGGCAGAAGATCGCTCTGATCGGCTTCGGAGCAGGTCTTACCTACGGCGGAATAATACTTGAATACTGATTTTTAGAGCCGTTTGCCGTAAGGCATACAACAGGCTGACGGCTAAGGGCTAAAAGCTAAACTATAAAAGGAGAACTATTATGAAAACACGCATTACTGAACTCCTCGGCTGTGAATATCCTATAATCCAGGGCGGTATGGCATGGGTAGCCGAGCACACACTCGCTTCAGCAGTATCAAACGCAGGCGGTATCGGTCTTATTGCAGGCGGAAACGCTCCTATCGACTATCTCCGTGAGCAGATCAGACTCTGCAAGGAAAAGACAAACAAGCCCTTTGGCGTGAATATCATGCTGATGAGCCCGAATGCAGACGATCTCGCACAGCTCTGTATTGATGAGGGAGTAAAGGTCATCACAACAGGTGCGGGCAACCCCGGAAAATATATGGCTGCATGGAAAGAGGCAGGCATCAAGGTAATGCCCGTAGTTCCATCGGTAGCCCTTGCAAAGAGAATGGAAAAGTCAGGTGCTGACGCAGTTATCGCAGAGGGTACTGAATCAGGCGGACATATCGGCGAGAATACTACAATGTGTCTCGTTCCGCAGGTAGTTGACGCAGTTGAGATACCTGTTATCGCAGCAGGCGGTATCGCTGACGGCAGAGGTATGGCAGCAGCTTTCATGCTGGGAGCCGAGGGCGTTCAGATCGGTACACGCTTCCTTGCTTCCGAGGAATGTCAGATACACCCAACATTCAAGGATCTCGTTATAAAGGCTAAGGACACAGATAATATCGTAACAGGCCGCTATACAGGTCACCCTTGCAGAAATATCAAGACAAAGTTCGCAAAGAAGCTCGCAACAGGCGAGAAAGAGGGAACGCTCTCTCCCGAGGAATTCGAGCAGCTCACAGTAGGTGCGCTCCGCAGAGCCGTAGTTGACGGTGATGTTGAGAGCGGTTCGTTCCTCTGTGGAGCTATTTCGGGTATGGTCAACGATATAAAGACTTGTGCCGATATCGTTAAGGAAATAAACGACGGCGCAGAAAAGCTGCTGAAGCTATGAAGTATAAGTATGTAAGGAGCAGGAGCAGCATCGGCGGCACCTATTACTACCAAGACGAGAACGGAAAGATAAGTCCGCGTCAGGTGATAGATGATATGGCAGCTCAGGGCTACAGGTATGTTGGGAATATACCTGTAAAGCTGGGCGACTATGGCTCTTTGAGGGAATATGACATGATATTTGAATACTGCTGTCAATAAAAAAGTGACATTTGTAACTACAGAAAGTGACAATCTTCCCGTTTCATTTTGCGGAAAGATGTGTTAGAATATATGTATCACGTTCGAATACGAAAAATGGAGGTATAAAAATGGCTACAGCAATCATCACGGGCGCTTCACAGGGTATTGGCGCTTGCATCGCAAAGAGACTCGCAAAGGACGGTTTTGACGTAATAATCAATCATTATCCAAGTGACGGAGACAAGGAAAAGGCTCTCGCAGCAGCAGAGGAGTGCCGCGCTTTCGGCGTAAAGGCTGAATGTATCGCAGCAGATGTTTCAAAGTTCGATCAGTGTGAGGCTATGGTAAAGCAGGTAAAGGCTGACTTCGGCGGCATTGATGTTCTCGTAAACAACGCAGGCATCACAAAGGATAAGCTCCTTGCAAGAATGTCAGAGGACGACTACGATATCGTTATCGCAGTAAACCAGAAGAGCGTATACAATATGACAAAGCACGTTACATCTGTGATGATGAAGCAGAGACACGGCAGAATAGTAAATGTTGCTTCTGTTGCAGGACTTTACGGAAATCCGGGACAGATGAACTACTCCGCTTCAAAGGCTGCTATCATCGGTATGACAAAGACAACTGCCAAGGAGTTCGGTTCAAGAAACATCACCTGCAACGCTGTTGCACCGGGATTTATCCACACACCGATGACAGACGGACTTTCAGATGAGCTGAAGGCAAAAATGCTGAATGCAGTAGCTCTCAGACGCTACGGCGAACCTGAGGAGATAGCTTCTGTAGTATCGTTCCTCGTTTCGGACAATGCATCTTATGTTACGGGACAGGTTATCGAGATATCAGGCGGACTTGAAATGTAATTTATCACGGCATGGCACACAGATCATTCCGTGATCGTGCCTGTCGGAAGTTTTGATAATTCAAAGAGGAAAGGGAATAATATGAGCAGAAGAGTTGTTATCACAGGAATCGGAGCTGTTACTCCTCTCGGAACAGGCGTAGAAAAGTTCTGGGAAGGCATAAAGGCAAATAAAGTGGGAATATCTTATATAGATATGTTCGATCCGTCCCGCATAGGTGTGAAGATCGCAGGTATAGTACGCGATTTCAATGAAGAGGACTATTTCGGCGTTGAGGGCTGCTTTGACAAGAAGGAAGCAAGAAGAATGGATACCTTCACAAAGTATGCAGTCGTTGCAGCACATGAAGCACTTACAGATTCAGGTACGAATTTCAAGGATATCGACCCTTATAAAGTAGGTGTTATCGTTGGTTCGGGAATCGGCGGCGTTGACCTTACGCTCTCAGAGTACAGCAAGTACCTCGAAAAAGGACCGAGCAGGATATCCGCTTTCTATATTCCGATGATGATAAGCAATATGGCTGCGGGAACTATCTCGATGAAAACAGGCTTCAGAGGGGCAAACTTCGATATCACAACAGCCTGTGCATCAGGTACACATTGTATCGGCGAAGCTTACCGTAAGATAAAGGACGGCTATCTTGACGCTTGTCTGGCAGGCGGTACAGAGTCCACAAGACAGGAATTCACATTCGGCGGCTTTGCAAATATGAAGGCTCTCACAAAGAGCGATGACCTCACAAGAGCTTCCATTCCTTTCGACAAGGAGCGCAGCGGCTTCGTTCTCGGCGAAGGCAGCGGCGTTATAGTTCTTGAGGAATACGAACACGCAAAGGCTCGCGGAGCTAAGATATACGCAGAGCTTGCAGGCTACGGCGAGACCTGCGACGGATATCATATGACTTCACCTATGCCTACAGGTGAGGCTGCTGCAAAGGGCATGATGCTCGCTATGGAGGAAGCAGGTCTGAAGCCTTCCGACATTGACTACATAAACGCACACGGCACATCAACAGGTCTTAACGATAAGTATGAAACAGCTGCTATCAAGCTCGCATTCGGCGAGGAAGAAGCACACCGCGTAAAGATAAGCTCAACAAAGTCCATGATAGGACACCTTCTCGGTGCTGCGGGAGCAGTTGAAGCTGTTGTTTGTGCAAAGACCATACAGGAGGGACTTATCCACGCTACAGTCGGATATAAGGTCCCTGATGAGGCTTGCGACCTCGACTACTGCGGAAACGGAAATATCGAACAGGAAGTTAATGCTGTCCTTTCAAATTCTCTTGGTTTCGGCGGACATAACGCAACACTCTGCTTCAAGAGAGTAGTTGACTGAGGAGGATAATAAATGGAGAAGATCTACGGTCAGATCGACCTTGACACTATTGAGAAGCTGGCTGATATCATAAATAAAAAGGAGCTCTCGGAGCTTACTATATCAGACGGAGACAAGACAATCACTCTGAAGGGCAAGAAGTGCCCGCCGCCAATGCCTGTGCCAATGCCTGTTATCGCAGGCGGAGCACCTGTTCAGGCTGCTGCTCCCGTTGAGAACACACTTGCTGCAAGTGAAGCGTCAATGGCTGAGGAAGTAAGCGGCAAGATCGTGAAATCGCCTATCGTTGGTACATTCTATTCCGCTCCGTCACCTGACAAGCCGCCTTTCGTCAAGACAGGCGACGAGGTCAAGAAGGGCGATGTCATCATGATAATCGAGTCGATGAAGCTCATGAACGAGATACAGTCCGACTTTGACGGCGTTGTTGAGCAGATACTCGTATCCGACGGACAGGCAGTAGAATTTGACCAGCCTATAATGGTCATAAAGTAATGACTTATAAGTACATAGATCAGGAAACGATAGATTCGGGCGGAAAGAATATAACTACTCCCGAAATGTTCGCGGAAGCCCGTGTCTACAACATCGAGGCTATGAAGAACGGCGTAAAACGCCGCCGCGTACACGCTTTGTTCAATATATGGATAATAGTCCAGTATGTACTGCTTATCCATTTGTTTTTAGGTCTTATCATGACAAAAAGCAATGACATTGTACCGGGCTGGCGCATAGCTCTGGCGGCAGTCGGCTTTGTCGGCTATACGCTGCTGGTTACATATTTTGTATATTTAAAGGACTGCCGCGAAAGATATGTCCTGTGTCTTGTGTCACTTCCTGCATTTCTGGTATCTTTTGTGTTTCTGATATTCCCTGTGGCGAATTTCGGAATGGCATGGTACTACAGCAACGAGGAAAACAAGCTCTCTAAAGAGCTTGGCTACCCTTCATTCCCGAGACTTAACATCACTACCGTAAACAGCAGCGCAGGGGATCTTTCAAAGCTTACCTACGACAGCATACGCGAAAAAATAAATCAGGATCACCCACACGACGGAACATTTCTTTAATCATGGAACTTAAATACATTACACGGGAAAATATAGACGAAGCGCACGTAAATATCACCTCTGCGGAGATATATACAGAGTTCAAGGAATACAACCAGCTGATGCTGGATATGCAGAAGAAGCGCAGGAGATTCCTGCGTGATTTCTGGTTAATGATCGCAGCGAACATCGTCCTGATACCAATAGGAATGGTGTTCGTGAATCTCTCGCCGCTTTATAAGGTCAGCGGAACGATAATACCGAATATAATACTGATGCTTATAAGCCTGCTGCTTCTGGTGTATTTCGTAATTATACGCAAGGTCTACAACTGGAAGATAGTGCTTGCGGTGTCGCTTATACTCGTGCCGGTCTGTGTCGGATTGATACCGCTGGCAGTTGCGAATCCGATACTGATAAACCTGATGGAAAAAACAGACAGCAGTATCAGGGACGAAACAGGCTATCCCCATTTCGTGCAGCTCAGCGGTTCGTACAAGAGCTTTGTCAAGGACGGCGAGGTGTACGGCATAGATAAGGGAGCTGTTTACGGAGCAGGTCTGAAAAATGAGAGCGACGAGCCTGAAGACCCCTTTGCAAAATACAGGATAAAACCCGAAGATGATATGGGTATGCTTGCTGACAATGATATAACAAGGAGTAATGAAAATGGCTGATATACTTATGAATAAAGAACAGATCATGGAGATAATCCCACACCGCGATCCATTCCTTCTTATCGACGAGATAGTTGATATGGAGGTAGGTGTGAAGGTACACGCAAGAAAGTACATAAAGGAAGATGATTTCTGGTTCAAGGGACATTTCCCCGGATATCCTGTAACACCGGGCGTTCTCATGGTAGAGATGCTGGCACAGGCAGGAGCTGTTTGTATGCTTTCAAAGCCTGAGTTCAAGGGCAAGTTAGGTCTTTTCGGCGGCATCGACAAGGCTAAGTTCCGCAGACAGGTAGTACCGGGCGACGTTCTCGACCTTGAGGTGGAGATGATACGTCAGCGCGGACCTGTGGGTACAGGCAAGGCAACTGCCTCTGTAGGCGGTGAAAAGGCTGTATCATGCGAGATAACCTTTGTTATTACAGACAATAAATAACTCATACAGGAGAAAAGATAAATGTTCAGGAAAGTACTTATCGCCAACAGAGGCGAGATAGCTGTACGAATAATCAGAGCTTGCAGAGAACTGAATATACGCTGTGTAGCGGTATATTCAACAGCTGACAGAAAATCTCTCCATGCTCAGATAGCTGACGAGGCAGTATGCATAGGCCCTGCTGCAACAAAGGACAGCTATCTCAATATGAACGCAATAATACAGGCTGCTCTCAATACGGGAGCAGACGCTATACACCCGGGATTCGGATTTCTTTCGGAGAATGCCGAATTCGCAAAGCTCTGCGAGGCAAGCGGCATAGTTTTCATCGGACCTTCATATAAGTCTATAGAGATGCTCGGCGACAAGGCTGCTGCAAAGGAGACTATGGCTGCTGCGGGAGTACCTGTTATCCCAGGTTCCAAGGGCGCTGTAAAGTCCCTCGAAGAAGCCCGTGAGATAGCTGACAAGGCAGGCTATCCCGTGCTGGTAAAGGCTTCGGCAGGCGGCGGCGGACGCGGTATACGCCGTGTTGACAGTCCCGACGAGCTTGAAGCTCAGATGACGGCTGCTCAGCAGGAGGCTAAGAACTTCTTTGGCGACGATGCGGTATATATCGAGAAATTCCTCATAAATCCGCACCATGTGGAGATACAGATAATCGCCGACAAGCACGGCAACTACCTCCACCTCTGCGAGCGTGACTGCTCTATGCAGCGCCGCAACCAGAAGATGCTGGAGGAGTGTCCCAGCCCTATCGTAAGCCCCGAGCTTCGTGCAAAAATGGGAGCTGCGGCAGTTACCGCTGCAAAGCAGTGCGGCTACTACAACGCAGGTACTATCGAGTTCCTCGTTGACGAGAACCGCGATTTCTACTTCATGGAAATGAATACAAGAATACAGGTCGAGCACCCTATTACCGAGGAGGTAACAGGCTTTGACCTCGTAAAGGCACAGATAGAGATAGCTGACGGAAAGGCTCTTGAACTCAGGCAGGAGGATATCAAGATGCGCGGTCATGCTATCGAGTGCAGAATAAATGCCGAGAACCCTGAACTGGGCTTCCGTCCGTCCCCTGGAACTATCACGGCACTCTATATGCCGGGCGGTCCGGGAATAAGAATAGACGGCGCAGTATATCAGGGCTATACCATAACACCTTTCTACGATTCCATGATAAGCAAGCTCATCGCTCACGGCTCCGACCGCGAGGACGCTATCAACAAGATGAGATGGGCTCTTTCGGAGTTTATCGTTGACGGTGTCGATACAAATATAGACTTCCAGCTTGAGATAATCAAGAATGCAGATTTCAAGGCAGGAAAGTATGATATAGGCTTCCTTGGAAGATTCATGGAAGAAAAGAAGAAAAAATAAGAGGGAATGGGGAGAAAAGATTTGTTTGAAGATTTTTTTAACGTTGTAAAGAAACGCTTCAACGACGGTGAAGAGGAATACAAGCCCCCGATGTTCAAGTGTCCGCGCTGTCAGGGAACAAGTCCGCTTTCAAAGTATGAGGAGCTTCACAGAGTATGCCCCAAGTGCAATTATCACGGCAGACTTTCATCGACAGAGCGCCTTGCCATAACTGTTGACAAGGGCAGCTTCAAGGAACTCAACGGCAGCATGAGAAGCGCAAATCCGCTTGATTTTCCTGATTATACGGAGAAGCAGGCTGAGCTTCGCGCAAGCACGGGCATCAACGAAGCAGTTATCACAGGTACAGCTACTATAAAGGGCTCGCCTGTAGTCATAGGAATAATGGATTCACGCTTCATGATGGGCTCAATGGGCAGCGTTGTCGGCGAAAAGATAACACGCGCATTCGAGTACGCCACAGAGAAAAAGCTTCCTGTAGTAATGTTTACTGCATCAGGCGGAGCACGTATGCAGGAGGGTATCGTTTCTCTCATGCAGATGGCTAAGACTTCGGGCGCTGCAAAGCTCCACAGCGAAGCGGGCGGACTGTATATATCGGTAATGACAGACCCTACAACAGGCGGTGTAACAGCCAGCTTTGCGTCTATTGGAGATATCATCATCGCCGAGCCGAAGGTGCTTATAGGCTTTGCAGGCAGACGAGTTATCGAGGGCACTATCAAGCAGAAGCTGCCCGATGACTTCCAGCTTGCGGAATTCATGTACAACAAGGGCTTTGTGGACATGATCGTCGAGCGCAGAAAGATGAGAAGCGTTCTGTCGCATCTCCTGAAGCTCCACGGCTATAATGCAAAGGAGGCGTGACCATGGAGGAGAAAAGAACAGCGTGGGAGCGCTTGCAGCTTATCCACACAAAGGGCAGACCTACTATAAAGGACTATATCCCACAGATATTCACAGACTGGTACGAGATGCACGGTGACAGACTTTTCGGCGACGACAGAGCTATCATCGGCGGTCTTGCGAGACTTGACGGTGATCCCGTGACCATTATCGCAGAGGTAAAGGGCAGGGACATAAATGAGAACAAGAACTGCAATTTTGCTATGCCTCACCCCGAGGGCTACAGAAAGGCTCTCAGACTTGCGCGTCAGGCTGAGAAATTCCACCGTCCCATAATATGCTTCATAGACACCCCCGGTGCTTTCTGCGGCGTTGCAGCCGAGGAGCGCGGACAGGGCGAAGCTATCGCTAAGAATATCGCAGAGTTCATGACGCTGCGCACACCTATTATATCCATCGTTCTCGGCGAAGGCGGAAGCGGCGGAGCACTTGCTCTCGGCGTGTGTGACGAGCTTGCCATGCTTGAGAATGCGGAATATTCAGTATTGTCGCCCCGAGGCTTCGCAAGTATCCTATGGAAGGACGCTTCACGCGAGCAGGAAGCAAGCGAGATAATGAAGATAACTGCCGAAGATATGGTGCGTCTGGGAGTTGCAGAGGCTATCATCGAAGAACCTCTCGGAGGCGCACATAACGATTTAGACAAAATTTCGGAAAATATAAAAGAATATTTGTCACAAAAAATTCCGGAAAAATGTAAAAAAGATATTGACGTTTTGCTTAAAGAACGCTATACTAAATTTAGAAAAATCGGAGCATTCACAGAATGAGACGTTTTTCAGGATAAATAATAAAAAAGAAAACGGAGGACCTGGTAATGATTTTTGAAAAACTCAAAGATATTATTGCAGAGCAGCTTAGCGTAGAGGCAGATGAGGTTAACCTCGACGCAAATATTCAGGACGATCTCGGTGCTGATTCACTTGACGTAGTAGACCTTATCACAACTATCGAGGATGAGTTTGACATCTCTATTCCTGACGAGGCTGTTGAAGAGATCAAGACTGTAGGCGACATCGTTAACTACATCGAAAAGAATACAGACGCTGAATAATTCAGTGTATAAATTCCCCTGACAGAGGTCGGGGGTTTTTTTCTTTTCTGCTGAAATTTTTTTTAGTTTTTTGCAGCACTTTTATTTTTTTGCCGAATGTTATTTATGAAAGGTCGATCTTGAACATAAAGCATTTCGTCGTTGACGAAAAAACAGAAGGAGGGAAGAACATGACAGGAAACGAGTTGAATGAGCTCCTCAGAATATCTCCAGAGCAGTGCCACAGGAGACTGATGAAGGAGTACGGCAGGTATGTCTATGCAATAGTATTCAATAAGCTGAGAAGCTGCGCTGCACGGGAGGACATAGAGGAGTGCTTCTGTGACGTATTCACGGATATATTTATAAAGTTTGAGTACGATGAGAAATACGTAAATGATATCAAGGGCTATATCGGAACGATAGCCAAGCGCAAGTCTATAGACCGCTTCAGAGTCCTGTCAGCCGAAAACAGCTATAACGCATATGCAGACGAAGATGATATGGCTGAGCTTGTTTCTGATTTCAGCGTTGATGAGCGCGTTGAAAGCTCGGAACTCCGAAGTATCCTTCTACAGAAGATAAAAGAGCTCGGCGAACCTGATTCCGTGATACTTATACAGAAATTCTACTATAACCGCAAATCATCGGAGATAGCGAAAACAGTTTCGATGACAGCTTCGTCAGTGCGTTCGCGGTGTACAAGGGCTATGGAAAAGCTTCGCAGAAAGCTTTCCGAAGCAGGTATAACAGGCTAAAGGAGGAATTACTGTGAATAAGAAGAATGTATTTGATATACTTGAGAATGCAGAGGACGAGATTATGAAGGATCTTACTGATATGGGACCTGATATCGACGACGAGAAGCTTGAAAAGCTGCTTGGAAAGTGCGAAAGAGACTATAAAATAAAAAAGAAAGAGAAGGAAAGAACAATGAGAGAGAATAATATTATAGAAGAAACCGTTGTAAGCGGAGTTGATCGCGTAAAAAGACCAATATGGGTAAAATCAATGGTCACAGCAGCATCTATGATGCTTATTGCAGGAGTTGTTATCGGAAGTGTAGCATTTATGCACGGTGGCAGCAAAATTTCCAAAGGCGGCGGCGGTACTCCAACAGTAACAGCTGTCACAACGGATAAGAAGAGCACAGAAACAACGGTAAATGCATCATCTGCCGTTACGACAACATCAACACAGGCGACTACGACTGTTTCCACATCAGCACAGGAAGCAGCTGCGGAGACAAATGTTCAAGTCGTAGGTGTTCCGAATTCAAATGTTACAACTGCTGTTGAAACACCTTCTCAGGTTGATACTTTTGTGGGAAGACTCAATCAGAGCTATCAGGAAAACTACCGTAATTTGATAACAAATATGGTAGACGAAGCAGTTTCGAGCGGCGAAAGCCTTCAGCTCAATTATGCTTTAAAAGACCTGACAGGTGACGGTACTCCCGAACTTATCATCAAGCACGGACGTTATGATGTAGAATCTTCGATAACGGTATATAACCCTGACCTGAAGGTTATCGGAGATATGTTCCGTGGTTCGTACACAGGTTTCTACGAGAGCAGCAGCGGAGCTTTGACATTTGTAACAGCTCATATGGGATATTTCTGTGCATCATATCCTGTATACGATGCAGCAAGCGATAATCTCTCGATCGGAACTCAGAATGAAAGGGAATACGGAGCATATGGATCATATGAAGATGTAGAGTTACTGATAAAGGAAGAGGGACTGACAGCAATGAACGATGTAGGCATTTGGGTAGACCGTGGTTCAGTATCGAGCTATTACGGCGGTCAGACATTTGATTATCCATATTTCGGCATTATTGTTTGATAACTCATTATGATAAATTAAGTGACATCAAGCCCCGACGCATTGTCGGGGCTTTTGCCTGCTTTCACAAAAAATAAAAAGACGGATACAAAAAATTCCACTTGCAATTAGTGCTTTAACGTGGTATAATATAGTTTGTAGGATTTTTTATAAACTTATTCAAGAGGATAACTATGAAAAATATTAAGATAATTACAGGTCACTATGGCAGCGGAAAGACGAATTTCTCCGTAAACCTTGCGGTAAAAGCCGCAGCAGAGGGCAAGTCGGCAGCTATAGTCGATCTTGATATAGTCAATCCCTATTTCCGAACAGCCGATTTCCGCGATCTGTTCGAGGAAAAAGGCATAAGGCTCATTGCTCCCGATTTCGCAAGGAGCAACCTCGATATCCCGTCGATACAGTTCGACGTTGTGGAACTGGCTATGGATGAGGACTGCCTTATCATCGACGTTGGCGGCGACGACGCAGGAGCTGTCGCTCTCGGACGCTATGCCGACGAACTGGAGCAGTTCAAGGACAATATCGAGATGTATTATGTCATAAATCAGCGCCGTTACCTCACGAATACCGCTGAGGAAGTAACAAAGCTGATGTATGAGATCGAGGCGGCTGCACGTATGAAGCACACCGCTATCATAAATAATACGAACCTCGGCTGCGAGACTACATTGGATATCATCGAGCAGTCACGCAGTTTCGCAGAGGAGACCTCAAAGCTCACAGGGCTACCTGTAAAATATACCGTATATCCCGAGGATATCGCAGAGCTTTCGGATAAGCCCGACGTATTCCCCGCAAAGATATATGTAAAGCCCGTCTGGGGATAAGATAATTCGGAATGCGGAATTCGGAATGCGGAATCAAGTCTGTAATGGCGTGATCTCGGATTCCGAACCCCGAATTCCTGATTAGACCATAGAATTAATCAATCTGAAAGGAGCGAATGGTGTATGGAAAAGATGACAGTTATTACAGAGCGCTGCAAGGGCTGCGGACTTTGTACAGCTGCCTGTCCTAAGAAGATCGTTGTTCTTCAGAAAGAACATCGTAACAAAAAGGGATATTTCTACGCAGAGTGTACTGACCAGTCAGCTTGCATAAGCTGTGCAATGTGTGCAACTATGTGCCCTGACTGCGCTATCGTTATTCAAAAATAATTATTTATGATCGAAAGGAGCTGTTTAGCTTTGGAAAGAAATCTTATGAAGGGTAACGAAGCGCTGGCAGAAGCTGCTATAAGAGCAGGCTGTAAATGCTTCTTCGGCTATCCGATCACTCCTCAGACAGAGCTTGCCGCTTATATGGCAAAGCGTATGCATAAGGCAGGCGGCGTATTCTTACAGGCAGAGTCCGAGATCGCTGCAATCAATATGGTACTCGGCGCAGCATCAACAGGTGTTCGTGCAATGACATCATCATCATCACCCGGAATCTCACTCAAGAGCGAAGGCGTTTCATACATAGCAGGTTCAGACCTTCCTGCTGTTATCATCAACGTAGAAAGAGGCGGCCCAGGTCTGGGCGGTATCCAGCCATCACAGGCTGACTACTGGCAGGCTACAAAGGCTCTCGGCCACGGCGACTTCCAGCTTCTCGTATATGCTCCTGCATCAGTACAGGAAATGGTAGACTACGTTGTAAAGGCTTTCGACCGCGCTGATAAGTACCGTATGCCTGCAATGATCCTCGCAGACGGACTTCTCGGACAGATGATGGAGCCTGTTACATTCCCTGAGATCAACCCTGACGCTTACGATAAGAGCAGCTGGGCTGCTAACGGTCACAAGATGAAGAGAGAGCACCATATCATCAACTCCCTCTACCTCAAGCCTGATGAGCTTGAGAACTCGATCCTCGACCGCTACAAGAGATACGAGATCATCAAGGAGACAGAGACAGAAGCTGAGCTTTACCTCACAGAGGACTGCGACGTGCTCGTATGTGCATTCGGTGCAACAGCAAGAGTTGCAAAGTCTGCTGTAAACGACGCAAGAGCACAGGGCATCAAGGCAGGTCTCTTCCGTCCTAAGACACTGTGGCCATTCCCTGTAAAGGAGATCAATGAGGCTGCTAAGAACGCTAAGAAGCTTCTCAGCGTAGAGATGTCAATGGGACAGATGATCGAGGATATCAAGCTTGCTATCAACTGCTCAAAGCCTGTAGAGTTCTTCGGAAGAACAGGCGGCGTTATCCCGACACCTGCTGAGGTATTGGGCGAGATCAAGAGAATGGGAGGTGCTCTCTGATGGCTGTAGTATTTGAAAGACCAAAGTCGCTCATCGACGTTCCTACACATTACTGCCCTGGCTGTACACACGGTATAGTACACAGAATACTCTGTGAAGTCATCGACGAAATGGGCATCGAGGGCGATACAATAGGCGTATGTCCTGTTGGCTGCTCAGTAATGGCATATGATTATTTTAACTGTGATATGATCGAGGCTGCACACGGACGTGCTCCGGCTGTAGCAACAGGCGTAAAGCGTACAAACCCTGACAAGTTCGTATTTACATATCAGGGCGACGGCGACCTCGCTGCTATCGGTACAGCTGAAACAGTACACGTTGCAACAAGAGGCGAGAATATCGTTGTTATCTTCATAAACAACACTATCTACGGAATGACAGGCGGTCAGATGGCTCCTACAACACTTCCTGGACAGGTAACACAGACAACACCTTTCGGAAGAAGCCCTGAGCTCGCAGGTTATCCTGTAAAGGTGTGCGAGATGCTCTCACAGCTCACAGGTACAGCTTACGCTGAGCGTGTAGCAGTAGACAGCGTTCCTCACATCAAGGCTGCTAAGAAGGCTATCCGCAAGGCATTCGAGAACCAGAAGGCAGGAAAGGGTTTCTCTATCGTAGAGGTACTTTCAACTTGTCCTACAAACTGGGGACTTGCTCCTCTTGACGCTATCAAGAGACTTCAGGACGAAATGATCCCGTACTATCCTCTCGGCGTATACAAGGACGTTGAAGAGGGAGTATTCCCAAAGACAGAAGGAGGTAACGAGTAATGGCTACTACTGAGATCCTTCTCGCAGGCTTCGGCGGACAGGGTATACTCTTCGCAGGAAAGATCCTTGCATACTGCGGACTTATGGACAATAAGGAGCTTTCATGGCTCCCTTCATACGGTCCTGAGATGAGAGGCGGTACTTGTAACTGTTCAGTTACTATCTCTGATGATCCGATCGGTTCACCTCTCGTACTCACACCACATCTCCTCATCGCTATGAACCAGCCTTCATTCGACAAGTTTGTAAGCTGTGTACGTCCTGGCGGTAAGGTATTCTTCGACAGCACAATGATCGAGCCTGAGACAGACAGAACAGACATCGAGCTGTATGGTATCCCATCACAGCAGATGGCTGACGATAATGCTCTCAAGGGCGGATCAAATATCATTCTTCTCGGTAAGCTCCTCAAGGAGACAAATATCTGCTCACTTGAGACAATGCAGAAGGCAATTGAAAAGGTAGTACCGCCTAAGAAGGCAGCACTTATCCCTAACAACTTCAAGGCTATCGAGCTTGGAATGAACGCATAAGATAAAAAAGCTCCCGATATTCGGGAGCTTTTTTAATTCGCAAGGCGGATAATATCCGCCCATTTTATCAAAGCTTTGTGAAAAATCTCTGGTGGGTCTCGAAAGTATCGCCCGGCTTTATCTCGCGGTAGCCTGTAACATCAGCAGGCAGGCTCAGGTTCGGAGCATCTATCATAGCTGTCATCGGCTCAGGACAGAAGTAATGATTGAAGCCGCGGTCGTTCCAGATTATCCAGAAGCCGTACTCCTCGGATACCTCATAGCAGAGCTTCTTGCCGCTTGCGATATCCACTGCGATAACGCCGTGGAACTTCTCGCCGTCAAGGTCAGTACACTCGCCGAAATACATCTCGTTGTCGACAACCTGCAATACAGGCTTCTTTGCGCCGTTCTTGTATTCAAGGTCGTGCATTGTGGGAGCTTTCAGCTGTTCTGTGGGCAGACAGCGCTCATTGAGTTCACAGCGCTTTCCTATCGGTACTGTCAGACGGATATCTTCTTCCTTTGCCCCGTCCACGAAAGGCGAATTGATAGTTGTATGCGAAGCCAGCGACATAGGGAGCACCTTTACGCCGTCAGTATTAATAAAGCGTATATTCTGTTCAAGTCCCTGCTCGGAGAGGGTGAAAGTATATTCTGCTGTGAATCTTACGGGAAGATACTTAAAGAACTCGTCCTTCTCGTCGTACACGTATCTTGTCTTTACCCATGCGCAGTTGTCATCAGCCTTGTATTCAACGACTTCGTGCGCTCTCTTGTGGAGGAAGCCGTGGATATGGTTGTTGTAGGGAGCTTTTTCGTTCACAGGGAGCTGATATACAGCGTCCGAAGTTTTGAGCACACCGTCTGCAAAGCGGTTAGGCAGGTACAGTGTGGGAAGTCCCCATACCTCTGCGGACTGCTTTATGGTATCGGCAGTATTGTCAGCGTTAAAGCGGAAGAACTCAAGTCCGTTCACGTTGTCGCGTAGGCGGATAACGTTAGAGCCTATCTCATTGGCTACCCATGCTTCATAGCCGCCTGCGCACAGTTTCACGCAGGTAGTTCCTTTCCATTCAAATAATTCTGCTGTGTTCTTCATTTATATCACATTCCTTTTTAAATGTTTTTTAGCTTGTTTATCTCTTGCACCCATGCTCAGTCTATTCTGTTTTCCATGTCGGTATACTCGCGCATGGGCGATATAGCTTTATATGCAGGGCGGATTATCTTGTTGGAATTGATGAGCTCCTCTATCCTGTGCGCCGACCAACCTGCGATCCTCGATGTTGCGAACAGCGGTGTGAAGAGTTCGTCGGGTATGCCGAGCATACGATATACGAAACCGCTGTAAAAGTCCACATTAGCACATACACCCTTGTATATGCGGCGCTCCTCGGCGATGACTTCGGGCGCAAGACGCTCTACCAGCGAATACAGTGCGAATTCCTCGTGTCTGCCTTTTTCGGAGCTGAGCTTCTCGACGAATCCCTTGAACACCTTTGCTCTCGGGTCTGACTGAGAGTAAACCGCGTGACCCATACCATAGATAAGTCCTGTGCGGTCGAACGCCTCCTTATGGAGCAGTTTGCGCAGATAGGCTTTTACTTCCTCCTCGTCAGTCCAGTCCTTAACGTTCTGCTTCATATCATCGACCATCATTGCCACCTTGATATTTGCACCGCCGTGCTTCGGGCCTTTCAGTGAGCCAAGTGCGGCAGCTATCGCCGAATAGGTATCAGTGCCTGACGATGAAACAACGTGTACCGTGAATGTAGAGTTGTTTCCGCCGCCGTGCTCTGCATGGAGAACCAGTGCGAGGTCGAGTATCCGCGCTTCAAGCTCGGTGTACTTTCTGTCCTCACGTAGCATATAGAGTATATTCTCGGCTATGGAGAGCTCGGGACGGGGACTGTGTATGAAAAGGCTTCCGCCAAGTCTTGCGTATTTATATGCATGATAAGCGTATACCGATATCACAGGGAAAAGGGTGATAAGCTCAACGCTCTGGCGGAGCACATTGGGTATAGATATATCATTTGCCCTGTCGTCGTATGAATACAGTGAAAGTACGCTCTTTGCGAGGGTATTCATCATATTATCGGTAGGAGCTTTCATTATTACGTCCCTCATGAAATTTGAAGGAAGCTCTCTGAAATCCGCAAGTATCGTTCTGAACTGTGCCAGTTCGTTCTCCGTCGGCATCTTGCCGAACAGGAGCAGGTACACTGTTTCTTCGTAACCGAAGCGCTTTTCCTTTATGAATCCGGCGACGATATCTTCGACATCAATTCCTCTGTAATATAACTTTCCGTCGCCGTGATTTGGCATACCGTCGCCAAGATCCAGTACCTTTATGGTACTTATATTTGTAAGACCTGCAACAACGCCGCTGCCGTTTATATCACGAAGCCCCCTTTTTACATCATACTGAGTGTAAAGCTCGGGATCAATTCTGTATCCTTCAAGTGACATTTCTGCAAGATGAACTATCTCGGGTGTAAGTTCTGAAAATTTGTATCTCATATCGTCATCCCTTTCTTTTACAGGTTGTAGTAATAATTGTGCATATTACAATTATATGGTATTTCAATTATTTTGTCAAGGGTAAACAAATTGTTATTCTTTTTTATTTTACCTCAACCCCGTAAATATTATAATTTTTCACTTTTTTCTATTGAAAAATTCCCACAGATATGGTAATATATATCTATCGGTCTATGCCGTACATGATATAGAATCATACGCTGCGCCTTTTTCCACGGAAAGCTTCTGCGCCGCGTAAAGGAGTTGGTAATTTTTGGAATCAGTTGAATACAAATGTCCCAATTGCAGTGCGGATCTGAAATTCAATCCTGCCACGCAAAAGCTCGACTGTGAGTACTGTCTCAGCTCTTTCACTGTCGATGAGATAAAGAATATCTGCGCTAATACTGAAAACAGCATTCCGGAAGAAGCTGTCCAGATGAAAGAGGAATTCGAGAACCACACTCAGCTCTACCGCTGCAAGAGCTGCGGTGCCGAGATAATGGCTGACGATCAGCAGACGGCAACATTCTGCTATTATTGCCATAACCCCGTCATCTTGGCAGGCAAAATGGGCGGCGAGTTCAAGCCCGACAAGATCATAGGCTTCAAGCTCACAAAGGAAAATGCTATCAGCAGCTTCCAGAAATGGATAGGCAAGCGCTGGTTCGTTCCCAAGGACTTCAAGTCCCAGCAGCAGCTGGAAAAACTCACGGGACTTTACGTGCCGTTCTGGGTAGCAGACTGTAACGTCAACGTCGATTACCGCGCTGTCGGCAAACAGCTCCGCAGCTGGACATCGGGCAACTACCGCTATGTGGAAACAAAGGAATACCGCATTATCCGTAATTGCAGCCTCCTTACAAAGGGTATCCCTGCCGACGGCGAGACCAAGATCGACGACCTCCTTATGGAAGCTATCGAGCCGTATGACTACAAGGAGCTTAAAGATTTCTCCATGTCATACCTCAGTGGTTTCTATGCCGATAAGTACGACGTGGATAAGGCTCAGGTGTTCCCGCGTATACGTGTGCGCTCCGATCAGGCTTGCAAAAATTTCGTAAAGAGCACTATCACGGGATATTCTTCGGTTTCCCCGTCAGTTGAGCAGTACAATATCATGAACACAAACTGGAGCTACATGATGCTGCCTGTATGGTTCATGACTTACAAGTATAATGATAAGATGTACGAATTCGCTATAAACGGTCAGACGGGCAAGCTGGCAGGTACACCGCCGCTCTCTAAGGGCAGGCTCGCAGCTGTATGCGGCGCAGTCGGCGCAGCTGTGGCAGCTGCAATAATACTTTTCGGAGGTGCTCTGTTCTGATGAAAAAAACAAGTAACGGCCTCAAAGTTTTTCTCTGCATTATCGCAATTATTGCAGGCATATGCCTGACAGACTATCTCATAGCTTTCCGCACAGGCACGGAAAACCGCTATGTCGGCTTCGACGGAGACTACGGCAAATCAGGCATCATTGATGAGAACGGCATCTTCGACGACGATCCGCAGACGCTCTCGGAGCTTAAAGAGATCGTCCGCGACTGTTCAAAGAAGCTGAATATGAATATCCTCATATTCCTCCCTGATTCGTCAAGAAGCGGCTACTCAGATGACGACGTAAGGGACTTTACTGCAAATAAGTACAACTCGGTTTTTGGCGAGAATACCGACGGTCTGCTGTACTATATCGACATATCAGGCAAGTCTCCTGCCTGCGATGACATCGCAAAAAGTGCAAGAACGAGCCTTATATTCCCCGATTCGACCTGTCAGTCAATGTTTTCCATACTCGATGAATACCTGCCGCCTTCATACGGCCCTGTGTATCCCGAGCATATCACGAACACAGTGACCAATTTCTGTTCGCTTCTTGAATCGTATTACAACTCTAATGACATTTCAGGCTACTACCACGACAGCACAGCAACTCCGCCCGTGTATGTATACGATAAAGGCGGAAAGACCTATGTCACCACAAGCAAGCCGCCTGTACTGAAGCTCATCATATGCGTTGTGGCTGAGCTCATAGGCGCTCTCACAGCACTTATCTCCTACTTTGTGGCAAAGAGCAGGTATAAGTTCAAGTCCAAAACAAGTCCGAGCATCTACCTTTCAAATGAAAATGCAAAATTCATCGAGAGGTCGGATACTCTCATGCGTACCTATGTTACAAAACACAGGATACAGTCAAGCAGCAGCGGTGGAAGCCGAGGCGGCGGCGGTGGTCACTCCCACGGCGGAAGTATCAGCCACAGCAGCCATCACCGTTAAATATGCATTCAAAGAGCAGCTATACGCTGCTCTTTCCAGCTCGTCAAAAAACCCCGCATTAAACCTCAAATAACAACAAAAAAGCTCTTCATGAAGCCACATGGAGAGCATATTTTTTGATATTCATTGCAGCAAACTTAAGCCTGACCCATTTTGAAACTTGGGAGAGGCCTCTGA